>NZ_JCALCY010000001.1:0-710943 GCF_059812585.1 Mycobacterium sp. NGS48
GGCGATTTTCCCGCCCAGGATTCACACTGAAATCCAACGATGCACAGTCGAACGTCCTACAGCGCCCGCAGCGTACCGGTGAGGTACGGGTAGCCCTTGGCGATATTGCGCAGATTCAGATCCCAGCCGTCATTGACCTGGTCGACGTAGAGCCCAGCCTTGGCGGGTAGTACCAGTGGCTTGCCGAACCGCACCGAATACTTCACCGCGTCGGGCAGACGGCCTTCGAGGTTGACCAATACCGCTGCCGCGCTGAACATCCCATGCGCAATGACGGTCGGGAATCCGAACAATTTGGCGCCGATGGGATTGGTGTGGATCGGGTTGTGGTCGCCGCCGATGGCGGCGTAGCGGCGAATCTGCCCGGCGCTGATCGGCAGGACCGCGTTCGGGGGAGGCAGCTTGGGCTGCTTCTGGGGCGGCGGCTTGGGTTCGTCGGAGAGGCTGGTGCGCTGCTGATGCAGGAAGGTCGTCACTTGGTGCCACGCGGTGTCGTTGCCGACACTGACATCGGTCACCAGATCTACCAGCAGGCCCTTACGGTGTTCGCGGATGTTCTCCGCGTGGACCGCGATGCCCACGGTATCGGTCACCTTGATCGGCCGGTACTGCGTGATGTGGTTTTCGATATGAACCGAACCCATTGCGGGAAAAGGAAAGTCGAAGGCGGTCACCAGCGACATCATGGTCGGAAAGGTCAGCGCGAACGGGTAGGTCAGCGGCAGGTTGTCGCCGTAGCGCAGCCCGGTGACCCCAGCGTAAGCGGCGACGTTCGCGCGGTCGATGGGCACGTCCGGCACCGTCACCGTCCGGTTGGACAGATGGTCGCTGCGCGGTACGAACGGCAACGCCCCGGCTGCGGCGCGGACTAGGTTCTTCAGACCACTGGGCTGGGTCACCGGCTACGCCCCTAACATTGCTTGGCCGCAGACGCGAATCACGTTGCCCGTCACGGCGTTCGACGCGGGGCTGGCGAAGTAGGCGATGGTCTCGGCCACATCGACCGGCTGGCCGCCCTGGTACAGCGAGTTCAGCCGCCGGCCCACCTCACGGGTGGCCAGCGGGATTGCGGCCGTCATCTGGGTTTCGATGAATCCCGGCGCGACGGCGTTGATCGTGATGCCCTTCTCGGCCAGTTCCGGCGCCAGCGCCTGCGTCAGCCCAATCATGCCCGCCTTGGTGGCGGCGTAATTGGTCTGCCCGCGGTTGCCGGCGATACCGGCCATCGACGACAGGCCAATCACCCGGCCACCTTCGCCGATGCTGCCGTTACCCACCAATCCTTCGACAAGACGTTTTGGCGCAAGCAGATTGACAGCGAGGACGGCGTTCCACCGGTCATCGTCCATGTTGGCCAGCAGCTTGTCGCGAGTGATGCCGGCGTTGTTGACCAGCACGTCGGCGTGTCCGTTGTAGTGGTCACGCAGGTGCTCGGTGATCTTGTCGACGGCGTCGTCGGCCGTGACGTCGAGGGTGAGCGCAGTGCCGCCGACCTTGGTGGCAGTTTCGCCGAGTGCCTCGTGGGCGGCTTCGACGTCGATGGCCACCACCCGGGCGCCGTCACGGGCGAACACCTCGGCGATGGTCGCGCCAATACCCCGTGCGGCGCCGGTCACGATGGCGACCTTGCCGTCCAGCGGCCGGTCCCAGTCGGCCGGCGGGGTGGAATCCTCGGCGCCGACATAAAACACCTGGCCGTCGACATAGGCGGATTTGCCCGACAGGATGAAGCGCATTGTCGACTCCAGCCCGGTGGCCGCGGGTTTGGCGTCGGGAGCCAGGTAGACCAGCGCAACGGTGGCTCCCCGGCGCAACTCCTTGGCCAGTGAGCGGGTGAAGCCCTCCAGCGCGCGCTGCGCAATCCGCTCGTCGGTGCTGCCGGCTGCCTCGGGGGTAGTGCCCACCACGACGACGCGGCCGGAAGGGCCGATGTTGCGTAGCAGTGGGGTGAAGAATTCATGCAGCGCCGTCAGGCCGGCCGGAGTGGTGATTGCGGTGGCGTCGAAGACCAATCCGCCGAACGAGTCGACCCATCGACCGCCGAGGTTGGCCCCGACCACGTCGTAGTCCTTGTCCAGTGCTGCACGTAGCGGTTCGACCACTCGGCCTTCGCCACCGATCAACAGCGACCCGGCCAGTGGCGGATCGCTGGCGCGGTAGCGGCGCAGCGGCTCGGGCTGGGGGACTCCGAGCTGTTTGGCCAGGAACGACCCGGGGCCGGAGTTGACGACCTGAGAGAATAGATCCGTGGGGGCCACTGAAGTTGCCTTCCATATCGAGCGTGCCATCTATCGACAACCGTAACGAGACTGAACTTACTCCAGAGTAAGAACCGTGGGTACTATGACCTTAACCGCGGATAACCCCTACTGACGGAGACAAACGTGGCCCCTGCCAATTCCTCTGCAAGTTCCAAGACCAACGACCAGGCCTCGAAGGAGAGTCTGCGATCCAGGCGGCGCGTGGCGGTGCTGGGCGGCAACCGTATCCCCTTCGGGCGTTCCGACCGCGCGTACGCCGAGGCCTCCAACCAGGACATGTTCACCGCAGCCCTGGGCGGCCTGGTCGACCGGTTCGGCCTGTCCGGTGAGCGGCTGGGCGCGGTGATCGGCGGGGCCGTGCTCAAGCACAGCCGCGACTTCAACCTGATGCGCGAGTGTGTCCTGGGATCGGCACTGTCTTCCAACACACCGGCCTTCGACATGCAGCAAGCCTGTGGCACCGGGCTGCAGGCGGCGATCGCCGCGGCCGACGGCATCGCCGCGGGCCGCTACCAGGTTGCCGCCGCCGGCGGGGTGGACACCACGTCCGATGCGCCGATCGGCCTGGGCGACAACCTGCGCCGCACATTGCTCGGGCTGCGCCGGTCGAAGTCCAATGTCGAGCGGCTGAAGCTGGTGGGCAAACTCCCGGCCAGCCTCGGGGTGGAGATCCCGGTGAACAGCGAACCGCGCACCGGACTGTCGATGGGCGAACACCAGGCCATCACCGCCAAGCAGCTGGGCATCAAGCGCGTCGACCAGGACGAGTTGGCCGTTGCCAGCCATCGCAACATGGCGGCCGCCTACGACCGGGGCTTCTTCGACGACCTGGTCACGCCATTTCTGGGGCTCTACCGTGACGACAACCTGCGGTCGGATGCCTCGGTGGAGAAGCTGGCCAAGCTCAAGCCGGTGTTCGGCGTCAAAGCCGGCGACGCCACGATGACGGCGGGCAATTCGACGCCGCTGACCGACGGCGCCTCGGTCGCGCTGCTGTCCAGTGAAGAATGGGCCTCCGAACATTCGCTGCCTGTCTTGGCCTACTTCGTCGACGCCGAGACCGCCGCCGTGGACTATGTCAACGGTGCCGACGGCCTGCTGATGGCGCCGACGTATGCGATACCGCGGCTGCTGGCCCGCAACGGGTTGAGCCTGCAGGACTTCGACTTCTACGAGATCCACGAGGCCTTCGCGTCGGTGGTGCTCGCTCATCTGCAGGCCTTGGAGTCCGAGGAGTACTGCAAGGAACGGCTTGGCCTGGATGCCGCACTGGGACCGATCGACCGGTCCAAGCTCAATGTCAATGGCTCGTCGCTGGCCGCCGGTCATCCCTTCGCCGCCACCGGCGGACGGATCCTCGCCCAGACCGCCAAGCAGCTGGCGGAAAAGAAGGCCGAGCAGAAGGGGAGTGGCGGCAAGCCGCTGCGCGCCCTGATATCGATCTGCGCGGCCGGCGGCCAAGGCGTCGCTGCCATCCTGGAGGCTTGATCGGACGGGGCGGAGAATTTCCGTCCCGGATTGTTTTGTAACACTGGGCCGCGGGTATGCGACGTGCCGGATAGCTCCGCGTTGTCGTCCGACCCCCCGACCCGATGGCGATGCGGAGCTTCCCTGAATTAATTGGCACGCCGCTGGGATGAGGGGATTTAGCGGCGGTCATTTCAGTTCTGGGAGGGCCCGCAATTCGCGTGGCCCGCAATCGCAAAGTCCCCCGTTTCGCAGCGGCGAAACGGGGGACTGTTGCGTCTTAAAGCCTGAACATCAGAAGGCGGCTTCGTCAAGCTCCATGATGTCATTGTCGATCGTCTCGACCACCTGGCGGGTGCTGGTCAGCAGCGGCAGGAAGTTCTTCGCAAAGAACGACGCCACCGCGATCTTGCCCTCGTAGAAGGCCCGATCGCTGTCGCTGGCCCCGGCGTCGAGCGCCTCGACGGCCACCGCAGCCTGACGCAGCAACAACCAGCCGATCACCAGGTCGCCGACGCTCATCAGGAAGCGCACCGAACCCAGGCCCACCCGGTAGATGCTGGAGATGTCCTCCTGCGCGGCCATCAGGTATCCGGTCAGCGCGGCCGCCATGGCCTGCACGTCGGTCAACGCGGTGGCCAGCAGCGCGCGCTCGGCCTTCAGCCGGCCGTTGCCGGACTCGTTCTTGACGAATTGCTCGATCTGCCCCGACACGTGGGCCAGCGCCACACCCTTGTCCCGCACGATCTTGCGGAAGAAGAAGTCCTGCGCCTGGATGGCGGTGGTGCCTTCGTAGAGCGAATCGATCTTGGCGTCGCGGATGTATTGCTCGATCGGGTAGTCCTGCAGGAAACCGGACCCACCGAGGGTCTGCAGGCTCTCGGTGAGCTTGGCGTACGCCTGCTCGGAGCCCACGCCCTTGACCACCGGCAGCATCAGGTCGTTGACCTTGACTGCGAGATCGGCGTCCACATCGTGCACCGCCTTCGCCACCCCGGCGTCCTGGTAGGTCGCGGTGTAGAGGTACAGCGCGCGCAGACCCTCGGCGTAGGCCTTCTGGGTCATCAGGGACCGACGCACGTCGGGGTGGTGAGTGATCGTCACCCGCGGTGCGGTCTTGTCGGTCATCTGCGCCAGATCGGCGCCCTGCACCCGCTCCTTGGCGTAGCCGAGCGCGTTCAGGTAACCAGTGGACAGCGTTGCAATGGCCTTGGTGCCGACCATCATCCGCGCCTGCTCGATGACGTCGAACATTTGCGCGATGCCGTTGTGCACCTCGCCGACCAGCCAGCCCTTGGCCGGCACGTCGTGCTGACCGAAGGACAGCTCACAGGTCGCCGAGACCTTCAGGCCCATCTTGTGCTCGACGTTGGTCACGAATACGCCGTTGCGCTCGCCCGGTTCACCCGTCTCAGGGTCGAAGTGGAACTTCGGCACGAAGAAAAGCGACAGGCCCTTGGTGCCGGGGCCGGCGTCCTCGGGGCGGGCCAGCACCAGGTGGAAGATGTTCTCGAACAGGTCACCGGAGTCGGCGGAGGTGATGAACCGCTTGACACCGTCGATGTGCCAGGAGCCGTCGTCCTGCTGCACGGCCTTGGTGCGGGCAGCGCCCACATCCGAGCCGGCGTCCGGCTCGGTCAGCACCATGGTCGAGCCCCAGCCGCGCTCGGCGGCCAGCACGGCCCACTTCTTCTGCTCCTCGGTACCCAGGTGGTAGAGGATGTTGGCGAAACCGGCGCCGCCTGCGTACATCCACACCGCCGGGTTGGCGCCCAGAAGGTGCTCGTGCAGCGCCCACATCATCGCCTTGGGCATCGGCATACCGCCCAGCGCCTCGTCGAGTCCAACCCTGTCCCAACCGGCCTCGGTAACCGCGCGCACCGACTTCTTGAACGACTCGGGCAGGGTCACGGAATGCGTTTCCGGGTCGAAGGTCGGCGGATTACGGTCCCCCTCGACGAACGAGTCAGCGATCGGCCCCGCGGCCAACCGGCTGATCTCGTCCAGCATCTCGCGGGCGGTGTCGACGTCCAGGTCGCTGAAGTCGCCTTCACCGAACGCCTTGTCCACGCCTAAGACCTCGAAAAGGTTGAATACCTGGTCGCGGACATTGCTCTTGTAGTGGCTCACGTGCTCCTCCTCGATGAGAATGCCACTCGTGGTTGGGTACTAGGGCTAAGTTACCCACCAGTAACAGCGCCAAACTTAACGGTTCGGTAACTGCAACGCAAGCGACTGTGAGCTAAATTTCATAACCTAAGCAACCAACTGGTTGGGCCACCTGTTCTCAGCGCTGTGACCTGCGGAGACGGTAGATACGTGCGTTGTGTGGCAAGCATCACCGAGTGTCGGCTGGTCGATCTCCGCGAGCATCCGCACGCCCCTGCGAAGCCCGCTCTCTGGCGGGCACACAGCCGCACGGATAGTTAGGCACCGCCGAGGTCACCCGGCCCGCCGAGTAGGGTCAGAGTTGCGAAAATCCGTCGATCCGAATGAAGCCCGGTGAACTCACCCGACAAGCTGACGCCGTCGTCTCTGCGTGAGGCATTCGGTTGTTTCCCGTCCGGCGTCATCGCCATTGCCGCTGAAGTCGGCGGTGTCCGGGAGGGGCTGGCTGCCAGCACGTTTGTCCCGGTTTCGCTGGATCCGCCGTTGGTCTCGTTCTGCGTGCAGAACACGTCGGCGACCTGGCCGAAACTCAAAGATGTGCCGTCGCTGGGCATCAGCGTGCTGGGAGAGGCTCACGATGAGGCAGTTCGCACCCTGGCCGCCAAGACCGGAGATAGGTTCGCCGGCCTGGAAACGGTCTCCAACGGCAGCGGAGCCGTCTTCATCAAGGGCACCAGCATGTGGTTGGAAAGCGCCGTCGAACAACTGGTCGCGGCGGGGGACCACACCATCGTCGTGCTGCGCGTGATCGACGTCCAGGTGGATCCCGAAGTGGCCCCTATCGTGTTTCACCGCAGCGTTTTCCGTCGCCTCAACGTCTGAGCGACTCTGCGGCTTATGGACGTTCGCCGAGCTCGTCGCGGTACTCCTGGATACGTTGCTCGATCTCGGCGGCCTCGTCGTGCCTGCCCTCCTTGTGGGCGATATCGGCACGCGCGGACAACTCACGGATCGCGGTTCGAATGTCCTTGGGGCTGGCAGGTTCTCGGAGTGCCATCGCTGCCGCCTTTCCGGGTCGGTCGGGCTCGGCTCTGCACGGAGTACCCGCGTCGGATGTGAGCTAAAGCTCCCGGCGATTTACCGGCGGAACAGCTTGTTGCCCAGCCAGACCACCGGGTCGTATTTACGACCGGCGACGCGCTCCTTCATCGGGATGATGGCGTTGTCGGTGATCTTGATGCCTTCGGGACAGACTTCGGTGCAGCACTTGGTAATGTTGCACAGTCCGAGGCCGGCCTCCTCTTGGGCGAGGTCGCGCCGGTCAGCGGTGTCGAGCGGATGCATTTCCAGCTCGGCGAGACGGATGAAAAAGCGCGGACCGGCGAACGCCTCCTTGTTTTCTTCGTGGTCGCGAATCACGTGGCAGACGTTTTGGCACAGGAAGCATTCGATGCACTTGCGGAATTCCTGTGAGCGCTGAACGTCGACCTGCGCCATCCGGTATTCGCCGGGCTGCAGATCCTTGGGTGGAGTGAACGACGGGATTTCACGCGCTTTTTCGTAGTTGAACGACACGTCGGTGACCAGGTCGCGGATCACCGGGAACGTCCGCAGTGGTGTCACCGTGACGACCTCGTCCTCGGCGAAGGTCGACATCCGGGTCATGCACATCAGCCGGGGCCGGCCGTTGATCTCCGCCGAACACGATCCGCACTTGCCGGCCTTGCAGTTCCACCGCACCGCGAGGTCGGGCGTCTGGGTCTGCTGCAGTCGGTGGATGACGTCGAGGACCACCTCACCCTCATTGACCTCGACGGTGAAGTCTTCCAGGCCGCCGCCGTCGGTGTCGCCGCGCCACACCCGCATGGTGCCGTTGTACGTCATCTAGCTTCTCCGTCCTGGATGGTCGGCCAGCTCTTCGTCGGTGTAGTACTTCTCCAGCTCGGAGATTTCGAAGAGCTCCAGCAAGTCGCCCCGCATCGGGACCTGCTCCTCGCGGCTGACACTGATGTGCGGAACGTTGACCTCGCCGGGCCCACTATCGGCCCGGCACACCAACAACGTATTGCGCCAATCGGCTTCCATGGCCGGATGGTCGTCGCGGGTATGGCCGCCGCGGCTCTCGGTGCGCTCCAACGCCGCCCGGGCCACGCATTCGCTGACCATCAGCATGTTGCGCAGGTCGATGGCGAGGTTCCACCCTGGGTTGTACTGGCGATTTCCTTCGACCTGCATTTTGGTGAACCGGGCCCGAAGCTCCTCCAACCGCGACAGCGCCTCGGAGATCTCGTCGGCCTTGCGGATGATCCCGACCAACTCGTTCATCGCGTCCTGCAAGTCGATCTGCAGTTTGTACGGATTCTCCGCTGCCGAACCGTCTTCGGGCCCGTCGAACGGCGCCAGGGCCAGCTTCGCCGCGGCGTCGACGGCCTCCTGGGAAACCGCCGGACGGCTGTGTAGGGCCCGCACGTAGTCCGCGGCGCCGAGGCCGGCGCGCCGGCCGAACACCAACAGATCCGACAGCGAGTTGCCGCCCAGCCGGTTCGAGCCGTGCATTCCGCCGGAGCACTCGCCGGCGGCGAATAGCCCCGGTACCGTCGCCGCACCGGTGTCCGGGTCGACCTCGATACCGCCCATCACGTAGTGACAGGTCGGCCCGACTTCCATCGGCTCCTTGGTGATATCGACGCCGGCCAGCTCCATGAACTGGTGATACATCGACGGCAGCCGCTGCTTGATCTCCGCAGGCGTCAGCCGCGACGCGATATCCAAGTAGACCCCGCCATGCGGGGTGCCGCGGCCGGCCTTGACCTCCGAGTTGATCGCGCGAGCCACTTCGTCGCGGGGCAGCAGGTCGGGGGTGCGACGGGCCGAGTCGTTGTCTTTCAGCCACTGGTCGGCTTCTTGCGCGGTCTCGGCGTACTGCCCTTTGAACACCGGCGGGATGTAGTCGAACATGAAACGAGAGTTCTCCGAGTTTTTCAACACACCGCCGTCCCCGCGGACACCCTCGGTGACCAGGATCCCCTTCACGCTGGGCGGCCACACCATGCCCGTCGGGTGGAACTGGACGAACTCCATGTTGATCAGCGTCGCCCCGGCCCGCAGCGCCAGCGCATGGCCGTCGCCGGTGTACTCCCACGAGTTGGAGGTCACCTTGAACGACTTGCCGATGCCGCCGGTAGCCATCACCACCGCGGGGGCCTCGAACAGCACGAACCGGCCGCTCTCCCGCCAGTACCCGAACGCGCCGGCGATCGCGTCGCCGTCCTTGAGCAGCTCGGTGATCGTGCACTCGGCGAACACCTTGATTCGCGCTTCGTAGTCGCCGGATTCGGCGTAATCCTCCTGCTGCAGCGAGACGATCTTCTGCTGCATGGTGCGGATCAACTCGAGGCCGGTGCGGTCACCGACGTGCGCCAGCCGCGCGTAGGTGTGCCCACCGAAGTTGCGCTGGCTGATCTTGCCGTCTTTGGTGCGGTCGAACAATGCGCCGTAGGTCTCCAATTCCCAGACCCGGTCGGGCGCCTCTTTGGCGTGTAGTTCAGCCATTCGCCAGTTGTTCAGGAACTTCCCGCCGCGCATGGTGTCGCGGTAGTGGACCTGCCAGTTGTCTTTCGGATTGGCGTTGCCCATCGACGCTGCGCAGCCACCTTCGGCCATCACCGTGTGGGCCTTGCCGAACAGGGATTTAGATACCACCGCAACTTTCAAGCCGCGCTCGCGTGCCTCGATGACCGCGCGCAGCCCCGCGCCGCCGGCACCGATTACGACGACGTCGTACGCGTGCCGTTCGACCTCAACCATGAAACCTCACTCAACTCTTGCTGATTGTCCTGACTGAATCTGCTTGTCAGTTGCCGATGAATCTCAGGTCGGTAATGGTGCCGCTGGCCACCAGCATGACGTAGAAGTCGGTGAGCGCCAGGCTGGCCAGCGTGATCCACGCGAACTGCATGTGCCTGGTGTTCAGCTTTGTGACCTGGGTCCAGATCCAGTACCGCACCGGGTGCTTGGAGAAGTGCTTGAGCCGTCCGCCGGTGACGTGCCGGCAGGAGTGGCAGCCGCCGGTGTAGGCCCACAGCAAGATCACGTTGACCACCAAAATGATGTTGCCCAAACCGAATCCGAACCCGGACGGGGAATGGAACGCGACGATGGCGTCGTAGGTGTTGAGCAGCGCCAGCAGCGACGCGGCGTAGAAGAAGTAACGGTGGCTGTTCTGAAAGATCAGCGGCAGACGCGTCTCACCGGTGTACCCGGCGCGCGGCTCGGGCACAGCGCATCCTGCCGGCGACAACCACACCGAGCGGTAGTAGGCCTTGCGGTAGTAGTAGCAGGTGATGCGGAATGCGAGCAGGAACGGTAATACCAGCATTCCCAGCGGAATCCAGCGGGGGAATTCCGGCAGCCAGACGCCCAGATGGCTGGAGTGCGGGACACATGACTTACTGATGCACGGCGAGTAGAACGGCGTCAGGTAGTGGTATTTGTCCACCCAGTAGGCGCTACCCCAGAACGCCCGGATGGTCGCGTAGATGATGAACGCGGCCAAACCGATGTCGGTCATCAGTGGCGGGAACCACCACTTGTCGGTGCGCAGGTTGGACTGCGTCACCTTGGCGCGGGTGGCTGAGAAGACGCCGGTGGCAGGACGGTTCGCCGTGGGTGCGCTCATCTGTTGTGATCCTCTTCGCGTGGGGCTCGTTGGAGAGTACTAAGTCACACAGCTGCACCCGGACCGCGGGGTGGTCAGGACCGACTATGGCCGCCGACACCCTCGTCGTCCACGTCACGCCAGAACTCGGCGTCGTATTGGGTGTCGGGGATGGAGATCTTCTCGCCCGGATGCGGCAGCGGACCGGCCAGCTCCAGCTCGCCGGCGTCGATGTCGAGCAACTCGACATCGTTGAGGATTCGCTCGGCGTCGTTGACAATGCGCCGCATCGCCGGGGTATCGGCGTATCGCGACCTCAACGACGTCACACACCGGCGCAGGCCACCGATCAGGTCGTGCAATTCGGCGAGTTCAGTAGTGGTCGACAACGGATCTCCCTGGGCCGAGGTGTCATGGATCACAGTACGTGACTCGATACTATCCACCGCACACCGCCGGCGTGAGGCAGGTCACGCCCTCCACGAGAGGCTCAGCAAAGATGCCAGCAGACAGCGCACCGGTCGATCGGGCGAACGCGTTACTGGCGCTGCACCAGCCCGGCAACCCAGTGATTCTGCCGACGGTGTGGGATGCCTGGTCGGCGCGGCTGGCCACCGAAGCAGGGTTCGCTGCGCTGACCGTCGGCAGCCATCCCGTCGCCGATTCGGTCGGCAAACCAGACAACGAAGGCATGTCGTTCGACGACCTGCTCGGCCGGGTTGCGCAGATCACCGCTGCGGTGGACGTCCCGGTTTCGGTGGATATCGAGTCGGGTTACGGGCTGTCGCCGTCGCGGCTCATCGACGGGCTGCTCGATGCGGGCGGGGTGGGCCTGAACATCGAGGACTCCGTACATAGCGAGGGCAAGCGGCTGCGGCCAGCCGGTGAACACGCCGAGCTGGTTGGGGCACTGCGCGCGGCTGCCGATGCGGCCGGAGTGCATATCGTGATCAACGCCCGCACCGATCTGTTTCTGCGTCAAGACGGTGACGAATCGGATCGCGTCGAGCGAGCGGTGGCGCGGCTGAAAGAGGCCGCGGCGGCCGGTGCCGATGTGCTCTACCCCGTCGGCCGCCATGATCCGGAGACGCTGCGGCGCTTGACTGCTGAGCTGCCGCTTCCGGTCAACGCGATCGCACTGCCCGACCAGGACGATCCGGCATCGTTCGGTCCGCTGGGCGTGGGGCGGATCAGCTTCGGGCCGTTCTTCCAGGCCGCGCTGGGGACCCGGGCCAAGGAGATCCTGGCCCGCTGGAGTTAGCGCGTCAGCAGACGCAAAAGGCCCCCGACACGCCGGGCGCGCGGGGGCTTTTGCGTCTGCTCGGGTTACTTGCTGATCGCGATGCGCTGCGTGCCGGTTCCCGCGTAGGCACCGGCGACCCGGACGGTCAGTACGCCGGCGTCGTAGGAGGCCGAAATCGCGTCGCTGGTGATGTGGGCGGGCAGTTGGAACGACCGGCGAAACGATCCGTAGCGAACCTCGCGCAGCGTGCGGCCGTCCTTCTCCTCGGCGTGCTCGTCACGGCGCTCGCCATGAATGACCAGCCGGCCTTCGTCCAGTTCGACGTTGACGTCCTTCTCGACGTCCACACCGGCCAACTCCAGGCGGACCACCGCGTCGTCGCCCTCTTTGACGACCTCCGCGGCGGGGCTGAAGCCGCCGTCGCTGAATACCGGCTTGAACCAGTCGGAAGCCGCTGCGGGACCGAAGAATTCACGTAGCCAGCGGTCGGTGTTCCAGGCCGGGCGCGACCACAGTGTGACGTTGCTCATTGTTGTCTCCTCGTCGTGATGCGGCCGACACCGTATCGGCCTGCTATCCGGTAAACATGAGTCACCCACGCTTAAGTTCCACCTCGGTGTTCGCTCTTGGTGAACCGAACCAGCCTCAGTTTCGTGTCCCTTCATTGTGAGATCACCGTCACCCAGAAGGGACGCCGCGCGAAACATCCCGGAAATATGCCGTTCCTAACCTCGTGAGCATGGCCTCCGGCGGAAACCCCTGTGCGACCCGCGATGTCGTCGTGGTCGGACATGGGATGGTCGGCCACCGATTCGTTGAGGCGTTGGGCGCCCGCGACGCGAACGGGTCCTGGCGAATCACCGTGCTGGCCGAGGAGCCCGATGCTGCCTACGACCGGGTGGGGCTGACTGCCTACACAGAGCAATGGGACCGGGACCTCCTGGCGCTCCCGGGTAACGACTACGCCGGTGACGAGCGGGTCCGGCTGCTGCTGAACACTCGGGTCACCGAGATCGACCGGGCCGCCAAATCGGTGCTGACCGCGGATGGCCAGCGGTATGGCTACGACACGCTGGTGTTGGCGACCGGCTCCTATCCGTTCGTCCCGCCGGTTCCGGGTCATGATCTGCCCGGGTGCCATGTTTATCGCACGCTCGACGACCTCGACGGCATCCGCGCCGATGTCCAGCGCACGCTGGACGCGGGCAACGTCAGCACCGGTGTGGTGATCGGCGGTGGGCTGCTGGGGCTCGAAGCCGCCAATGCTCTGCGTCAGTTCGGCCTGCAGACGCACGTCGTCGAGATGGCGCCGCGGTTGATGGCACAGCAGATCGACGAGGCCGGTGGAGCGCTGCTGGCAAGGATGATCACCGAGCTGGGCTTGGCGGTGCACGTCGAGGTGTCCACGGATTCGATTGAAGCCGTAGAGCATTCGCAGGGCTCGCCGTCGGTTCGAGTGCACCTGTCGGACGGCGGCGCCATCGACGCCGGATTGGTGATCTTCGCCGCGGGTATCCGACCGCGCGACGAGCTGGCCGCCGCGGCGGGTCTGGTGATCGCGGACCGGGGCGGCGTGCTCACCGACTTGTCTTGTCGGACAAACGACCCCGACGTCTACGCGGTAGGCGAGGTGGCCGCCATCGAGGGCCGCTGTTACGGCTTGGTCGGCCCCGGTTACGCCAGCGCCGAAGTCGTCGCCGACCGGCTGCTGGACGGCGCGGCCGAGTTCCCCGAGGCCGACATGTCGACCAAGCTGAAACTGCTTGGCGTCGACGTTGCCAGCTTCGGCGACGCGATGGGCGCCACCGAGAACTGCCTTCAGGTCGTGGTCAACGACGCGGTCAAGCAGACCTACGCCAAGGTGGTGCTTTCCGACGACGCCAAAACGCTGTTGGGCGGCATCCTGGTCGGTGACGCCTCGTCGTATGGTGTGCTGAGGCCGATGGTCGGTTCCGAGCTGCCCGGTGATCCGCTGGCGCTGATTTCACCGCAAACCGGTGATGGGGCAGCGGTGTTGGGGGTTGGCGCCCTGCCCGGCTCGGCCCAGATCTGCTCGTGCAACAACGTCAGCAAGGCCCAGCTGACCGACGCGATCGCCGCCGGCTGCTCCGACGTAGCGGGGCTGAAATCATGCACGGGCGCCGGCACCTCGTGCGGCTCCTGCGTGCCGCTGCTCAAGCAGCTGTTGGAAGCCGAGGGTGTCGAGCAGTCCAAGGCGTTGTGCGAGCACTTCAGCCAGTCACGTGCCGAGCTGTTCGAGATCGTCAGCGCTACCTCGATCCGCACTTTCTCGGCGCTGTTGGACCGCTTCGGTACCGGAAAAGGTTGCGACATCTGCAAACCCGTCGTCGCATCGATCCTGGCGTCAACCGGTTCTGAGCACATCCTCGACGGTGAGCAGGCGTCCCTGCAGGACTCCAACGACCATTTCCTGGCCAACATCCAGCGCAACGGCAGCTACTCGGTGGTGCCGCGGGTTCCCGGCGGCGACATCAAACCCGAACACCTCATTCTCATCGGCCAGATCGCCCAGGACTTCGGTCTGTACACCAAGATCACCGGCGGTCAGCGCATCGACATGTTCGGCGCCCGGGTCGACCAGCTGCCGGCGATCTGGAAGCGGCTGGTCGACGCAGGAATGGAATCGGGGCACGCCTACGGCAAGGCGGTGCGCACGGTGAAAAGCTGCGTCGGAAGCGACTGGTGCCGCTACGGCCAACAAGATTCGGTCCAGTTGGCCATCGACTTGGAGATGCGCTACCGCGGACTGCGGGCACCGCACAAGATCAAGTTGGGTGTGTCGGGCTGCGCGCGGGAGTGCGCCGAGGCGCGCGGCAAGGACGTCGGCGTGATCGCGACCGAAAAGGGCTGGAACCTCTACGTCGGCGGCAACGGCGGTATGACACCCAAGCATGCCCAGCTGTTGGCCAGCGACCTCGACGAAAAGACCCTGGTCCGCTACATCGACCGGTTCCTGATGTTCTACATCCGCACCGCCGACCGGTTACAGCGCACGGCGCCGTGGATCGAGTCGATCGAGGGCGGATTGGATCACGTGCGCAGCGTGGTGTGCGACGACTCGCTGGGCCTGGCCGACGAGTTGGAGGCCGCGATGGAGCGGCACGTGGCCACCTACCAGTGTGAGTGGAAGGGGGTGCTGGAGGATCCCGACAAGCTGTCCCGATTTGTGTCCTTCGTCAACGCTCCCGGCGCCGTCGACGCCACCGTGACATTCACCGAGCACGCCGGCCGCAAGGTACCGGTACCGGTCAGCAACGACAGCTCAGTTTCCATCGGTATGCCCTCGATGCCGCGGGCATGAAACACCAAGGCACCAAGGAGTTCTCATGACATTACTGGACGACATCACCGCCCTGTCGAACTTCGATGACCAGACCTGGACCGCGGCCTGCGCCTACGACTACCTCATTCCCGGCCGCGGTGTCGGTGTACTGCTCGACGATGGATCGCAAGTGGCGCTGTTCCGGCTCGACGACGGCTCACTGCATGCCATCGGCAACATCGACCCGTTCTCGGGAGCTGCGGTGCTGTCTCGCGGTATCGCCGGGGATCGGGGCGGGAAGTCGGTTGTACAATCACCGATTGCCAAGCAGGCCTTCGTTTTTGACGACGGCCGCTGCCTCGACGATCCCGCCGTCGCAGTGCCGGTCTACCCGACCCGAGTGATGGACGGTGTCGTGCAGGTGGGCCGCGGCAAATCTGCCGGTCAAGCAGCCAGGCACATCGCGGCCGCCTGAAATCGGCCGGCGATCAGCCGCACCAGCGCCGGGTGGGTGCCCAGCGGCTGGGTGACCAGATCAGCGCCGCTGCGTCGCAACCGTCCCTGAAAAAGGCCGTCGGCCAACAGATGGGACGCCACCACAACTCGACGCGAGGACCCGTCGCGCGCCTTGGCCACGGCGTCGGCGATGCTGCGCTCGGTGGTCGCCAACGCCGGTTCCACGGGTGAGTCGATCAGCGCCGACACCATCGCCGCGGTGGCAGCCAGGTCGTTATGGGCCGCGGGATCCGATGTGCCGGCCGCCGCCAGGATCACCGAATCGCCTGAACGCCAACCGGTGCGATCCAATTGGTGGGCAACGATCGCTGCCACATCAGGGCTCGGCCCCAGGGCCGGGGTGACGATGACGTCGGGGTGTCCGCTGGCCGCAACATGCGCGGGCAGATCGGTGCGAACGTGGTATCCGCGAGACAAGAACGCCGGCACCACGATCGCGGGCTCGGCGGCCACTGCGGCGACGGACAGCAATTCGCTCGGCGCGGGCCCCAGCACGTCGACGAAACCGACCTGAACGGTTTGGCCCACTACCGCGCTTACCTGCTCGGCAAGGCCGCTGACGATGGCGATCCCGGCCGATCTGCGGGTGCCGTGCGCCACCAGGATCAGGCTCATGCCACTCCCGACTGTTCGTCGATGGCCAACCGGTAACCACGTTTGACGACCGTTGCCACGATGCTCTTGTCGCCCAGCGCGGTTCGCAAACGAAGGACTGCCGTATCGACGGCATGGGTGTCGGAGCCGTTGCCCGGCAGGGCCCGCAACAGCGCGGCGCGGGCGACGACGTCTCCCGGACGTTGAGCCAACACCCGCAAGGTGGCCATTCCCGCCGGGGAGAGCGATTTGATGGTCCCGTCGACCACCACACAGGAGCCGCGGATCTCGATCAGATGACCGGCGGCGCGCACGATGCGGGATCGTCGCGACGGCAACTCGTCGGCGATATGGCGGGCCAGCGCCGCCAGTCGCATTCGTTTCGGTGCCGAGGTCGGAATACCGGCCGCCAGCAGCGGTTGGGCCGTCACCGGGCCGACGCACATCGCATGCACGTCGGCGCCCAACGCGGCGAGCAACTGGTCGCCGATACCCAGCTGGCGAGCCCGCAGTAGTGTCGCCGCAGCGGCCGGCGCCGAGGTGAAGCTGACGGCGTCAACCTGGCGTTGGGCAATCAGGGTCACCAGCTGGTCGAACCCCCCGGCCGGCGCCGGCAGCCACCGGTACACCCGCACCGGCACCACCTCGGCGCCCGCGCCGCGCAGCTCAGCAACGAACTCCGGGAACGGATCCCAGTGGTCGCTGGCCCCGTGCAGCTGCAACGCGACCCGCTGTCCGTGTACACCGCCGCCGAGCAGGTACTGCAGCACCTCGCGCGACGACTCAGATCCAGGGCTCCACTCCTCATACAGGCCGGCTGCGCGCAGCGCGCCGGTCGCTTTCGGTCCGCGCGACACTATCCGGGCGTCTCGCAGCACTGCGGTCAACTTGGTCGCCAGCCGCCAACCGTCGGCGGCGGCCAGCCAGCCGCGCAGGCCGATGCCGGTGGTGGCGACCAGGATGTCGGGCGGACGGGCGATCAGAGCCTCGGTGTGACGGCGCAGTTCGTCGTCGTCGAATAGTCCAACTTTGGTGATGGCCGGGGCGCTGTAGACCGTGGCGCCGGAGCGGCGCAGCAGCGCACACAGCTCGTCGGCACGGTGCGCGGACGTCACCGCGACCCGGTAGCCGACCAGCGGCGGCGAGTCTGGCTGGTCCATATGAAGTGTGTATGCCTGATAGATTGCCGCCGCATTACCTGGCAATTTCCGCCGAGTTGCCCCGTCGTCACACCGGTGGAACCATCGGTCACACGCGGGCGGGCGTCGGCTCGCTTTCTGCTTCGGGCGCTGCTGTGGCCGAAACAGGAGGACGCACGTACATGGCCCAGGTCAGCAGCGACGCGACAACGTAAAAGAGCAGGAAGATCCAGAACGCCGACGTCTCTGTGCCGGTGCTCTCGTAGGACTGCCGTAACGCCAGGTTGATCGCCACACCACCGAGTGCTCCGACGGCTCCGGCGAACCCGATCAACGCCCCCGACATCGCGCGGGACCAGTGCCGGCGCTCGGCTTCATTGACGTCCAGCGCACGGCTGCGCGCCTCGAAGATCGACGGGATCATCTTGAATACCGATCCGTTGCCTACCCCCGACAGGATGAACAGCGCAATGAACCCGATGACGTATCCGACCAGCGTCGCGCCCGGTGCAGAGCCGTGGCTGTATTCGTCGTAGCTGCTGACGCCGACCAATAGCCCGGTAGCCAGGATCATCCCACCGAATACCGCCAGCGTGATCCGACTTCCCCCGATGCGGTCGGCCAACCGGCCGCCGTAGATTCGCGAGAGGGATCCCAATAGTGGCCCTAGGAAGGCGATTTGGGCGACGTGCAGGGATGCGTGCGCAGCGGTCTGTCCGCCGGTCATGAAGTTGATGTAGAGCACCCGGCCGAATGCGAACGAGAATCCGATGAACGACCCGAACGTACCGATGTAGAGCAGTGAGATCACCCAGGTGTGTCGCACGAACAGAATCGACCGCAAATTGCCGACCTCGATGCTGTGGTCCAGATTATCCATGAACACCGCCGCCGCGATGCCGACAATCGCCAGCAGCACAAGATAAAACGCGCACACCCAGTAGGGCTGCCGGCTGCCCGCGGTGGCCAGCACCAGCAGTCCCACCAGCTGAACGACCGCCACCCCGAGGTTGCCGCCGCCGGCGTTGACCGCCAACGCCCAGCCCTTGAGTCGCTGGGGATAAAAGGCGTTGACGTTGGCCAGCGAGGCGGAATAATTGCCGCCGCCCAAACCGGTGGCCGCCGCACACAACACGTACGGCCACAGCGGCAGCCCGGGATTGGCCAGCAGCAGGATCGTGCCCACGGTGGGTACCAGCAGCACCAGCGCCGAGAACGTCGTCCAATAGCGGCCACCGAATTTCGCGATGCCCAATGTGTAGGGGATGCGTACGCACCCTCCGACCAACGTCGCGATTGCACCCAGCAGCAGCTTGTCGCTCGGCGAAAAGCCGTAGACCGATTCGGGCATGAACAGCACCATCACCGACCACAAGGACCAGATCGAAAACGCGACGTGGTCGCCGGCGACCGTGCACATCAGGTTACGTCGAGCGACGGCTTTGTTGCCGGCCTCCCAGGCGACGGTGTCCTCGGGATTCCAGTGGGAGATGCGATGCGAGCGGACCATGCAAATTGACCTTTCGGTTCTTAGTTGCGCCAACACCATTCACTGCCCGGGGTAGCCGATACCCCGACATCTACCGAGCCACAACCTATTTCGCCTGCGATATGACAACTGACTGGGCCGTGTGGCCGAGATCCTTCCGGGCGCAGGAGCCTCTAGCAAGGGCATACGACGCTGTATTCGGCAATCTCACATGAGGATTCGAACCGGGTCAAGTCAGATCCGGCCATTGCGGCTTAAAGTTGCGTTGCGGTTAGCTGAAAGGACGCTGCAAACATTGTTAAATCATTGTTTCGCAGTTGCGTTGCGCCACAATGGGCTTCGTCCATAAGAGTTGAAACCCCAATATGACGCAGGAAATGTGGTGCCGATCACATCGGGCGTTGCCGGCTACCAAACGTCGCCGTCACGCCAGTCGCAGGTCAACTCCGCGGAGGTGTCCACCGTGGCCGCGACCGGGAGCACGAACACCGAGCCGTCGTCGTCCGGGGTGCGCACGGTCCCGGCGGGCGCCAACACCGACGTCGGTCCGCACCACGGCAGCCAGCCGCGCACGACGAAGAGCCGCCGTCCGCGCTCGGAAGCGCTGATCGCGCCGATGTGGTAGCCGCCGCGGATGACCTGCTCGCACGCGTCGAGCACCGCGATCGCCAGTCCTTGGCCGCGCCACTCCTCGGCTACCGCCACAGCTTCGATGTAGCCGCAGCGCAGCGCGCTGCCGCGGTGAATGAGCCGCCGCTGCACCACTGCAGCGTGTGCGATGATCACGCCACGATGCCAGATCAGGGCATGCATCCCGCCTAGCGCGTGGTCCCAGTCGCAGTCGGTGAAACCACCGCCGAACGCCTCGATGACCATCTGGCGAGCGCTGTGCCGGGTCTCGCAGTCGAGATCGGCGGTGTGGACCAGGCGAGCGGTGTGGACCTGGGTGTACACACCTTCCGGTTTACCAGGCTGACTGGCCCGCGGCAGCGGCAGTCAGCGGCGACCGGGGCCGCGACCAGTGCAACCGCACATACTGGCCGGGCCGCACCTGGGCAACTTTGTCGATGTCGTCCTCGGCGAGCACGCCGATCACCGGATAGCCGCCGGTGATCGGATGATCGGGCCCCAGGATGACCGGCAAACCGTTAGGCGGCACCTGAATTGCGCCGCGAGCAGCTCCTTCGCTGGGCAACTGCCGATTCGGCCAGCGGTACTGCAGCGGACGGCCCTCCAGCCGCATTCCCACCCGGTCGCTGCGGTCGGAAACCATCCAGATGGTGCGCACGAGCGCGTCGGGATCGGCGAGCCACTCGTCACGCGGGCCCGGCACCACCCGCAGCTCCACCAGATGCTCGTCGATCGCCGCTACCGGGGCCTGATCGAGTTCGGGATACTCGTCGGTGTGCTCGCCGATCGGCAGCACGTCGCCAGGCTGCAGCGGCAGCGGGCCGATCCCCGACATCACGTCGTAACTCCGCGAACCGAGCACCGGTGTCACGTCGATACCGCCGCGCACTCCCAGATAGCTCCGCAAGCCCGCCAACGGCGCACCCAGCGAGATCACGTCCCCGTCGCGGACATGCTCAACGCTGTTGGTGCCGAACACGTTTCCGTTGACGGCTGGGTCCGTGTCGGCACCGGTCACGACAACGTCGACGTCGCCGCCGCGGACTCGAGCCGAGAGGCCGCCGAAGGTCACTTCAATGGTGGCGCGGTCGTCGGGGTTGGCCACCAGCCGGTTGGCCAGCGTGTGCGAACCACGATCCGCCGCCCCCGACCGGGTGACGCCGAGGTGAGCCAGACCGACCCGCCCGAGGTCCTGGACGAGTGCCAGCGGCCCGGTGCGCAGGATTTCCAGCGTGGTCATCGGTGCTCTCCTAGGCGGCTCGGAATTGAACCCACTTGCCGGGCGTGAGCAGCGCCGGGTCGGGCCGGTCGATATCCCACAGGACGGCTGTCGTGTGGCCGATCAGCTGCCAACCGCCGGGGGACCGCCGCGGATAGATTCCGCTGAACTCTCCGGCGAGGCCCACCGCACCGGCCGGCACCGACTGCCGTGGCTCCGAGCGCCGCGGCACCGCCAACCGTGGGTCGCCGCCGACGAGGTACGCGAAACCCGGAGCGAATCCGCCGAATCCGACCTGCCAGGGCGTGGAGGTGTGGGCGTTGATGACCTGTGCGGTGCTCAGCCCGGTGCGATCGGCGACCTCGGCAAGGTCGGCGCCGTCATAGACGACGTCGATCACCACGTCAACGTGTCCGTCGGGCGGGGCGGTCTGCGTCGCCTGGGACGTGACCTGCATGCGGCGTAACCGGTGCCGGGTGACGCCCTGATAGCGCGGCCCGTCGAGTTTGACCAGGATGGTGCGGGACGCGGCGACGATGTCGAGCACACCGGGCAGCGCCGCCTCGCGCAGGGCAGCTGTCCACGCCAAGACGTCGGCGCTGCTGTCGAATTGCAAAAGCAGTGCCTGATCACCGTAATCGAGAACGGTGTCGGTTACCTTCAGGTCCATTGCCACGCTCATTACTCGACGGTAACCTCGGGTTCCGGCGGCTGCCAGTAATTGTGGTGCTCTGCCAGAGGTGCCTTAGCGAACGCTCAGAGGGCCGCCGTTTTCGGCGAGCTCAGCCCAGGATTTTGGTGATCAGCGACGGCAGTTGGTCGGCCACCACCGGGTAGCTCAGCGGTGAGGCGAAGGCAAGCGCCCCGGCTTGGTCCTTGGTGGTGAAGACACTGCGCGGCCGAAGGTCTGCCACGCCCGGATCGGCCAGCAGCATCCGCTGGTCGTCTTCGGTGTCCGTTGTCCAGATCAGCACGTCGGTGGCGTCGAGCGCTGCCTTGATCTTGTCGCGGGGAATGAACGCACGCTGCTGATCGACGGCGAACTGGTTGATGCCCTCGGCGACCACCAGACCCATCCGGGTCAGAAACTCGGTGCGCCAACCCGCCGTCGTCGCCACCACATTGTCCTGGTAGAACGTGCCCTGCAGCAGCAGCGCCTTCTTGTCCTTGAATTGCGCGTGCTGCTCACCGATCGTGGTGAACTTCTGGTCGACGCCGTCGATCAGCGACTTCATCTGATCGGACTGGAAAACCGCTTGGCCGATCGCGGTCGCCTGGTCCTTCCACGGCTCGAAGAACGCATCGCCGCCGGCCTGCGGGAGGGTCGGGGCAATCGCGGCCAGCTTCTGGTAGGTGTCGGCGTCTACTCCGGCGTTGGTGGCCACGATCAAATCAGGTTTCAAGCCGGCGATCTGGTCGATCTGAATCCCGTTGTCCAGGTTCAAGACAACGGGTTTGGCGTCGCCGAGTTTCGGCTGCGCCCACGGCCACACCGCGAACGGCTGGTCGCCGAACCAGTTGGTCACCGCGATCGGCACGATCCCCACCGCGAGCAGGTCGTCTTGCCCCGTGTAGCCCGCGCTGACCACCCGCTTGGGTGGCGCGGGGATTGTCGTCTCGCCGAACGCGTGTGGAATCGTCACCGCGCTGCCGCCCGGGGCGCCGGTGGTGGTCTTGTGCGACGAGCAAGCGGCCGTGGCGAGCAGTCCGGCCCCGCCGGCAAGACCCAGGAATGCGCGCCGGTTCCATCGTCGTTCCATCGCGTCAGTCCTCCGTCACCGGCATCCAGCGATTGTTGCGTATGTATCGCGGTGGTGGGCCGTTAACGGCTCGGCCAAGGGCTGTAGTCGGCGATCAGCTCCTCCTGCGGCGGCCGTTGATCGGCCGGCACGTGCTGCAGGTTGATCCGGATTCGGTACCAGATCGAACTCGGTCCGCGCATGCCGTCGACGAGCACATCGACCGGCTGGAGTCGCTGGGCCACATCGGGATAGCGGTCACGCCAGGTGTCCAGCGCAGCCATCGCCTCGTTCTTGGTCTTGGTGCGGGCGATCTCGATCAGCGGCATCGTCGAGGCCCGCCGGCCGTCCCGGCTCTTGGTCGCCCCCTTCGGTGCCTTCTCGGCGGGGCCGAGCTCCTCGGCCAGCGTGAGCAGCCGATCCAGCGTCCCGGCGGCATCGTCCATCCCCGCCCACGGGTCGCCGACGTCGGCGACCCGGTCCGGCACGGTCGCCATCGTGAACGCCGCCGGGTCGCAGTCTGCGGCCTCGTCCCAACGCAGCGGCACGGACACCCGGGCATCGGGCGTGGCCCGCACCGAATACGCCGAGGCGACCGTGCGGTCTTTGGCGTTCTGGTTGAAGTCGACGAAAACGCCCTGGCGTTCTTCCTTCCACCACCGGCTGGTCGCCAGGTCGGGGGCGCGACGCTCGACCTCGCGTGCCACCGTCTGGGCTGCCAGTCGGACCTGCCGGAACGGCCAGTCCGGCGTGATGCGCGCATAGATGTGAAAACCGCGCGACCCTGATGTCTTCGGCCACGGGGTCAGGCCGTAGTCCTCGAGCACGTCTCGTGCGACGGCCGCGACCTCCACGATCTGCGGCCACCCCACGCCGGGCATCGGGTCCAAGTCGACGCGCAGCTCGTCGGGATGGTCGAGATCGCCGGCGAGCACCGGGTGCGGGTTGAGGTCGACGCAGCCCAGATTGATCGCCCACACCAGGCCGGCGGCGTCGTCGATGACGGCCTCCTTGGCCGAAGTTCCGGACGCATAGCGCAGTTCCGCCACCCCGACCCAGTCCGGGCGCTTCGTGGGCGCCCGTTTCTGGAAGATGGCTTCCTGCTCGATGCCCTTGACGAAGCGTTTGAGAATCATCGGACGTCCGGCCACGCCCCGCAGCGCCCCCTCGGCGACGGCGAGGTAGTAGCGGATCAGGTCGAGCTTGGTGTAGCCGTGGTCCGGGAAGACCACCTTGTCGGGGTGGGTGATCTCAACGTGGCGGCCGTCCACTTCCAGTGACAGCGGACGGACCATGCACTTCATCGTAATTTGCCCGTCGCGGTGCGACCTGGCTCACATATGGTGGGGCTATGCCTAACCTTCCTGACCCGTTCGGGGCCACGGCCAAAGTCCAGCAATACGCCGAGCGTGGCCTGGCCGAACTGCACTATGTCCGCAAAATCTTCGAAGCAGGCGGATTCCCGATCGAGCGGCCACAGAACGTGGCGGCGATGGCGAATGACATCCGCAAGTGGGGCGAGATCGGCATGCTGCCCGCGCTGCACGCGCGCCGCACCCCAGACAAGGTGGCGATCATCGACGACGAGGGCGAGTTCACCTGGAAGGAACTCGACGATGCCGCCAACGCGGTGGCCCACGGGCTGCTGGATAAAGGTGTCAAGGGGGGCGACGGCGTCGCCATCCTGGCACGCAACAGCCGGTGGTTTGCCATCGCGGAGTTCGGTTGCGCGCGGGTCGGGGCCCGCATCATCCTGCTCAACAGCTCGTTTTCCGGCCCGCAGATCAAGGAAGTGTCCGAGCGCGAAGACGCCAAACTGATCATCTACGACGACGAATACGCCAAGGACGTCAGCAAGGCCGAGCCGCCGCTGGGCAAGCTGCGCGCTCTGGGCACCAACCCCGATTCGGACGAGCCGTCGGGCAGCGAGGACGAGACGCTTGCCGACCTGATCGAACGCAGCAGCGGCGAGCCCGCGCCCAAGGCCGGCAAGCACTCCTCGATCATCATTCTGACCAGCGGCACTACCGGCACTCCGAAGGGCGCGAACCGCAGCACCCCGCCGACGCTCGCGCCGATCGGCGGCATCTTGTCGCACGTGCCGTTCAAGGCCGGCGAGGTGACGTCGCTGCCGGCGCCGATGTTCCACGCGTTGGGCTTCCTGCACGCCACGATCGGGACATTCCTGGGATCGACGCTGGTGCTGCACCGCAAGTTCAAGCCGGCGGTGGTGCTGGAAGACGTCGAGAAGCACAAAGTATCGGCGATCGTCGTCGTCCCGGTGATGTTGTCGAGGATGCTCGAGGCCGTGGAGAAGATGGACAAGAAGCCCGATCTGTCCAGCTTGCGGATCGTGTTCATCTCCGGCTCGGCGCTGGGCGCCGACCTGGCCGAGCGTGCCCTCAAGGACCTCGGGCCCGTGGTCTACAACATGTACGGCTCGACTGAGATCGCGTTCGCCACGATTGCGGGACCCGACCATCTGGAATTCAATTCCTCGACGGTGGGACCGGTCGTCAAAGGGGTCAAGGTCAAGATCTACGACGACAACGGCAAGGAGTTGCCGCAGGGCGAGGTCGGGCGAATCTTCGTGGGCAACGCCTTCCCGTTCGAGGGCTATACCGGCGGCGGCAACAAGCAGATCATCGACGGGCTGTTGTCATCCGGCGACGTCGGCTATTTCGACGAGCACGACCTGCTCTTCATCAGCGGGCGCGACGACGAGATGATCGTCTCCGGCGGCGAGAACGTCTTCCCCGCCGAAGTCGAGGATTGCATCACCGGCCATCCGGACGTCACGGAGGCCACCGCGATCGGTGTCGAGGACAAGGAGTGGGGCCACCGGCTGCGCGCCTTCGTCGTGAAGAAGGAGGGCGCCGATGTCGACGAGGACACCATCAAGAAGTACGTGAAAGACCAGCTGGCCAAGTACAAGGTGCCGCGCGAAGTGGTCTTCCTCGACGAGCTGCCCCGCAATCCCACCGGCAAGATCCTCAAGCGCGAGCTGCGCGAGATGGACGTCGACTCTGACTAGGGCCACCTTTCGCCTCGCGCGAGCGTGCGCCTCTTCTCGCGCGAGCGTGCGCCTCTTCTCGCGCGAGCGTGCGCCTCTTCTCGCGCGAGCGTGCGTGTCCCCGGTCGACACGCCGGGTGAAATCCCGTTTCTGCGCACGCTCGCGGTCGGCGGCTAGCCGTCGAAACCGGTTGCGCCGTCAAGTTGTTCGCGCAGATATCCAATTGCCCGCCGTGACGGGCGGTCTCCTCGATCATGTGCACGTAGATCCAGCGCAGTGACACCTGTCCGAGCCGGACATGTGGCACCACGTGATCCAGCGAATAGCGCGCGGCTATCCGTCGCGACTCGTCGCATTGCGTTCGATATTCCGCGATCAACGTATCCAGTGATTCCTGAGGAAAAAACTCGAATTCCCAAGCACGGTCATGCGTGCGGCGGTTGTCGCTGATTCGCTCCTGAAGCAGCTGATCGAACCAGCCGTATTCCGCCCAGCGCAGGTGCTTGACCAGCCCGCCCACCGTCGTCGGCGAAGAAACCAGGCGGCGACAGGCGTCGGCGTCGGACAGGCCAGAAGCCTTGCGCACCACGATGTCTCGGTAGTCGTCGAGGAAAGACTCCAGGGTCTCACGCTCGGCGGCATCCGCACGGTTGCGGCGATGGGGCGGGCCTTCGGTCATGCCGGCGAACCTAGCACCGGACCAGGGCATCGGCGCTACATGGTTTCCGCTCGGCGCGAGGGTGCGCAGAAACGGTGAAAGCTTCGGCGTGTCGGCCGGGGACACGCACGCTCGCGCCGAGAAGTAAGCCTTACGGGTCGCGGGGGAGCCCCAGCAGCCGCTCGGCGATGATATTGAGCTGCACCTCCGACGTGCCGCCGTAGATCGTGGTGGCCCGGCTGGCCAGCAGGTATTCGTCCCACTTGCCGGGCAGCTCCTCCGGGTCGCCGATCGCGGCGTCGGCGCCGAAGGTGGACACCGCGAACTCCGCATAGCCCTGGCCGGTGCGCATCGACAGCAGCTTGGAGATGGCCGCCGAGGGCATCGCGTCGCCCCCGGCCAGCGTCAGCAGCGTCGAGCGCATATTGAGCAGCCTGGCGGCGTGACCTTCGGCGATCAACTGGCCCGCCCGGTTCTTCGCGACCTGGTCGAACTGACCGTCGCGAACGAAATCGACCAACTGGTCGAGGTTGGCCAAGAACGGCGCCTCGCTGCCGCCGATCGAAACCCGTTCTGCGGTCAGAGTATTGCGACTCACCTCCCAGCCGCGGTCGACCTCGCCGAGCACCAACTCGTCCGGCACGAACACATCGTCGATGAACACGGTGTTGAACATCGCGCCGCCGGTGAGCTCGCGAAGCGGCTTGACTTCCACGCCTTCACTGTTCATGTCCAGCAGGAAGTAGGTGATCCCATTGTGTTTCGGAACGTCGGGATCGGTCCTGGCCAGCAGCGCCCCCCACTGCGAGAACTGCGCGGCGGTGGTCCAGATCTTCTGGCCGGTGATGCGCCAGCCCCCGTCGGCCCGAGTCGCCTTCGTGGTCAGCCCTGCAAGGTCAGAACCGGCACCGGGCTCGGAAAACAGCTGGCACCAGATCATTTCGCCTCGGAAGGTGGGCGGCAGGAACCGGAGCTTCTGCTCCTCGGTGCCGAACGCGACGATCGACGGGACGATCCACGACGCGATACCGATCTGAGGCCGCTTGACCCGGCCGGTGCCGAACTCTTGGGCGACGATGATCTGCTCGACCGGACTTGACGCGCGGCCCCACGGCGTCGGCAGATACGGCAGCACCCATCCGCCTTCGGCGATCGCGGCGTTGCGTTCGTCGCGCGGGATCGCCTTGAGCGCAGCCACCTCGTCCCGGATTTCGGCCCGCAGTTTCTCGGTGTCGGGGTCCAGGTCGATGTCGACTTTGCGCATACCGGTGCCGGTGGCGGTGTCGACCACCCGCTGCGGGTACTCGGAGGTGCGGCCGAAGGAGGCGGCCAGCATCAACGCCCGCCGGTAGTAGACGTTGGTGTCGTGTTCCCAGGTGAAGCCGATGCCGCCATGCACCTGGATGCAATCCTGTGTACAGCGCTGAGCGGCGGCAGGCGCCAACGTCGCCGCCACCGCGGCGGCGAACTCGACCGCGGATGCTTGCACATCCCAATTGTTTTGGCGTGCTTCGTCGATCGCGCGGGCGGCGTCCCAAACGGCCGCGGTGGCACGCTCGGTGTCGGCAATCATCTCGGCGCACTTGTGTTTGATGGCCTGGAACTGACCGATCGGCCTACCGAACTGTTCGCGGATCTTGGCGTACTCCGACGCCGTGTCGGTGGCCCACCGCGCGACCCCGACGGCCTCGGCCGACAGCAAGGTCGACATCAGCGCGTGGGCGAGCGTCATGCTGAGGTTGCTCAGCACGGCGTCGTCACCGACCTCGACGGCGTTCGCACGGACGTGGGCGATCGGGCGCAGCGGGTCCACGCTCTGCACCGGTTCGATCTCGAGTTGGTCGGCGCGCAGCACCACCCATTCCTCGCCACTGTCGATCGCCACCGGTAGCACCAGGACCGACGCCTGCGCCGCGGCCGGCACCGCCCGCGCTTCGCCGCGGATCACCAATCCGTCGCCGTGGCGGGTGGCGGTCAGCCCGGAATCCAGCGCGTAGGCGGCGACGGCCGCGCCCGATGCCAGCTCGCCCAGCACTTTGGCGTCGGGATCGTGTGCCGAGATCAGCGCACTGGCAATCGCCGACGGCACAAACGGGCCGGGCACCGCACCATAGCCGAACTCAGCGAGCACGACGGCAAGCTCGAGGATGCCGAAACCCTGCCCGCCGACGGCCTCGGCCAAGTGCACGCCCTGCAAGCCTTGGTCGGCGGCGCTCTGCCAGTAGGGCGGTGGGTTGTCGATCGGTGTTTCCAGCGCGGCATGCAACACCTCCGAGGGCGCTACCCGCGCTACCAGGGACCGCACCGAGTCGGCCAGGTCTTGATGCTCGGGAGTTATCGCGATCGGCATTGCTCGCCTTCCTTCGGGGCATTCGTCCCCTCAATTTAATAACCGGTTGGTTAGTTGACTACAGGAGGACTCTCAGCGCCACCGCTTGGCAATCCACTTGGCGATCACGTCGGCCTGCTCGCTGCGCGCCCCGGGAGTGGTGAAGTAGTGATCGGTATCGATGGTGCACAGCATCTTGTCGGTGCCGGCCAGCGCGTCGCAGATACGTTGAGCGTCCGACGGGAAGACGCCCGTGTCGGCTTCGGCATTGATGACCAGCCCGGGGCAGGTGATGCGCCTTAGATGCGGCTCGGCCCGGGTCTGTGCGTTTCGCAGGCTCCACATGCCCAGCCAGTTGCGCAGCGTGCATGCCGCCGCGATGCCGTGCGCGGAACGATTCGCCTTGGCCGGGATGCCGGCATAGCACATGTTGGGCTGCCGTTTCGTGGGCTCGATGCTCGGGTCGACCATCCGGGGGTCGGCCCAGGTTCGCGTAACGGTGAAAGGGATGTCGGAAAACCCTGCGGCCTGAATACGTTTCAGCTCCTTCTCGGCCCAGTCGGTGATCGCGCGGTTGCGTGCGGCCTGCGCTGAGCGGTAGCGGGTGAGGAACTCCGGTGAATAGGGCGGACCGTTGTTTTCGTTGAACAGGTCGAGGTCGGGATCGGTGGCGACGGGGTCGTTCTCGTCGACGACGGCGCCGTCCATCCATGCGGTCAACACGTCGGGGCGGCCGGGATGGGCAGCGCTGGCGACGTATCCGTCGGCGGGCAGCAACTCGGTCAGCCCGGCCGCGGGCCGCATACCCGGCAGCGGAGTCACATTCGGGTCGACCGCTTGCGACTGGTAGGCGGCCATCAACGAGCCACCGCCGGAGTTGCCCAGCAGCACAATGATTTCCACACCCTGCACTTCACGAAGCCAGCGGACACCGACGCCGATGTCGACGAGAGCATGGTCGAGCAGAAAACTGCTCTCAAAGCCGCGGAACCGGGTGTTCCAGCCCAGGAACCCGATGCCGCGGGTCGCCATGTAGTCGGCGAGATAGTGCTCGGAGAAATCAATCTGGTAGTGGGTGGCGATCATCGCCACTTTGGGCTTGCGGCCCACACCGCGGTGATACAGGCCTTGGCAGGGGTGCCCACCGGCGCCGGCGCGGCGAGCGGTCGGCGACGGTAGGCCGACGAATTCGCGGAGGACGCCCGGTGCTCCGGTATTGCGAGTCACCTCAGTCGACCTCCTTGAAATAGATGGCTCGATAGAAGATGTTGGCCAGCGTGTTGATGCAGGCTTCGTCGTCGGGTTCACCGACCTCGTTCGAACGAGAGCCGCTCAGCTGCGAGTAGCAGAACTGGTTGAACATCGCCACGATCGCCACCGCGACCAGCTGGGGATCATCGTCGGGGCAGCAGCCTTCGCTCTGCGCACGTCGCACGGTTTCGGCGATGAAGGCAATGGGGCCCGCGCAGATTTCGGCCCAGTACTGCGCGAAGTCGTCGTTGATGATCGCCAGCTGTGACACGCCGATCATCTCGGCGAGCCGATGGCGGTAGGTGTGCCAGTGCGCGGCCGCGGCCTGATGGGCGCGTTCGCGGTTCGAAAGGCCGTGTCGGGTAATCGTTTTCGCGCGGTCATTGGCTTCGTCGCGAAAGCGCAACGCCCACTGGCGGACCATTGCCTCTTTGGAGTCGTAGTAGTTGTAGAACGACGCCGTCGATCGGCCCGCTTCGGTAGCGATGTCAGCGATGGTCGCGGCGAGGATTCCCTTGCGGGCGATGACGGCCCGGGCTGCGGCGTCAATGGCCGCCTGTGTCCGCCGGCCGCGATGTGTCGGTAACTCGACGCGCTCGGCGGGTTGCTCGGACACGGTTGACACCGGACGGCTCCTTTCCTCGCGACCCCGCGACCCCTGGAAGAGAACTGAATCTGATGTTAGATTCAGTTTCGGGTATTCGCCACAGATCGGCAATCCGCCCGCCGACGAACGGGAGTCGGAAAATGATCAAGCCGCACAACACCAACACCGAATTCGAACTCGGCGGCATCAATCACGTCGCGCTGGTGTGCTCGGACATGGCGCGCACGGTGGACTTCTACAGCAATGTGCTGGGCATGCCGTTGATCAAATCGCTGGATCTGCCGGGTGGCCAGGGCCAGCACTTCTTCTTCGACGCCGGCAACGGTGATTGCGTCGCGTTCTTCTGGTTCGCCGAGGCGGCCGACCGGGTGCCGGGCATCTCGTCGCCGGCCGCGATCCCCGGGATCGGCGAGATCACCAGCGCGGTCAGCACCATGAACCACCTGGCCTTCCACGTGCCGGCCGAGAAGTTCGACGACTACCGGAAGCGGCTCAAGGAGAAGGGCGTGCGGGTCGGTCCGGTGCTCAACCACGACGAGAGCGAAATGCAGGTCTCGGCCACGCTGCATCCCGGAGTGTACGTGCGCTCGTTCTACTTTCAGGACCCCGACGGCATCACGCTTGAGTTCGCTTGTTGGACGAAAGAATTCGCGGAAAGCGATCCGCGGGCGAAACCGAAGACGGCCGCTGACCGACGGGTGCCGGTAGGCAACTAGCAGGCAGCTCAATCGCGATACAACGCCGGATCGGCCAGTCGGTCGAGAGCCGTGGTGAGCTGCTCGACCAGTTCGTCGGGGGTCAGCGACACCGCACCGGCCAACCAGGCGCTGATGGTTTGCCCGACGCCACCGACCACGAAGTGCGCGGCGGCGGCAATGCGGTCGTTCTCCGGGATCCGCGAGACCTGGCCGGCGTGTCGCCCCAGCAGCGTGGCGAACAGCGCGGTGGATTCCACGCGTTTGCGCACCAGCACAGGATCGGTCAAGTGCGCGCTGAACAGCAGGCGCCCGACGCGCGGGTCGCCGGAGAATGTCTGCACGATATTGGTCATCCCGGCGCGAGATTGCTGGTCGGGTGGCACCGCGTCGACGGAAGCCTGCGTCGCCGCCGCGAGATCGGCTACCACCCAGTCGAAGACCGCGCAGACGAACGCATCCTTATCGGCGAAGCTCTCGTAGAAGTAGCGGGCGGTCACCCCGGCCCGTCGGCAGATAGCGCGCACCGTCAACTCCGACCAATCGCGCTCACTGGCGCCGAGCAAGTCCAAGCCGGCCCGAAGCAGCCGGCCCCGCCGCTCGGCCAGCCGGTCGGCCGGCTCGACCCCGCGGTAAGGGCGCGCGCTCGTCGTCTCCGTCGCAGCCATGCGTCTCATCTTGACATCGCAGGGAGCCGGCGGCAATATCAGGAAACAAGTGTTCTCAGAATTAGCGGAGCAGGTAAGGCAATGACAACCCAACACGTCGAACGAGCGGTCAGCGATCCGCCGATACCAGCACTGGCGCGCCGCCGACCCAAGCGCGCCGCCCGCATCGACGACCAGTTGATGGGCATGGCGCTGCTGCTCGGCCCGGCCAACGTGATCATGCAGTTGGCCCGGCCCGGGGTCGGCTACGGAGTCGTGGAAAGCCGGGTTGAAAGTGGCCGGGTCGACTTGCACCCGATCAAGCGGGCCCGCACCACGTTCACCTACCTCGCGGTGGCGATGGCCGGCAGTGACGACCAGAAGGCGGCGTTTCGTCGGGCGGTGAACCGTGCCCACGCCGAGGTCTATTCGACTTCGGAGAGTCCGGTCAAGTACAACGCCTTCGACCCGGAGTTGCAGATGTGGGTGGCCGCCTGCCTCTACAAGGGTGGCGTCGATTTCTATCGCACCTTCATCGGCGAGATCGACGAAGACGATGCCGAACAGCACTACCGCGAGGGCATGGTGCTCGGTACCACGCTGCAGGTGCCGCCGGAGATGTGGCCGGCCGACCGCGCCGCGTTCGACAAGTACTGGCAGGAGTCGGTGGACAAGGTGCACATCGACGACACCGTGCGCGACTACCTGTATCCGATCGCCGCCTCCAGGGTGCGGGGGATGACGTTGCCGGGTCCGCTGCAACGATGGGCGGAGAAGCCCGCACTGCTGATCACCACCGGCTTCTTGCCACAACGCTTCCGCGACGAGATGCAGCTACCGTGGGACGCCGCCAAGCAGCGGCGGTTCGACCGCTTGATGGCTGTGCTGCGCACCGTCAACAAACTTCTGCCTGGCTTCGTCCGGCGGTTCCCGTTCAACGTGTTGCTCTGGGACGTGGACCGGCGGATCAAGTCCGGCCGCCCGTTGGTATAGCGCGCGTCAGTCCCCCGCGAGGGTGATGCGATCACAACCGGCAGGTCGTGCCACGATGAGGCATGGACGGACCGGAGGGTGACGCAGCGCGCGGGGCGAAACCTACCCGGCCCACCCACGCTGACGTAGCCCGGCTGGCGAGCGTGTCGACCGCGACCGTTAGTTATGTACTGAACAACTCGGAAGGCCGACGGATCTCGTCGAGCACCCGCGAGTCGGTCTACCGCGCCGCCGAGCAACTCGGATACCGGCCCAACGCCGCCGCACGCAACCTCGCCCGCGGCAAAAGCGGTGTGGTGCTGTATGTCGTGCCGCGGGTGGCCGTCGGTGAAATGCCGATGCAAGCGGGCAGCCGGATGACCACGGAGCTTGCGCGCCGGGGTCTACTGCAGGTACAGATCTTCGAGACCGAAGACGATCAGCATGTCATCGACGCGGTCGAGAATCTCGATCCCATTGCCGTCACCAGTTTGTTCCCGCTGAGCCGCGGGGCGCGGAGCGCGGTTGAGGGCGCGCACGTCGCCCACATCGAGATCGGGACGCTACCTGCGCTCGGAGATCCACATTTGTCGATCGGCGCGGTCCGCGTCGAACACCTGGTTTCACGTGGCCACCGAAAGATCGCATTCGCCTACACCGGGATCGCCAAATGGCGTGCCCTGGGCGACTATTGGCTTGAAGGAGTGGCCCGCGCAGCCCGTGCCCACGGTCTTTCACCGATCAGTGTCGACGACGTCACCATCGACAACGCCGCCGACATCGTGGCCCGCTGGAGCCGCGACGGCGTGACCGCGGTGTGCACGCAAAGCGATGAGATTGCATTCCTGGTGCTCCACGGCATCCGTGAAGCGGGCCTGGTGTGTCCCGGTGACCTCGCGGTGATCGGCGTCGACGCCAATCCGATGGGAGCTATCAGCTCCCCACCTCTGACCACGGTCGAGTTCAACCCCGTTGCCGTCGCCGACGCCGCCATCGCGGCTGTCTTGACCGAATTGGGCTATTCGGCCCCGCCGGCTCCGCGACCCGCCGATATCGCCCGCTTGGTCGTGCGCGCCTCGACATAAATATCGGCGAAACCCCCAGGCATCAAAGGTGTTTCGTGCTGATCCCGCATGCGGGCACAGCTTGTTCAGGGCCACCTCGCCGGACGCCCAACACCCGTCCGGCCGTTAATCGCCAGCCCTGGACAACGCTTGGTTAAGCGCATAACCTACCGTGCAAACGCAATTACCGGTATGCGAGAAGGGGATATCTATGACGGTGCAGGCAGTGCTGGACGAGATTCGTAACCGACCCGGCACCGGCGACGTCATTCCCGTCGTCGACCCCGCCACCGAAGAACAGCTCACCGAATTCACCGATTGCGGCCCAGAAGCCGTCAACGATGCGGTAGCGCGCGCGAAGGCGACCGCCGAGGCGGGGGTGTGGTCGGGCATGGCCGACTATGAACGGGCCAGGGTGCTGTGGCGGATCGCCGATCTGATCGACGAAAACGCGGCTGTTTTGGCCGAACTCGAATCGGTCAACGCCGGCATACCGCCCGGTCAAGCCGGGATCATCACCAAAGTCGGCTCCGAGTGGTTCCGCTACTACGCCGGCTGGTGCACGAAGATCGACGGGATCGCGCGCGACGTGAACACCGGCGGGCTGACCGGCATCGAATCGCACCAGCACGTCTACACACTGCGCGAGCCCTACGGCGTGGTGGGCCTGATCTTCCCGTGGAACGGCCCGGTGTTCAACTTCTGCGCCAAGCTGGCGCCCGCATTGGCTGCAGGCTGCAGCAGCGTCGTCAAACCCGCTGAGGAGACCCCGTTGTCGGCGCTGGTGTTGGACCGGATCCTGACGGAGGCGGGGGTGCCTGACGGCGTCGTCAACTTGCTGCTCGGCTACGGGCACACCGCAGGTGCGGCGATCACCGCGCATCCCGATGTCGAGAAGGTCGCCTTCACCGGTTCCACCGAGGTCGGCAGGGAAATCGTGCGTGCCTCGGCAAACAGCAACCTCAACAAAGTCACGCTGGAACTTGGAGGCAAATCGCCGGTACTGATCTACGACGACGCCGATTTGGGCATGGCGATCCCGATGGCGGCGTTTGGCACCTTCATCCACTCCGGGCAGGCCTGCGTGTGCGGGTCACGCATCATCGTCCAACGCGGTGTCTACGACCAGGTCGTGGAGGGCCTCGCCAATATGGCGAACACCATGCAACTGGGCGGCCCGAAGGAAGAGGGCGCGATCATCGGCCCGCTGATCAGCCAGAAGCAGCTCGCCCGTGTCCTGGGTTACCTCGAACAGGGCAAATCCGACGGGGTCGAGCTGGTGACCGGCGGCAATCGGCTCGACCGCAAGGGGTACTTCGTGCACCCGACCGTGGTCACCAATGTCGACCCCGACAACAGCAGGCTGTTCCAGGAGGAGATCTTCGGTCCGGTCGTCACAGTCCTGCCGTTCGACGACGACGACGAGGCAATCGCCTTGGCCAACAACAGCACCTACGGATTGGCTGCCACCGCTTGGACCCAAAATCTGGGCCGCGCACACCGGCTGGCCAAGCGACTGAAGGCCGGAACCGTGGGTCTGAACTGCCAGATGCAGTTCGATCACTCCATGCCTTTTGGCGGCTACAAGCAATCCGGTTGGGGCTACGAATCGGGCAAGGCCGGCATCGAGACCTATCTGCAAACCAAAATTGTCTGGGCGCAGATGTAAACCCGCTGAACGAATGGCGTTCCGTCGCAGGAGCGTAAGGTCTGTTGAGTGCGTACTGAAGGCGACAGCTGGGACATCACAACGAGTGTCGGTTCGACCGCGTTATTCGTGGCCACCGCTCGAGCATTGGAGGCACAAAAGCCCGATCCCCTGGTTCTCGACCCGTTCGCGGAGGTGTTCTGCCGTGCGGCGGGTGGTGACTGGGCCGGTGTGCTCGACGACGATGTTCCCGACCACCAACTGAAAACACCCGAGTTCGGTGAGCATTTCGTCAATTTCCAAGCCGCGCGAACCAAGTACTTCGACGACTATTTCCGGCGCGCAGCCGATGCCCGTGTCCGCCAGGTGGTCATCCTGGCGGCCGGCCTGGATTCCCGCGCCTACCGGCTGCCCTGGCCCGGCGGAACGACGATCTTCGAGCTGGACCGCCCCGAGGTTCTCGACTTCAAGCGTGACGTGCTCGACGAGCGCGGCGCCAGTTCGCGTGCCGAGCGCCGCGAGGTCGCCGTGGACCTGCGCGAAGACTGGCCGCAAGCATTGCAGGACAGTGGGTTTGATCCGGGCAAGCCGTCGGCCTGGATTGCGGAGGGTCTGCTGATCTACCTTCCGGGCGCCGCGCAGCACCAGTTGTTCACCGGGATCGACGCGTTGGCCGCGCCGGGCTCTCATCTCGCGGTCGAGGACGGTGCTCCGCTGCCGGCCGAGGATTTCGCCGCCGCCGTCGAAGAAGAGAAGGCCGCGAGAGCCGAAGGCGACCAGCGTCTGTTCTTTCAGCTTGTCTACAACGAACAGTGCGCACCGGCTGAGCAGTGGTTCGGCGAGCGCGGATGGAGTGCGACGCCAACCCCGTTGGCCGATTACCTGCGCGAGGTGGGCCGTCGAGTGCCCGAGCCCGACTCCGAGGCCGGACCCATGATCGCTCGTAACAGCCTGGTCAGCGCCGTTAAGGCTCGCTGAATCCGGCCTGGTTGAGGATTTCCTGACCGCGCTCACTGGTCACGAGATCGATGAATTCTGCGGCCAACCCTGGTTGGGCAGTCTCGTTGAGTACGGCAATCGGGTAGGTCATCACTGCGCTTGCGGCCGCGGGGAACCTGACCGTTGTTACCTCGTCGCCGGCAGCGTGCGCGTCGGTGGCATCGACCACGCCCGCGTCAGCCTGACCGGTGGTGACCTTATTGAGGACATCCTCGACGTTCGGTTCCTCACTGGCCGCCTGGAGGTGCACCCCGGTGCTGTCCTCGACGCGCTGGGTCGCTACTCCGCACGGCATGGGCGGCGGGGAGACCGCCACCACCAGTCCCGGTTTGGTGAGATCGGCGAAGGAGCTGATGTGCTTCGGGTTACCGGGAGCCGTGACGATGACCAATGTGTTGGAGGCGAATTCGACCGGCCTGCCGTCAATCAAGCCTGCCCGGTTTACCGTGTCCATTTGCGCGGTATCCGCCGACGCGAACACGTCGGCGGATGCGCCCTGAGTCAGCTTAATGGCCAGGTCCGATGAACTGGCGTAGTCGAAGTGGATGGCGGTGCCTGGATTGTCCGTTTCGAAACGTTCGCCGATGTGATTGAAGGCGGGTCCCAGCGAGGCCGCGGCGAGCACGAGCACCGACGGCAGAGACGGCTGGGAGCTACAGCCGGATTGGGTTGCCACCGCGATCGACACAATGCCCGCGAGCGCCCAAGTTTTGCTCGGAGAACAGATCAATTGTTATCCCAGCTGCTCGGCATCATCGGGACGGTTGGGCTGCCGCCGAAGTTGTCGCCGCCTAGCGTGGTCAATCCCGCCGGCCGTGGGACGGCCTCGGCTGTGGAGGCGGCAGAACCCAGTGGTCCCGCGCCTTGATTAGAGGCCGTCGGCGATATCGCGCCGCCGCCAGCCGAAGTGCCGGAGTGCAATTGGGCATCCGAGTCCAGGTCTAAGTATTCGTAGCGGTGACCGCGGTCGATGCGCTTTGATGCCGCTCGCCGACGTCGCTCCGCTTGCTGCTGCGGCGGGCCCGCCGACGCCGCCGCGGCCGCCGGGACACTGGCGGTGTCGGATGCCGACTTTGGAGCTTTACCGCGGACGCTGGACTCCGACCGGGCCCCGAGAACACCCGCCAGGTATGGGTAGACGTAATTTTGCGCGCCAACGGTAACTTCAGGGCCCATCAGCGGTGGCGGTGGCGCGCCGCCCGGCGGCGGTGGCGCGGCGGGCGCGGGTGCCGGCATCGTCGGCGCCGCCGCGGGCGCCGGCGCCGCGCTGACGGTAGGAGCCGGCGCGGGGGCCGGCACAGTAGGCACACCCGCGACGGGAATCGGCGCCGCCGCGACCGGAAGAACCGGCGCCGCTGCCGGCACGGCGGCCAGACCCGCGAGACTCGCGAAACCGCCCGCCGCTCCGGCAGGCACGAGTGCCATGGGTGCGGTCAGCCCGAGGGTATAGATCGGATTGCTCAGAACGAAGCCGATCAACCCCACCGGGTTGTAGAGAATAAGCCAGATCAAGTACATGGTTCGGTGAACCACGAATTGGACGGCGAGCAGGATTATCGCCTCGAGCAGTTGCCCGGGGCTACCAGCGTAATTGGCCAGCATGGCCTCAGCGCGGGGAATGAACGTTGCCAAACTCGGGTGCATCATCGAGAAGGAATTCGGGTCGAACGGGTTGAATTGCGGGGGGAAGATGGCTTGTAGCCATTGCTCGGGGGTGGTGGGCAGGTGGGTTTCCATGCCGGGCATGGGCATGTTCCCCATGCCGCCGCCATTCATGCCACCCGACCCGTCGCCCATGCCCGAACCGCTGTCCATGTTGGATTTCATGACCGGCGGCGCCGCCGGGGTAGGTGGGGTGGCGGCCACGGCCGCGGTGGCAGCGACCTGATAGGTGGTCATGACGGTGGCGGCTTGGACCCACATCCTCAGGTAGTCGGCCTCGTTGAGGGCGATCGGGATGGTGTTGATCCCGAAGAAGTTGGTCGCCAGCAATACCGCGTGGGTGGCGTGGTTGGCGGCCAGCTCAGGGAGTGTCGGCATGGCGGCCAGCGCGGTCGTATAAGCAGTCGCTGCGGTCGTCTGCTGGGCGGCCATCCCGGCGCTGTCGCCGCTGGCCAGCATCAGCCACGCTATATAGGGTGCGTGCGCGGCCACGTAGGACTCCGCTGATGGGCCTTCCCATGCGCCGGCCTGCACTCCGCCCAGCACTGTGATGAGTTCGTTTGCCGCCGAGGCGTATTCGGCGCTAAGGATGTTCCACGCCCCAGCCGACGCGAGCAACGGCCCCGGTCCTGGGCCGCTGCTCAGCAGCGCCGAGTGCACTTCGGGTGGGAACGCCATCCAGATTGGTGCCGTCACGACAGAACGCCGGGGTGCGTCATTTAGATACCTCATTCCGATAATCCGTTGCCGGTCCCGGATCGGCCATACGACTTAATGGCCCAGCCGCAAAACGCGATAGGCATCCCGGTCGTCACAACGTGGACTGCGCCTGTGATCGCCGCATGCGGTCCTGAGCGTACGTCGTAGTTAACCGTAAATGCGGAGAATTCAGCCAATTAACACCGCATTCACAGATATATTGCGCTTATGCAGCCGTGCATGCGCCGCTATGCTTCTGCTGTGCCGACGATCTGGATTCGTGCGGTTTCTGACGGCGCCCGTGCCGCCGGGGCCGGGGCGTCGCCGCCAAGAGTGCACCCGAACGCAACTAGCCATTGCCGTAACTGCGGAGTCAAAATTCGATATGATCCGCGATTGCAGGACTTTTTGGTCGTCGCGACCGCTCTTGGGCCGACGTGAAATTTGGTCTCGCCCAACCATCCGGCTTTACCGAGGCGGCTGTGCCTGCCAGGGGCGACCAGTGATCGCGCGTCGACGTAGCAACGAGTGAGGGAGCAATGGAACCGAGGGGCCCCCGTAGCCGACTACCTGTTCGGCCGGTCCGCGACGGCTTGGAACCGGCCGATGACCGCCCCTAACCTCCTGGTGACTCCCAATGCGCCACCGACTCTGAGGACGCCGACTACTGTGCCCGCTTTGCCGCGCGCCTCATCGCTAATGACACTCATTTTCATTAACGCTCGGGGCGGAGTAACGTTGCCGTCCGGAGCGGGGGTCGCGACCTTCGCCCGGACGAGCGTCGACCTTGAATTCCAACGCACCCCGAAAGGAGGCTGCCATGTCTGCTGATGTGCGGCGTGAGCGTCCGCGCTTGCGGGTGACCGAGGCCACGTCTTGGCCCCAAGGGGCCATCTCGACACTTAGCTTATCCAATGCTAACTTCAGCGAAGTTAGCTTAGGCAATGCTATTACCGAGGGGAGGCGACGGGGTCGTGGAAAGCGCTGATACCGGCACGCTCGCGACCCGGCCCGCAGCGGTCCGCGTCGACGATGACGTCATCAGCCGGTTCGCCACCTGCTGTCGGGCGCTGGGCCTCACCGTGTACGACCGGCGTCGTCCCGCGGACTTGACTGCCGCCAAATCCGGGTTCACGGCGCTGACTCGGATCGCGTACGACCAGTGCGACGCCTGGACCGGGCTGGCCGCCGCCGGGGATGTGTCAGCCCATGTGCTGGAAGCGGTTTCACGGACCGCGGCCACTGCCGGCGTGCTGCAGCGGCAGGTCGAGCTGGCGCCGGGCGCCCTGGGCTTCCGCTACGACACCGGACTGTATTTGCAGTTCCGCACCACCGAGCCCGACGGTTTCCACCTCGCCCACGCCGCGGCGCTGGCAGCCGACGGGAAATACGCCGAGGCGCACGAGGTGGTCATCGAAGTCACCGAACGCCGGCCGAGCTGGCTTGATGCCCGGTGGGTTGCCGTCGCCATCCAATACCGCGCCGAGCGGTGGTCGGATGTCGTCAAGTTGCTGACCCCGATCGTGAACGACGCCGGCTTGGACGAGACCTACGCGCACGCGGCCAAGGTCACCCTGGGAATCGCGTTGGCCCGGCTGGGCATGTTCGCCCCGGCATTGTCGTACCTCGAAGAGCCCGATGGCCCGGTCCCTGTCGCCTCGGTCGATGGTGCGCTGGCCAAAGCGCTGACGCTGCGTGCCGACGAGGATGAGGACACCGCCCGGGAGGTGTTGCAGGATCTCTACGCGGCAAACCCGGAGAACGACCAGGTCGAGCATGCACTGTCCGATCCCACGTTCGGTATCGCCACCACTACCGCGGCCCGCATCGAGGCACGCACCGACCCGTGGGATCCCCACACCGAGCCCGGTGCCGAAGATTTCATCGACCCCGAAGCCCACGAGCGCAAGGCTGCGCTGCTGGCGGAAGCCGAACACGAGCTCAGTGAGTTCATCGGTTTGGACCAGGTCAAAAACCAGGTGCAGCGACTTAAGAGCTCGGTGGCCATGGGGCTGCTGCGCGAGCAACGCGGGCTGGAGGTGGCGCAACGCACCTACCACCTGGTCTTCACCGGGCCGCCCGGAACCGGCAAGACCACCATCGCCCGCGTGGTGGCCAAAATCTATTGCGGCCTGGGCCTTTTGAAGAAAGAGAACATCAAAGAGGTGCACCGCGCCGACTTGATCGGCCAGCACATCGGTGAGACCGAAGCCAAGACCAACGCGATCATCGACAGCGCTTTGGACGGGGTGCTGTTCCTCGACGAGGCTTACGCGCTGGTGGCGACTGGCGCCAAGAACGATTTCGGTCTGGTCGCGATCGACACGTTGCTGGCCAGGATGGAAAACGACCGCGATCGGCTGGTCGTCATCGTCGCCGGCTACCGGGCCGACCTGGATCGGTTTCTCGACACCAACGAAGGTCTGCGATCACGGTTTACCCGCAATATCGACTTCCCGTCCTACTCGGCGTCGGAACTGGTCGAAATCGCCAACCACATGGCGGGCAAGCGCGACAGCGTCTTCGAACAGCCGGCGCTCGACGATCTCGAGGCACTGTTCGATCGATTGGCCACCTCCACGAGACCCGACGCGGCAGGTGTCCAACGACGCAGCCTCGACATCGCCGGTAACGGCCGCTTCGTTCGTAACACCGTCGAAAGATCGGAAGAGGAACGGGAATTCCGATTGGACCATTCGGAGAAAGCCGAAAGCGGTGAGTTCACCGACGAGGAATTGATGACCATTACTGCCCCTGACGTCAGAAACTCGGTGGAGCCGCTGCTGCGTGGCCTGAACCTGTGGGAGTCGGCATGACGACTCCATCAGACGACGAGCGTCGCTCGTTCTCGTCGCGCACCCCGGTCAACGACAATCCCGACAAAGTGGATTACCGGCGCGGCTTTGTCACCCGCCACCAGGTGACCGGCTGGCGGTTCGTGATGCGCCGGATCGCCTCCGGTGTAGCTCTGCACGACACCCGGATGCTGGTCGACCCACTGCGCACCCAGACCCGCGCGGTGATGATGGGCGTGCTGATCGTGGTCACCCTGCTGGTGGGCTGTTTCGTGTTCTCGCTGATCCGGCCCAACGGGTCGGCGGCCAACAACGCCGTACTGGCCGACCGGTCCACCGCCGCGCTGTATGTGCGGGTCGGTGACCGGTTGCACCCAGTGCTCAACTTGACCTCGGCCCGACTCATCGCCGGGCGGCCCGTCAACCCCACCACGGTGAAAACCAGTGAGCTGGACCAGTTTCCGCGTGGCAACCTGATCGGCATCCCGGGCGCTCCCGAGCGGATGGTGCAAAACAGCGCCAAGGACGCGGACTGGACGGTGTGCGACGCCGTCGGCGGTCCGGCCACCGGCGTCACGGTGATCGCAGGAACCCTGGAAACCAGCGGCGCGCGTGCCGCACTGCTGCCGGCGGGCCGAGCGATTCTGACCGCCAACCCCACCGGCACTTGGCTGCTCTGGGACGGTCGACGCAGCCGAATCGATCTGGCCGACCGGGCCGTCACCGGCGCGCTGGGCTTCGGCGCGGAGGTACCCAAACCACGCCCGATCGCCGCGGGCTTGTTCAATGCGATCCCCGAAGCGCCGGCGCTGACCGCACCGGCGATCCCGGAGGCGGGCAACCCACCGGCATTCGGTCTGTCCGCCCCGGCGCCGATCGGTGCCGTCGTCGTCGCCTACGCGGCGGACAACTCCGTGTTGTACTACGCGGTATTGCCCGATGGGCTGCAGCCCATTTCGCCGGTGTTGGCCGCGGTGCTGCGCAACGCGAACTCCTACGGTCTGGGTCAGCCGCCGCGACTGGGCGCCGACGAGGTCGCCAGGCTGCCGGTATCGCGAATGCTCGACACCGACCGTTACCCCAACCAGCGGATCAGCCTGGTCGACGCCGCCCGTGACCCGGTGTCCTGCGTGAATTGGAGCAAGGCCGCCGGGGCCGCCACCAACTCGCTGACGTTGTTGTCGGGTTCGGCACTTCCGATACCCGAGGCGATGCACACCGGAGAACTGGTCGGCGCCGGGACGAACGGCATCGCCACCCGCGTCGCATTAGCGCCTGGCAGCGGCTATTTCACTCAGACCGTCGGCCAGGATGCGGCGTCACCGGCTGCCGGGTCACTGTTCTGGATTGCCGACACCGGTGTGCGCTACGGCATCGACAACGAAGCCACCGATGCCACAGGCCGTGCGAAAACCGTTGAAGCACTTGGTTTGAACCCGCCACCAACCCCCATCCCGTGGTCGGTGCTGTCATTGTTCGCGCCCGGCCCGACACTGTCGCGGGCCGATGCGCTGCTGGCCCACGACGGCCTGGCCCCAGACGCCAGGCCCGGTCGGACAACCAAAGCCGAACTGGAGACACGATGAGCCGACTGATCTTCGAGGCCCGCCGTCGGCTGCCACCGCCGGCGACCCGTAAGGGCGCCATCAACATCGAGGCACCGCCCGAACTGCAGCGGGCCATTCCGCCGTCGATGCTGCGTCGGGCGTTGCCGGTGGTCATCGTGATCCTGATCGTGGGAATGATCGTCGCGATGGTCGCCACCGGGATGCGGGTGATCTCCCCGCAGACCTTGTTCTTTCCGTTCGTGCTGTTGCTGGCCGCCACTGCGCTGTACCGCGGCACCGACAACAAGATGCGCACCGAGGAAGTCGATGCCGAACGGGCTGACTACCTGCGCTACCTGTCGGTGGTCCGCGACAACATCCGGGCGCAGGCCGCTGAACAGCGGGCGGCTGCCGAGTGGTCGCACCCCGACCCGGCCGAGCTGGCGGCGATCCCCGGTTCACGACGCCAGTGGGAACGCGACCCTCACGACGCCGACTTCCTGGTGCTGCGGGCGGGACTGCACTCGGCACCACTGGACACGGCACTGCGCGTCAACGACACCGCCGACGAAATCGATCTGGAGCCGGTGTCGCACAGCGCGTTACGCAGCCTGCTGGATACCCAGCGGACCGTCTCTGACATTCCAGCCGGTATCGACCTGACCAAGGTCTCGCGGATCACCGTGCTCGGGGACGAGGACGAGGTGCATGCCGCGTTGCGCGCGTGGATTGCTCAGGCGGTGACCTGGCATGATCCGACAGTGCTCGGGATCGCGGTGGCTACACCCGAACTGGAAGCGCCGCAGTGGTCCTGGCTGAAGTGGTTGCCGCATGCCGACGTTCCCGGCGAGCTCGACGGCGTCGGTCCCGCCCGTTACCTGTCGGCGCGACCCGACGAGCTGACCGCACTGCTGGCTCCAGCACTCGCTGATCGCCCGGCGTTCACCGGCGGGCCAGCTGACACGTTGCGGCACTTGCTGGTCGTCGTCGACGATCCCGATTACGACCTGAACGCTTCGCCGTTGGCCGTCGGCCGCGCCGGCGTCACGGTCGTGCACCGATCGACCAAAGCACCGCACCGCGAGCAGTATTCCGATCCCGAACGGCCGATCCTGCGGATCGCCGACGGTGTCATCGAGCGTTGGCAAACCGGCGGTTGGCAGCACTACATCGATACCGCCGACGGCTTCGGTGCCGACGACGCCGGCCACCTGGCTCGCCGGCTCTCCAGGTGGGATTCCAACCCGACACACAGCGGCCTGCAGTCGGCCGCCACCCGCGGTGCCACTTTCACCACGCTGCTGGGGATTCCGGATGCATCGCGGATCGACGTCCCGACGCTGTGGGCGCCCCGTCGCCGCGACGACGAGTTGCGGGTCCCGATCGGGGTCACCGCGACCGGTGAGCCGCTGATCTTCGACCTCAAGGACGAAGCCGAAGGCGGGATGGGCCCGCACGGCCTGATGATCGGTATGACAGGTGCCGGGAAATCCCAGACCTTGATGTCGATCTTGTTGTCGCTGTTGACGACTCACTCAGCCGATCGGCTGATCGTGATCTACGCCGACTTCAAGGGTGAGGCCGGCGCCGACATCTTCCGGCACTTCCCGCAGGTTGTCGCGGTCATCTCCAACATGGCCGAGAAGAAGGCGTTGGCCGACCGATTCGCCGACACGCTGCGCGGCGAAGTCGCCCGTCGGGAAATGCTGCTGCGTGAGGCGGGGCGAGCGGTCCAGGGCAGCGCATTCAACTCGGTGACCGAATACGAGAACGCGATCGCGGCCGGACACGACCTGGCTCCGATCCCGACGCTGTTCGTGGTCGCCGACGAGTTCACCCTGATGCTGGCCGACCATCCCGAGTACGCCGAACTGTTCGACTACGTAGCTCGTAAAGGTCGCTCCTTCCGAATCCACATCCTGTTCGCCTCGCAGACCCTGGACATCGGCAAGATCAAGGACATCGACAAGAACACCTCCTACCGGATCGGGCTGAAGGTGGCCAGCCCAGCCGTGTCCCGCCAGATCATCGGTGTGGAGGACGCGTATCACATCGAATCCGGCAAGGAGCACAAAGGCGTCGGCTTTTTGGTGCCTGCGCCGGGGGCCGCACCGATCAAGTTCCGCAGCACCTACGTCGACGGTATCTACGATCCGCCGCGGGCTGCGAAGACCCTTGTGGTGCATGCGGTTCCCGAGCCCAAGCTGTTCCCGGCCGGCCGGGTGGAGCCGGATCAGAACACGGTGATCGCCAGCAGCGACGACGAGGAGCAGACCGGGCCGCCGCGCAAGCTGATCGCCACCGTCGGCGACCAGTTGGCGCGCTACGGGCCGCGGGCGCCAGAGTTGTGGTTGGCGCCGCTCGACGACCCGATCCCACTGAGCACCGTGCTGGCACGCGCAGGTGTGCCGCAACGGCAGTGGCGCTGGCCGCTGGGTGAAATCGACAAGCCATTCGAGATGCGCCGGGACCCGCTGGTGTTCGATGCGCGTTCGGCCGCGGGCAACATGGTGATTCACGGGGGCGCGAAGTCGGGCAAATCGACCGCGCTGCAGACGTTTATCCTGTCGGCCGCGAACCTGCATTCACCCGCCGAGGTGAGTTTCTACTGCCTGGACTACGGCGGTGGGCAGCTGCGGGCCCTCGAGGATCTCGCGCATGTCGGCAGCGTGGCCTCGCCACTGGAACCAGAGCGCATCCGTCGCACGTTCGGCGAGCTCGAGCAGTTGCTGCGGCTGCGGCAACAGCGAGAGGTGTTCCGGAACCGGCACGAGTCCGCCCCAGATGACGGGTTCGGCGAGGTGTTTTTGGTGATCGACAACCTCTATGCCTTCAGCCGGGACAACACAGATCAGTACAACACGCGAAACCCGTTGCTGGCGAAGGTTACCGAGCTGGTCAACGTCGGCCTGGCCTACGGCATCCACGTGATCATCACCACCCCCAGCTGGCTGGAGGTGCCGCTGGCGATGCGGGACGGGCTCGGGTTGCGGTTGGAGCTCAAGCTGCATGACCCACGCGACAGCAACGTCCGCGTGGTCGGCGCGCTGCGCCGCCCGGCCGAGGCGGTGCCGGCCGACCAACCCGGTCGTGGCCTGACGATGGCTGCCGAGCATTTTCTGTTCGCGGCCCCGAATCTGGCCCAGGTGGGCGAGATCAACGCACGTCATCCCGGTATGTCGGCGCCACCGGTGCGGTTGCTGCCTATCAACCTCACCCCGGCCGCGGTCGGCGCCACCTCTCGGGGTCCGGATCGGGTGGTCATCGGCCAGCGCGAAGAGGACTTGGCCGCAGTCGAACTCGACTTCGCCGACAACCCGCTGCTATTGGTCCTCGGTGACACGAAGACGGGCAAGACCACACTGCTGCGCCACATCATCCGCACGATCCGTGAGCACAGCACGCCCGACCGGGTCGCGTTCACCGTGCTGGACCGCCGATTGCACCTGGTCGATGAGCCGCTGTTCCCCGACAACGAGTACACCGCCAACATCGACCGCGTCATCCCGGCGATGCACGGTTTGTCGGCGCTGATCGAGCAGCGCCGGCCGCCGGCGGGCCTGTCGGCAGCCGAACTGAGCGGCTGGTCATATCAGGGCCACACCCACTACCTGATCATCGACGACGTCGACCAGATCCCGGACACCCCGGCGATGACTGGGCCGTACATCGGGCAGCGGCCGTGGACCAACCTGATCGGACTGCTGGCCCAAGCCGGCGATCTGGGTCTGCGAGTGATCGTCACTGCCCGGGCCACCGGATCGGCGCACGCGCTGATGACCAGCCCGCTGATGCGCCGGCTCAACGATTTGCAAGCGACCACGCTGATGTTGTCCGGTAACCCGGCTGACGGGGGCAAGATCCGCGGTCAGCGATTCGACCGGTTGCCGGCCGGCCGGGCAATCTTGTTGGGCGACAGCGCTACCCCGACATATGTGCAGTTGGTCAATCCTCTGGTTGACGAGAGGGTGGCCCTTGATGGCCGATGAGATTTATCGAAAGGAGTACCTGCCATGACGCTGCAAGTTGTTCCCGAAGGTCTGGCCGCGGCCAGCGCTGCCGTGGAGGCGATCACCGCCCGGCTGGCAGCGGCGCACGCGGGCGCGGCCCCGTTGATCACCGCTGTAGTACCGTCGGCGGCCGACCCGGTATCGCTGCAGACTGCGGTGGGATTCAGCGCCCAGGGCAGCGAACATGCCGCGGTGGCCGCCGAGGGTGTCGAAGAGCTGGGCCGTTCCGGTGTCGGTGTCGGTCAGTCCGGGGTCAGCTATGCCGTTGGAGATGCCGCCGCGGCCTCGACCTACCTGGTTGCCGGCAGCTGACACATGATCGCGCCGATCTGGATGGCCTCACCGCCGGAAGTGCATTCGGCGTTGCTGAGCAGCGGTCCGGGTCCAGGGTCGCTGCTGGCGGCCGCGGCGGCGTGGACATCGTTGAGTAGCGAATACGCTTCGGCGGCGGGAGAACTCACCACAGTGCTGGGTGCGGTGCAGGCCGGAAGCTGGGTAGGCCCAAGCGCTGAGCAGTATGTCGCCGCCCATGCTCCGTATCTGGCGTGGCTCGCGCTGGCCAGTGCGAACAGCGCCGGCGCGGCCGCACAGCACGAGACCGCGGCGGCCGCCTACACTGCCGCCTTGGCCGTGATGCCGACGTTGCCCGAATTGGCTGCCAACCACATGGTTCACGGCGTGTTGGTGGCGACCAACTTCTTCGGCATCAACACGATCCCGATTGCGCTCAACGAGGCCGACTACGTGCGGATGTGGATTCAGGCCGCCACCACGATGACGACCTATCACGCGGTTTCCGGCACCGCATTGGCCTCCGCGCCGCGCACTACACCCGCACCGCAGGTGATGAAACCTGGTGTGGGGGAGAGCAACAACGCTTCGACGTTGCAGAGCAACGCACCCGTGCAGGGGCAGTCTTGGCTCTCGGATCTGCTGAAGTCCCTGCGGGATATGTTCAACCAGCTCAAGGACGTCTTCCCGTTCTTACTGGCGAATCCCTTGGTGCTCGCTTTCTTTGTCGGATATCAGGTGTTCTTCAACCTGATCGGCTGGCCGACCTGGGCAATGATCTTGAGCGCTCCGATCCTGCTGCCGCTGCTGATCGGCTTGGGCGTCAATTCGCTGATGACGGCGACGCCGCCGGCATCCATCGCGGCACCTGCGGTCGTGGGACCTCCCGCCACCGCCGCTGCTCGGTCCATGCCGGTCGTCGGGCTGGCTCCCGGGGCGGCCACACCCGCAGCGACGCCGGCTTCGGCTCCCGCAGCCGGGGCGGCCGCCGGCGCCGCGCCGGCCGCCGCACCGGCGGCTGCGGGTTTCGGTTATGCGGTGGCCGGTTTCGGTCCACAGGGTGGGCCTGGCCCGACGTTGCATGACCGTGAAGGTGTCAAGGCGCCGGCGTCCCACATCCCGGCCGCCGCTGCCGCCGGAGTGTCGAGTCGACAGAAAACGCGGGCCAGGCGGCGCCGACGGGCGGCGCTGTACGACCATGCCGACGAGTTTGCCGATATGAACGTCGAGGTCGACCCGGACTGGGATGCGGGGCCCGTTAAGGAGCCAGTCGCCGCCGCGGTGGCGTCGGAAAACGGGGCGGGACGGTTGGGGTTTGCCGGCACGGTGGGTAAGGACACCATCGGTGATGCGGCTGGGCTGACCACACTGTCCGGCAACGGTTTCGGCGGGGGACCGGCGATGCCGATGGTGCCGGGCAGCTGGCAGTCTGACAGCCCCGCTGAATCCAACAGCGAAGGGGGAGAGCACAACTGAGGCAGAACGGTGTATCACGATGACTGGAAATCGATGACGAAAGGATGTGAGTGATGAGTTTGTTGGATGCCCATATTCCGCAGTTGGTGGCGTCGCAGTCGGCGTTTGCGGCTAAGGCGGGGTTGATGCGGTCCACGATTGGGCAGGCGGAGCAGGAGGCGCTGTCGGCGCAGGCGTTTCATGTGGGGGAGTCTTCGGCGGCGTTTCAGGCGTCGCATGCCCGGTTTGTGGAGGTGGCGGCCAAGGTGAATGCGTTGTTGGATATCGCGCAGGCCAATTTGGGTGATGCCGCGGGCACCTATGTGGCGGCGGATGCTGCTGCGGCCAGTGGCTATTCCGGGTTCTGAGTCGAAGGGATCAGATGATGTCGCAGATTATGTACAACTACCCGGCGATGTTGGCGCATGCCGGGGATATGGCGTCGTATGCGGCGACCATGCAGGGGTTGGGGGCGGATATCTCCAGTGAGCAGGCCGCGTTGTCGGGTGCTTGGCAAGGGGATACCGGGATGACGTATCAGGCGTGGCAGGCGCAGTGGAATCAGGCGATGGAGGAGTTGGTGCGGGCCTATCACGCGATGGCGGGTAATCATGAGGCCAACACCATGGCCATGCTGGCCCGCGACCAAGCCGAAGCCGCCAAATGGGGCGGCTAGCCAGTCGGCCGGTCATCGAGTCCAGTCGGTTCGCGGGATAAATGGGCACCGGGCCTAACGCCGTCGAACTGACCGTCGATCAGGCGTGGTTCATCGCCGAAACCAGTGGCGCGGGAAGTTTGCCGTGGGTACTGGCGATCACAACGCCCTACACCGACGCCGGGGAGCGAGGCGCGTTCATCGCTCGGCAGACTGCCGAATTGACCCAGATGGGTCTGATGTCGGCCGACGACACGATCAACCCTGCGGTGGCCGACTGGTTACGGGTGGTGTGCTTTCCGGACCGATGGCTGGATTTGCGCTACGTGGGACCCGATCAATCCGGCGGAGCAGGCGACCTACTGCGCGGTATCGTCGCGCGGCGCGGCGACAAAACCGTTGTCGCGCTGCGCAACGCGCAGCTGGTCACCTTCACATCGATGGACATCGGTGACGCGCGAGCCCTCGTGCCGGTCCTGGGCGTCGGGCTCGCGCATCAACCTCCGGCGCGGTTCGACGAGTTCAGCATGCCCGCCCGGGTCGGCGCCCGAGCCGACGAGCGGCTGCGCGCCGGCACCTCGCTTGCCGAAGTGCTTGACTTCCTGGGGATTCCAGAAACAGCACGACCCGTGGTGGAGTCGGTGTTCACCGGCCCGCGCAGCTACGTCGAGATCGTCGCCGGGTGCCGCCACGACGGACAACACGCCACCACCGAAGTCGGGATGAGCATCGTGGACACCGCCGCGGGCCGGGTGCTGGTCAGTCCCTCCCGCGCATTCGACGGTGAATGGATCTCGACATTCAGCCCCGGAACACCATTTTCGATCGCCGTCGCGATCGACCAACTGACCGCGACGCTGCCGGACGGTCAGTGGTTCCCCGGGCAGCGACTCTCCCGAGACTTTCAGACCCAATCCAGCTGACGAGACCTACCAGAACAGAACAACCGCTGTTCTACGAAGAGAAAGAGAAGCAATGTTCCCCCAAAGTCTGAGGATCCGCTGATGTCCAGCGCCGTGATGCCGATCGTCCGGGTCGCCATCCTCGCCGACAGCCGGTTGACGGAAATGGCGTTGCCCGCCGAGCTGCCGCTGCGCGAAATCCTGCCCGCGGTCCAACGGCTGGTGGTTCCCAGTGCCGGTAGCGACGGTGCCGAAGCGGCCGACGGCGCCGACGACACCGGGCCGGTAACCCCCGCCCGGCACAGCCTTGCGCCGATCGGTGGTGCGCCGTTCAGCCTGGATGCCAGCCTGGACACCGTCGGCGTGGTCGACGGTGACCTACTGGCGCTGCAACCGGTCCCCGCCGGACCGGCTGCCCCCGGAATCGTCGAGGACATCGCGGACGCCGCGGTGATCTTCTCGACATCGCGGTTGAAGCCGTGGGGAATCAGCCACATCCAGCGCGGTGCGCTGGCCGCAGTGATCGGCTTAGTGGTCGCTGCAACCGGTCTGGCGGTCACGCACCGATTGGTCACCGGCGCAGCCGCCGGGCTGATCACCGTCGCCGCGATCGCCGTGCTCACCGCGCTGGCCGGCCTGGCGATCCGGTCGACGCGTGCGGCCACCGCCGTGTCGATTGTCGCGCTGGTGCCGATCGCTGCGGCATTGATGCTGGCGGTACCCGGCGACTTCGGACCGGCGCAGCTGATGCTGGGCGCAGCCGGCGTCACAGCGTGGTCACTGATCAGCATTGTCATTCCCCGTCGCGACCATGGCCGCGCTACCGGATTATTCACCGCCACAGCCGTTCTCGGTATCGGCGTGTTGCTGGCCGCGCTGGCTGAAATTCTCTGGGAGCTACCGATGCTCAGCGTCGGTTGCGGGCTGATCGTGCTGGCATTGCTGGTGACCATTGAAGCCGCACAACTGTCCGCGCTGTGGGCGCGGTTCCCGCTGCCGGTGATCCCGGCACCGGGGGACCCCACCCCCTCCGCGCCGTCGTTGCGGGTGCTGCAGGATCTGCCGCGGCGGGTGCGCATCAGCGATGCGCATCAAACCGGGTTCATCGCGGCCGCTGTGTTGCTCAGCGTGCTCGGCTCGGTGGCCATCGCGTTGCGACCCGAAACATTGGCGGGCTGGGGCTGGTATGTGGTGGCGGGAACTGCGGCGGCCGCGGCCCTTCGGGCCCGGGTGTGGGATTCAGCCGCCTGCAAGGCGTGGCTGCTGGCTCAGCCGTATCTGGTGTCGGTGGTGCTGCTGGTGCTCTACACCGCTACCGCGCGGTATCTCGCCGCGCTGTGCGCGATCGTGGTGCTGGCGGTGCTGGTGCTGGCCTGGGTTGTGGTTGCGCTGAACCCGCCGATCGGTTCACCGGACAGCTACTCATTGCCGCTGCGCCGATTGCTGGGCTTCGTCGCGTCCGGCATCGACGCATCACTGATTCCTGTGATGGCCTACTTGGTCGGGATCTTCAGCTGGGTACTCAATCGATGATTCGTGCCGGCTTCTCCTGTCTCGCAGCGGTTTTGGTCGTCGGGGTGTGGGTCTGCCCGTCGGCGGTGGCGATCAGCCCGCCGACGGTCGATCCTGGCGCGGAGCCGCCGAGCGGTGCCCCAGGGCCGGTCCAGCCGATGGAGCAGCGCGGCGAATGCAGCGTCTCGGGCATCATCCCGGGTAGCGATCTCGGTGTGGCGAGCCCAAACCAACTCGCCATGAATCTGCCTGATGCATGGCGAATTTCCCGCGGCGATGGTCAGTTGGTGGCGGTCGTGGACACCGGGGTGCAGCCGGGGCCGAGGCTGCCCAGCGTCGAACCTGGCGGCGACTACATCGAGGCGACCGACGGCCTCACCGACTGTGACGGACATGGCACCCTGGTCGCCGGGATCATCGCCGGCCAACCCGGCGACGACGGCTTCGCCGGAGTCGCTCCCGGCGCCCAGTTGCTGTCGTTGCGCACCGCCTCTGTGAAGTTTTCGCCCCGTATGCCCGGTGGCGACCCGACATTGGCGCGTGCGACTTTCGACGTGACGGCGCTGGGACGAGCGATCGTGCACGCGGCTGATCTCGGTGCTCGCGTGATCACCATCTCCTCGGTCACCTGTCTACCGGCCGACCGTGGCGTCGACCAGTCCGCGCTCGGGGCGGCAATCCGGTACGCCGCGGTCGACAAGGACGTGGTCATCGTCGCGGCCGCCGGCGACAGCGGCTCGACCGGTTCGATGGCTGGTGGATCCGCGTGCGAATCCAACCCGCTGACCGATATGAGTCGTCCCGAGGACGCCCGAAACTGGGCAGGCGTCGCCTCGGTATCGATCCCCTCGTGGTGGCAGCCGTACGTACTTTCGGTGGGCTCGCTGTCACCCAACGGCCAGCCGTCGAAGTTCACCATGGCCGGCCCATGGGTGGGTATCGCCGCGCCCGGGCAGAACATCGTGTCGGTGAGCAACCGCGACGACGGTGGCCTGGCCAACGGATTGCCCAATGATCGCCAGCAACTGCTGGCACAGAGCGGCACCGGCTATGCGGCCGGTTATGTGTCGGGCGTGGCGGCGCTGGTGCGCAGCAAATATCCGGAGTTGAGGGCCGACCAGGTGGTGCACCGGATCACCGCGACCGCACACAACGGTGCCCGCGCGCCGTCCAACGTTGTCGGCGCCGGCACGCTGGACCCGGTGGCGGCCCTGACATGGGAGCTGCCCGCTACCGCCGATCACGAGGCGGCGCCGGTGAAACAGCTCGCGGCGCCGCCGGAACCGGCCCCGAAGGACCACACCCCGCAGATCGTCGCGTTCGCCGGATCAGCGGCCCTCATCCTGGCCGTCGTGGTTGTAGCCGCGATCGCCGCGCGCCGACGAAAGGAACCCACCTCGTGAGGCAATCAGCTCTCGCATCGCTACCGACCGGACGGATTGTGCTGGTGCTGTTGGCCATCGTGCCTGCGGCCATGGCCTATCCGTGGCAGTCCCCGCGCGAGCGCTGGGTGCTCGGCATCGCCGTCGCGGTGGTGATCGTCCTGTTGGCCTGGTGGCGGGGCTTGTTCGCGACGACCATGCTGCGCCGGCGGGTCGCGGTGCTGCGCCGCAACCGAGGTTGGGGCCGCGGCCGCCGATCAACCACCGACGTGCGGGCTACCGCGCTGTTGCGCATCACGGCGTCGGACACCGACCGCGACGCGCTGCCGTTGCCGCTGATCGCCCGATATCTGGACTGCTACGGGATTCATGCCGACGCAGTGCGTATCACCAGCCGCGACAGCGCATCCGATACCGCAGCGCCGCAGCGGGACACCTGGATCGGGCTGACCTTGTCGGCCGCCGACAACCTCGCGGCGTTGCAGGCCCGCTCCTCGAAGATCCCGTTGCACGAGACCGCCGAGGTGGCCGTGCGCCGACTCGCCGACCATCTCCGCGAGGCCGGCTGGGCGGCGAGCACTGTGGACCCCGATGACGTTCCCGACCTGTTCGCGCGGCCCGCCCAGGAGACCTGGCGCGGAATCCGGGTTGGCAGTGCGGAATACGTTGCGGCGTACCGGGTCAAGGCCGACGCGGAGCTGCCCGACACGCTCGCGGTGATCCGGTCATATCCGGCACGCGAAACGTGGACGGCGCTGGAGATCGCCGGTGGTCCGGGGGGCCGGACGCTGGCGGTGGCATGCGCATTCCGCACCGACGGCCGGCCGGGGCGGGCGGGGCCGCTGGCGGGGCTGACTCCGCAAGCCGGTAACCAGCGGCCGGCGCTTGCGGCGCTGCACCCGTCGTCGGTGCAGCGGCTCGACGCGCACAGCGAGCTACCCACCGATCTACTCACCCGGCTGCGCTGGCCCAGCACCGCCCAACGGCAGGCCAGGGCGCGCCACGCAGCCGTCAGCTGAACATGAAACCCTGCAGGAACTGAGTCATCCGACGCAGGTAGTCGAGTTGGCTGATATGCATGAGGTGGCTGCCGGGGAACCAATGCAGCGCGCAGCGACCCCAATGCTGCCATAGCATTTCGGCCTGACCCGGGGGTGCAAACCGGTCGCCGAGACCGGTGATAATCAGCCGGCGGTCTTTGGCCACCAGCGGTTGGTAGCTCAACGGCGAGTGGTAGGACAGTGCGGCGGCCAGCTCGTCGCGGCTGATGTCACTCATCCGCATCCCCAGCGCCACCAGCAGGCTGGCGGGGAACCAGTCGTCGAACGCCGCGATCGGGGTGACCACCGGGCAGTTGGGTATGACGGCTTCGAGCCGGTCATCGACCGAGGCGACCAATGCCGAGGTATAGCCGCCCAGCGATATTCCGGTGAGCGCGATCCGTTCGACACCGGTAGAGCGCAGATAATCCAGCAGCGAACGGAAGTCGTGGACCGCCTGGGCGGTTGCTTCGGCGAAACCGGTCAACCCGCGGGCGAAGTAGCCGTATCCGCTGAACGGAGCATACTTTTCGGCTCGTCGCCCGTGAAACGGCAAAGTGTAGAGCACAACGTCATAGCCGGACTTGTAGTACCACGGCAGCGAGAAAAACCGGCCGTTCAGCAGATAGGACGAACCCAGAAAACCGTGAATGACACACAGCGTCGGGCGAGGACCATCGTTATGCCGCCAATGCTGCGCCCGGACAACATTGTTGTGACGCAATGTTCGCCACTGCTGGCGCATCGCGGGGTTGACTGTTTCGAAACTGCTGGCGAACGCGATGTTTTCGACATTGCCGTGCGCGAGCCACTCCGCCAGGTGGCTGGCCGGCCGTGAGGACACCCGAGGCGGCGTCGTCGGCGCCGGGAACGACTTCGCCGGATCGGGTTCGGCGGCCAGTTCGGCGTAGAAGCCCAGATTGTCCCGCTCGCGGTGGGATTCGCTGCGGCGCAACGCAGTCCCGAGCACCGGTGGCAGCATCGCGGCACCGAGCATGGTGGCGACTGCGGTACGCAGTCCGACATCGCTGACCGCGGACGCCTCGACGATCGCGCGTTGCCGCGGCGGCAGCGTCGACCGATCGGGCAGCCCGCTGGCGCTCGCATCTGCGCCGGGCACGTCGGGAACGGGAATCGGCGGATCGACGGGGGTGGCGTCGGACGTCATTGTCGGCTGGCCTCTCCGGTATCGGGCGGCGAGAACAGTGTAGCCGCGTTCTGGTAGAACACCCGCCGTAACCAGTCGTCGTCAATACCGGGCAATTCGGTGATCGACCGCAGGGAGTCGGCGTAGTTGTAGGGGATGTTGGGAAAGTCGCTACCGAACATAATGCGATCTCCCAACTGGCGCAGTCGGCCCAGTTGCGCCGGTGGGAACGGCATCGATTCCTCGACGAACGGCGTGAAGGCCATCGTGGTGTCCAACCGCACGTCGGCGGAGCTCTCGCAGATGTCGAGAAAATCCGCGTATTCCGGCATTCCCAGATGGGCGATGACCAACCGCAGGCGCGGATAGCGGCGCAGCAGGCGGCGTATCGGCTCCGGACCAGTGTGCTCACCGGGAACCGGTCCCGAGCCACAGTGGATGACGACCGGCACCCGGTTGTCTTCGATCATTCCCCAAACCCGGTCGAGCAGGGCGTCGTTGGGATCGTAGCGGCCCACCTGCAGATGTGCCTTGAAGACCTGCGTTCCGCCGCGGATCGCGGCCTCGACGTAGTCATCGGCGTCGGGCTCGGGGTAAAACGTCGCGGTGGCAAGACAATCCGGTGTCGTCCGGGAGAACTCGGCTGCCCACTGGTTCAGCCATGCTGCCATCTGCGGCTTGTGGGCATAGACCAGTGCGGTGAAGCCGCGCACGCCGAACTGCCGTAGCACCTCGACTCGTCGGGACTCCGTGGCGCGATAGTTGATCGGCCACTCGCGTCCGACCAGCGGGCCGGCGGAGTCGAAGTACTTCCACACCTTGTCCATCACCGGTCTCGGCATGAAATGGGTGTGCACATCCATCACGCCGGGCAATCCCAATGCAGACCAGATCTCCCGGACGCGCGCGGCCTCATCTTCGTCGGCCATCGTCCACCCTCGATTCGTCACCAGTAATAGGTTGTCTATATCAGTCGGCTCGCGGACTGCTGATCGGAGGACATATGTGGGATCCAGATGTCTACCTGGCATTCGCCGATCAGCGTGCCCGCCCTTTCTACGATCTGCTGGCCCGGGTGGGCGCCGAGCAACCGCGACGGGTGGTCGATCTCGGCTGCGGCCCGGGCAACCTCACCGTGGAGTTGGCGCGGCGCTGGCCCGACGCGGCGATCGAGGCGCTGGACAGCTCGCCGGAGATGGTCGCCGCCGCCCGCGAACGCGGTGTCGACGCCACCGTCGGCGATCTGAGGACCTGGGCACCGCGGCCTGACACCGACGTGGTGCTGTCCAACGCCGCGGTGCACTGGGTACCTGAGCACGCCGAGCTGATGGTGCGATGGGCCGGTGAGCTGCCCGCCGGGGCCTGGATCGGCGTTCAGGTGCCGGGCGCATTCGACACGCCCTCGCACGCGGCGGTGCGGGCGGTAGCCCGTCGCGAACCCTTCGCAAAGGCACTGAGCGACATACCGTTTCGAGTGGGCGGCGTGGTCGACACCCCGACGCATTACGCCGAGCAACTGATCGACGCCGGATGCATCGTCGACGCCTGGGAAGCGACGTACCTGCACCAACTGCGCGGCGAGCATCCGGTGCTGGACTGGATCAGTGGCACCGTGCTGCTGGCAGTGCGCGAACGGCTCAGCGATGCAGACTGGCAGCAGTTCCGCTCCGAGCTCATCCCACTGCTCGCCGATGCCTATCCGACGCGGCCCGACGGGACGACGTTCTTCCCGTTCCGGCGGATCTTCGTCGTCGCACACGTGCGCCCGTCGTGAGTGTGCATCCTTGGCGTTGAGTGTGAACGTAGGGTGGGATTTCAGCGCTCAGCCCGCCCTGACTACACACTCAACGCCAAGGATTCATAGTCAAACCGGTAGGCCGAGTTGCTCCGCCTCCATGCGATAGCGGTCCACCCACTCGTCGGAGCGCTGATCGGCCTGGCGTTCCAAGGCCGGCGCGGGCGCCAGCCGGGGATCCTGCCCGACAGCGTCCAGCACGGTCGCGACGATCGTGGTCAGGTTGCGCCACAGCACCGGATAGGCGACGTCGATCGGAATGATGTTCTCCTCGGCAAACCAACTGCGCCAGCCCTTCTCCTGATCCCGCAGCGTCGTGACGATGTGGGCGATCGCGCCCGCGTGATACACCGCCCGCGAATCGCGTTCCGGATCGGGCCGGCCCCGCCACACCCTTGTCTGCACCGCCCGCCAGAACGACACCGCCTGCGAGATCACATCGGGCCGGTAGACGTGCACGTAGACCGGCTCGCTGCCGATCACGTCACGGATCGCGGCCCGAAGACTCACCCCGGAGCGGTCCGGCAGCCCCGCGGCCCGCTGCTGAAGCAGCGGGGTCTGGTTCCACATCAGCTTGCCGCCCCACACGCCGTTGGGGGTGCGGCCCGAACTGCGGATGTGCTCACGCCAGGCCACCGGCGTCGCGGTGTCCGGCGTCCCGGGATCCAGCGGATCGAGCAGTCGCAGGATTGTCTCGTCCTCGACCTCGGCGAACCATTCCCGCGGCTGGGGCGCCATGCCGGTGGTGGGCAAGTATTGAAAGAACTCCTGTGGCTCACCGGCGCATCCGGTCGCGCGCAGCGATTCCACCAGCAGCGTGCTGCCGCTGCGTTGCGAAGCGAGCACCAGATACGACGTCGGCGTGGGCATCAGGTGAGCCTATTTCTTGACTTCGTCCTCGATGCCGCGATCGACGGCGATCGCCGACCGGCTGGTCGGCACCTTGGGGGCATGGATCTGCAAATAGGTTTCGGTATAGCGAGCCGCAATGCGGGTGCCGGCGAAATCCGACGGTATGACGTCGCCGGTCTGCTCGCGCCACTCGTTGAGCAGCTCAGCCAGATCCCCCGCAATGGCGTCCGCCTGGCCGGTGTCGTCGTTGGCCAACAGATTATTGGTCTCGGTGGGATCAGCGAGCAGGTCGTAGAGTTCGCGTCCGGGCCGCGGCGCGGTGACCAATGGCCCGACGGCGTGACCCGACGGGCTTTCCTCGATGTCCCACGGCAGATCCAGCAGCGGGCGGGGCGCGTAATTTTCGATGTAGCTGTATTCCTTCGTGCGGATTGCCCGGATCGGATCGAACGAGTCGTGATACGTCTTGGCGGTGTAGACGTGCTCGCGCACCGGCGTGCCGGTGTTGGCCGCAAGCAGCGCCTGTGCATGTGAGATTCCCTCGACCTCGGCCGGCGCGTCGACACCGAGCACGTCGAGCAACGTCGGCACCAGGTCCACGCCGCTGAACAGGTCGTCGTAGACCTTAGGACTGGCGGTCATTCGGGTGGGCGGGCGGATGATCATCGCGATGCCGGTGCCGGCCTCATACAGCGTGGATTTCTCGCGGGGGAATGCCGCTCCGTGATCGGTGAAAAACACCACCCACGTCGTAGCGTCGAGTCCGGTGTCGGCCAGCGTGTCCAGCAGCCGGCCGACTGCGGCGTCGGCGGTGGCTATCGACCCGTAGAAGTCGGCCAGATCTTCGCGGACCTCGCGGGTGTCGGGCAGGTAGCCGGGCAGCGCGACAGCGGTAGGGTCGGCCGGCTGGTAGCGGTCCCGCGGGAAAGGTCGATGTGTCTCGAAGAACCCCGTCGTCAACAAAAACGGTCGGCTGGAGTCGTAGGCGTGCAACCACTGCTGAGCGCGCTCCACCACGTACTCGCAATAGGAATTCGACACGTCGAATTCGTCGAACCCCAGCTGAGACGGATACGACGTCTCGTGCTGCATACCGAAAAGTGCTGAATGCCAACCCTCTTCGGACAAAATCCGTGGCAGCGTACGAACATTCGAGCGGTATTCCCAGCCGTGATGAGCCAGGCCGACGAGTCCGTTGCTCTGCGGATAGCGTCCGGTGAACAGCGATCCGCGCGACGGTGAGCACAGCGGTGCGGTGGCATGCGCTCGGGTGAACAGGATGCCCTCGGCGGCCAACCGGTCTAGTCGCGGGCTCGTCACATCCGCGTGGCCGTAGATGCCGAGGTAGCGCCCCAAGTCGTGCCAATGCACGATCAAGACGTTGTCGGGTTGCCGGTGTGTTTCGTCGCTGTCGCTGATCGCCGTCACCTTCCCAGGTCGTCTGGTTCACTCGGAGACGTTATCGGCACCGGTGTGCCCCAGGTGTTCTCCGCTACGAAATCGGCCAACGGCCGCGCATATGCCCAGTGGTCCAATTCCAGCGCCGGCCGATCCGGGAACTCGGGCACCGGACCGAGGCACAGTATTGCCACCGGCTCGGCGTCGGCGGGCATGGACAGCAGCGCCGCCAGCCGTCGTGGATCGAACAACGACACCCAGCCCATGCCCAGTCCCTCGGAACGTGCTGCCAGCCAAAGGTTTTGGATTGCGCACGAAACCGACGCCAGATCCATCTGCGGCAGAGTGCGCCGCCCGAAGATGTGGTCGTCTCTGCCGTCGCCCAGTGCCACGACCAGCAATTCCGCGCAATCCAGGACGCCTTCGACCTTCAACGCGAGAAATTCCTGAGCTCGCCGGCCCAATGCTTGCGCAGTGAGCAGGCGCTCGTCGTCGACCAGTTCGTGGATGCGTCGTCGCAGCGAGTCATCGGTGATACGGATGAAGCGCCAGGGCTGCATCAGCCCGACACTGGGCGCGGTGTGCGCGGCCTGCAGCAAGCGCGCCAGCACGTCCTGCCGAACAGTGCTGCCCGGCACAAACCGGCGCATGTCTCGTCGCTCGGCGATCACGCGATAGACGGCTCGCCGTTCGTCCGGACTGAACGCGTGATCGTGCACAGGGCCATCGTAGGAACCCGGTGAGCAGACCCGATAAGGAGGCGTTCGGCAACTACGGCCGGTAGGTCACGCCCACGGCGCGGAAAACGTATTCCGGCGGCATGTCGAAGGACAGCGACCGCTGCGGCAACCCGGTGAGCACGTCGCCGGGGATCGCCGCCTTGTAATGCAGCGAGAGGTGACCGCTGAACGCGGGATCGACGCGGGGAAGGTCCAGCTCCACCTGTACGCCGGTCGACCCGATCTGGGCCGTGGCGGCACCGGTTTGCGGCGCATCCCAGCGGGCGTCCACGGTGGGACCGGCCAGCTTGGGCAGCGACGACAAGGTGGCCAGCACCCGCTGGGAGGTCAGCACCAATGAGCCGACGTAACTGGCGACACTGTGCGCCGAGCGCAGGCCGGGGATGGCGCCGCTGAACCGCCGGGTGACCGCGACGTAGTCGGCGAGGTAGATCACGCCCTCCGCTTCGACCTGCGTGCGCAGATCGGCCGGCAACTTGCCGATGCCGAACAGTCTGCGGACAAAGACCGACATGAGCCCAGTATGACGGCGGCCCGTGGTATCGGTGTAGCCGTGGTATCGGTTCGGCCGAGGGCTGCCGCAGTGGCTGCCGTGGTGGTGTATGCGGTGATGTGGCTGGGGCACCGGCAAGCGTGGAGCTGGCTGGATTCGCCCGATGCGGCGTCGCTGACCGCGCTGTACGACGTCGGGGTCCACCATCCGGCGTGGGTGCGGTCCTGGCAGCTGGTGTCTGCCGTGTTCGGCCCCGCGACGTTTCGGCTGCTGGCCGCGGTCGCCGCAGTGATCGCGCTGGTCAGGCGCAGCCTGCGGACGGCGGTTTTTCTGTTCGTCACGGTGGAGTTCAGCGGGTTGCTCATCCAGGCGGCCAAGGGTCTGGCCGATCGGCCGCGGCCGGTGACGGCGCTGGTCACCGAATCGTCATCGTCCTTCCCGTCCGGGCACGCCCTCGGCGTGCTGGTCGGGGTGCTGGCATTGCTGACCGTGGTGTGGCCGATGCTGAGTCGGCCGCTGGCGGTAACCGCCGGCGCGGCGGGGGCGCTGGTGGTGGTGGCGGTCGGGTTCGGCCGAGTCGCGCTGAATGTGCACCACCTGTCCGACGTGCTGGCCGGCTGGGCGCTGGGATACCTGTACTTCCTGGCGTGCGCGTGGTTGCTGCGGCGCTAGCTCGGGTCGCCGGATGTCGCGTCCGGTACGACGACGCGCCTGGTGGCAACCGGCTTGCCCGCCAGTCGTTTTGTCACCTCCGGCGCCGCCGCGGTGATACGGCCCTGCACCGGGGCGCCGTTGCGCACAGACGGCACGATGACCCGTTTGGCATCGGCTTTGGGGTCGCCGGCAGATCCGCTCGTCGGCGAAACGGCGCCCGGTGGCACCATCGGCATGGCGCCCATCCCGGCCCGCGGCGTATTCGCCGTTTCCGGCGCGCTCGGTCTTGTCGGCATGGTCGGTGACGACGCGGGTGTGGTAGCCGCGGACGGCGCGGGCGGCGGCCCGAGCACTGCGGTCGGTGCGGTGCCCTCGACGCCACCGCCGGCACTGCCATCGCCGCCGATGCCACCACTGCCGCTGAAGAATTCGCCGGCATCATCGGCAGTGCCGAGCGCCTCCTCAGGCAGCACCTCGGCGTTATCCCCATGCAGCCCGCCCATGCCCAGTTGCAGCGCCTGCTGGCCGGCTTGGGTAGCTTGCTGCGAGGCCTGACTCAGCGGCTGCAACGCACCGCCGAGAGCACCGGCGATCGCCCCGGCGACACCGAAGGTCAGCTGGACCAGCTGGGTCATTTGGTTCGGATCGGTGAGCCCGCTCAGCTGTGCGGCCGAATCTTCTTCGTTGGTAGGGAATTTCGCTTCCGCTTCAGCGGCTTTGAGGGCGCGTTCGGCTTGTCCGATTTGGGCGTCGATGTTGTCGGTCGGGACGCCGATGTTGGCGGCAGCACCCAGAGTCGTTAGCAGGTTGTCGACGATCGAGCCGGCGCGCGGGACGTCGGTGGGCATGATCGGTGGCGGCGGTGTGTTTGCCGCGGCAGCGGCCGCATAACCTGCGGGTGCGGCCTGCAACTCGCCGCTCATCTCGGGCCGTCAAATGACTTGTCTGCGTTGACTATCGCAGCCGCCTGTGCTCGAGCGTTGTCCGGGCTGGGGTGACCGAACATGCGCCCGGTGTCAATCCCGTGTTCGGCGGCGAACTGACGAGCCGACTTGCCGGCGCCTTCGGCATCGAGGACCCGTTGGACCGCACTGAGTATGCCCTCGCCACACGCGGCGGCCTTGACATTGGCGCGAGTCTGGCAAGCCAGCACGACGTCGCCGATGTTGTCCAGCTTTGATGCCGACGAGTCGTTACCTTGTTGAATCCGCGCGATTTCGGTGTCGCCGTCTTCGGCGATCGTGGTGAGCGCCGACCGGAGCTCGCTGAGCGCATCGCGAACCGAGGTGAAAGCGGCCCGTTTGATTGCGTTCTTCTCTGCGACATTGCCGGCGTGGGCCTCGCCCCGCTGAAAGGTATCGCGAACATCGTCGGCGGTCACTCCGGCCTGGCTGGCCAGCGGCCCAAAACGGATCTGGCGCAGCTGATCCTGCAGATCTTGATAGGCGGTAGCGGTATTGCCGAAATCCGTCGATGCATTGCCGATTGCAGCAAGGTTCGAACCCGACGGCCACACGTGGCCGACCAGCACGTGCGAATACCGGCCCGGCGGAAAGTCCGACATCGGCCGATGGTAGGACCGTTGCGCGGTACTCGCTATTCACTTGATTGCGAAGCTCGGAAGTGGTTGCGGCCGCCCAGTGACCGAATTGAGGCTAAACCTTTACTTGACCCTGAAGTTGGGCGGAGTTGATCATGAAATGGTGCGCCGACTGCTGGGTTTGCTTTGTGCTGCCATGGGTGCGGCCTTGGTGGCGCTGGCGGACGCGCCGTTGAGCGCCGCGGTCGTCACACCCTGGTTCGCGCAGTCCGTCGGCAATGCCAGTCAAGTGGTTTCAGTTGTCGGCGTGGGCGGTTCGGCGGCCAAGATGGATGTTTACCAGCGCGGCGCCACCGGCTGGCAGCCGATCGGTGTCGGGATCCCGACCCACATCGGGTCCGCGGGCCTGGCGCCGAAGGCCAAGAGTGGCTATCCCGCCACGCCGATGGGCATCTATTCGCTCGACTCTGCCTTCGGTACCGCACCCAATCCGGGCGGCGGCCTGCCGTATACCCAAGTCGGGCCGGACCATTGGTGGAACGGTGACGACAAGAGCCCCACGTTCAACACCATGCAGGTGTGCAAGAAAGCGCAGTGCCCCTTCGACACCTCCGCGAGCGAGAACCTGCCGATTCCGCAGTACAAGCATGCGGTGGTGATGGGCGTCAATAAGGCGCGCGTCCCCGGTGACGGCGCCGCGTTCTTTTTCCATACCACCGACGGCGGGCCGACTGCGGGGTGTGTGGCCATCGACGACGACACCTTGGTGCAGATCATCCGCTGGCTGCGCCCCGGCGCGCTGATCGCGATCGCCAAGTAATCAGGCCAGCGCGCGACCGGGTTTCACCTTGAAGTCCAGTCCCGCCAACGACATCGTCGCTTCGTAGGTGCGGTCGTAGCCGGTCGCACTGATCTTCCAACCCTCAGCGGTACGCCGGTAGCGATCGCGATAGAACGCCGCGCCGATCAGCATGAAGTCGAACTCGGCGACGATCACGCGGTCCTGCAGATACCAGGTGCCGGACGCCTCGTCGCCGGTCACCGTGATCTCGGGGTGGATCACCCGGTGTTCGGTGATGACATTAGGGCCCAGCGCCGAGCGCATGTAATCCACCAGATCCACGCGGTTGGTGAAGTGCAACTCCTCACCGAGCGAGGACCCGTAGTCGCCGGCAATGTCGTCGGTCAGCGTGCCGGCGAAGTCGTCCCAATGCTTGGTGTCCAGCCCGCGCAGGTAGCGGTACTTGACTTGTTTGATCGCTTCGATGTCGGCCGCGAGATCGTGGGGGCTCACCAGGTCATTGCAGCACATCTGGATTCACAGCCGCGCGCGGGTTCGCGGACGCTGTCTCACCGGGCTCACCGACGACAGCAGGCCGGTCAGTTCGGCGACAGGTATCTCGTCCAGGCGTTGCACTGCGGTGATGATCTCGTCGCGAAGCGCTTCGTCGGCGAATGGCTCACCGAGCCAGTGAAACTTGTCGACGACCCGTTCCCAGGACATCGGTCGTGTCGGTGATCCTTCGAAATCGGATTGCTCGCGGTCGAATTCACGACCGTCGTGCAGGGCGATGTGTATGCGGGTCGAGGTGCGCTCTGGATAGGCGGCCGTCAAGTCTGATGCCGGTTTGACAGCGATCCGGGTCAGCAAGTCCTGCACATCGGCCCGTCGGACACGCTCGGATTCCAGCTGCTCGGGCCCCACCTGCCCGTCAAGCAACGCGACGGCCGTGAGGTAGTTCAAGTTGTAGTCGGCCTGCTCCTTGGTCAGCGGGTGGTCCTTGTCGCCGTAAGTGCCGCCGCCGGCGAAGTCGAATGCACCTTGGAAGACCTCCACAGTGGCGCGCTCGACGTCAGCGCCGGTGAAGCCGTGTTCCTCGCGGGCGTTCAACGTGGCGTCGATGACGGCCTGGCCATGGATCAGCGAGCAGTACTGCTTGAGGTAGGTCTGTTCGACGGCGACCAGCGCTGGGTCATCGGTATGCAGGTCGATGGGCTGGTCGAATAGCTGCGTCAGGCCATGGGGCCCGTCGAAAAGCGCCCTGGGACCGGTGATGCCACGCTCAGCCAGCTTCGTGACATAGACCGCGCGCATCCCGGTGATTGCCGGCGATATGCCCTTCCAGTTCGACACCGGCTCGGTGTGCGCCGCCGCCAATGACACGTTGTCGACAACCGAGGCGGCGATCGCGTCGGCGGTGCGCGCCGAGTCGAGGTTCAACAGTTTGGCCGAACCAGCGGCGGCCGACATCGCCAGCTGCAGTGCGTGATTCAGGCCACGAGCCATCACCGGAACCTGCGCGCTGAACCGACACTGAATCTCATAGGCGATCGCCAGCGCCAGCAGGAAATCCGCTCCACGGGCATCGACATATTCGGCCATCGCCAGGATCGCTCCGAAGTTGTCGGCCGGGTGGCACAGTCCGCCAGGCGTCAGGTAGGTGTCGAGCAGATCGGGGTAGCGCACCAGGACGGCGTTGAAGAACGCCGCTTGGTCCACCGATGCGCGTCCACCACCGATGAAGGTCGCGGTCGGGCGGCTGCTGAATTCTTCGGCATGGGCGCGCAACGCCGGAATGAGTTCGCCGTCGAGCGCGCCCAGCGCACAGGCGATGCTGTCGAGCACATTTCGCTTCATCAGCGCCAGGTTGGGTTCACTCAGATCCTGCAGGCGCGCATCGACGACGAACTGGCCCAACTGATCCACGACATAGTTCATGTGATCAGTGAAGCGCGACGATGACCAGCCGTCCACGACGAATCTGCTACCTGTCGTAGGCGCGGCTTACGACAGCAGCGTGTCGCGGTGCGGGTCGTCGGCCGGTGTCCACCAGCGCTCGGCCGGCGGCCTTCGCCAGTCCTGGCTGTCGGCGAAGGCGAGCAGCGACTCGACCGCCGCACGCACACCGGGCCGGTCGTCGTCGCTGCGGTGCAGCAGCGACCAGGTCCACAGCGGTGCCGGTTCGGCCACCGGCCGCTGCCCCAACCGCGGTGGGATGGCTGCGGTGTGACGTTTGGGCGAGGCGAGCACCGGTGCCCCCAGCCGCCGCACGTGCGCATAGAACGCGTCGCCGACGATTCCACCGTCTTCGATGTGGGCGATGCGGGCACCCGACTCGGCGGCGAAACCCTCAGCGAATCGGTTCCATGATGACCAGGCCGACTCGTCGATGTCGAGCAACACGGTGACGTCTCGCGCGGCAAGGGGAACACCCGAGCCGGCCCCCGGAAGAACTGCGCGCAGGCGCTCCGCGCGTAATAGATGCGCCGCCAAACCATTTGCAGCCGCGTCTGAACCACTCACCCAGGCCAGCGCCAAATCAAGGCTGCCCTCGGCGACCCTGGCGGCCTGCGCATGCGACGGCAGCACCCACTCGTCGATACGCAACGTCACCGCGGAGCCCACCAACGCGGCCAAATTGTCGGGCAGCCAACTGACATAGCCCAGACGCAGCGGGGCCGACTGGGCGGCAGTGCGGCGCAGCCGCTCGGCGGCGCCGTCGGCCATCGTCAGAATCTTGCGGGCGTCCTCGAGCAGGGACCGTCCCGCCTCGGTGAGCCGGACACTGCGTCGGTCGCGGATGAACAGCTCAGCTTTGAATTCCCGTTCCAGCGCAATGATCTGCTGAGACAAGGCCGGCCCGGAAATGTGACTCCGTTCCGCGGCGCGACCGAAATGCAACTCCTCGGCCACCGCAACGAAGTAGCGGAGCTGCCGCAGTTCCATGCGCCGAGCTTAAGCGCTGACCTGCAGCGGCTCAGCGCTGCAGGTAGTGGCTGGCCATGTCGATCAGCGCGCGTCGTTCGGATTGCCAGTCGATGGGCACACCGACGATCATCTGCGCCAGCACCACCCCGCGCAGGGTGGCCCAAATGACTTCGGCCACACCGCTATCGGCGGGGTCATCGGTGACCAGCCTGCCCAGCTGGGCGATCGCGGAGTTCATCTCGAGCAGATGCCGTCGTGAGCTCTCCTCCCAGCGCGTTGCCCGCAGGATTTCAAAGGCCGCCATGGATGTCGGGCTGCTGTAACAACGCCAGGCGGTGTCGACGACGACCTCGATGCGTTCGCGCAGGGTCAACTCACCGACATCGGCCGCCGCCAGGCTCTCCAGCAGCTTGCTCACGCCGTCGTCGACCACCGCCATCAGCAGGCCGTTGCGGTCACCGAAGTGGTACTGGATCACGCCCCAGGTCACGCCCGCGCGTTCGGCGACGTGCTTGGCCGTCGCGGCGGCGAAACCTTCTTCGACGATGCAGCTAATCGTTTCGTCGATGATCTTCGCGCGAGTGTCGTCGCCGCGTTTGCGCGGCGCATTGGTGCGCCGGGTAGGACTGACGCCGGCGCCGACTGACATAGTTGACTTTATAACATAGTCACATCTATTTTTGGAGTCGTGGTCGCATCCCGGTACGCGCGGTTGTCCCGCGAGCAACTTGCCGTCTTGGTCCCGGAACTGCTGTTGATCGGGCACATGATCGACCGGTCCGGCATGGCCTGGTGCATCCAGGAATTCGGCCGCGAGGAAATGCTGCAGATCGCCATCGAGGAGTGGGCCGGCGCCAGCCCGATCTACACCCAACGGATGCAACGGGCACTGAATTACGTTGGCGACGACGTGCCCACCATCTTCAAGGGCTTGCAGCTCGACATCGGTGCGCCGCCGCAGTTCATGGACTTCCGCTATACCGTGCACGACCGCTGGCACGGCGAATTCCAACTCGACCACTGCGGTGCGCTGCTCGACGTGGAACCGATGGGCGACGAGTACGTCTTCGGTATGTGCCACACGATCGAGGATCCGACCTTCGATGCCACCGCGGTGGCGACTAATCCGCGGGCGCAGATGCGGCCCATCCACCGCCCGCCCCGCGAACCGGCCGATCGGCATCCGCACTGCGCGTGGACCGTCATCATCGACGAGTCCTACCCGCCCGTCGAAGGCATCCCCGCGTTGGAGGTGGTGCGCCAGACCTCGGCTGCGACATGGGAACTCGAAGCAATTGATGCGACCGACGAGGGTTTGACCGACTACTCCGGCCCGCTGCTCTCCGACCTCGACTTCGGTGCGTTTTCGCGTTCGGCGCTGGTCCGCATGGCCGACGAAGTGTGCCTGCAGATGCACCTGCTGTACCTGTCGTTCGCGATCGCGGTGCGAGCACGGGCCGGGTCGGTCGCCGCGTTGGGCGCCTCGGTAGGCACCCGGCAGTTGATCGGCCTGGCCGGCCTGGCCGCCGAGCGCATCCATCGCGCATTGTCATTGCCCGACGGCATTGAGGGCGCGCTGCAGGTCTTCGAATTGCATCCGCTGCTCAACCCCGCCGGCTATGTGCGGGCCGAGTTGTCCGAAAACCACGTGACGGTGGATCGGTCGCCCGCCCACGACGACGGAGCCTGGATTTCGCTGTGCTCGCCGGAGTCTGTGCAACCGCTGCAGGCGATCGCCACCGCAGTCGATCCACATCTTCAGGTGCGCGTCAACGGCACCGGCGCCGACTGGACAGCTGAAGTGATCGAAACCGACACCATCGCACCGGAATTGCCGGAGGTGCAGATAGCCAAGGTCAGCGGCGGGTCGACGTTTCAGTTCCAGCCGCGCAGATCGCTGCCGTTGACAGTGTTGTAACTCGTACGGCCCGAGGGCATTAGATAACAAGACCGTATCCACCGCGTCTCGATCGTGCTTTACCTGGTCTCGATCCAGTCCAAGCGCGGCTATCGTGAACGCTGCCCGCCGACCGCTATCGATGCGAGGTATTCACTGTATGTACGACCCGTTGGGGTTGTCGATCGGGACCACGAACTTAGTCGCGGTGCGTAACGGAAGTCCGCCCGTTACGCGCCGCTCAGTGTTGACGCTGTTTTCGGATCGCGCGCCACAGCTCGGTGCGCCTGTGCCGGAATCGAGTTCGACCGATCACGGCACATTGATCGGCGGCTTCGTCGAACGCGTCGGTGACTCACGGGCTTTGGTATCCGCCGACGGATCTACCCATGATCCCGCGCTGTTGCTGGTCGAAGCGCTGGATGCGATCATTTCTGCGGCCGGGGGCGACGCTTCGACGTCCGAGATCACGATCGCGCTTCCGGCCTACTGGGGCCCGGGCTCCCTGCAAGCGTTACGTGCTGCACTGCGTACTCACGCCGGTTTCGTTCGAAGCGGCATGGCTCCGCGGCTGGTGTCGGATGCCGTTGCGGCGCTGACTGCGTTGAACTCCGATGCGCGCCTGCCCAGCCATGGCGTGGTGGCCCTGCTGGATTTCGGCGGCGGCGGAACCAGCATCACGTTGGCCGACGCAGGGTCCGACTTGATCCCGATCGGTGAAACACTGCGCTACTCAGCATTTTCCGGCGACCAGATCGACCAGGATCTCCTGGCCCATGTCCTGTCGGATATCGGCCACACCGTCCAGGCCGATCCCGCCGGCACCGCTGCGGTCGGCCAACTCGCCGACTTGCGCGAGGCATGTCGTACGGCTAAGGAGCAATTGTCCACTGAGACGGCGGCCGAACTGGTAGTCGAACTTCCAGGACGGCGCACCGTCGTCGTGGTAACGCGTGCCCAGCTGGAGAATCTCATAGAGGAGCGGTTGAGCGGTGTGTTCTCCGTCTTCGACGAGACGTTGTCTCGTCATAAGATTGCCCGCGGGGATCTTGCGGCGGTAGCGATGGCCGGTGGCGGTGCCAGCATTCCTCTTGTCGCTCAACGTCTCTCATCGCACACGATGGCCTCGGTGGTGACCGCGGTGCGGCCCGCGCTGGCGATGGCGGTCGGTGCGGTGATGCTGTCGTCGCGCGAGCCGGGCGAGCAGGAAGCGGACGAGGCCCAGACGTCGACGGCGATGGCCCCGGTGGCTAGCGCAGCTACCGGCAGTTTCGCTGCGAATACCGGCGGTTTCGCCGCGCACAGCGGAGCGTTCGACGCGCCCACCGGTGACTTCGGAATCCCCGCCGGTGATGTGCTTGTCGAGGACCCGCCGGCGACACGACGGGAGCTGGCTTGGTCGGAAGCCGACGACGACGAAGGACCGTTGGCCTACTTCGGCGAGCCCTACAGCGACGATGGCAGTGGTGCCACACCGTCGCAGTACCTGCTCACGCTCCAGCCGCCGCCTGACGAGCGTCGCCGACGCGGGTCCCGCCTGCCGCAGCTGCTTTTGGGGTTCGGCGCGTTGGTCGCGATGTGCGCGATCGGTGGGGTGGCGTATTCGTTGACCAGCGTCACGGGGCACCATGCGCCACCTGCGCCCAGCAGCGTCGCGCCTCCGCCGCAATTGCCCAACACCCAGCCACCTGCGCCGAGCCCGGCGCCGCCACCGCCCAGCGCGGCACCGACGCCCAGTGTGGCGCCGCCGCCACCACCGACCACCGCCGAACCGCCTCCTCCGCCGCCGCCGGTTACCACCACGCATCAGCCCCCGCCGAGCACAACCACACCGCAGCCGACGACGACTACCACAACGCCCCCCACGACGACGACCACCACGACCACGACTCCACCGCCCACCACCACGACGACCACGACGACGACGGTGCCCATGACGACGGAGTACCTGAGAATTCCGTTGGTGCCGGTGCCCATTCCGATTCAAGTCCCGCAGGGGTAGCCGCAGGACCGCAGAAGCCTTCGCTATTAGGCCGGTCAGGCCGATTTGTGTTCCCCGTCGGGCTTGCCGGGTAGGGTGGAACTGCCAGGCCTGGCGAGGTGATGCCGTGGTGTCGTCGTCTCGACCACACAGAACTTCATGAGACTCCGGCAAATTTCGGGAGTGACGACGACCCGGTGTGCCCCTCCGCCCAGATTCTGGCCAGCAAAGAATTTTGGAGGAGCAGTGGACATCGTACTCGGCGTGTCGATGGCGCCCACGACGGTCCGCATGGTGCTGGTCGAAGGCGAGAACGCCGACGGAGTCACCGTCGAGGAAGACAGCTTCGCAGTTGCCGGCACCGACGTAAGGGCAGCGTCCAGGGCGCCCGAGCAGGTGATCGGCGCGATCCTCGGTACCAGGCAAGCGGCCGCCGAAGGGGGCCACCGGCTGATGTCGACCGGGGTGACATGGACCGAGCCCAGCGAAGTCGGCGCGCTGCGCGATGCACTGGCCGTTCGGGAAACCCGCAACGTCATGTTGGTATCTCCGCTGCTGGCGGCCGCCGCGCTGACCCAGACTGTCGGTCAGGCGGTCGGCGACGAGTACATCGCGCTGGTATTCGCCGAGGCGGACAGCGCGACGGTGGCCGTGGTGGAAGTCACCGACGGTTCCATCGTCGATCTGCAGCGTCAGCAGATCCGGTGTGTGCAGCCCAGCCCCGCGGGGCTTTCCGCGCTCGCCAAGATGATCAGACGCCTGGAGGAGCTGGAGTCGAGCCCGGGCGGCGTGTTCATCGTCGGCTGCGGCGTGGACATCGTGCCGGTCAAACACGGCCTGGAAGAGCTGGTCTCGCTGCCGGTGAGCGCGCCTGAAGAACCGGATATGGCGCTGGCGCGGGGCGCGGCGTTGGCGTCGGCGAACGCACCGCTGTTCGCGTCGTCAACCGCGGCGCTGGCCTACGCGCAAGATCCCGGAACCGGTGAGGTGAACCACGACGTCATCGCACCGGCCTACCTTGACGTTTCGGCCAACGCCAGGGTGGGCTCCGGAGCCCTCGCATACAGCGCCGTCGCCGACGAGGACGACGACAGCAGCCCGCGGCACCGGCCGTTCCTGCTGGTCGGTAGCGGAGTTGCGGCGGTAGTGGCCATCGGCGTTGTGGCGCTGGTGGTTTCGCTGGCCAGCGATGTGCGGCCGTCGGTCGGCCAACGACCCAACCCCGATGGCAAGGGCGTCGTCCCGACCGCACCCGCGAACCCGCACCCGCCCGCCGCGGCCGCTCCGGCCCCAGCAGCGCCGCCCGTCGCATCGCCGCCGGCACCGCCGCCGTCGGCCGCTCCGCCCGCACCGCCACCCGCCGCACCGTCACCGGCGCCGGAGACCATCACCGAGCCGGCGCCCGTGGTGCGGCAGCAGCCGCAGCAAGTCGTCAACCCGCCGCCGGTCCGCCAGACACCGGCCCGCCAAGCACCCGCCTACGTGCCGCCTCCCGCGGCAGAACCGGCGCCCCCGCCGGCCGCGCCCGCACCGCCACCCGCCGCACCCGCGCCGCCGCCGGCCGCTCCACCACCGCCGCCAGCTCCCCAGCTGCCACCGATGACGATGTATCTGCACCTGCCGTTCGTCACGGTGCCGATACCGATCAATCCGCCACCACCGCCGCCGCCGGCGCCATAACGGGAGAGCTGTCATGGGAGAGAACGGTCCGTTCGGGTTCGATCCCGACGACTTGGATCGGGTAATGCGCGAGGCGGGTGAAGGATTGCGCGACGCTTTCGAACGCTTCAGCCGGTTCGTCACGGTCCCCGGCGAACGCGCCGGCTGGTCCGCGCTTTTCGAAGATCTGGCCCGGCGCTCACGCACCGAGCCGGAAACCACCGGCGAAGCCGGCGACGGCGTCTGGGCGATCTACACCGTCGACGCGCAGGGCGGCGCCCGCGTCGAAGAGGTGTATGCAACCGAGTTGGATGCGCTGCGCGCCAACAAGAACAACACCGACCCGACGCGCAAGGTTCGATTCCTGCCCTACGGCATCGCGGTCAGCGTCCTCGACGATTCGGACGAATGCCCGTAACGCCACGACTTTGAGTCGGCGCGTCACCGGATTGTGATGCGCGCGCCCGCCGGCTCATGGTTTCATTCGTCTGTGCCTGAGATGAATCGTCGCAACGTGATGTTGATGCTGGGAATCGGCGCGGTGGCAGCTGCGAGCCCGCTGCCCACAGCCGGTGCTAACCCGTCCCGACCGGCGCCACCGCCCACGGCGCCGCCCGGTGCGACGACTGGGGCTTTCCTTTTTCACGACGAGTTCGACGGCCCGGCCGGTTCGGCGCCGGATCCTTCCAAGTGGACCGTGTCCAATCACCGCACTCCGATCAAGAACCCGGTCGGCTGGGACCGGCCGGAGTTCTTCGGGCAATACCGCGACAGTCGTCAAAACGTATTCCTCGACGGCAATTCCAACCTCGTTCTGCGCGCCACGCACGACGGAGACGCCTACTTCGGCGGCCTGGTGCACGGCAACTGGCGCGGCGGCATCGGCACCACCTGGGAAGCGCGGGTCAAGCTCAACTGCCTCACCGGCGGTTGCTGGCCGGCCTGGTGGCTCTCCAACGACTTCCCCGGCCGTGAAGGCGAAGTCGACCTGGTCGAGTGGTACGGCAACGGAGAATGGCCGTCGGGAACCACCGTCCACGCCGATCCATACGGCACCGCATTCGAGACCCATCCGATCGGAGTGGACGGCGGCTGGCACACCTGGCGGGTCACGTGGAATGCGACCGGTTTCTACTTTTGGGAAGACTATGCCGACGGCGCCGAGCCGTACTTCAGCGTTCCGGCGATCGGCATCGAAGACCTCAACGACCCCATCCGCAAATGGCCGTTCAACGACCCCGACTACACGATGTTCCCGGTGTTGAACCTTGCGGTTGGCGGATCCGGTGGCGGCGATCCGGCGTCGGGTTCCTATCCGGCGGACATGCTCATCGACTGGGTACGCGTCTTCTGACGTTGCGAGTTGGGTTTATCTCGCGGAAAACCGGGAAGACACCGAGCGCAGCGTAACTTCAGATCACGTCGCGGTCGCTGGCGCGACACGGTGGGGGTAAACATGAACGTCGTCGAATGGATCCGTGCCATGCGGGCGCACCGGTTGGGTCGCGTCTGTCCGGCTGCAGCAGTGCTGATCGCGGCGGCGCTGCTCGGCGTGCCCACTCCAATTGCGGCAGCACAGCCATGTCCCGACGTCGAGGTGCTGTTCGCCCGGGGTACCGGCGAGCCCCCTGGTGTGGGCGGAGTGGGGCAGGCCTTCGTCGACTCGCTGACGTCGAAAGTCGGCGGTAGATCGGTCGGCGTGTATCCGGTCGACTACCAGGCCAGCGGCGACTTCGGCGGCGGCATCGAATTCGCCAGAACCGTCGTCGACGGAATCCGAGACGAAGGTAACCACATCGAGACCACGGCCGCGAACTGTCCTAACACCCGCATGGTGCTCGGCGGCTACTCCCAAGGTGCAGCCGTGACCGGCTTCGTCACCTCGGCCAGTATTCCGAAGGAAGTGCCCGCGGAGTACGTGTCGTATGTGCCCCAGCCGTTGCCCGCCGAAGTGGCTAACCACGTCGCCGCAGTGGTTCTGTTCGGAACGCCGTCGAACGAGTTTTTGAGCGGTGCCGGAGCACCGCCCATCACGATTGGTCCGTTGTATACCGCCAAGACCCTCGAGTTGTGTGCTCCGGATGACACGGTCTGCAATGGCGCGCCGCCCGGGCAGCCCGGCGCCGCGCACGTGCTCTACCCGGTGAACGGCATGGTGGATCAAGGCGCGGATTTCGCCGCGAGTCGCCTGTAAATTCCCAGGTCGTCGCGCTGATTTGCGAGCCGAGCACCGCCGCGGTCGCGTTCCGGCCGTTACAAAATTGTGACTATTGCCGGTTTTGCTCGTAAAGTGGCTTGCCGTGGGTCGGCACCGATTAGCCACGAAGCGACGAAAGTCACCGGCAATCATGGCTACCGCCATCTCCGCGGGCGCCGTCTTCTTTGCCCTCGGCGGCAGCGCCCGTTCATTCGGTCCCGCCGGCGACGCCGGTTCAGGAGCCGACGACGGTGCGGGGTGCTGCCTCGAGATCGTGGGGGGAGTACCGACCGCAGTTGCGTCGGCGTCGCCGAGTGACGGTTCCGTTCCCGACGACAGTGTGGCGGCATCGAGATGGCGGGTCATTGATCAACGTCCTCCGCAGCTGTTGCCCGTCGGGGTGGCCCCGGAGCAGGGATTACAGGTCAAGACGATCCTGGTCGCTCGGAGTATCAGCGCGCTGTTCCCCGAGATTCAGAGCATCGGCGGTGTCCGACCGGATTCGTTGCGGTGGCATCCCAACGGTTTGGCCCTTGACGTGATGATTCCCAATCCCGGGAGCGCCGAGGGCATCGCGCTCGGTGACGAGGTCGTCGCGTTTGCGCTGAAAAACGCGGAACGGTTTGGATTGCAAGACGCCATCTGGCGCGGCACCTACTACACGCCCTACGGGCCACAGTCATCCGGATATGGCCACTACGACCACGTCCATATCACCACCACCGGCGGCGGCTATCCCAGCGGTGGCGAAATCTACATGCGCTGACCGCGGAAGCCAGTTTTCCCGCCTGCGCGCGCGCCGGTTGGCCGCAAAAGCATGCCCGCGCTGAAGATTGGCGCTGCGCTGCCCTAACCCTGCGCCCTTCTCGAAAGAGCGAACGTCACCATTTGGACACGGCGCGGCGCGGCACGGCCCGTATTCCACACCTGTTGCAAACAATTGAGTCGGTCGTCGAGGTACGACCTCGGTACGGCTATGTGGTTCTGCTGCACCATCAAAATTTCGGAAATATCTGAGCGCGAATAGAGGAGTTGAGGGTGATGACGATCTTTGATCGGCTCGAGATCAAAGTAGTTGCCAGCGCTGGGTTGTGCGGAGCCGCTATAGCGTTATGCCCGCACGCAGTAGCCGTAGCCGCCCCGTTTACCACGGGCGGGTCTGCGTGCATGCAGGGCTTGGCCGGCGAAGTGCCGGCCGCGGGCGGAGCGGGCGGAGCGGGAGCCGCCGCGGGTGGAGCGGGCGCCACGGGTGCCGCGGACTCGTGCGGTCCGGCCGCCGCGCCGGTTACTGATATGGCTGGCGTGCCGATGGCCGTCCCTGGGCCGCTGCCGCTCGGTGCGCCAGTCCCGATCGGTGGCCCGTTACCGATCGGGGCTCCGTTGCCGGTTGCGCCGGTGGTGCCGGCCGGTGCCCCGCTGATCGCGCTCGGGGGCGCGCCGGCTGGTGCTCCAATCGTCGACATGTCGGGTGCGTACGCGGGTAAGGGTGAGCCGACCGCTCCGGCTCCGGCCGGCGGGCCGGTGGCCGGTGAGCCGGTTCCGGCCGGTCCTGCGGCTGGGAGCGCGAGCTAGCACTGATCCTCTCCCGACCGCACGGACCCGCTGGATTCCCACCAGCGGGTCCGTCCCGTTTGCAATGACAGCGGCGGGCGGGGATGTTGCGTGTCAGCGGCGAGGCGTGCGCCGGTGAAAAGTCCTTAGACAACAGCAGATTGGCGCGCGGGTGCGCACATCGGTCTAGGTGCGGAATCCGGTCAGTTGAGCCGGTGTGGTCGCTCGATTCCTGATTCCTGCACAATCACCGGGTCACCGACGTGGACCGTGTTGAAGTACCACTCTGCGTCCTCCGGGCTCAGACTGATGCAGCCGTGGCTGACATTGTCCAGCCCCAGTGAATTGACAGCCCACGGAGCCGAATGCACGAAGATGCCGCGGTTGGTGATACGGACGGCGTAATCCACTGAAAGGTGGTAGCCCTCAGGGTCGTTCACGGGAATGCCGACGCTGCTCGAATCCATGGTCACCGAGCGTTCTTTGGACAAGACCGTGTAGGTGCCGACCGGCGTGGGGAAGTGTGGTCTACCCATGGAGGCCGGCAGTACGCCCGTTTCTCCGAAGTGAGGCCGGTGGTGTGGCGTGGGTAGTGGAGGCGGCGGTCCTGCCTCGACCCCGTCGATGCTCACGGTGAACGTGTGCGCCGAGATATCGGCGATACCGACGATGGCGGGACCCGTTTTGAACTGGCTGGAGACGCCGCCTACCGAGAGCGCGACTGTACTGTGCGCTGGCCAGAATCGGTCGGGAGTCCACTGCACAACCTCGTTGTCGACCCATTCGAACTTGCCGGTCATCGCGGGCACCGAGGTGATTCCGATGGCGTGTTCGGCCGCGCGCCGGTTGACGACGGGCGCGCCGAACGTCACCGCTATCGGGTGTGCCACACCCACCACGGCACCCTGCGCTGGCAAAACCGATGCGATGGTGAAACCGTGGGACTGGTACCCCGCCGGGCTTACGCCGGCCGGCCCCACGACCATGCTCGCGGCGATCACGAGCACAACAAGAGCGCAACGAACAACCGCCCGCATGAGTCTATTTCCTTTAATTGACAGAGTTGTAATAGTGATGGTAGGTGTGGCCTGAGCAGTGGAACGGCAAGGGCGCGTTCGCAATTCGGTCAAGTATTCGTCACGTTTTGGCTACGGCGAGCGAACCCCGACAAGTTGCGCGGCGGATCTGCGCCAGCGATTCGAGTGTCTAGTCAGGGATGGCGTTAGCGGCGTGTCGTCGCCAACGATTCACAGTGAACGGCAGAAGCGGACCCGAGGACCACGCGCTGACGACGCCCTGCTCAGAATGGAGCCGATGACGGGAATCGAACCCGCGTATTCAGCTTGGGAAGCTGCCTTGGTGCGATCAACGCTGTTCGCTAGGTACCAAGAGGTCAACGACAGTTCACATATCGATGCATGTCAATGATGATTTCTGTGGTCCGCCGATGACCTGTTGCTATTTGTTGGAGACCTAGTGAGGGCCCCTGTCGACGGCCAACTCACGGTCAAGGGCAGCAAACGCGGTGTCCCGCCCTGTCTTGCGTTCTGGGCAAACTATTTTTCCTCGCGGCTGGCAGTTGGTCAGAACTGCTTAAGGGCGATTTCGCTCGCGTGACCCGGATATGCGATCTCCGAATGAGGCCAGGCCGAGGCCGAAGGGAAGTAACCCTCGTAAAAGTCGACGTAGTCGTCGCTGGTCTCCTTGAGGACATCTCCTACCGCCTTGCCAAGCTCCAGTGCCGCCTGCTCAATCAGCACGACGCTGGCGGTCGCGACACCCATAGCTGCTCCGACCACTGTTAGCAGCGAGTTGAGGTCGCTCTTCTGGATGACGTCGGCCACCGAAGACAGCGTTTGCCCAAAATTGCGGATGCCTTCGGCCGACTCCCAAATCTGAATTCGCACTGCAAGTCCAGCGGTGACACGCCTTCTCGGAAACAGGAGTGCTCCTTCACCCATGAACTCGCGGACATCCCCGCCTCGCATGGGAATCAGCACACTCGTGGGATTGGCGCTGACGCCCGGGTACACCGACGCTGGCGCGCCGCTGAGGTCCCAGCACCAGGCGAGGAAGTAAACATCACTTGTTTTGTGAAACAACCGAGCGAGGAAGCTTTGGAATCCCGTATCGAGGCGCAGACGGGCTAGCGCAAGTCCGCGAGGTTCGGGTGAGACCTCGAACTGGAACACGTCTGCCGGCGCGTCGCGGGTGACCTCTGCGAGCACTCCGAAATTGTCAACAACATCGGCCGCTGCCACAGACGTGCTAGCGCCCTTAGTGGGTTCGATCGAGAAGTCAGCCAATGAGCCACGGGTGATGATCGCCATCAGAGTGCTCCTACAGTTTCGCCGAGGTGTGTCCGTGCAGGCGCACGCTGTATTGATTCGATTTTGCGAACAGCCAGGCGGTCCGAGCATCCGACGAGCCCAGTCCGAACCTATGTCCGTTGGTCTTGTAGACCACTCGGGCCTGAGCGAAATTACGGCGCAGTTCGTCAGCCGCTGAGCCGATATCGTCACCCTGAGTAAGCAGCCCGCGTAACCCGTGGATGACGGCCATTGCCATCGGAAACGGCGCCAAGAGCGGGATGCCGAACTCGTCATCAAATCCAAGAAATGCTTCGACGTTTGGATTCTGAACCGACTGCGGCCCGAGCGTGACCGCCGCATCGCACGCAATCGCGATCACGATTCCTCCCCCTAAAGTGCCGACGTTGTGTTGATCCACCAAAGCTGATCCGTTAGCAATGAGTTCGGCGGTGGTGCCATGGCCGAAGTAGAACAGACTCGTCGCCTTTGGCAGCTCGGCGTCGACAGTGGCCCGATTGACCTGTTGACCGTAGAGGTCAGTACTTGTAAACGCTGTCGCTAATAATCGGACGGCTTGGCCCACAGTGGCGATTTGGCCGGCTGCGCTGTCATCTGCCGGACGGACGAACAGCAGATGCGCCATCTCAGGGATGGTCCCTGATCCAGCGTTTCGTGTCCTGCCAATAGTCGTCGAGAATCTGATCGAGAGACTCGAGCTTTTCATCGTCGTCGGCAATCAATCCGGCTGCGAATACTCGCAGCAGCTGCCGCCCTCTTGGGCTGTCGGGTTCTGCTGCGGCTCTAGCCATGTCCAACGGCGTGAGTTCACTGCCGTCAATTAAGGCGATGACGGGAAGATTGCGGTGAGGATGTACCTCAGCCCAGGCCTGCAGCGTTTCGGCGATCTGTCGCTGCTCTCGCTCATCAAGATGCACGCCACGCGGCAACCTGTGCCTCCTTTTACTCGATGGCCATTTTATCCCACATCGAGCACTTGGCGAGGCGTGTGATGCATTTGACGACGCTTGGAAGTCGGGCGGATGTCCTCCCAAGACACGACGCAGTCCGCTGCGACTGATCTCCCGACTATTACGCAACGTACGGCGTCGCGATTCTGCGACCAGCCGAGACGCCGACGTAGTACTCGCTGCGGCGTCTTGTGCGTATCTTAGCTCCGACGTGGACCCCGGCGTATTCGCCGCCAGGGCCGACCCGACCGACCCGGACAGTGTTGCCGAGGCTCCCGGTTACGTACCGCGGGCGTCGCCGATTGATCTTGCGGCCGATCCGCTTGGTCCGGGAGCCCCCATGGGCCGCGAAACGACCCCGCCGGTCGCGCTTGTAGGTGCGGCGCTTGGGCATCAGAGGACCACCGCTGTCGCCGAGTACAGATTCCGGCCGAGTTGTCGCCCGCGCCGACTGTCGGAAGTGGTCATCTCCCATGCCTCGCAATCCGTCTGGTATCTGTCGAGTGTACTCGAGATAATGACAAAAGCCGGTGTGCGACAGTAAGTTTCAGTGTCGAAGCTCTCGCAAACCTAGGCGGGTATCGCAGCTCAACGACGGCCTGTGTGGCCCTGAGACGAACGAACATCGAGGCGGTGGGGTGATTTGGCCGCGCCGACCCGTTGACATGGCGTCCGATTTTGAACGAAGACTGCAAAAGCAGAGTGATCAACGCCAGGACCGAAAAAATCCGAAGCTGAACGGTAGAAAACGATTTCACGTTCAAACGCGAAAAAGCCTTTCGGCGTTATACTCAAGAAACATGCCGAATGCGATAGACACAAAAACGCGACAAATTGCAAGCGAAGAAATGCGCTTCACAGAATCTACCGGAAACGAATAACTTTTTTACGTTATAACCCTAGCTCAGAGCCACTTGCCGACCCCTACCACAATCAATTGAGAATGGTTGCCAAGCGCTATGGACGCATCCGCATATAGGGCACTACTATTGGACCCAATGGGCGAATTGCCCGGTATTGATCGAGTATATGGGCCTCCAATAGGCCTCACGCATGGAAGCTAACCCTTATGACAAGAATGGACCGCCGGCCACCAGTATCGACTCATACCTGCGAATTGGCCGCCGACCTGCAGCAGTGGCTTGATTCTCAGAACGTCGGCAGACTGCCGACTTTGACCAAGGACGGTGCTCTAAAGTTCCTCAACGACCGCGGTATGCCTGTGAAGCGCAACGCGGTCGTCACGGCTTTCAACGCCAAGGAGCTAGCTTCGGGGATCTATTCCGGGAAGCGACTCGCGTCGGAGTACGACGTGATGAGATGGGCGGTTTCGCGGTTGGGTGACCGCCACCAAATGTCGTTAGGCGCATGATCGCCGAGCGCCATGACCATGTCCAAGCCCGCGGACGCTATGCGCGTCGCAAATCTGCCGGATGTCAGCGGTATGTCGAACGGCGAGGCCGCCCTTATCTACGCGAAGGCTGGGGTGTGCGTTGTGCCGGTGCGGCCGGGCACCAAGGACCCCGGAAGCTATATCGGCAAGGGCTGGCAGCACCGAGCAACCTGCGACGTCGACGCGGTGCGCGCATGGTGGCGACGCTGGCCAGATGCTGGGATCGCGATGCACGCCGGTGCCAGCGGATTCCTCGTGGTCGATGTCGATGATCCGGACAAGGTGCCGAAGTGGCTGTGGCCGTTACTGGGCAAGGCGATATTTCGTCCGACGACGCGCGAGCCCACGAGCCGACGCGGGCACTACATTTTCCGGCTGCGACCAGGCGAGCGATTGGGCAATGGTCTGGGCAAGCTCAAGACCGCCAGGGGCCAAGCGTGGGGTGAGGTCCGGTGCTGGGGTGGTGCGCTAATTCTTGGGCCAACCGTTCATCCCAGGGCTGACGAAGGTGGCCACTACTCGACGGCACCTGGCGGGGTGGCGCCGGAGCTGCCCGACGAAATCGGCGAAAAGCTCAAGGCCGTGCCGGATCAGGAGATCTTCAGTCTTCTGACGCCTGCTGAACTGGAAGTAGGTGCCAGGGCGTTTCTGTCGACGTACGACGACAGCCGCGATGCGTCGGCCTTGGCTGCGATCCTGAACAATTTCGACCCGGCGCCCGGTGGCCGGCATGGATCCATGTACGACACCCTGTGCTGGGCGATGCGGGAGGCGAAGGCCGGATGCTTTCCAGCGCAGACGGCCCATGATCAGCTCAAGTCCGCGTGGGAGAAATCCATTGGTGCCCCGGCGCGGAACGGGGATGGCGACGAGTTCAACCGCATGCTTCGTGACGCTATTCACGCAGCTGATGCTGACGGGACGACCGAGCAACTGTGGGCGCGAGCGCATCGCAACCAATGGCCGTCGCCGAGCGCGCCCCTACGGGTGGCAGATGAGATAGTTCGGCGCGCGGATGTACGGCGGCGGCCGGTCACCTACTGGGGCGAAGAGTGGCTGTGGTGGGAAGGTCCGCAGTGGAGATTTATCCGCCCGACTGAATTCAGACAGTTTCTGTACCAGCAACTCGCACAGGCGATCTACGACAAGAACGGGGAACGAATTCCCTGGAATCCCGACAAAACCAAAATCGACAAGGTCCTAGACGCCCTCAAAGCTGTTGTGGCCCTCCCGCACGGTACAACGGTGCAGAGTTGGCTCGACGGAACTGCGGAGCCGGTGATTGCGTGCGCCAACGGTCTTGTGCGGCTGCGAGATCGCACTGTGATGGCACACACCCCATGTTATTTCAACACTTTTGCCCTACCATTCGACTACGAGCCGCATGCAGCCAAGCCGGAACGGTGGGAACGGTTTCTAGCCGAAGTGTTCGGTGATGATGCGGAAGCCATCGAGGCGATCCAAGAGTGGTTCGGCTACGTGCTCTCCGGTCGAACCGATCTTCAGAAGATGTTGATGCTCATTGGCCCAACCCGCTCCGGCAAAGGCACCATCGACAAAGTGCTCGCAGCGCTCGTAGGAGTCGGGAACCACATCGGACTCTCAGGCCGAGACCTGCAGGGCGAGTTCGGCTTGTCGACCCTGTTGGATAAGACGCTCGCGGTGTTCTCCGATGAGCGAATGTCGATGAACAGGAAGCGGTTTGTTGAAACGCTGTTAAGGATCACCGGTGAAGATGTGGTCACTGTCGCAGAGAAGTACAAGCCAGCGTGGACGGGCCGGCTGGGCACGCGTTTCATGTTCATGAGCAACGAGCTGCCGACACTGCCTGACAGCTCTGGAGCGATCGTCGGACGCCTCATCTTGCTCTACATGCCCCGATCATTCCTTGGACGCGAAGACACGGGATTAGTCGCGGAGCTGATGAATGAACTGCCAGGGATCTTCAACTGGAGCCTGGATGGTTTGGAGCGGTTGGATCGTCATGGTGCATTCACGCGTGTCGCCAGTAGCAATTCGCTGCTGGAACTGTTGCACGAAGGCGCCAGTCCGATAACCCAATTTGTGGCCGAACGATGTGTACTGAGATCAGGGCAAACAGTTGCGAAGGACGATTTGTATCGAGTGTGGAAGGAATGGTGCCAGCAGACCGGACATGAAGCTGGGACCAAGGAGAATCTGACAAAGAAGCTCGTAGCTGCGTTCGGCCGCGATGTCATTGACCCGAGCGGCCGCCGTGGCGGGCGTGGCGACCAAGTTCGCGTTTACTCCGGGATTGCACTGCGGCACACGGTCAACAGCAACGGTGTGCTCACAGCGCCCCGGCTTCGTGTGGTCTCGGAAGCCGGTGCGGTAGATGGCAAGTAGGCAGCTTGTCGCTGGGTACAACACACACTCTGGTCTGCGCGTAGGCGGGGTAGTCAGCTTCTATTTGTATCCGTCGGAATTGAGAAGACCGGAGTGCAGGAGAAGTGGGATGACTTTTCTGTTGGAGGTCTCCCCATTGCGCCTACATCGCCTACGTCGCCTACTGCCAGCTAGAAGTGGCCATTCCAATTGCCTACAGGGGGTGGATCTATGAATGACCTATCGAGCTCTGGACCTATCGACCGTTGGGCGCGCAGTGCCCACCCGGAGCGACGTTGCACCGCGCATAGGAAGAACGGTGACCGGTGCAAGAACGCTGCACGGCATGGGACGAACGTTTGCGACTTCCACGGCGCCAAGGCGCCTCAGGTGAAGCGCAAAGCGCGGCAGAGGCTTGAGGAAGCGGCTGATCGGATGGCGTGCGAACTGTTGAAGATGGCGACGGACGCCAATGTGGCCGATTCGGTCAAGCTTGCAGCGATTCGGGACGCCCTTGACCGAGCAGGCTTAGCGGCGAAGAACGCTGTCGAGGTCGAAGTGGGTCCGCCCAAGCCGTACGAGCAGATATTCGACCGCATCATGGTGCTCGAAGGCGGCTCGCGCGCCGAGTATCGGCGATCGCGAGGGATCCCCGATGGCAGCGACTCCACCCCCAACGCCGCCTATGGCATGGTCGAAGACTTCATCGTCGTCGACGAATGACGAAGACTTGAACGATGTGACCGGAAACCGTTGATGCGACCACCTTGCGACTGCCGCTCAGGATCTGCCAACTGAGGTCGCCCGGAGGGCTACGCCGACATGGCGCTAGGCACCCGCGCTTCAAGACTCCGTAGTCGCGATGTCCACTTCGGCCACACGGGAATTAGTTCAAAGAAGTCCTGGTCGGTGTCAGCGTCGGCCAATCCTCGGCGTGCTGTTTTGTCCCAGGCCCCGACGCAACCCGGGTTGCCATCGAATTTGATGCGCCAGTAGTCCCTGTTGGGCTCGATGACTTCCGTTGCCGCCACGAAGCGTTCCAGCATGCGCTTGATCCTCTCGCCATCGAGTGCATCGATGCGGCAACGGACCACCAATGTCTGAGACTGGTGCAGCTCACCCTTGGTCGTCGATGAGCCCGCGCGATGAACTTTGTCATTGCTCCAGTCGATGTCGCGAGCGCCAACCTCCAGGGGAGCGAGGACGTAGCCCGCAACTTCGGCTCGACTACGGAAGCACGTGATTCGCTCGAGAGCGCGCAACTGTGCCATTGTCTGCGCAGCTTCAGATCGTGATCGGCCTACGAACTCGGCATCCAGGTCGAAAGTGCCGCTCGTCACGAGATGCCTGATCGAGTCGCGCAGTTCGCCATCAACTTCAGTAGGCAAGTCCAGTTCGGCGACGTGACTCAGTGTGCGCAACACCGTCGCACGTGTCCCGGCGTCCTCGAGCACGCGCAGCGCTGCGGCGTGTTCTTCGCCGGCCAGTTCGGCGACTAGTCCGGGATCGTCGGAATCCGTGCCCCACAACAGTGTCCACGCCGCCAGATGGGCCGAAACCGCACGGCCGGGATCCGCCGCGTCCTTGAGGAGTAGTTGAAAGACGACGTGGATAAAAATCGCGGCGTTGTGCACCGCCAACGTCGGACCGAGCTTGTCGATGAATCCCTTGTCTCGAGTCGCGGCGGCGTACCGAGTCACAAATCGGTTGATGGCCATGCGGGTTCGCGTGGCAACACCGAGCGGCTGGCTGTTGGCACGGTCGGAGTCCTCGTCCGGGTCGTTCGCTGTCGTCGTATCGCCGGATATCGAGAGGTCGTCGTCGGCGGAAACGGTGGAGTCGCCGCCTAGCGGATCCAGACGGCCCGAAATTGATGCCAAGACGACTTCGATGTCGGTGTGGTCGATGGTTCCGCGCGAGCTCCCATACAGGTATGCGCCGTAGCGTGGGTCTCGCCGGATCCGGTCCCAGTCGAGCTCCTCCCAGCGGATCGATGACTGATCTTGCGACAAGGGATCCTCGGCGCCGCCTGCATTCGCGACGCGCCACGCGGTCACGGCGTCGAAGATCAAAGTGCCCTCGAGCTCGCGCAGCACGAGAAGTAGTTCGGTGTCCTCCTCCGGGAGCGTTCCCGTCTTGGCGAGCAGGTCGCGGTTTGTGGTCCGCTCGAGTCGGCCTTTCAACGTCGACAACTGGTACGGCCATGTGACAGTGGATATCTGGTGATCGCCGGAGAGTGAAACCCAGATGGGCCCACCGTCGGCGAGCCTGCCCGCGTCGGCTGTGTCGAGCGTGAGGGTCATGGTGGCATCGGCCCTATCGATACTGACGATGCCGACCGGTCGTTCGAACGCTGTCAGTGCGACCGCCACGTCGGACCCGAGGAAGGAAAACTCCAGGGTTAATCGGCCCTTGTCCAGCCTGCTCCAAAGCAGCGAAGGCTTCGCTGGATCGTCGACCTCGTCGGCCTCGGAGTGGAAGCTCAGATCCAGTTCTGTGCAGGAAGCCAACTCGGTGAGGTTTAGTGGTGCGTAGAGATCGTCGAGGCCACCGGCGTCGCGGACGCTGACGATCCCGAGTTCGATGTTCCCTTGGGCGGCAGTGGACAACAGCGCTGATCGCGAGAGGTTGGCCGAGCCGGTCAGCATGACCTCGCGATCGGTGCCTGCGAGGTGAATCCACTTGGCGTGTATAAACGTTGCAGGATCGTCTCGGACCTCGAGCTGCTCACAGGTCGCGCCTGCCGTCGCTGCGATGATCTCGTCGAGCCGGTCGGCGTCCACCGATGTGTTTCGTGAGACCAGAAGACGAAGCCGCCTGGGGTGGAACCTGTTGAGTACCGCCAACACCGCCGCGCAGTCGGGATCGTGAAAGGGGGCGTAGAGGGTCGCGACGTCGACGTCGAAATCAACCGCGTCTGCCAACTGCTCGATCAGTGGTGACTGCATGTTGTGGCGAACGGCCCCAGCAGCATACGAGTCAGACGTAGGCAACCACGGGCTCTGCGCCCACACCAGTTCGAGCATCTGGGATGTCGGGTCGTCGAGCGCGCCGCTCTGAGCGAGCCCGTCGACGAGATGGCGCAAAGTCATGAATTCCGCGAGGTGCTCTCGACGGTCCTCGCGATATGCGAATACGTGCCAGAGCTCGCCTGGCGACGCGTAACCGTCGTGCCCGAGATTTCCCGAGCCGACAAGAAGCAATCCTTCGGTTGGGTTCGACAAAAAGACCGCCTTGGCGTGCGCGGCCCGGTGATGACGTATCGGGCCGATAAGGCACGTCCGATTGGCCATGGCCAGACGTTGGCCAGTCTGCGCCGCCTCTGCGTAGCGACGCGTGAGCCGACCGGCGTCCGCCAGCACAATCCGCACCGGGACGCGATGAAGCTGGCTGAGCAATCGACGCTCAAGGAACCCGAGATCGACGCCGTAGGTCAGCACCAGTATCGACGTCCAGGATCCCTGAAGGAGATCGGGGAGTCGGATCGACGGTATCGGAGTGGAGTCGCTGGTCATGATGACTCTAGGTCGAAAACGTAGGGCGCGGCCGCTTCGGTGAGCAGACCCATTGGCAGGTCGCCTGTCTCGAGCAGGGTCTGTCCTGCCTGAGTCAACTGGCGATTCGGTCGGAGCAAACTCGAGACAAGTCCGAGTTCCTCCACGGTGGCACTTAGAGCGGTGTATCGGCTGTCGTTGAAATCGGCCGGCGCGGCCTGGGTGGAGAACCGGATCGAGTCGCCGACGCGCCTGAGTCGAAACGTATCGTCTGGCAGCTTGGCGTTGGCGACACGCTCGTGCTGAATAACGACGTAGTCGTGAATGATCCACCGCGCCAGAGCCGACAACGTGGCGCCCGCCATAAGTCGGCGGTTGAATTCAGTGAAGAAGCACGCCATGCCGATGCGGGTGGTGGCGCCCTCGGTCACCAGGCGCTCGTCGTCGCGGAGGTCGGCGACGCGCCCCGGCGATCCGATGCGGCGGTAGATCAGCAGCAGCATCGCGATCATCGCGACGACGGTCTCCGGCGTATCCGACCTCGTCGGGTGCGCGCAATAAAGCGCGTGTTCATCGAGCGTTGGGTGCCGAGACCACGCTTCGTCAACGCCAGCGTCGAGGTCGACGTGTGTAGCGAGCGTGTTGGCGAACTCGGAAGCCCGAGTCGAGGCGCCGAAGGTGCCCAGCTCATCGGAAGCGAAGGCATTTTCGTCCAGTGCGTCGTCGACCCACGACCACATCTGCCCCATCGGCAGGTTGACGAGGCCGTCGTCAGACTCGTGCTGCCCTCGCCGGACAAGCCATCCGAAGAGTCTGTTGAAAGCGAATGAGAAGTACTCGCGCGCCTGGAACAGCCGCCACCGGCGTGCGACGTCGAGCAGATCTGCGCGCGGCTGATAGAGCTCGCCGTCGAGGGTGCGAAAGTAGATGAGCTGGCGAAAGGCGTCCTCGGTCAGCGTCTCGGGCTGACGTGTAGTGCTCACGTCCAGCAGCAGTCGGAAGGTCCCGCGCCGCGCCGCCGATTCGTCCGCGCTTCCTGAGTGAGTGAATAGATCTTGCAGCAGGGGAAGGTCGTAGTCGTCGGCTGTGGCGAGTTGACACAGGCAGCCGTGGCGGGCGAACGCGATCAGCACCTCGCGGGAAATAGATTCTTCGAGGGGATCGCCGAGGTAGTCCTGCCAAAGGGTGGTCGTGCTGATGGCCCTCCGATACGCGTCTGCGATCGCGCGACCGGGCGCTGTAGGGGCGTCGTACACGAAGCCGTTGCGCGGCGACGGCGTGACGATGGTTCCGGTGGCCTCCATCGTGGAGCGGTAATAGAGCGAGTAACCGCCCAAAGTCTCCTTGATGTAGTCGTAGCTCGGGTCGAACTGCTCCTGCTTGGTCAGCCGCGCGATCTTCTGCGAACCCACGATGTGCCCGCCTAGTGTCGCGTGTTCCTCCGCGTCACAGAGGTTGCAAGCCGTTGCGAAAAGCGCTTCTCGTGGCCGATAGAAATCGCGGAATGCGGTTCGGTTACGTGGCAGCTCGCGCGACCAGAACTCATCTAGCACGAACAGGTAGAACGACCAGTAGCGCGGGTGAATGGTCAACACGTTGATACCCGGCGACAGCAGCGGCAGTATGCGGTCCGAGCTCACTGAACCGAGGCCCAAATGATCCTGGCCCGACGTAGGCGCAAACATCCGTGCTGCCCAACTCGGACCAGTATGGTCCAGTCCCCAGACCAACCCCGTACCTGTCACGCCCCACCTTGATCAAACGCAGCAATCAGTGAATGAGGGTGTTCCCTCTACGGTCAGCCTCTCAAACCGGGCGACTCACGGTCATGGGACCAAGCGATCCGGGTGTTTCCGCAATCATCGACTGATGCTCTTGCCTTCCTCGAACAGCCAACGCTCGATAACGTCGAGGCGCGACAATTCGAGCTGGTCCACCCACCTTCCGAGCAATGTCGCATAGCGGTCGTATGCGGTCGCGAGCCAATTCTTGGTCGGCAGCGATGCCCAGTCGCATGCTCTTTGTAGCGCCAGGGCCACGTTCTCGTCGAGGATGCAGCAAGGATGGCTTGCATCTCCGCCCCCCGCGAAGTAGAGGTACTTGGTGAAGAACGCCGGTCCTAACTCGGGGATGGCCGTGCGATTGCGCGGATACAACACGTCCGTAGGCCGAGCGCGGATCGGTTCGGCTGAGCCTCGCTGCCTCTTGAAGCAGCGCACCTATGCGATCTGGGTCGCGAGCGACAGAAGCGATGCGACCCTTGTTGTTTCGTCGTTTGCTGCCGCTTCCCCAAGCAAGTGAGTTCCACAGCAGAGTCAGCGCTGCGGCCGGGCTCCCCAGGGCGTCATCGGCCAGCGCGAAGATGTCATCACGGCGGATGGTGTCTCCGACCACGGTGTCGTCGAAGCCTTGCTCGTGGAGTGCAGATGTCCACCAGGCGCGACCAACCTCTATAGCGTGGCCCGCGATCCAATCGCGGGCATCGACACTCCTGAGCTGGTCTACCGCCCGCACAGGTAGCTGGATGTCGCTAAGTGGAGTCGCAGTCACCGTCTGATTGTCTCGCTTTGGCTCAGGTCAATCGCAGTGTTGGGCGACTGTCGTGAGCGCGTGTCACTCTTCATTCTCGGTAAACCGTGCGAGCTCGCGGTCGAGGCGAGCGAGGCCGATGATGTATTGGCACGTTTCCCGCAGCGCCTCCAGCGAGTCTGTCGGCCAGTCCACAAGTGGTGGCACGATCAACAGGAAGTCCAGCAGCTTGTCATGGCGCTCAGCATCGTGGGTGTGCTCGGCCATCGTCGCGAGCAACTCTTGTAGCGCTGAGTCACCTGGGTTAACAGCGTCGACAGACTCCATCATCGGCACGGTAGCTGTGGCCACCGACAACAACTCCGCCCCGCAGGCGCTCGCTATTGCGACCACCTCGGATGTATGCAGCATGCTCGAGAGCGCCGAAGGTCTCGAAAACGATGGGTTGATGCGACTGCGACCGCCGGCCTGTCACCGATTCCACCAGCAGGGGTTAAGCACCCCCCGGTTGTCTTGAAAACCTGTCTTAAAACCGTATAGTATCGAAACCTAGATCACGCGGGATTATGAGACAGGAGCGGCGATGGCCATCATCGGGTACGCACGGGTCAGCACCATTGACCAGAATCCCCAACTACAGCTCGACGCGCTTGACGAGGCCGGCGCCGCCCGCGTGTTCACCGACCTCGGCGTCAGCGGCTCGACCGCTAACCGCCCACAACTGAAGGCCTGCATGGACCACCTCCGTCAAGGCGACATCCTCACGGTCTGGAAGCTCGACCGGCTCGGGCGCAACACTCAACACGTGCTCGCCGTTATTGATGAACTGACGTCCCGCGGCATCGGGTTCCGCAGCATCACCGAGGGCCTGCACACCGACGGTGCGATGGGCAAGGCGATGCTGACCATCATGGCCGCGTTTGCCCAACTCGAACGCGACACCATGGTCGAGCGGACCCGCGCCGGGCTGGCCGCCGCCGCGGCCAACGGACGCAAGGGTGGACGTCCGCGCAAGGTCGACGACGCCGACGCCGCCAAAGCCCGAACACTTCGGGATAAGGGCGTCACGGCCGCCGATATCGCGAAGATGTTGGGAGTCTCCCGGGCAACGACGTACCGGTATCTCGCTTGCGAGTCCTCTGTTGCCTGACATGCCTTAAGTCGAATGCCGGCAGAGTGCAGTGTGGAACTCAGCGCGTGTTCGGACCAGACGGCACCCGAACGAACTCTTCGACGCTATGGGCAGATATAGGGGTGGTTCGAAGCCGTGGGAGGAAGACGATGTTGGAAGGCAACAAACTTGACCCGAGGCAGTTCCCAGAATTGAACGCGGTTTTCAACACAGCCCGTAGCGTCCGACTTCAACGAGATGCGCGTCAAGGTATTGACGTTGATGGGTAGTGACGCCGCCTTCCTCGCCCTCGCCTTTGCGATCGACCGGCGCATCGGGATCGATGGCGTTTGATGGCAGCGAGCGGCGTCTGGCGACGAACGCCAGCGGTCGCTCAGAACAGAAGCCGTCACGATCGTCCACCACGCTTCGCAGGCACTTCTGCAGTCAGATTCTTTTGCGCATGTCGATCAACCCGAGTGTTCTTGGCTGGGCATGTCGGCATCCACAAGCTTTCGCGAGTTCAAAGGTCAGGTTGACGACGCGCTCACTGCGGGATTCGACCGGGGCGACATTGCGGCTATCTTCCTGGGCGGTGCGAACCCCGAGGAAGCAGGCGGGGAGATGTCTGTCGAAGAGTTGACTGGGACGAGGCGAAGTCGTCGAGGACAACGCCGAAGGAGGAAGCTGCGCGACGGTTCTTTCCAATTTCACGCCCCCGCACCCAGACTCGTCCACAGGTTGGGGCCATTGCTTCCGTCAGAACCGGCGGGCCGCGCTCCACTGGTGTCTGATGTATCGGCGCATTTCATCGGTGTTGGAGGGCCAGTGACCAGCCTAGCGACTCAGGCGCGATCACCGAGGTACCCATCGGAGTCGGCCTGAGTCCGCCAGCCCTCTGGAACGCCCCTTGACCCGTTAGGGCTGACGGGCACCTCCAGCCGGCTCGGTCAGGCTGCCCCAGACTCCGGCGGCGGTTCGAGTTCGGCGAACTTGGTCTTCATCGTCTCGTTACCCCGGGTGAGCTTCTTGACGGTGAGGGCGGTCGCCTTGTCGTTGGCGAGCCGCAGGTTGTTCTCGGAGCCGAGCAGTGCGTCCTTCACCTTCTGGAGGCGGTCGATGGCGGAGTCGATCTCTTTAATCGCAGTATCGAACTTGCGCTTCGCAAGGTCATAGTTCCTGCCGAATGCCGACTTGAACCCTTCGAGTTCGGACTCGAAGTTGGTGATGTCGATGTTCTGCTTCTTCACCTGCTCCAGCTCGGCCTTGACCACGATGGTTTCCTGTGCGGCGTTGCGGAGCAGTGCGATGATGGGGAGGAAGAACTGCGGCCGGACGACGAACATCTTCGGGTACTCATGTGAGACGTCGGTGATGCCGGTGTACAGCTCGGACTCCTCTTCGAGCATGGACACGAGAACTGCATACTCGCAGCCCTTTTCCCGCCGGTCCTTATCGAGCTTCGCGAAGAAGTCAGCGTTCTTCTTCTTGTTCGACGACGAGTCGGCCTCGTTCTTCATTTCGAACATGATCGAGATGTACTCGACCCCGTCGTCATTGAAGTCCCGGAAGACGTAGTCGCCCTTGGTTCCGCTAGATGCGTCGTTGTCCTTGCCGAACTCGGCGTTCGGGAACGCGATCGCCCGCATCCGGTTGAATTCGGTCTCGCAGTGTTGCTCGAGGTTCTCGCCCAGCAGCTTCACGGAAAGCTTGGCCTTCATGTCCTTAAGGCGCTCAATGAGGTCATCCTTGAGCGCGATCTCCTTGGAGTGGCTCTCCTTGAGCGCTGCTTCGGTGACCTTCTGCTCCGCCTCCTGGAGGGCGAGCCGGTTCTCGGTCTGGGCGAGCTTGTGCTGCACGGCAGAGGTGGCCTCTGCGAGGACGAGTTCCTGAGTGATGGCGGCCTTTTCGATTTCGGCCTTCAGACGCTGGATCTCCACGTCCTTTTCGACGGCGGCCTTCTGGGCCTCCTTGCCGACCTTCTCGATCGCCAGAGCCTGCGCGGTGTCTGCGCCTTTCAGCTCAGTCTTTAGTCTCTCGATCTGAAAATCCTTGTCGCCGAGAGCTTTTTGTGCCTCCTGAGCCGCCTTCGCCAATGCGAGCGCCTGCGCAGTCCCGGCTCCTTCAATCTCGTTCTTGAGCCGCTGAATCTCAGCGTCTTTCCGTGCGGCATCCTCCTGCGCTTGCTGCGCGACCTTCGTCTCGGCGAGCCTAATCTCGGCATTCTTGGCCTTTTCGGCCTCAGCGAGCCGCTCGTGGAGTTCGTTCTCGAACTCCACCGTGCGCACCTGCTGCACGAGGCTGGCGTAATCTGCCTCGTCGATGGTGAATACGGTTCCGCAGTGCGGGCATTTAATCTCGTTCACTGGCTACCTCCTTCCGTGTCACCAAGGTCAATCTGGCGTGACGGGGAAGATGTAAACCTCAGAACATGAATTCGTCCTCGTTGTTGGCGAAGATCTCGGCCTGCTCGATGACCAATTCGATGGCCTCAACTTCGGCATCGGGAGGGTAGTCGTAGCGAATTAAGATGCGGCGAACTGCTGAGCGCATCCTCGCACGCACGCTTTCCTTGACGTCCCAGTCGATCGTCCAATTGTCGCGGATCGTTCGTACCAGGTCCCGAGCGATCGCCTTCAGTGTCGCGTCGCCGAGTTCCATGACGGCCGAGTCGTTCTGGGCGACGGCGTCGTAGAAGGCGATCTCGTCCTCACGAAGGCCCAGGGCGGCATGCCGATTCATTTCTTCGCGCATCTGCTTCGCGAGCGTTACAAGTTCGGCGATGATCTGCGCCGAGGTGAGCGACCGGTTGTTGTACCTGTTTATGGCCTCGTCGAGCATCTCGGAAAACTTCCGCGTCTGCACGACATTGCTTCGCTTGATCGTCTTAATCCGGTCGTCAAGGAGCCGACGTAGCAGACCGATCTGAAGATTCGGCTTGTCCTTATCCGCAAGGCCATCGAGGAACTCATCAGAGAGGATTGACAGCTCAGGCGTCTCGACGCCGGCGAGCTGGTAGATGTCGATTACCTGGTCCCCCGACACCGCTTGATCGACAAGCTGCCCGATAGCGGTATCGACATCGACCGCACCCGATCCGCTGCGACCCGAACCGGGGTCGAGAATCTTCAGGATCGCGGCACGCACGTCGACGAAGAGACGAACGTCGTTACTTATCGCGGCCGCCTCATCCCGAGCCCCGCACAACGCGTACGCCTTGGCGAGGGCGAGTACCTGATCGTTGTACCGCTTAGTGCGATCGGGATCGGCCATGACGAAGTCGAGCACCTTCGCGTACTGGGCCAGCCTCTCCGATGCAGTTAGCTCTGGGGACGAGTCGAATGTCACTCCGTGTAGCAGTGATGTCACGATGTCGTGCTTCTCCAGCATGACGACGACCATCTCGTCGATGGGCACACCCGCTTGATCGCGGTCCGACGGCGAGTAGACCCTGAGTGCCTCTTGCAGGTTGGAGTAGACCCCAATCAGGTCAACGATCAGGCCGCCCGGCTTGTCACGAAAGGTCCGATTGACGCGCGCAATAGCCTGCATGAGCCCCGCGCCCTGCATCGTCTTGTCGACATACATCGTGTGCATCACGGGCGCATCGAAGCCGGTGAGCCACATGTCGCGCACGATCACGAGTTGCAACTCATCGTCGGGATTCTTTGCCCGAAGCTGGATTTCCTTCCGGGTCGCCTTGTCATGCAGATGTGGCTGGAACTCTTGCGGGTCGGCCGCGGACCCGGTCATGACGACCTTGATTTTTCCCGTGCGGGGGTCGTCGGTGTGCCACTCGGGCCGAAGGGCGACGATTTTCTCGTAGAGCTTGACCGCGATACGGCGGCTCATCGCGACGATCATGCCCTTACCGATCAGCGACTCACGCCGCTTCTCCCAATGCTCGACGATCTCCCGAGCCACGAGGTCGAGACGCTCGTCCGTCCCGACGATGGCCTCGACGCGGGCCCAGCGAGATTTTGCCGCTGCCGCAGCCATCTCCTCGACCTGCTCGGTGATCTCGTCGGCAAGGTCGTCGAGTTGGCCGTAGACAGAATCGCTCAAGCCAACCTTGACAAGTTTGGGCTCGTAAAAGATCTTCACAGTCGCCCCATCTTCGACCGCGCGAGTGAGGTCGTAGATATCGATGTAATCGCCGAAGACGGCCTGAGTGGATTTATCGGTGGTCTCGATCGGCGTTCCGGTGAAGCCGAGGCAGGTCGCGCTGGGAAGCGCGTCCCGCATGTGCTTGGCGAGGCCGGCCTTAAGCCGCCCCTCAGGGTCGAGAGTCTCACCGAACCCGTACTGCGACCGGTGTGCCTCGTCCGCGACGACGATCACGTTGCGTCGGTCGGTGAGCACCGGGTTGGTGTCACCACGAGCCTCGGGCGCGAACTTCTGCAGGGTCGTGAAGACGATACCGCCGGACGCTCGCGTGAGCAGCTCACGCAGATGGGCGCGGTTCTCGGCCTGCACCGGCTTCTCAGGGAGAATGGTCGCGGGCGAGAAGGTCTCGCCAAAGAGCTGATCGTCGAGGTCGTTGCGGTCAGTAATGAAGACGAGGGTCGGGTTCTCCGTGCGTGGATCGCGCATGACCTTCGCGGCGTAGAACACCATCTCGAAGCTCTTGCCCGACCCTTGCGTGTGCCAGACCACACCGCCACGCTTGTCACCCTCGGGGCTTGCGGCCTTCACGGTCGACTCGACCGCGGTATTCACAGCCCAGTACTGGTGATACTTCGCAACCCGCTTCACAAGGGAACGCATCGGCTGGCCCGTGGCCGTGTCGGTGATCGTCTCGTCGCTGAAGACCACGAAGTTGCGAAGGATGTCGAGGAATCGCTTCGGCTCGAACACGCCTCGGATAATTACTTCGAGGGAGGGCCGGTCCGTGACGACGTCGCGACCGTCGATGGTCTTCCAGGGTGCGTAGTGCTCGAAGGCGCCGGTGAACGAACTCATGGCGGCACTGGGCACGCCGTCCGAAATGACGGTAAATGCGTTGAAGTCGAAGATCGACCCGATGTCGTGGCGGTAGGTCTGAATCTGGTTCCAGGCGCCCTTCATGTCGGCGTTCTCATCGGTGGGGTTCTTCAGCTCGAACAGAGCCAGCGGCATGCCATTCACGAAGACGACGACATCGGGGCGACGGTTCCTACCGTCCTTCGTCACGGTGAACTGATTGACCGCCGCCCAGTCGTTCATCTCGGGATTCTCGAAGTCGATCAGTTTCACGCGGACGGTGCGCGTCTGACCGTCCGCCCCTCGGTGCTCGACCGGTACGCCGCCGATGAGTAACTGGTGGATTCGGTAATTCTCATCAATCGGGTTTTGGGATTCAGGGCGGAGTAGGCGCTTGATGGCCTGGTCGATGACGGTTTTGTCGATACCGTCGTTCAGCCCGCGAACAGTCGGCAGCAGTCGGTCGATGAGCACAACGTCGGTAAATGAGTCACGAAGTTGGGGGCCATTGCCGCCTGGCGAGATACTCGGCCCATGCAAGGTTTGGTAGCCGAGGTCGGCGAGCCATTCGAGGGCAGCATTCTCGACGATGGATTCGTTAAAGTTCCTCACGGTGCTGTTTCGACCTCCGCGTCATCTATCCAGCGAGCAAGCACGCTGAGTGCGGCCAGGTACTCCAGGCCGATCTGCTCGTCGATGTCCTTCGGGTCTTCGTGGTTGAGCGGGTTGCGGATACCGGCATATATGCCTTCTGCCAGTGCCCAGGCGCCGCGCTGAACGGACTTGTAGGTCTCGCTGCCGTCGGGCTTCCGGCGCCGCAGCCGAGACTTCCCAGGGCCCGCGGTGTCTAGGCTGAACGCCTGCTTAAACAAGTCGGTCTCGCTGACATCACGACGCCCGACCTTGTTCTGTGTCTCGGCATTCACCTTCTTCGCAGCGTCTTCAACGGCGGAACGATAGTGCCCTGACTGCCACAGTGAGCGGGCGCCACTCCACACCCAAGGGTGCAATTGGCCCGCCGAGATGTTGGGAGCATCGTCTCCGAGGTTCTCGCGCAATTCTTGCTCGCGCCGTAGGGCGGCGATGCCGCGTCCGGCCCAGTCGCGCAAGTGATTCCAGCGAGCTTTGTGCCGTACCTCGGAAGGCCGGTCGTCGGCGTGCCGCCAATCCGGTAGCACGCGATCGAGGATCTGCTCGGCGACGTGCGCGAGTTCCGCGACCTCGGAGTCTGCAGACCGCTGGTGAGTTCCTAGCATGACGACACCGCTGCCGGGACGGTTGTTGTACGCAACTTGGTCGGTTGCTCGTACGAACTCCTGCAACGCATTGATGGCCCACTCCGCGTCGAGGGTGCTCACGACGCCTCCTCGACCGGCACCCGAATGCGGCCGGACAACAGCTCGGGAAGAAGTACATCGCGTATCGATGCGAGACAGCCATTCTCGGTAGCAAGGTGGTCTGCGCGGCGTTCCAAGGCGAACAATTCTTCTTCAAGCACACTCATGTTCGCGGCGTCCGGAAGGCGCACCTTGAATTCACCGAGCCGAGTCGGGCTGAGTTCAGTCTGGCCAGTGCTCCCTTCGCCCAGTGCCTCAATATCAGGCACGCGCCCGAGCATTGCGTACGCCAGCACAGTGGGACCAACCTCAGCGACGTCTGGTTTGATCACAGAGACGTGGCTGTCGACGAAGATCGATCCCTCGTGCCATCGGGCAACGCGCCCGAGCGTGCCGACTCCAGTCGAGTTCACCAGGATGTCGCCGCTCGACGCCTTCCGCGCGGACGCTACGACTCGGTCCTGCACGCGCCGTGCCGGTGCCAGCGACACCCAGCCGTCACGGATGCACCTCTGGTTCAGCGCGAGTGGAGCCGAAGTCTCATCGTCGGCGTACTTGGGCGAGACCCCTCGAGCGATACTGGTTGTGACGGAATGGAGCGGTCGCTCAACTTCACCGTCAGCTAGGGCACCGGCGAATCGCGCGGCCCCCAGTTTCCGCAGCAAACCGCGCTGGCGTTCGTTGGATTCAATCTTGTCGTCAAGCGTGCCGAGGGTGGCGGCGATGGAGCGCTGCTCTGCGATAGGTGGTAGATAAACGGGCACCTCCCGCAGAACACCTGTGTTGAGATTGGGCATGGTTGCGCCTACGGCGTGCTGACTAATCCAGTTTCGAGTGGCCGGGAGCGATAGTGCGTAGGCCAAACACCGCGCATCGACGGTGGGGCCACCCACACGGACAAGCAGACAGCCCGTCCCGCACAGCCATCCGTTTTCGAACTCCGTGACTAGTGCACACTTTTCAACGTCACCTCGCCGACTGTAAACAATGTCCCCTGGCTTTAGTTTGTGTCGGGCGAGGCGCTCGATGTGTTCGCTAGATACGCGAGCAATTCCGTCCGTCGAGATCCGCAAATCGCGGATGTTTGTCGGCATCACAACTGGCGTCCCAACAGTGGAGTAGTCGCTCGCGTGAAGCTGGCTCCCGAACGGACCGGTTTGAATCACGCCATTGGATTCGCGCTCCAACTCACCGAGTGTGGGGGTTCTCCACCCGCTGCTCATTCGAGTACGTCCAGTCGGGCTCGGATCTGCGCTTCAAGCTGACGGCCTTGTTCGAACTCAGCAAACAGCTCTTTCGTCAGCCGCTCGACCCTGTCCGCAATCGGTTCGTCTTCGGCTTCAGGTTCTTCGGTGCCGACATAGCGCCCCGGCGTTAGCACAAAGTAGTGCTGCGCTATCTCTTTGAGCGACGCCGCTTTTGCGAATCCTGCGACGTCCTCGTAGCCGCCGTCGTGGTTTCGCCAGGAGTGGTAGGCGCCGGCGATCTGCCCGATGTCGTCGTCGGACAGCTCGCGGAGGCGGCGATTGATCATCGCCCCGAGTTTTCGGGCGTCGATAAACAGCACCTCTCCCTTGCGCTTGCGGTGCTGCGCGTTGCCGTTTCGGTCCCTGCTAATGAACCACAGGCTCACCGAAATGCCTGTGTTGAAGAAGAGCCTGTCGGGCATCGCGACGATGCAGTCGACCAGGTCGGCCTCGATGAGCCTTCGACGGATTTCACCCTCGCCGCCGCTCTTCGAGCTGAGCGACCCGTTGGCGAGCACGAATCCGGCTGTGCCGCGCGGGCTGAGGTGGTAGATGAAGTGCTGCACCCAGGCGAAGTTGGCGTTGCCCACCGGAGGCGTTCCGTACTTCCATCGGGCGTCGTCGGCGAGTTTCGCGTTCCACCAGTCGCTTACGTTGAACGGAGGGTTGGCGAGCACAAAATCGGCCCGTAGGTCGGGGTGCAGGTCCTGGGTGAAGGAGTCGGCGGACTTGTCGCCGAGGTCGGCGTCGATGCCACGAAGTGCCAGGTTCATCTTCGCGAGCTTCCAAGTGGTCGCGGTGAACTCTTGGCCGTACACGGAGATGTCGTTGCGCTTCCCGCCATGCGCCTTCACGAACTCGGCGGACTGGACGAACATGCCGCCCGAGCCGCACGCGGGGTCGTAAACACGGCCATGGTAGGGCTCCAGCATCTCGACGAGGGTCTTGACCACCGAGCGGGGCGTGTAGAACGCCCCCGCGTCCTTGCCGGTCTCCCTGCCTGCGAACTGGCCGAGGAAGTACTCGTAGACCCGGCCGAGCACGTCATCGGACCCGTGGTCATCGGTCTCGGTGAACCCGATCGAGCCGATGATGTCAACGAGCTGACCGAGGCGACCCTTGTCGAGGTCCTCGCGACCGTAATTGCGTGGCAGAACGCCACGCAGCTTTGGGTTCTCGCGCTCGATGAGATCCATCGCTTTGTCGATGGATTCGCCGATATCAGGCTGCTTCGCGGATTTCTGGATGATGCCCCACCTGGCGGCGGCGGGAACCCAGAACACCGACTGGCTGGTGTACTCGTCTCGGTCCTCGACGAGACGCTCGATCTGCTCTGGCTTCAACCCTTCGGCTGCAAGTTCGGCTTCAAGCTCTCTGCGACGCCCCTCGAATCGGTCGGATATGTACTTGAGGAACACCAAGCCGAGCACGACGTGCTTGTACTCGCTCGGCTCCTGATTGCCGCGCAGGGCGTCGGCGGCGTCCCAGAGCTTTTGCTCAAGGCTTTTGATTGCGGCCTTGCGTACGGCTCGTGCCATTTGGGGCCTCCCTTCTGCGTTGTTGCCGTTAACTCTCTGCCGGACACCAAGTCCAATCCGACTAAGTGGCGCCGATGTAAACAGCCGGTGCCTACTCCGACTGGGCCGCCTTGGCCCGGCGCTTCTTGACCGCCGCCGAGAGGATCGCGTGCTCTTCCTCAGTGGCCTGGTCGAAGAAGTTCTCCGGCCACTCCTCGATCCCGCCGTACTCGTTGGACTTCACGGGCTCGTAGTTGGTCGCGCCGTCTACGCGCTTCGCAAAGTAGATACCAATTGTGTTCTGAAGCTCATCATCGAGATCTTCAGCAACATGTCGCCGCAGTCGCGAAATCAGGTACTCACTGTGGGTCTCGACAACGAGGTGGCGTCCGCTTTGGGCGATCGCCAGCAAGAAGTCAGTAAGCCGCTGCTGCACTCGCGGATTGAGATGCAACTCCGGTTGTTCGATTAGGAGCAAGGAGCCGATTGGTGCCTGCACGCACATCACGATGACCGGCAGCAGCTGGCTGACGCCGGTGCCGACACTCGTCAGGTCAAGATCTCCCTCGACGTCCTTTTGCTTCACCTGCAGCTGGATCCCGAAGCGGCCTTGGTCCGAAACCGAGAAGCTCTCGCCGATATCGAGGTATTCGGCCCACCGGTTGACGGCGGTAATGAGCTGGATTGGCCGACGGGGAGTCTTGATCGTTCCATCTGGCTGCGGCGTCGGGACGCTGACTTTCCGGTCGCCGTGCCGTTGCAGCACCGAGGCGGTGAATTCGCCCTTCGGGCCGACATAGGTGTCGTCGCCTTCCGGCGAGTCGGGATACGAGGCCCGAGGTTCGTCCCGAAGAGGACCAAGATAGCGGATGCTTGCGCTCAAGTAGGAGGCTGCGAGATCCGATGCCCTGCCCAGGTCATCCAAACGATGAGGGAACGGGACCTCGCCTTGAATTCCACCCTTGGTCAGTTCCTCGACAACTGCATCGTTGAACGTCTCGGACGACACCACGTTGAGGTCGATCTTGGAACGTGTCTCAGGAGCCTTCGAACCAAGCTCAAGGCGCACAGCGTCCCCGTACTCGGCCTTCGCGTCGGCCACCGCTGCGTGAACCGATAGCAGAACACGGCTGACTTCCTCGATTGCTTTAGCTTCGGTGAATAGATCATGCTCGATCTCGTCCCGCTCCTGGATCGATCGTCGGAGGAGCATGTCGCGCCAAGCCTCGAACAGGACTTCGGCACGCGGACGCATCACTGACGCGTCGAGCGGGAAGCCCCCAGCGACATGGATGTCGATGACTTCCAGCAAGCTGCTATTGGCACCGGCGAACTGTCCCGAAAAGTAGTGCGGAATGGAACTCGCTTCGTCGTCTTCGTCGAGCGGAACGAGATCCTCGGCGTCTTCGTCCGCTATGGCAAGTACCCACGCTCTGGCCACACGCGGGACGTTCTCTGGGAGCGTGTCGGGGTCCTCTGGCTTCAAGTCGACGTTCAGCCGCTCGATCTTGGCGATGCCCTTCTGTTGTGATGACTCACCGAGCTTGACTTCCCAGGACAAGGTAGCGAGAACCGGGGCTGCTTGTGATTGGGTCAGCCCTCTGCCCTCCCTATATCCGCCTCGCGGGGCCTGAATTTCGAAATCGGCGCCGATGATTAGCGGCTCTTCATCGTTACCGGGGCCCCGGTATTTAACCTCGGCCACGGTGCCGAGCCGGACCCCGCGACCGTTGAGGGGATACAAATAGCCTGTCGTGCCTATCGCCTGGCTCGCAGCGCGGATGCTCTGGAGCAGTGTGCTCTTGCCCGCACTATTCGCGCCAACGATGACGGTCAGTGGGCGAAGCTCGACGCTGTCGTTTCGCACGGACTTGAAGTTCTGTAGACGCCAACGGCGGAGCGTGATGCCCCGCCGAGTCGAGAAGGGCGGGCGGCGCCCGATCAGTGGATTACTCATGCGAAGACCTCTCGGTAATGGGTGACGCGCGCGCGGGCGGAAATAAGGCCTATCTGGACGAGGCGTCCATCACGAGTGCGGGTGGGGCGCGCCTCGATCGGACCTCGAATATCGGTCGACCGGCCCAGAAGCCACAGGCTCGAGTGTCCGGACGCGGATGCCATCTCCACTTGAAGAACCTGCAAGTGCTCAAGCGGTGAGTTGGCAGATGGCGGTTTGGGGCCTGCATCAGTTGGGTCAGCAAGTCTCCATAGAAGACGCAGCGAGTTGTAGAGGCCGACCGCGCGGTAAGCCTCTATAAGTTCGTCGTCCAGGGCGATGTCTACGAGCCAACCGGGGACTCGCGCTGTCCCACGACCCACTCCTTCGACGACTTCCACCACGAATTCCTCAAATGCCGCGATTTCCGCCTCCGTGGAGGGTGCGCGAAGCGCGTTTGGATCAATGGAAGCAACCCGCTCGCCGTCGATCAGTTCGCGAGTGCAGTCTGCGGTCAAGCTCTGGAGCCGCTTCAACTCCTGGAGTTTGAACTTCCAGCGAGGGTCGCTGCGGTCAATAACCGGAGGGCCGGCAACCCGACGATCTACCGCGTCCTCCTCGCGCAGCGCAGAAAGAGCCCTCAAAACCTGCGCGTCGACTCGTCCAATACGTCGATCGAGTTGGACCACCCACGCGTAGCCGAAAACGTCAGACTCGGCCAGTAGATCGTACGGGCGGCCAATCTCGTCCCCTGATAGGAGAAGGTCGGTGCTTGAGCCCAACTCGACATCCGGGCTGAGCAGCGTCACGGTGAGAGACTGCGTTGCCTCGTCGAAGTCTGTGACAAGCACCAACGCGGCCGGTGTTTCACGGTCCATCGCCACCGCGCGGTAGATGCCTCCGATCTCAATGTCGGTCATGATGCACCTCCTCCGACCCTGGTGATTACAGCTGAATGCAGACGCCCCAACGTGAACCTGACCACGGCTTCACTTTGCGAGGTGAGTTCGTTACGAACCTTCGCGAAGGCGGACGCCTTGTAATTCGCGGCGGTGGGCCGGCTGACACCGAGGCGGCGTGCGATGTCGCCGTCGGAATCGCCGATCCACTTGCCCGCGAGCACCGTCGCTTCCTCATGCGTTAGCGCTGCACCGAGTCGCTCTGCGAGTTCGTTTGCCATGATCAGTTCGCTGGGGTCGAGTTCGCCGGAGCTGTCTCCAGTCCCGGCCTCATCAGACACAACCTCCGCTGTTGCGAAGACTGTCAACGACTCGTCAAGAATTTTTCGAAGATCGAGTTCCTCGACCTCGTGAACCGAGGTGCAGATCAGATTCAGAGCGTCAACAAGCGTCTCCGTCGTCCAGATCGCACTTGCGCGCTCCGTTCCATTGCCTGGAAGGCGGGGCAGCGCCGCGAGGGATGTGGTGAGCCGTTGTGTGTAGGGCGTGGCCTCGAGACTGTGGCCAGCGATCCGCCAAGATCGTGGCTTCTCCTTCACCTGCTCAAAGGGTAACTCCCCAAAACGCTCAACAGCTCGATCGAAAAGGTTGTCGACCGCTGTCCGCTGTCTGCGGTCGATCAGCGTCATTCGCACTTGGCGGTATATGAGGGCTCGGGCGTGGCCGAAGTCGTTCGCGACGTCACAGATGTACTCGGCTTGCCCTTTTGTCAGCATGCGTTCGACAACGTCTTGGACCAGATCGTCGACGGCCTCGTCGTCCCAAACGGCGCTGCGAGCGTAGACCGAGGGGCTGTACCGTCGAGTGATACGTGACGCTGCCGTCTGAATTTCTTGGAGCCAGCGCGGACCGACCCCGCGGCGTTCGAATTCCTCAATCAAGGTCTCAAGGTCTCCGCCATCGACATCGCCGAGGCCGAATTCCTCGTCGACATCCGCGAGCGGGTCGGCGGGTTCTACCTGGTCTGCCATCGCGCTTTCATAACTGCCTTGATCGTGCTGGCGTCATCGTCGCTGCACAGCCGGTGCGCCTCGTCGAGGGCATCCTTCGGCACGGGGAGCGGCCGTGAGACGACGATGCTGCCATCGTCGCGGAGCCAGCATTTGGGCCATTCGTTGCGATGGTCGTGCCCAGGGTTGAGAACTTCGACGCGATCGAGGCTGGAGGTGCGGGCGAAGACGTAGGCGATCGCGCCGGAACTCGGCCAGTGGCGGAGAATGATCGGCCGTTTGGCGCTGGGCTTTTGCGGGGCAAAGCCTACGATCGATTCGGTCTGCTCAAACCACGCCTCGCCATCGGGTGGGCCCATGTTGAGCAGCTTCGCGAGATCAGACAGATCGAACCCCACCGGCATCCTTCACTGCCGAAGCGGAGTTCGGCCGTATGCGCCTTTGCAACTTGGCCGAGTGTATCGAGTCGGACAGCCACAAACGGGTTCACGCCGCACCCTGGCAACATTCGGCAATGCTTCGACGGCCTCGTCGCGGTAGCCGGTTTTGCGCGCATCACCTTTTGATCTGTGACACTCCTACGCCACCACCGCGCTGCGGGCCGGCATGAACCCCAAGGTGATCAGCGAGCGGATCGAGCGCGCCGACTTTGAGTAGCGTCGGTCCCTGGATTGTTCTGGTGAATGACAAAATGTCATATCTCAGCTCACAACGGGTTCGGCTGAGAGACCAGCATCGCGAAACCGGTTCGATTCCCGGCAGCTCCACTGGAACGGCAGTGCTACGCGAGCCGCGGCTCCTGCGTAACGGGTGCGGCGTTGAACCTGTCGCCTGACCGTGCAGCCGAGTCGTCGTTGTCTAGCTTCCCTGCAGGCCACGTTTACGCTGGGAGTGCCGCTCAAAAACGGTCAAATGACGGTCAAAGACGCCCCGAAGAGGGTGTGGCATGCTGGTTGGCAACAGCTGCTAGCTCCGTCGTTGCCGCCCCGCTGCTCTTCAATCGAGCAGCGTATTCAGCTTCTACGACTGTTGCGATCGGCGAACTGGGGAAAAGGGGGCTTGATGGCTGTTTCGGCGAAACGCGCTCACGACAGACTGGCCGATCGGATCAGGACGTGCACCAAGTGCGCAGGCATGAACGTAAAAGGCAAGACCCAAGCTGCGCCGGGTTGGGGGAATCTGGGATCACCCGTGGTGATCGTCGGCCAGAGCTTGTGCGGGCCGTGCATGGCAGCACAGGAACCGTTTGTTGGTGGCAGTGGCGATCTGCTGGAAGCCGCGTTCGACCTGGCCGACCTCGAAAAGCGCGATCTCTACATCACCAATGTCGTGCACTGTCATCCCGAAGGCAACGTCAAATCGCTGCGCGAGTGGAAAACGAACTGCACCCCGTATCTAGGCGAAGAACTGCGCCTGGTCCGTCCGAAACTGATTGTCGGTCTGGGCGATGACGCCAAGGTCGCCGTTCGCAGGTTCTATCCTGATGGGCCAGAACTGTTGTGGCCGTTTCGAACACCACGCGCTGAGCCGTCGAACGAATCGCCGCGCGTTCACTTCATGTGGCACCCGTCGTATATCAAACGCCAACACGATGATGCGTTGGAACGGCGATACAGCGCGAGTTTGGGACGGGCGCTGCGGTGGGGTTTTCAACCCGAACGCACGTGCAAAGGTGAGAACGACTGGATGACGGACGGGAACTGACGATGCATATTCGGGTCCGTGAATCGGGTAAGCGCGTCAACGGCAAACCGGTCAAGCGCTATCAAGCCGTCTGGTACGAGCATGGCCGCGAATACCGCGAGACGTGCGACACGCGGGAGCTGGCCCAAGACAAACTTGACCGCGCTAAAACGCTTTTATCGCAAGGCCAATCGGTGGCGAGTCTACGTGAGCGCGGCAAGGAAACGTTCGGCGTGGTCGCCGCGCAATGGCTGGACGGTCGCCACGATCTCAAGCCCCGCACGCGCGCCGAATACGCAAACCTGTTGAGCGGCAAGACACGCGCGCGTCGCAACGGCGACGGCGCGAGCACCGCCGATTTGTCGATCGCAGCGACATTCGACCACCGGCCGGTCAACGAGATCATGCGCGCCGACATCGCCAACTGGGTTGGCAGGCTGTCAAACGCAGGTAAGTCGGCGTCGACGGTACGACATCACTATTTCGTTGTGCGCCAGATACTTTCGCAGTGTGTCGCCGACGGACGGTTGACGGTCAATCCGGCTGATCACGTCAAGTTGCCCAGTGAGCGAAGCGCCCAAAGTGGCACGCCGGGCGTGGTGGACGATCCCGACATGTTTCTCACCGCCGCGCAGGTGGCTGCGCTGGTCGACGCCACGCCCTGGCCGTGCTCGGTGATGGTGCACCTGGCCGCGTGGTGCGGTTTGCGTGCCGCCGAGTTGGCCGGGCTACAGGTCGGTGACGTCGAGTTGCCGGATGCGCCGATCAACCCGAACGCGCCCGCCAAACCGGGCGTGCTGCATGTGGAACGCACCGTGACCACGATCGACGGTGCGCTGGTGTATGACTCGCCCAAGACGAAAGGTTCACGGCGTCGCGTGCCGATGATGAGCGGGACCACCGAACTGTTGCGCGAGTATCTGGCCGCCCACCCACGCGCCGATGATCCTGCCGCACCACTGTTTTGCTCTGTGACGTTGAAAGCGGCCAAGCCGACCGGCAAGCGCGCTACCGATGCCAACGGTAATCGCGTTGTGCCCACCGCCGTCGATGCCCTGGCGGGGCTTTCGATCGATGAAGCGGCGGACCGCCTGGTGCTGGATTGGTCGGCACCGATCCGCCACCAGACGTTCTACAAAGCGGTGTTCCGCCCTGCGGTCGCGCGCGCCAACCGACTTGGCGGGTCGGATGCGGTGTTGCCACCCGCGTTGAAGTTTCACGCTCTGCGCCACACCTACGCGAGTTTGTGTGTTGCGGCCGGTATCCCGCCGCTACAGCTTTCGCGCTTCATGGGTCACGCGAAAGTGACGACGACACTGACGATTTACACGCATCTGTTCGATGACGATCACTCCGAAACGATGGCCGCGCTAGAGGCGATGAGCCGCCCGGTCGATGCGCGCAACGTGGTCGCGATGCGCCAACGCGGCTAAAAGTCGGGATCTTCGTCGGGGTCTTCGTCGTAGTCGTCAGGTTCGTACTCGGGTTCGCGTTCCTCGTAGTAGGAATCCGGCGGTTCAAAGTCGTCGTCACCGTCGAAATCGTCGTAGTCGGAATATCCACCGCTGCTATCGGTTTCATTCACAGTCGCTTCGGCAGCGGTCGCGAACGGATTCACGGGCGGCGGTGCAGCGGGTGACGGCTGTTCTTCGCTGTCGGCCGCGCCGAGCATCAGTTTGAGTGAGTTGAAAGCGTTGTCGATTAGTTGGTCGTAGGTGATCACCTGAACCCGCGTCAAGTGGCTGTTGTACGTGCGCAATGCACGGTAGAAGTCGTCTTCGTCCATTTCTTCCACGTTGTGATTGATGTGGCCAATCACCACCGTTGCGAAAACGCGGCGCGCCTCAAATTTGAGTTTGGACTTGATCGTATGGGCTTCTTCATCGAGAGACCGTAGATAGTTCTCGGTTTGCGAAACAGCTTCGTGCACTTCGTTTCCGACGATGTGGTGGTTGCGATACGGCCTTACCAGTTTCGGGATGTTGGCTCTCTTGAGTTCGACAACGTGGAGCGAACCGTCGCCGGTTATCAGCGCAATGTCGATCTGATCTTGGGTCGTCAGTGTTCGTGTCTTCTCGACGCCGACGAACTGCCCGCCGAACATCCACGGATTGTCCTGCAATATCCGCTGGAAGCTGTTTTCGTCCGAAGTTGGGTCTTCGGCGAGCGCTTTGAGGGTTTCCAACGTGTCGATGTTCTTTTGGCCGATGAGTACGCCGGTGAGAAAATCGGCCTGACCCGCTTGTTGGATTGCCTTGACCAGTTCGGTTTTGTCCGAGATCGCGACCAAGATTTCGGCCAGTTCCGTCGACCCGTACTTAGCGACCTCTTTGGCGATGTCGCGGTCATCGACCCGAACGTAGTGCCCGTCTTGGTTGAACTCTTCATTCAGAAACGCTTTGAGGGCGAGAATTTCGTTGTTCTCGATGGAAATCTGGCGTTCGGGATTGTCGAAGTCGTAGCCGTCGCCGGGGATCTTTCGGCACTGCTTGATCTCCAACCGTGCTTTCGACGGGTTTTCGGGATCGTCGCCGAAGAATCGAAGACTCGCCGTTTTGTAGGTTCGCCCGCGCGGCTTGATCTCGGCGGCCTTGATGCCGAGGTACTTCGTTCCCGGTTCGGGCGGCAACGACCATGCGCGTAGTGGCCCGTCCTGGTCGGGTTCGGCGTCGTCCAGGTCTTGCGGTCCTCCACCGAACACGGTCGCTCGGACCATCGTTCCACCCACAACGACCAGAGCAAACGGGCTCGCTGTGGGGGTTTCGCCGACCCACGGTCAAAACACGGTCCAAACGCCGTCTGGCGGGTTGATGAGATCGGCCGATATGCCGTTGAACTGGGGGTTTGTGGAGCCGATGACGGGAATCGAACCCGCGTATTCAGCTTGGGAAGCTGATGTTCTGCCATTGAACTACATCGGCGCGGATGCTTGACGAAGGCTAGCACCCGGCGCCGCGCCGTTCATCGGCAACGCAGCCGCCAACGCAGCCGATACGCTCGTCGGGTGCTGCTCTCCGATCGTGACCTCAGAGCCGAAATCGCCGCCGGCCGATTGGGCATCGACCCGTTCGACGACGCGCTGGTGCAGCCGTCCAGCGTGGACGTTCGACTCGACAGCATGTTCCGGGTGTTCAACAACACCCGCTACACCCACATCGACCCGGCCAAGCAGCAGGACGAGTTGACCAGCCTGGTGCAACCGGTCGACGGTGAACCGTTTGTGCTGCATCCCGGCGAGTTCGTGCTCGGTTCGACGCTGGAGTTGTGCACACTGCCCGAGGACCTGGCCGGCCGCTTGGAAGGCAAGTCGTCGCTGGGACGGCTGGGACTGCTGACCCACTCGACCGCCGGCTTCATCGACCCCGGCTTCAGCGGCCACATCACATTGGAGCTCTCCAACGTCGCCAACCTGCCAATCACGCTGTGGCCGGGGATGAAGATCGGCCAGTTGTGCATCCTGCGGTTGACCAGCCCGGCCGAGCACCCTTACGGCAGTGCGCGCGCCGGGTCGAAATACCAGGGTCAGCGCGGCCCGACGCCGTCTCGCTCCTACCAAAACTTCCTCAAACCCAGCCAGCCGTAACGCCGCGCCGTAGAGCCGAGTGAGGCATCGCACGGTCGCGGCCACCCTGCCAACTGCGAGCGGGCCGGTAGGCTCGAAGTAACAGGGTCAGCGGGGACGGGTTAGTTGCTGCCCACTATCGCGAGTAGCTAGCAAACTACTTTGGAGGAAGTAGTGGACATCGTACTGGGTGTGTCGATGGCACCCTCAGCGGTCCGGATGGTGCTGGTCGAGGGCGAAAATGCCGACGGTGCCACCGTCGACCGGGACAACTTCGAGATCAACGGCAACGGTCATGCAGTAAACCCTGCCGTGACCGACCAGGTGATCTCGGCCATCCTGGGCACCCGTGAAGGCGCAGCCGAAAGCGGTTACCACCTGACGTCGACCGGGGTGACCTGGACCGATCAGCTCGAGGCCGCCGCGCTGCGCGACGCGCTGGCCGCCCGCAAGATCGAAAACGTCATGCTGGTGTCGGCGTTTTTGGCCGCGGCCGCGTTGGCCCAGGCAGCCGCCAATGCCTCCAACTACGCGAACACTGCACTGCTATTTATTCAGCCGGACACCGCCACCCTGGCCGTGGTGGACTCGGACGACGGGTCCGTCTTCGACGTGCACCGCCAGCCGCTGCCCGACGACGACGACGCGGCCGTTGCCGAGTTGGTCAAGCTGGCTTCCGACGCCCAGGCGCTGGAAGAACGACCCGACGGCTTGTTCGTCGTCGGCTCTGGCGTGGACATCCCGTTGATCAAACCGGCGCTGGAGGCCGCGACGTCGCTGCCGGTGAGCGCGCCCGAGGAACCCGACCTGGCGTTGGCGCGCGGAGCGGCCCTGGCCTCCGCGAGCGCACCGCTGTTCGCGTCGTCGACCGCCGCACTGGCCTACGCCCAAGATCCCGGCACCGGCGCCGTGGACCCGTATGCCGTCTCGCCCGGTTACCTCGCCGCCGCGGATGTTCCCGCCGATGCGGAGCCGGGGGAGGAGGCTCTTGCCTACAGCGCGGTCCCCGACGAGGAGGCCGAGGCATACACGGCAGAAGGGCCCGAGGCCTACAGCGACCTCGCCGACCAAGAGGAAAACCTGGATTCGAGCATGCTCGACTTTCGGTTCGCGCAGGGCGAGTCGCCGAGTCGCAGGCCGTTCCTGACTGCCATCAGCGTGCTGACGATCTTCGTGGTCGGCGTTGTGGCACTGGTCATTTCGCTGGCGTTCACCATCCGGCCGTCGGTCAGCGAACGACCCGACATCGGACACAACGTCGTCGCCCCGTCTAAGCAGGCTCCTGCGCCGCCGCCGTCGGCACACGTGCCCGCTCCGGCTCCCGCGCCGCCCACGCCGGCCGCACCTCCGCCTGCACCGGCACCCGCTCCCGCGCCGGCGCGAGCGCCTGCACCCGCACCGGCTCCTGCGCCAGCACCTCCGCCGCCGATGCCGCCGGTACTGCCGCAATTGGGGCAGATCTTGGCGCCGCCGCAGCAAGGCCCACCCCTTCGACCGCGAGGCGATGACCATGGCGGCGGTGGCTGGCGCCACGGCGGCGACGACGACGACCACGGCCACGGCTGGGGCGGCGGACCGCGCATCAAGATCCCGCTGCCGGTACCGGGGCTCAACCTCGGCATCGGGTAAGCGCCGGTTCCTCCAGCCCGCAAAAACGGGTACTCCTCCCACCGGACCCCGACGGCGGCAAGAATTTGGAGGAGCAGTGGACACCGTACTTGGCGTGTCGATGGCACCCTCGACGGTTCGCATGGTGCTAGTGGAGGGCGAAAACGGCGACGGCGCCACCGTCGAGCAAGATGACTTTGCCCGGCCCGGCAACGGCGACGCAGCGCCGCCCAGCGCGCCGGAGCAGGTGGTCTCGGCGATTCTGGGCACTCGGGAAGGCGCGGCCGAAGGCGGCTACCAGCTGGCCTCGACCGGCGTGACCTGGAGTGATCCGACCGAGGCCGCTGCGCTGCGCGACGCACTGGCTGCCCACAAGATCGAAAACGTCATGCTCGTGTCGGCGTTTTTGGCCGCCGCCGCGCTGGCCCAAAGCGTCGGCAGCGCCAACGGCTACGGCCGAACCGGACTGCTGTTCGTCGAACCCGATGCCGCGACGACCGCCATCGTCAACTCCGCGGATGGATCGGTCATCGAGGCGCGCCGCGAGCCGTTTACCAGCGGTGATCCCGCCGCAGAATTGTCCGCGATGGTCGGCGACATGCAGACCCTGGAGTCGCGCCCCGACGGGCTTTTCATGGTCGGTTCCGGCGTGGACGTCGGCCCGCTCAAGCCCCAACTGGAAGCGACCACGTCGCTGCCGGTGAGCTCGCCCGAGGAGCCCGCGACGGCGCTGGCCCGCGGCGCGGCGCTGGCTTCGGCACACGCGCCGTTGTTCTCGGCGTCCACCGCAGCGCTGGCGTATGCGCAGGATCCCGGCACCGGTGCGGTCGACCCGTATGCGGTGTCGCCGGCATATCGTCCGATGCCGGACGCGGCCGCCCCAGCGGGCGGTGACGCACTTGCCTACAGCGCCGTCGCCGACGACGAAGCGAACGCCCCGACCGCCCTCGCCGACCGCCACCCAGTGGAGCCAGATCAGGATCAGCAGAGTCGGCCGCGCAGGCGATTGACCTTGGTGTCCGGTGCGGTGGCCGCCATCTTCGTGGTCGGTGTCGTGGCACTGGCGATCGCGCTGGTGGTCACACTGCGCCCGACGGGCGAGCAGCCCAATCCAGGCCACAAGATGGTCGTGCCGGGCAATTCGGCACCGCAGCAAGCACCGCCTCCCCCCGCCTCGGCACCGGCGCCGGCGCCCGCTCCGGCCGCGCCCGCTCCGGCACCGGCTCCCGCGGCGCCCGCGCCGGCGCCCGCCCCCGCACCCGCGGCTCCGCCACCTGCGGCGCCGGTGCCGCAAATCCCGCAGATCCCAGGGCTCCCGGGCGGCGGTGGCGGGCCACCCGGCATTCCGGGTGGTGGCCACGGGGGCGGCGGTGGTGGCGGTCATGGCGGTGGCGGCGGCCACGGCGGCGGTCATGGCGGCGGTGGCGGCGGCGGCGGGATTCCCGGGGTCCCGGGCATCCCGGGAGTTCCCGGCCTGTAACAACCCGCATCGTCGCCGGGCAAACTGTCATCTGACGTTCGCTTATCGCTCAGGGAGCGGTCACGGTCAGCTCGTCGCGGCCGCCTACACACGGTGTAATGCGATGCACCGTCTTCGGCACGGGTTATCTGGGCGCCACCCACGCCGCCGGGATGGCCGAGCTGGGCCATGACGTCGTCGGGGTCGACATCGATCCCGGCAAAATCGCCAAGCTGGCCGGCGGCGACATCCCGTTTTACGAGCCGGGCCTGCGAAAGCTGTTGAGCGACAACCTCGCTGCGGGCCGGCTGCGGTTCACCACCGACTACGAGATGGCTGCCGAATTCGCCGACGTGCATTTCCTGGGTGTCGGCACGCCGCAGAAACGGGGCGAATACGGCGCGGACCTGCGCCATGTGCATGCCGTCATCGACGCGCTGGTGCCGCGACTGGCCCGCCCATCGGTGATCGTCGGCAAATCCACGGTGCCGGTGGGCACCGCCGCTGAACTGGGTCGACGCGCCCGGTCCATCGCGCCACCCGGAGTCGACGTCGAAGTGGCCTGGAACCCGGAGTTTCTGCGCGAGGGACTGGCGGTGCAGGACACGCTGCAGCCGGACCGCATCGTGCTGGGAATGGAACCTGGCTCGACGTACGCCGAGGCCGCCCTGCGTGAGCTGTATCAACCTCTGCGACAGGCCGGTGTGCCGTTCCTGGTCACCGATCTGCAAACCGCCGAACTGGTCAAAGTGGCCGCCAACGCATTCCTGGCGACCAAGATCTCGTTCATCAACGCGGTCTCCGAAGTCTGCGAAGCCGCCGGCGCCGACGTCACGATGCTGGCGGACGCACTCGGACACGACCCGCGCATCGGCCGTCGATGCCTCAACGCCGGCCTCGGTTTCGGCGGCGGCTGCCTGCCCAAAGACATCCGGGCGTTCATGGCCCGCGCCGGGGAGCTGGGGGCCGACCAGGCGCTGACGTTTCTGCGCGAAGTCGACAACATCAACATGCGCCGACGCACCCGCATGGTTGAACTGACCACCACCGCCTGCGGCGGGTCACTGCTGGGCGCCAATATCGCTGTGCTCGGCGCCGCGTTCAAACCCGAATCCGACGACGTGCGCGACTCGCCGGCGCTCAACGTCGCCGGCCAACTTCAGCTCAACGGCGCCGCGGTCAACGTCTACGACCCCAAAGCGCTGGAGAACGCGCAGCGGCTGTTTCCCACCCTGAACTACGCGGTGTCGATCGCCGAGGCGTGCGAGCGCGCCGACGCCGTGCTGGTGCTCACCGAGTGGCCCGCATTCGTCGACCTCGACCCCGGCGACCTGGCGGATCAGGTGCGCGCCAAAGTCATTGTCGACGGCCGCAACTGTCTCGACGTCGCCCGCTGGCAGCAGGCGGGTTGGCGGGTGTATTGCCTGGGCCGCCGCGTAACCTGACCGGGTGGATTACGCGGCAGCATTTCTCGAGGAGAACCGCGCCTTCGGTGAGGTGATCCGCGGCGGCGATCCGTCGACCCCAGTCCCGACCTGCCCGGACTGGACCATCCAGCAACTGTTCCGGCACGTCGGCCGCGGCGACCGGTGGGCGGCGCAGATCATCACCGACCGAGTCGACCACTTTCTGGATCCCCGGTCCGTCGAGGGCGGCAAGCCGCCACCAGATCCCGACGACGCCATCTCGTGGCTGCACGCCGGCGCGCGGCGACTCGTCGATGCCATTGAGCTGGCTGGTCTGGAAACCCCGGTATGGACCTTTCTCGGACAGCGCCCGGCGTACTGGTGGGTGCGGCGTCGCCTGCACGAGGCGACCGTGCACCGCGCCGACGCCGCGCTCGCGATCGGTGGCGACTACACGCTGAGCGCCGAGCTGGCGGCCGACGGCATCAGCGAATGGCTGGAGCGTGTGGCAGCCCAGGCCGGACGCGACGATGCGCCGATGCCGCTCGCGCAAGGCAACACCGTGCACCTGCACGCCACCGACCCCGGCTTGGGCGCTTCGGGCGAATGGACGATCGGCGTGGGCGACTCCGGGATCACCTGGTCGCACGACCACGGCAAGGGAACGGTGGCGCTGCGGGGCGCTGCCGCCGACCTGCTGTTGGCCGCCACCCGGCGGGTTGCGGCCACCGATACCGACATCGCGGTGTTCGGTGACACCGCGGTCTGGCAGAACTGGCTCGACCACACGCCGTTCTAGGTCAGCTCCGACCCGGTATTTTGCAGTCCATGACCACATCGGAGATCGCCACCGTCCTGGCTTGGTACGACGCCCTCAACGCGTCCGACATCGACACCTTGGTCGCCCTGTCCAGCGACGACATCGAAGTCGGCGACGCACGCGGTGCCGGTCAGGGGCACGACGCGCTGCGCCAATGGGCGAGCGATCGCCCGGGCGGCACCGAACCGGGCAGGATGTATGTGCACGACGGCGTCGTCGTCGTCGAACACAAGGCCGGCCCCGACGATCCGCCCGCTAACGTCGTTGCGGCGGCAGCGTTCCGGGTGGTCCACGATCACATCACCTCGGTATTCGGTCATCGCGACTTGGCGGCCGCACTGGCCGCGACCGATCTCACCGAGGCCGACCTCGTCGACTGAGGAGTACTACATGCGCGGCATCATTCTGGCCGGCGGATCGGGCACCCGGCTCTATCCGATCACGATGGGCTCCAGCAAGCAGTTGCTGCCCGTCTACGACAAACCGATGATCTACTACCCGCTGTCCACGCTGATCATGGCCGGCATTCGCGACATCCAGATCATCACCACGGGCCACGATGCGCCGGCTTTCCAGCGGCTACTCGAGGACGGCGCGGCATTCGGCATCAACATCAGCTACGCGGTACAGGACCGGCCCGACGGCCTGGCCCAGGCGTTCGTCCTCGGTGCAGACCACATCGGGAATGACTCGGTGGCATTGGCCTTGGGAGACAACATCTTCTATGGCCCCGGGTTGGGAACGAACCTCAGCCGCTTCCAAACCGTCGACGGCGGAGCAATTTTCGCCTACTGGGTGGCCAACCCATCGGCATACGGTGTCGTCGAATTCAGCGACGACGGCATTGCGTTGTCGCTGGAGGAGAAGCCGGCCACCCCGAAGTCGCAATACGCGGTTCCGGGTCTGTACTTCTATGACAACGATGTGATCGAGATCGCGCGTGGCCTGCGGCCGTCGGCGCGCGGCGAGTACGAAATCACCGAGGTGAACCAGATTTACCTGAATCAAGGCAGGCTCAACGTCGAAGTGCTCGCACGTGGTACCGCCTGGTTGGACACCGGGACGTTCGATTCCCTGCTGGACGCCAGCGATTACGTGCGCACGGTAGAGCGTCGACAGGGTCTCAAGATCGGTGTTCCCGAGGAAGTGGCCTGGCGCAGCGGCTTCATCGACGACGAGCAACTGGCGCAGCGCGGCCGGTCGCTGGCGAAGTCCGGGTACGGCAATTACCTACTGAGCCTGTTGGAACAACGCTGATATCCCGTACACCCACAAGTCTGCTTACTGACGGTAGCTGGCCAAGAAGTTACCCAGCCGCTCGATCGCATGGGACAGGTCGCGTGCCCACGGCAGCGTCACGATGCGCAGGTGATCGGGTGCGGGCCAATTGAATCCAGTGCCTTGAGTCACCAGAATCTTCTCCGTCAACAATAGATCCAGCACCAACTGCTCGTCGTCGGCGATGTCGTACACCTCGGGATCCAGTCGCGGGAAGGTGTACAGCGCACCCGCGGGTTTGACGCACGACACCCCGGGGATCTCGTTGAGTTGGGTCCACGCCACATCGCGCTGCTCGAGCAGCCGGCCACCCGGAAGCACCAGGTCGTCGATGCTTTGGTAGCCGCCCAACGCGACCTGGATGGCATGCTGCGCAGGGACATTGGGACATAGCCGCATGTTCGCCAGCAGGTGGATGCCTTCGAGGAAACTGCTGGCGTGGTCTTTGGGACCGGTGATGGCCAGCCAGCCGGCCCGATAGCCGGCCACTCGATAGGCTTTCGACAATCCGTTGAACGTCAGGCACAACAGGTCGGGCGCTACTGAAGCCATGCTGATGTGCTCGGCGTCGTCGTAGAGGATCTTGTCGTAGATCTCATCGGCGAGCAGCAACAGCTGATGCTTGCGCGCCAAATCGGCTATCTGGGTGAGGACTTCGCGGCCGTAGACGGCACCGGTCGGGTTGTTCGGATTGATCACGACCAGCGCCTTGGTGCGCTCGGTGATCTTGGACTCCAGGTCGGCGATGTCGGGCTGCCAGCCCTGGGTCTCGTCGCACAGATAGTGCACCGGGGTGCCGCCGGCAAGTGACGTCGACGCCGTCCACAGCGGATAGTCGGGTGCCGGGATCAACACCTGATCGCCGTTGTCCAGCAAGGCCTGCAGCGTCAGCGTGATCAGCTCGGAGACACCGTTTCCCAGGTAGACGTCGTCGACGTCGAACCGGGGGAAGCCTTCGATGACTTCGTAGCGGGTGACCACCGCACGCCGCGCCGGCAGGATTCCCTTGGAGTCCGAATAGCCCTGCGCATTCGGCAACGCCTGGATCATGTCGCGCATGATCACGTCGGGAGCTTCAAACCCGAACGGCGCGGGGTTGCCGATGTTCAGCTTGAGAATCCGGTGCCCCTCGGCTTCCAGCCGTGCGGCGTGGTCATGCACCGGGCCGCGAATCTCGTAGAGGACATCCTGCAGCTTGGACGACTGCGCGAACGTGCGCTGCCGCGGCGGATGCCCGGTGGCATGCCAGGGCAGCTGATGCGTAGTCACGTCAACTATGGTGCCACGGTTGTCCAGTGAAAATTCGCTAAAGCGTCTCAGCGCTTGCCCGGGGGACGCACGCCTTTGGCGATTCCCAGCCCTTTGACCGGCGGCGTTGGCGTTTCGCTGTCGCCGTCTTGGTCCGTGGACGCCGGCTTGGATTCCGGTTCCGGCTTTGCTTCGGGCGCCGACGCCGGCTCGGCACTCGCCGGTTGCGCGGGGGCTTCTGCGGGCGTCGCAGCGGCTTTTTTGGCGCCGGGTCGTTTGGCCCCCGCGGCGATGCCCAGCCCCTTGACCGGCGCGGCCGGCGCCTTGGCTTCCGGTTTGGCTTCGGCCGTGGTCTCTGCTTCCGGCTTTGCTTCCGGGGCGGCCGCGGATTCTGCTGGTGCAGCGGTCTTCTTGGCGCCTGGCCGCTTGGCGCCGGCGGCCATGCCCAACCCCTTCACGGGTGCGGCGGGCGCCGCGGCTTTGGCTTCTTGCGCCGGTTGCGTTGGCGCTGCGGCCTTTTTGGCACCGGGCCGCTTAGCGCCACCGGCAATACCCAGACCGGTAACGGCCTTGGTGGCCTTCTCCTGCGTGGGCGCGGCGGTTTCCGCTTCGGTGGTCTCCTTGCCCGGCGCCGTCGCGGCGGGGGCTGCCGCGGCCTTCGGAGCGGCCTTCGGGGCGGCCTTGGCGGCCTCCTCGGCAGCCGTGCCCTTCGCCGGCAGCGTGACGTTGCTGCGGTCGATGGTCTCCAGCAATATGTTGGCCACGTCGCGCACGTCGACATCGGTACGGCCGGCGGCTTCGGCGCGGTCGTTGACGCCGTCGCTGACCATCACCCGGCAGAACGGACAGGCGGTGGCCACGGTGGTGGCGCCGGTGCCCAGCGCCTCGTCAACCCGCTCGTGGTTGATCCGCTTGCCGATGTGCTCTTCCATCCACATCCGCGCGCCGCCGGCGCCACAGCAGAAGCTGCGCTCGGCGTGCCGCGGCATCTCCGTCAGCGTCGCACCCGAGGCCCCGATCAGGTCGCGCGGCGCCTCGTAGACCTTGTTGTGCCGGCCCAGATAACACGGGTCGTGGTAGGTGATCGACGGTCCGTCGCCGTCCACCGGCTTCACCGAAATCAGCTTCTTGTCGCGCACCAGCCGGTTGAGCAGCTGGGTGTGGTGCAACACCGAGTAGTTGCTGCCCAGTTGCTTGTATTCGCGGCCGATGGTGTTGAAGCAGTGCGGGCAGGTGACCACGATCTTGCGGTCGACGGTCTCCACGCCTTCGAAGACCCCGTCGAGCGTCTCGACGGCCTGGGCGGCCAGCTGTTGGAACAGGAACTCGTTGCCCGAACGGCGCGCCGAGTCGCCGTTGCAGGTTTCCCCGGTGCCCAGCACCATGAATTTCACCCCGGCGATGGCCAGCAGTTCGGCGACGGCTTTGGTGGTCTTCTTGGCCTTGTCGTCGTAGGCGCCGGCGCAGCCGACCCAGAACAGGTATTCGTAGCCGTCGAAGCTGTCGACGTCTTCGCCGTAGACCGGGACGTCGAAGTCGACCTCGCTGATCCAGCTGGTCCGGTCGGCGGCGTTCTGCCCCCACGGGTTGCCCTTGGTTTCCAGGTTTTTGAACAGCACCGAGAGCTCGGAGGGGAACTCCGACTCCATCATCACCTGGTAGCGGCGCATATCGACGATGTGGTCGATGTGCTCGATGTCCACCGGGCACTGCTCGACGCAGGCGCCGCACATCACGCAGGACCACAGCACGTCGGGGTCGATCACGCCGCCCTGCTCTTCGGTGCCGACCAGCGGGCGGTTGACCTGCTCAGGCCCGGAGCCCGGTACCCGGCCGAACCCGGATTCCGGGACGTGGTGGCCTTCGCCGCGGCCGGATTCGATGTAGCCGCCCTCGGCGTCGGCCTGCTTCTCGCCGAGCAGGTAGGGCGCCTTGGCCATCCAGTGATCACGCAAGTCCATGATGACGAGCTTGGGCGACAGCGGCTTGCCGGTGTTCCAGGCCGGGCACTGCGACTGGCAGCGTCCACACTCGGTACAGGTGGCGAAGTCGAGCATGCCCTTCCAGGTGAAGTCCTCGATCTTGCCGCGGCCGAATTCGGCGTCATCGGGCGGGTTTTCGAAGTCGATCGGCTTGCCGCCGGACTCGATCGGCAGTAGCGGTCCCAAACCGTCGGGCAGCCGCTTGAACACGACGTTGATCGGCGCCAGGAAGATGTGCAGGTGCTTGGAGTGCAGCACGATGATCAGGAACGCCAACATGACGCCGATATGCAGCAGCAGCGCAACGGTTTCCAGGATCTCGTTGCCGGTGTGGCCCAGCGGCTTGAGGATCACACCGAACAGGTGTGAAACGAATGCCGCCTTACCGTAGGGCAGCGTGCCGTTGTTGACGGCCGCCCCACGCAGCAACACAAACGTCCAGACGACGTTGAAAATCATGAACAGGATCAGCCAGGCCCCGCCGTTGTGCGAGCCGTAGAACCGGGAGGCGCGCCCGATCTCACGCGGATTGCGCAGGAGACGGATGATCGCAAAGGTGACGATCCCGGCAGTCACCGCAACGATGAAGAAGTCCTGAATGAAGCCGAGCACGTCCCAGCGACCGATAACCGGGATGTGGAATTCTTGGTCGAACAGCAACCCGTAGGCCTCGATGTAGACCGTCAGCAGGATGAAGAAAGCCCACATCGTGAAGAAGTGGGCCAGGCCGGGGATCGACCATTTCAGCAGCCGGCGCTGCCCGAAGACCTCGGAGAGCTCGATCCAAATCCGTTCGCCGATATTGTCGGTGCGTCCGCTGGCCGGTTGGCCGGTCAGGGTGAGTTTGGCCAGCCAGCCGACCCGTCGGGCGGCGAACAGCACCACGAGCGCCGTCATGCCCAGGCCGACTACCAGTCTGATCAGCATCTGTGTGTCCACTGAGCGTCTCTCCCATTCTGGCGCTACTGATCGGTAACTTAACTAATGTTACTAGCCGGTAACTTAGCTGCCGGTGCCTGCTCGGCCAGCTCATAGTGACATCTTTGCGGTGACGACCGCGACCAAGGCTGCCCTAACTCATGCCCGTAGCGAGCGAGTGGCCCGTCAGTGGCCGTAGGTGGGCGTGACCGGCACCAGCGTCGGGATCTGGGCAGTCGTGGGCGGACGCGTCGTGACCGGCGGGTAGGTGAAGGTGGTGGTCGGTTGCGTGGTCGTCGGCATGGTCGTCGTCGGTCGGGTAGTGGCAGTCGTCGGTTGCGTCGTCGTGGTGGTCACGGGCGGCTGGGTGGTCGTCGGCGGTGGTGGTGGCGGTGGGGCCGGATTCACCGGCTCGGTCGGTTCGGGGGCGGGCGGCTCGGTCGCCGGCGGCGGTGGCTCCGAGGTCAGTGGTCCGACGCTGGGCAATTGGCTCGGCGTGGGAACAGTGGTCGTGCTTTTAATGGGGCTCTGGTTGGCGGCACTCAGTTTCAACACCACGACACCGGCTCCGAGCAGGGCCACCAGCGCGGCGGTCGCGGCCACGCTGAACAGCACTCCTGATCGCTTGTACCAGTGCGACCGCTCGGGCGCGGCGGGTGGTGGGGCGGGCTCCGGCGGCGGGGCAGCAGGCGGGGTCTGCCCGTATTCGCCGCTGTGGTCCTCACCGGTATAGGGCAGCGGCTCGCTACCCGTGGAGGCCTCCTGGGACCAGGCCAAGGCACGGTAAGTCGCCGAGCGGGCGCCGTCCTCGACCGATTGCCCCGCGGCCGCGGCGCTGACCCCGGCGGCCCATCCAGCGGGGACCATTTCGGTCGGGTCGCTCGGCTCAACCTCGTCGAAACCGCGCGGTTCTACCGGGGCGACGGTGGGTCCCACCGCAGTCGGTGGTGCCGCGGAAGCCACACCGCTCGTCGACGATTGCTGTTCGGCGAGGACGGCTGCGCCGATCGCAGCGCTCAGCGTGGGTTGTGGTGTGGTCACCACCGGGACCTGCAGCCGCTCCTCCAAATGATGAGTGACCAACGGGATGCACGCCCCGCCGCCGACCGTCGCGATCGCTGCCAGTTGGGTCCTTTGAATCGCCTTGTGCCGCAACATATTCTGGACGCAGTTGACGAACCGCTCGAGCGGTCCGGAGATCAGGTCCTCCAGTTCCGCGCGAGTGAACCGCACCTCGTAGCCCAGGCCGGGCATCTCGGCCGGCACCACAGCGACCGTCGCGGCGGACAGTTGCTCTTTGACGCGCCGGCATTCGTCGAGTCGGCGCACCGGCGACCCGACCGGCCCGGTGCCCGCCGCGTCGGTGCTGCCGGCACCGCGGGCCTGCAGTCGGTTCAGGATCGCGCGATCGACTTGGTCACCGGAGAATTCGGTGTAGCGAACGGTTTCACCGATGTGCCGAAAGTTCGCCGCCGCGTCGGTGAGCGTGAGGCTGGTGCCGCTCGCACCGAAGTCGCACAGCGCGACGACGCCGTCCGTCGGGAATCCCGGTTTCGCGTACAGCGCGGCCAGCGCCGTGGTGGCGTCGGAAATCAAGGCAGGCAATGCACCGTTGGGTGTCAGCGCGGGCTTGGCGCGCAATGCCTCGCGCAGCGCAGCGACCGCGTTTTGGCCCCAGTGCCCGGGAACCGCGACCGCCGTTGGCGCGCCGCCGCCAGCGGCACGGGCCACCGCGTCGAGGGCTTCGGCCGCCAACACATCACTGCGGTGAATCGATCCGTCGGGCCCGATGAACGGCGCCGGGTCGTCGACGCGCTCGATGAATCCGCTCAAGATCAGGCCCGGTTCGTTCAGCTTCGGGTTGTCCTCCGGGACCCCCACCTCGGGTGGCCGGTGGTCGAACACCGTCAACACCGATCGGCGGGTCACCGGCGCGCTCCCCACCCGCGCCGCCACCAGGTTTGCCACCCCGACCGACAGCCCGAGCGGATCGCTCATATCGCACACCTCTGTATCCCACATCTGGCCGACGGCCAAGACCCCCTGGCTCACAGCGCCGGCACTGCCCCACGATCCCTATAGTCAGTCCCCCGTTAGGGCGCGCTCTAATCCAGCAGTTATCACAGCGGGCTGCGCACCCCTCACGGGCCGAGCCGCGGTCGAGACAAGGTGGGAAACAGCTTGGGGGTTGCTGTGAATACCGGGGTCGTTGGTAACAGGCGAACAGGAGGTTCCGTGGGGCAAACTCATTGCTGGACTTCGTGTTTGTTCCGGTGCGCAATCCCGATGCCGCCATCCGCGCCGGAGCAGTGCTGCTGACGACCGCAATGCCAACGGCTCAGGGGATAGAGGGCACGTGAATGTTGGGCAGGTCCTGCCACCAGTGATGACGGGGCTGTTGCTCAGTCGGCGGCGGGTAAGGCTGCGGCGGCAGGGGTTCCTCGGTTGTCTCGGACGGGACCGTCGTGGTGGTAGTGGTGGTGGTCCTGACCGTGGTCTTCGTGGTAGTGGTGGTGGTCGTCGTCGTGGTAGATGACGGTGTAGTGGTGGCGGGCGTGCCGCCACCACCGCTGGCCAGGATGACCAGGCCGTAGATGATCACCGCGATCAGGATCGCGACCAGCACGCCCCAGCCGGCCAGCACTCAGGGCTTGAGAAACCAGGGCGACGGTCCGTCGGTGCGGCTGAACAGGTCGTCACCATTGCCGCCCGAGCGCGAGTCGTCGGCGTTGCCAGGTGGTTCGCTGACCCCCACGGCGAGCGATGTTATCGCTTCAGAGGCCCGGCGGCAGCGTGACTGCAGTCGGTATCGGCGGCAAGGTGATCACTGACGGCGCGTTGAACGCTCCCGGCGGGGGCGCGCTGGCGGTAGTGGTGGTCGTCGTCGTGGTCGTCTCAGTGGTGGTCGTTGTCGTGGTGGTCGTTGTCTCGGTGGTGGTCGTCGTCGTTGTGGTGGTGCTGGTCGGGGCAGTCGTGGTGGTGGGAACGGCGGTGCTGGGCGGCACGACCGGCGCGGCGGTGGTCGTCGTGGGTGCCGGTGTGGTGGTGGTCGTTGTGGTGGTCGACGACGTCGTCGTCGTGGAGGTACCGCCTCCGCTCACCATTTGCACGATGCCCCAGACGATCAGCGCGATGAGAATTGCGACCGCCACACCCCAGGCGACCAGCGCTGCGGGTTTGCGATACCACGGGGTGGGTTCAGGTTCTGGCGGGGCGCCGCCGCCGTCGTCGTCGTATTCCGGACCCGCCTGGTACTCGTTGTAGTTGGCGGCATACTGGGTCGGCTCGCCGCTTTGGCCGTAATTGGGCGCGTACTGAGTCGGCTCGTCGCCGCCATTGCCGGGGGGTTCGTAGCCTGTCACGGTGGCTGATGGTAGCTCTGGCCATCGCCGCGACACCGGTGCCACGCGGACGGCAGGCCGACCGGCCGTCGGCGCCTTAGCTCAGATGCCCGGCGGCAGGGTAATCACCGTGTGCGGCAGGGTGATCGTCGACGGCAGATGCGGCAACGGCGGCAACTTGGGCAGATGCGGAGGTTGGTGCGGCGCGGCCGGTGCGGGCTGCCGTGGGACGGGCGCGTTCTGCGCCGGCGGTGGTGGCGGCGGTTCATTCGAGCTGGACGGCGAGGGGCTCGTCGTGGTCGTCGTTGACGACGGGCTGGTGGTGGTCGTCGACGTCGACGACGTCGTCGGGGTGGGCGCGCCACCGCCACCGGTGGAGAGTTCGACGAGCCCGTAGATGATCAGCGCGACCAGGATCGCCACCACCGTGGCCCAAGCGGCCAGCAGCGAGCGCTTGCGATACCACGGCGTTGGTGCGGCGTCGGGCTCGGCGAGCTGAGCAGATTCGATCGGACCGGTCGGTTGTTGTGCGTTCGGGTCGTAGTCGGCCCGCTGAGTGGGCTGGTTGCTTGGATTATCCGGGGGACCGTAGCGGGCCACGGGTCGATCCTACGACTGTCACAACTGGGGCAGCACCTCGTCGGCGAATAGCTGCAGGTGCTCCAGATCCGACATGTCCAGCAGTTGCATATACACCCGCTGTACACCGATCTCGGTGAATGGCCCCAGCCGGTCGACGATCTCGTCGGGGCTGCCCGCCAGGGGAGAGTTGTCCCGCAGCTCGTCGAGATCACGCCCGATGGCGGCGGCGCGCCGGCGGATCTCTGCGTCGTCACGCCCGGCGCACAGCACAAAGGCCGCGGAATAGGTCATCGAGTCCACCGACCGGCCCACCGCCTGCACTGCGGCGCCGACTCGATCCAACTGGGCGCGGATGGTGTCTAACGGCGCGAACGGCACGTTGAACTCGTCGGCGAAAGTTGCCGCCAGCCGCGGTGTCCGCTTGGCGCCCATCCCGCCGATGATGATGGGGGGTTGCGGTTGCTGCACCGGCTTGGGCAGCGCGGGGGAGTCGTTGATCGCGTAGTGAGCTCCGGCGTAGTCGAACGTTTCACCCTCCGGGGTGGTCCACAGCCCGCTGATGATCTCCAGTTGCTCGGTCAGCCGGGCGAACCGCTCGGCCAGCGGTGGGAACGGGATCGCGTAGGCCTGATGCTCCCGCTCGAACCAGCCGGCGCCGATGCCGAATTCGACACGCCCGCCGCTCATCTCGTCGACTTGCGCGACCGACACCGCCAACGGCCCCGGATGCCGGAACGTCGCCGAGGTGACCAGCGTGCCGAGCCGGATCGACGACGTCTCCCGGGCGATACCGCCCAGCGTCACCCAGGAATCCGTCGGGCCGGGCAATCCGACACCGCTCATCGCCACGTAGTGGTCGGAGCGGAAAAACCCAGAGAAGCCCAACGATTCGGCGGCCTGCGCCACGGCGAGTTGGTCGGCGTAACTGGCGCCTTGTTGCGGTTCGACGAAAACCCGGAAGTCCACGCCCGACAGACTACGGGCGCTGCCGCGAACAAGACGTGATCGAGGTTTTAGCGGCGGATGGTGTATGAGCCGCCGGCGTCTCAAAACATCGTGATGACGGTGCTACGGCCATATGAGGGACACCGCTGACCAGCAGTGGAACCATGATGAGGTGGACCGCAGCACGGATGGTGGCGGTGGACTGACCGCGACGGGGCGATTCTGTGATTCTTGCGGCGCGGAGTCCGGGCCAACGGCCAAGTTCTGCGCTGAATGTGGTGCGCGACTCGCCAAGGCTGTCCAGTCGGCTGAGTACAAGCAGGTGACGGTGCTGTTCGCCGATGTCGTTCATTCGATGGAGCTTGCGGCAACGGTGGGTGCGGAGCGGCTGCGCGAAATCATGGCACAGTTAGTCGACAAAGCCACTGCTGTGGTGCAGCGCTTTGGTGGGACGGTGGACAAGTTCACCGGCGACGGCATCATGGCGGTGTTTGGCGCACCGGTGGCTTTGGAGGACCACGCCGTGCGGGCCTGCCTCGCGGCGCTGGGCATCCAGGCGGAGATCAGCCGGATGGCCGTTGCGGTCAGCAATCGCGACCACGTCGAACTGGCTTTGCGGATCGGGCTGAACTCTGGTCAGGTCATCGCTGGGGAGGTCGGGTCAAAATCGTTGGGCTACACCAGTATTGGCGAGCAGGTAGGCATGGCTCAGCGGATGGAGGCGGGCGCTCCGTCGGGTGGGGTGATGCTCAGCGCATCGACAGTGCGGTTAGTTGATGGGGTAGCGGCTCTCGGCGAATCTGAGCTGATTCAGATCAAAGGTGTCGACGCGCCAGTACCCGCCCGTCGGTTGCTGGGGATGGGTGGAGGTCACCGTGCGGCCTGGCGTGCTGAATCCACTCTGGTCGGTCGGCGGCTGGAGATATCCGCCGTTACAGGCCTGTTGGACTGCGCCGTCGATGGTCAGGGCGCTGTGGTGGGCGTGGTCGGGCCGCCTGGCATCGGCAAAAGCCGTCTTGTGCGCGAGGTGGCGGCGCTGGCGGCCCGACAGGGCGTGGCGGTGTTCACCGCGCATTGCGAGTCGCACGAGAGCCAAATTCCATTTCAAGTCGTGGCGCGGCTGCTATGTGCGATCACCGGCGTCGATGGTTTTGAAGGGCAGCAGGCTCGCGATCGAGTGCGCGACCGGCTGAGCGACGCAGACCCACAGGACTTGGCCTTGCTCGATGACCTGCTGGGCATTGCCGACCCAGATGCTGCTCTACCGACCATCGATCCCGATGCGCGCCGGCGGCGGCTGACCGCATTGGTCAATGCCGCCTCCCTGGCCCGCAAAAGCCCGGCTGTCTACGTCATCGAAGACGTTCATTGGATTGACAAGGTCAGCGAGTCGATGCTGGCTGAGTTCCTCAGCGTGATCCCGCGAACTCCGTTGCTGGTGCTGGTTACGTATCGACCGGAGTATGGCGGCGCCCTGGCGCGGGCGCCTGGGGCTCAGACCGTCGCCCTTGCACCGCTAAGTGATTCAGAGACCGCGGCACTGGTCAGAGAACTACTCGGGCCAGACGGCTCGGTCCGGGGGCTGGGCCAGATGGTCGTTGAGCGGTCCGCTGGAAACCCATTTTTTGCCGAGGAGATCATGCGCGATCTGGCCGATCGTGATGTGCTGCGCGGCGCGCCGGGTGCATACGCGTTAACGAAAGGCACTACTGAGGTCAGTGTGCCGGCCACGTTGCAGGCGACTATCGCTGCGCGTATTGATCGTCTCGATCCGAACGCGAAACGCACGTTGAGCGCAGCGGCAGTCGTCGGCTCTCGTTTCGACCTAGACCTGCTGACCGTTCTGGGTGTCGAGCCAGTTGTCGATGACCTAGTCGTAGGCGAGTTCATCGATCAGGTCAGCTTCGCCAGGCAACCCGAGTATGTATTCCACCATCCGCTGATCCGTGCGGTGGCTTACGAATCGCAGCTCAAATCCGATCGAGCTGAGTTGCACCGGCGGGTTGCTGCCGCGATCGAAGCGCGCAAGCCGGAATCGATCGACGAAAACGCCGCGTTGATCGCGGATCATGTGGAGGCTGCAGGCGATCTGCACTCAGCGTTCGGATGGCACATGCGAGCCGGGAACTGGTCGACGCATCGCGACATCACCGGTGCGCGAATGAGTTGGGAGCGAGCCCGTCGCGTGGCTGACCAGGTGCCCGCCGAGGACGCCGGTCGCATTGCCATGCGCATCGCCCCCCGGACCTTGTTGTGCGCAACGATCTGGCGGGTCAGCGCAAGCCTCGACGACATTCGCTTCGACGAATTACGCGAATTGGCCACTGCTGCAGGCGATGCGAGATCACTAGTCATCGGCATGACAGGGCTTGTCAGTCTGATGCAGTTCTACGGGCAGTATGCAGAAGCCTCACGCTTGGCTTCGCACCATGTGGCACTGCTGGATTCGATCGGTGATCCCGAGCTGACTGTCGGCCTGTTGATGACGCCCATAATCGTCAAATGGTCCGTGGGTGAAGTCTCCGAAGCCATGGAGCTCAGCCAGCGCGCAATCGACACATCCCGAGGCGAACCCACTATGGGCAACATGATCGTGGGGTCGCCATTGGCGTTCGCATTGGTGATGCGGGCGTCGGCACGGTGCGCGCTGGGCATTCCCGGTTGGCGCCAGGACTTCGATGACGCCGTCGCGCTCGCCCGCAAAACCGACAAATTCACGTTCTGCGCTGTGGTCATGTTCAAGTACATCGCGACGCAGAGCTGGGCGCTGCAACCCGATGACGATGCGTTGCGAGACACTGCGGAGGCGTTGGAAATCGCCCAACAGTTCGGCGACGACTTCGCGCTCACTAATGCGGAATTCACGCGTGGGCTCGTCTTGGTGCGCCGTGAGGACGCTGACCGAAAGTTTGGTTTTGAACTACTGGACAGGGCTCGCCGAGTGGCGCTCGAGCATCGAAACATCATCGTTGCCGCCTGGTGCGCTGACATCGATTTCGCAGCAGAGAAAAGTCGAATCGGTGACTTCGACGGTGCTATCGCATTGTGCCGTGCCGTACTCGAGAACGAAATCCAGTCCGGCGAAATGAGCAATCGCGGTTGGTGCACCACCGTCCTCGTCGAAGCACTGCTCAACCGACATCGCGATGGAGATCTTGACGAAGCGCAGAATGCCATCGACAACCTAGCGGCAACACCGACCGAGCCTGGCTTCTTGTTCCACGAGCTTCCCCTGCTGCGGTTGAACGCACTGCTTGCCAAAGCTCGCGGGGATGCCGATCGCTATCGCGAGTTCTGCGAACGGTACCGCGCCCGCGCTGAATGGTCCGGTTTCGAGGGACACATTGCGCTTGCTCACGCGATGAGCTAACGGGTTGCAGGCCGTGCAGCGGCCGGTGCCGTAACCACCGTAAATGTCCCCGACGACTCCTCGGCGACGCGTTAAACGGCTATCTTTAGAAGACGCTTGAACGGGGGGCGGACTGGCGGAGGGTCGGATGACGGCCACAGCGGCGTGCCGAAAGTGCGGTACCGAGCCTCTAGCGAATGCGCGGTTTTGCCATAGCTGTGGCTCACCGATATCCGAGCCCGGCGCCCACGCGGAGTACAAGCAGGTCACGGTTCTGTTCGCCGACGTGGTCCACTCGATGGACATCGCGGCTGCCGTGGGAACGGAGCGGCTTCGCGAGATCATGGCCGACCTCGCCGACCGGTGCGCGGCAGTGGTCAAACGCTATGGCGGCACGGTGGACAAGTTCACCGGTGACGGGATCATGGCGGTGTTTGGCGCGCCGTCGGCACTGGAAGACCACGCCCTTCGTGCCTGCTTAGCGGCGTTAAGGGTTCAGGAGGATACGAAGCGGCTTGCCGTCGATGTCCAAAAGCACGACGGTGTGAAGCTGCAATTGCGGGTGGGACTGAACTCCGGTGAGGTGATCGCCGGTGAAATCGGTTCTGGGCCATTCGGTTACACCGCCGTTGGTGAGCAAGTCGGGATGGCACAACGGATGGAGTCCCTCGCCCCGGCCGGTGGGGTGATGCTCACCGAATCCACGGCGCGACTTGTTGAGGGCGTGGCGAGCCTGGGCGAGGCTGAGCTGGTTCAGATCAAGGGTTCCGACGTACCAGTGCCGGCTCATCTACTGCTGGGGGTGTCGGAGCGCGATCGCCGTGCCCGAGGTGCTGAGTCGGCGCTGGTCGGTCGGCGCAGAGAGATGGCCGTTGTGGAGGCTCTACTGCAACGCGCGATTGACGGTCATGGCTCGGTGGTCACGGTGGTGGGCTCCCCGGGGATCGGCAAGAGCCGCCTGGTGCGCGAGGTCGCCGTGCTCGCTGCGGTGCGGGGTGTTGAGGCGTTCGCGGCCTACTGCGAATCGCATGCCACCGACATCCCGTTTCAGGTGGTGGCTCGACTGTTGCGCGCAGCGACCGGAATTGGCGGGCTGGACGAGCCAGTGGCCCGTGAGCGGGTGCGGGCTCAAGCTTTTGATGCCGACCCCGAAGACGTGCTGCTGTTCAACGAGCTGCTGGGCATCGCAGCACCCGATGACGTTCTGGCCAAGATTGATCCGGATGCGCGGCGACGGCGCTTGACCGCGTTCGTGAACGCCGCCTTGTTGGCCCGGAAAAGCCCGGCGCTCTATGTGATCGAGGACGCCCACTGGATTGATGAGGTCAGCGAGTCGATGCTGGCCGCGTTCCTCACGGTGATCCCCCAGACGGCCACACTGGTACTGGTCACCTACCGCCCCGAATATCGGGGAGTGCTGAGCCGCGTTGCCGGTGCCGAATCCATAGCCCTCGCGCCACTGACTGATCAAGAGACCGCAGCATTGGTCTCGCAGCTGCTCGGGCCGGATCCCTCAGTCGCCGCGTTGGCCTCCGTGATCGCCGAGCGGGCCGCCGGTAATCCGTTTTTCGCCGAGGAGATGGTGCGGGATCTCGCTGAGCGTGCCGTGTTGCGAGGCAGCCGAAGCGTTTATGTCTCCACGGTCGACGCTGCCGAGATCACCGTGCCCGCCACTGTGCAGGCCACCCTCGCCGCTCGCGTTGACCGGCTGAACCCCAAAGCGAAACGCACCCTGAACGCTGCGGCGGTCATCGGTGCGAAATTCAGCCGGGACCTGTTGAAAACGCTGGGGATTGATCCTGTGCTGGAGGACCTGGTGGTGGGCGAGCTGATCGATCAGATCAGGTCTCAGCGACAGCCCGAGTACGTATTTCACCATCCGCTGATCCGCATGGTGGCCTACGAATCACAACTCAAGTCGGATCGTGCCGAGTTACATCGGCGGCTGGCAGCCGCAATCGAGGCCCGTAGCCCGATCACGCCTGATGAAAATGCTGCCCTGATCGCTGAACATCTGGAGGCTGCCGGTGATCTGCGCGCCGCCTACGGCTGGCAAATGCGTGCCGCAACATGGGCGACCAACCGTGACATCGCCGCCGCGCGATTGAGTTGGGAGCGGGCCCGAATCATCGCCGACGCACTACCCGCCGATGACCCGGATCGGGCGGCCATGCGCATCGTCCCGCGCACCATGTCATGCGGGACCGGCTGGCGAGTCCACGCCAATGTCGCGGGCGACCGCTTTGATGAATTGCGGGAGTTGTGCAGCGCCGCGGGGGACAAGGCGTCCCTTGGCATCGCGACGGCAGGGTTGGTAGTTGGCTACGCGCACCAGGACCGGGTGCGCGAGGCGTCGCAGCTGGCTTCGGAAGCCTGGGCGCTCGCTGAGTCGGTCGGAGAACCAACCTTGACCGTGGGTCTGTCCTTCCCGGTGATTTACGGCAAGATCGAGAGTGCCGAATGGCGTGACGTCTTGCGATGGTCACAGACCGTCATCGATCTGGCCGACGGTGATCTCTCGAAAGGCAACTTCCTAGTCGGGTCTCCGTTGGTGCTCGCCGTTGCGTCGCGGGGGATGGCTCGTTACTTTTTGGGCCGTCCCGGATGGTCGGAAGACCTGCGGCACGGCCTGGCTATGGCCCGCCGCGCTGATCCCGCGTCGTATGCCGGGGTCGTCGGCTATGTCTACTTGCTGGGAATACCGTTTGGCGTGCTGAGGCCCGATGACCGTGCGCTGCACGAGATCGAGGATGCACTACGAGTCGCCGAGCGATCCAGTGATGACGTCGTGGTGCGCTTTACCCAGGCGGCGTTAGGCGTTGCCCTGGTGCACCGCGACACCCTCGTCGAGCGTGCCCACGGAGAGCAGCTGTTGGCCGAGGTAAGCGAAGTGTTTCTGAACCGAGGACACAACCTTTGCGATTTGCCCCTCGCCCAGGTCTACTCAGCTCGTGAGACTGCCAATCAGGGAGATCGCGATGCCGCCATATCGGTGATACGCGCCGTCGCCGACCATCTGTTCCGCGAGAGATATCTGCTGTTATGGAGCATTCCCGTGACGGCTGTTCTGGTGGAGACACTGCTCGATCGCGAGGCCGACGGTGACGTGACCGATGCCGAGGCCGCGATTGACCGGCTGGCGAGCGCATCAGCCGATGGGGCCCTGATGCTGTGCGACGTCTGGTTGTTGCGGCTGCGGGCGATGCTGGGCCGGGCCCGTGGTGATGGCGCCGCTTACACGCGCTTCCGGGATGACTACCGTGGCATGGCGAAAACGCTTGGCTACGAGGGACATATCGAATGGTCCGAGGCGATGCCGTGACGGCGGCCGCATACGCTGCGCATCAACTCGGTCCGCTAAAACGTGTCGACGTGCTCGATGCTGACGAACATGCCGTGGCCGGTGCGCTCATTGGTGAAACGGGTGCCCTTCTCGGAGGCATCGATCGTCCAGCCCTGCGCGTCATAGGTGCGGTACTCGATGGTCACGGTAGGGATGTCGCCCAGATTGCCCAGCACCCACTGCACGTCCCCGCTGGCGGTGACATTGACGCCGTTGGCGTGCTCACCGTCCTTGATCGGCGAGTTGGTGAACTGCGCTTCGCAACCCACCGTGTCTGTCGCGATCTGGCAGCGTGTCTGACCGGATTTGGTCTCGATGAAGACGTAGCCATTCTGGTCGGGCGGTAGCGCAATAGCGCCGCCCGGCGCGGTCGGGCTCGGTGACGGGCTGGGCATTGGCGGCTTCGCCGTCGGCCGGAGTGACGGCCTGGCGGTCGGGAACGACGGTTCGGGCGCTCCTGCGCCCGGGACCGCCACGGGCTTGCCGTCGGTAGACGTGCTGCAGCCGGGGGCCAGCAGCGCGGCCAGCAGCCAGGCGCCGATCAGACCGAGCTTCGCTCTGCGCACAGACATATCGGAATCAGCCTACGTACGAAGTGATGCAAGTGACTGCAGTGACGCACCTTGGGCAGCGGTGTTCATGCGGGCATCCTGCGCGTCCTGGTTCAGTAGTGTCCGCCTAATGGACATTTCGTGTGCGTTCGCAACCTCGTCCGAGACTCCCGCGCACGTGGAGCTGGCTGAAGCGCTTGGCTACCAGCGTGCCTGGCTTTACGATTCGCCGGCCCTCTACCCGGACGTGTGGATGGTGCTCACCCGGTGTGCGGAGCGTACGTCACGCATCGGTCTTGGACCGGCAGTACTTGTCCCCAGCCTGCGCCATCCGATGGTGAACGCTGCCGCGATCGCTGAGATGGTCGGCCTGGCGCCTGGACGGGTGGCGGTGGCGATCGGCTCCGGCTTTACCGGTCGATTCACCCTCGGCCAGCGGCCGATGCCGTGGCGGCACGTCGCCGACTACGTCCGGTGCCTGAGGGCTCTTCTCGCGGGCGAAACCGCCGAATGGCAGGGGGCGGCGGTGCGCATGATGCACCCGCCGGGCTTCGGCGCCGAGCGGCCGGTTGACGTGCCGATCCTGATCGGCGCCGACGGCCCAAAGGGTCTGGCCGTGGCGGCCGAACTAGGCGACGGCGTGTTCTCCGCCGCGCTGCCCCAACCCGATGCGGCGAAGGTGTCCGCGTGGCGGGCGCTACTGGCGTTCGGCACCGTGCTCGACGAGGGGGAGGACCTGACTTCTCCTCGGGTCGCGGACGCCGCGGGTCCCGGGACGGTCGTGCTGTATCACGCCAGCTACGAACGCGGCGGCGCTGATGCGGTTGACGCACTACCCGGTGGGCGCGCATGGCGCGAGGCGATCGAGGCCTGTCCGGAGAATGAGCGGCATCTGGCGATCCACGATGGGCATCTGGTAAGGGCCAACACGCGCGACGAGCCCCACGTCGCCGACCTCCTCCCGCTTGCCAGCTCGACGGCGCTGACCGGCAGCGCCGAGCAGATCATGGACAAGATCGCCAGGCTCGCCGCGGCCGGCGTCACCGAGCTCGCCTACCAGCCGGCCGGATCCGATATCCCGCGCGAACTAAAGGCTTTCGCAACCGCTGTTGGTCTGCCGGGCTGATCCGCTGCCGGGCCCGACATCGACTCGGCGGCGCGGTGAACGGCGTTGACGATGCCCTGATAGCCGGTGCAGCGGCAGAAGTTGCCGGATAGACCCTCGCGGATCTCGGTGTCCGTGGGCTGCGGGTTGTCGCGCAGCAGCGCGGTAATCGACATAACGAAACCCGGTGTGCAGAAACCACATTGCAGGCCGTGGCATTCACGCAGTGCCGATTGCACCGGCGACAGCTCACCGGCGGGGGAGGCGACGCCTTCGACCGTCGTCACCTCCATGCCGTCGGTCTGGACGGCGAAGATCAGGCAGGACCGCACCGCCGCCCCGTCGAGCAGCACCGTGCACGCGCCGCAGGCGCCGTGCTCGCAGCCCAGGTGGGTCCCTGTCAGCCCGCAACGTTCGCGCAGATAGTCGGCCAGCGTCAGCCGGGGCTCGACGATCGCTTCGGTCGGGTGCCCGTTGACCGATACGCGGACCGGCAATTCATTCATCGCGTGCCTCCTGAATCGCCTGAGTCCAGGCGCGCCCCACCATCGTGGCGCCCACTCTGGTTCGGTATGCAGCCGATCCCTGCAGGTCGGCGGGAACATCGTCGAGATCGGCCATGGCCAGTTCACCGATCTGCTGCGACGTGATGTCGTCGACGGGACGGCCGAGCACCGCTTGCTCGGCGGCCGAGGCCCGCACTGGAGTGGACCCGAGCCCAAGCAGCCCGATACCGCACCGGCCGATCCGGTTGTCGTCGTCGAGCTGGACGGCCACCGCGGCGCCGGCGATCGCGAAGTCGCCATGGCGGCGCGCGAATTCCTCGATGGCGAACCCGGATCGACTGCCCCACACCGGAAAGCGCACGGCGGTCAGTATTTCGCCGGACTCCAGCGAGTTCTCCCACAGCCCGGTGAAAAAGTCGTCGGCGGCGATCTCCCGGGTGCCAGTCGACGACACCGCTTCCATCTGGGCGCCGAGCGCCAGCGCCACCGCGCCGTACTCTGCCGCGGGATCGGCGTGGGCGATCGAACCGCCGAGGGTGCCCCGGCTGCGGATCTGGAAGTGCCCGATCAACGGCGTGGCCCGGGTGAGCAACGGAACCGAATCGGCGACCTCGTCGTCCATCCCGACCAATGCGTGCGGGGTCGCCGCACTGATCCGCACCTCCTCGCCGCACAGGTCGATGCCCACCAACTCGTCGACACGCGAGATGTCGACGAGGTTCTCGAAATAGGTCAGGCGCATCGCCAGCATCGGCACCAGGCTCTGCCCGCCGGCCAGGATCTTCGCCTCGTCGCCATACTCGTCGAGCAGGCCCACCGCCTCCTTGACCGACTCAGGACGGTGATAAGCGAAGGGGGCAGCTTTCATGACAGCAGCCGGACCAAAGCGGCCTGCAGATCCTCGGCCAGCACTGGATGCGCACGCATCCGCCGGTTCCGGCGGCCCAGGAGAAACCCGAGCGCCGTCCCGGCGGCAAGACCGGCGAGTATCGGCATGGCCCGCTTAGCCAGCGGAAACGCGACCACCTTGAGAAGGTCGACCGAATCGGTCGTGGCATCCTGCGCCGCGGATACGGACGTCATTGTCGCCGAGAAGGTTTCAGCGCCTGCTTGGCCGCCGAGTAAGTCGGCCTCGAGCCGTTTGGCGAACTGGGCGATCAGGTTAGTGGACACATCGGCCAATACCCCGCGGCCGAACTGTGCCGCTTTGCCCGAGATGGTCAGGTCGGTGGTGATGACGACGGCAGTCGCCGCTCCCTCGTCTTTGAGCTGGGCGGTCACCACCGCCGCGGCGTTGCCGTTGCCGCGGGTCTCTTTGCCGTTGGCTTTGAGTACCACCCGCTGGGCGGCCGCGTCCTTTTCCTGGAAGGAGGCGAACCCCTGGTAGGACACGGTGATTGGGCCCACCTTGACCTTGACCGCGCCGGTGAACTCGTCGCCGTCGACGCTCAGCAGAGTGGCGCCGGGCAGACAGGGGGCAACCCGTTCGACGTCGGTGAGCACCTCCCACGTCTTGGCCGGCGGTACCGCGACACGAAATTCGTTGTTGAGCTCCAACTTCGGGGTCCTTACTTGTCGTGAGCTTGCTCGAGCAGCGAAACGATCGACGCCGGGCTGGCGGGCAGATGGGTCAGCGTCACGCCCAACGGCGCCAGTGCGTCGTTGATCGCGTTGATCACGGCCGGTGACGATCCGATGGCCCCGCCCTCGCCGACGCCCTTGTAGCCGCCGACGCCGGGGCCGGGAATTTCGACGTGGCCGAACTCGATCGGCGGCACCTCGGTGGCCGTCGGCAACAGGTAGTCGACGAACGTCGACGACAGCGGGTTGCCGTCGTCGTCGTAGACCAGGTTTTCCATCAGCGCGCCGCCGATCCCCTGCACTGTCCCGCCGGCGATTTGGCCTTCCACCACATTGGGATTGATCATCGGGCCGACGTCTTCGCTGACGATGTAGCGCAGCAGTTTGACGTGACCGGTTTCCACGTCGACCTCGCAGGTGCAGGCGTGGGTGGCGTTGGCCCAGTGGATCGGCGCCTGCGAGGTGAAGCGTGCAGTCGCCTCCAACGACGCCGACGTCCCCGGCGGCAGTTGCTGCGGCTCGTAGTAGGCGCGGTACGCCAGATCGGCGAAGCTCACGCTCTTTCCGGGATCGTCGTGCACGGTGGCGCGTGAATTCGCCAGTTCCACATCCGTTTCCGCCACGCCGAGATAGTGCGCAGCCATCGCCACCACCTGCGTGCGCAGCATGCCGCCGGCCTGGTCGACCGCCCCGGCCGTCATCGGACCGCTGCGGCTGCCCTGGGTTCCCGCCCCGTACGGCGTGACCGCGGTGTCGCCCTGGATGCACGCCACGTCGGCGATGTCGGCGCCCAGCGCGTCGGCGGTCAACTGGACGACGGTGGTTTCGATGCTGTTGCCGGTGGAGCCGCCGTTGACGTAGACGTTGATCTTGCCGGTCGACTCGATTCGGATGGTGGCGCCCTCGGTGGCCAGATGGCCGGTGGCCGCACCGGTCGGCTCGATGTAGGCCGAAAACCCAAGTCCGATATAGCGTCCCTGCGCCAGTGCCTCGCGCTGCTCTTTGCGAAAGCCTTCGTGGTCAAGGATCTTCACCGCCTGCTCGAACGTGTCGTTCGGGGCCACGTGGTCATAGGGCATGCCGTTGGGGTTGAAGTACGGCATCTCATCACCGCGAAGGATGTTGCGCCGGCGCAGCTCCACCGGATCCATGTTCATTTTGCGGGCGGCGATGTCGAGCAGGATCTCGCGCGCCAGCGTTTCGTACTGCCACGGCCCGCGATAGGCCGCCAGGCCGGCGGTGTTGGAGAACACCGTCTTGTAGTTGAAGCTGGACTTGGGCACCCGGTAGGGACCGGGGAAGAACATGCCGATCGCGGCGGTGGTCAACACCGGATACGGCGTGGGATAGGCGCCGATGTCCTGAGCGAAGTCGATGTCGGCTGCCAGCAGGGTGCCGTCATCGTCGAAAGCCATTCGGGCTCTGCCGTCGACGTGACGTGCCTGCCCGGCCGACATCAGGTTCTCGCGGCGGTCCTCGATCCACTTCAGCGCCGCCGGCACTTTGCGCGCTGCCAGCATGATGCACATGTCTTCGCGCATCGGCACCACCTTCTGGCCGAAGCCGCCGCCGGTGTCGCGCATGATGACCCGGACCCGCTGCGCCGGAACGCCCAGCAGGCGCGCGGCGAATGCCCGCAGCTCGTGCGGCGTCTGGGTGGATGCCCAGACGGTGAGTTCATCGGCCGCAGACGACCATTCGACGACCATGCCGCGCGTCTCAATCGGCACCGGCAGATAAATCTGCTGATAGACATTCTCGGAGACCACGCATGCGGCGGCCGCAAACGTCTCCTCGTCCGGCGGTGCTCCGGCCATCCCGCCCGCGACGTTGTCGGGATACGCCTCGTGGACCACGACGTCGGAGCCTTGAGCGGCGGTGAAGTCGGCGATCGCAGGCAGTGGCTCGTAGTCGACCTCGACCAGTTCGACCGCGTCTTCGGCGACATACCGGTTTTCGGCGACGACGAGGGCAACCGGGTCGCCGACGAACTTGACCTCCCCCTCGGCCAGCGGCGGGCGCGGCGTGTCCGGGACATCTTTGCCGGCTACCGCGTGCCAGGCTTCCTTGACGCACGGGTTGAGGTCGGCCGCGACGAACACTGCCCGCACGCCTGGCAGCGCCAGCGCCGCCGCGGTGTCGATGCCGTTGATGCGGGCGCGGGCAAACGGGCTGCGCACGAAACAGCCGTGCAGCATGCCCGGCCGCGAGACGTCGTCGACGAACGTGCCCCGGCCGGTGAGCAACCGGGTGTCCTCGACCCGATGCACCCGGGTACCGGCATATCGAGGGGTGACGGTGCGTTGCGCCAGGTCAGCCATGCCATCGCTCCATCTCGATTCAGCAGGTTATCGCGTTATGAGAAGTGCAATGTCATCATATGAGAGTGCGGTTATCACAGTCGATAGCCCGTGCGCCACGGAGTGGTCGTGCGTGACGTCTTGCCGGAGTTGACCTCGATCTGGAGAACCGGTGGCATCGCGGGTGTCGCCACCGTGGTGCGCACGCTGGGCTCGTCGCCGCGTCCGGCGGGTGCGGCGATGATGGTTGCGCCGAACGGAGCGGTCGCCGGTTCGGTGTCCGGCGGGTGTGTCGAGGCGGCGGTCTATGACTTGGCCACCGAGGTGGCGCGCGCCGGACGACCCGAACTGCAGCGCTACGGCATCAGCGCTGACGATCCGTTCGCTGTCGGCCTGACCTGCGGCGGGGAAATCGACATCTTCGCCGAGCCGATCTCCCGGCACACCTTTCCGCAATTACAGGTGGTGGCCGATCGCATCGCCACCCACCGCCCCACCGCGGTGGCCACCGTGATCGCCCACCCCGACCCCGGCCGACTGGGTTGCCGGATGGTCATCACGGCCGATTCGCTCGACGGCTCGCTGGGGTCGGCGCGGACCGACGCCGCCGTCGCCGATGACGCCCGCGGCATGTTGGCCGCCGGACGCACCGGCGTGCTGACCTACGGCCCGGACGGCGAACGCCAGGACGTCGGCATGGACGTGTTCGTGGCCAGCCACGCACCACCGCCCCGGATGCTGATCTTCGGGGCCATCGACTTCGCGGCGGCGCTCGCACGACAGGGTGCCTTCCTCGGATATCGGGTCACGGTGTGTGACGCTCGCCCGGTGTTCGCCACCCGGGCCCGATTCCCGACCGCCGACGACATCATCGTCGACTGGCCCGACCGCTGCCTGCGCTCGCAGTCCGCGCAGGGCGCGATCGACGCGCGAACCGTCGTCTGCGTGCTCACCCACGATCCCAAGTTCGACGTACCGCTACTCCAGGTGGCACTGCGGCTTCCCGTTGTCGGCTATGTCGGTGCGATGGGTTCGCGTCGCACCCACGACGACCGGCTGGATCGACTGCGTGCGGCCGGACTGACCGAAGCCGAACTCGACCGGCTCGCCGGCCCGATCGGCCTGGATCTCGGTGCCCGCACTCCGGAGGAAACCGCGGTGTCGATCGCCGCCGAGATCATCGCCCGGTGTTCGGGCGGTGGCGGACGACCGCTGACCGAGGTCGACGGCCGCATCCACCACGACATGGGGCCATGAAAACCGCGGGCGTGCTGCTGGCGGCCGGCGCCGGCCGACGCTACGGCAAGCCGAAGATTCTGGTCGACGGCTGGCTGGAGATCGCGGTGCGGGCGCTGCGCGGCGGCGGATGTGACGACGTCGTGCTGGTGCTCGGCGCCGCCCAGGTGCCCGCCCCCGCTGGTGTCACCGCGGTCACCGCACACGACTGGCAGGACGGGCTGAGCGCATCGGTGCGCATCGGTTTGGCCGCCGCTGATCGGCTGCGGGCCGACTACGCCGCGCTGCACGTCGTCGACACTCCCGACGTCGGGGGCGACGTGGTGAGCCGAGTCCTGCAGCGGGCGTTGGCATCTCGCGGGGGGCTGGCACGCGCGACGTTCGGCAATCGGCCCGGCCACCCCGTCGTCATCGCACGCCGGCACTGGCCCGAGGTACTGGCCAGCGTCAGCGGAGACACCGGCGCAGGCGCCTACTTGCGCGACCGCTCGGATGTCGAGAACGTCGACTGCAGCGACCTGGCCACCGGGTGCGACATCGACGAACCCGCCTGAACCCGCCGGTACGGTACTGGACAGTACTAAATGACGGACTCTATTGTGGGCGCTGTGACCCAGGTTGCCGACTGCGCAGCGGACCCTTCGCCGTGGTCGCCGCGCGAAACCGAGTTGCTTGCGGTGACGTTGCAATTGCTGCAGGAACACGGCTATGACCGACTGACGGTGGATGCTGTCGCGGCCACCGCCCGGGCGAGCAAGGCCACCGTGTACCGGCGTTGGCCGTCGAAAGCCGAACTGGTGTTGGCCGCACTCATCGAGGGGATCCGCCAAGTCGCCGTCCCACCCGACACCGGCACGCTACGTGGCGATTTGCTGCGATTGGGCGAGCTGGTCGCCCAGGAGACTCGCCAGCATGCCAGCACCATTCGCGCGGTGCTGGTCGAGACGTCGCGCAACCCCGCGCTCAACGCGGTCATGCAACACGAATTCGTCGACCAGCGGAAGGCCCTCGTCCGGCACGTGCTGCAGCAGGCTGTCGATCGCGGTGAGATCGCCAGCGCTGCGATCAACGACGAACTTTGGGATCTGCTGCCCGGCTACCTGATCTTCCGATCTGTCGTCCAGGACCGGCCCGCCAACCCGCAGACGGTGCAAACCCTCGTCGACGACGTCATCCTGCCCAGCCTCACCCGGTAGCGCGGCCAGCTGCCGACATCCGACTGTATACGGCATCGTCTCTTGTGCGGTCCGGTCCGGTACCGTACTGTTCTCCTAGGTTTCCTGCTTAATACAGCGACGATGACCTCGGCGTCACCGGTGATCGAAAGGCCAACGGGTGAAGCAGCTTTCAGTCTTCGGCCTGGTCAGGCGCTGGTGGATGGTGCTGATCACCGTCGGGTTGGTGGCGCTCGCGGGTTTCGGCGTGTATCGGCTGCACGGCATCTTCGGCTCGCACAACGACACCTCCACTCCGAGTGGCGTCTTGAATGACACCGTTCCGTTTAATCCGAAGCGCGTGGTCTACGAGGTCTTCGGTGACCCGGGGACTGTGGCCACCATCAACTACCAAGACATCCACGCGGTGCCGCAGCGAGTCGACCACGCTCCGCTGCCGTGGAAATACGAGGACACCACTACCGACCCCGCGGTCATCGCCAACCTGACCGCGCAAGGCAACAGCAGCACGCTCGGCTGCCGCATCATCATCAACGACGAGGTCAAGGACGAGAGGACCGTCAACGAAGTGAACGCCTACACCTACTGCCTCGACAAATCCGGATGAGTAACGACCACGCCCCGCGGCGCTTCGTGCCGCATACCATCCGCCGGCTTGCCGTGCCGATCATCATGCTGTGGGTCGGCGTTGCTGCCCTCACCAACATTGCGGTACCGAATCTGGAGACCGTGGCCAAGGCGCATCAGGTGGGCATGAGTTCCCCGAGCGCGCCGGCGCTGCAGGCGATGAAACACATCGGCAAGGTGTTCCAACAATTCGACTCTGACAGCGCGGCCATGATCGTGCTGGAGGGGGATAAGCCCCTCGGCGACGACGCCCATCGGTTTTATGACACCCTGATCCATCGGCTTGAGCAGGACACCAAGCACGTCGAGCACATCCAGGATTTCTGGGGCGATCCGCTGACGGCGTCGGCCTCTCAGAGCAACGACGGCAAGGCCGCGTTGGTTCAGGTGTACCTGGCCGGTAATCAAGGTGACGCGCTAGCGGGCGAGTCGGTCGACGCGGTTCGCGGCGTCGTCGATCACACGCCGCCGCCGGAGGGCGTCAAGGCTTATGTGACCGGCGCGGCGCCGCTGATCACCGATCAGTTCGAGGTTGGCAACAAGGGCATCGTCAAGGTCACGCTGATCACTTTGGTGGTGATCGTGATGATGTTGCTGTGGGTTTATCGTTCCGTCGTCACCACCATGCTGGTGCTTGTCACGGTCCTCGTCGAACTGGCTGCGGCGCGGGGAGTCGTGGCCGTGCTGGGGAACTCCGGTTTGATTGGGCTTTCGACGTTCTCGGTCAATATCCTCACGCTGCTGGCGATCGCCGCCGGCACGGATTACGCGATCTTTGTCCTGGGCCGGTATCACGAGGCGCGCGGAGCCGGCGAAGACCGAGAAACGGCCTTCGACACGATGTTTCACGGCACCGCGCACGTCGTGTTGGGTTCGGGCCTGACGATCACCGGCGCGGTGTATTGCCTGACGTTCGCGCGGCAGCCCTATTTTCAGTCGATGGGCGTCCCCTCTGCGGTGGGGATGCTGGTTTCGGTGCTGACCGCGCTGACTCTGGCGCCCGCCATGCTTGCGGTGGCCAGCCGGTTCGGTCTCCTCGAACCCAAAGTCACCATGAGGACCCGGGGATGGCGGCGTATCGGCACCGCCATCGTGCGCTGGCCGGCACCTATCCTCGTGGTGACAATCGCGGTCGCGCTTGTCGGTCTGCTCGCGCTACCGGGATATAAAACGAGTTACGACTCCAAGCCATACTTGCCTGCCGAAACCCCGGCCAAGATCGGGTATGCGGCCGCAGAGCGCCACTTCTCACAGGCCCGGCTGAATCCCGAGTTGCTGATGGTCGAGGCGGATCACGACCTGCGCAACCCGGCTGACATGCTCGTCTTGGAGCGGGTCGCCAAAAGCATCTTCCATACGCCGGGTATCGCGAAGGTGCAGGCGATTACCCGGCCGTTGGGGACACCGCTCGACCACAGCTCGATACCGTTTCAGCTCAGCCAGCAAAGCGTCGGTCAGGTCATGAACCTGAAATACCAAAAAGACCGGGCCGCCGACTTGCTCAAGCAGGCCGGCGAGCTGAGAAAAACGATCGACATCTTGCAGCAGCAATATGCACTCCAACAGCAGACTGCCGCTGCTACGCATGAGCAGACCCAAAGCTTTCATGACACGATCGGCACGATCACTGACCTGAGAGACAAGATCGCGAATTTCGAAGACTTCTTCCGGCCCATTCGCAGCTACTTCTACTGGGAAAAGCACTGCTACGACATCCCCGTCTGTTTCGCACTGAGAAACGTCTTCGATGCCATCGACGGCATCGACGAACTCACGGAGCAGTTCGAAGCCATCACGGCGTCTCTGGATAAATTGGATGCGCTCCAGCCGCAACTGGTGGCGCTGATCCCACCCCAAATCCAGAGCCAGATGACGAATCTGGAGCTGACGCTGTCCAACTACGCGACCAACTCGGGGATCAATAATCAGTCGGCCTTTGCGAATGACAATCCGGCCGCAATGGGGCAAGCCTTCGACAAGGCCAAAACCGATGACTCCTTCTACTTGCCTCCGGAGGTGTTCTCGAACCCCGATTTCAAGCGGGGCGTGAAACTCTTCATGTCACCGGACGGCAAGGCCGCTCAGATGATCATCACCCATGACGGTGATCCCGCGACGCCCGAGGGAATCTCGCATGTCGACCCGATCAAGAAAGCAGCGAAAGAGGCCGTGAAGGGAACTCTTTTGGAGGGCTCCCACATCTATCTCGCCGGAACCGCGGCGACCTATAAGGACATCCAGGACTCCGTCAAATACGACCTGATGATCGTCGGGATCGCCGCGCTGAGCCTGATCCTGCTCATCATGATGTTCATCACCCGAAGCCTGGTCGCCGCGATCGTCATCGTCGGCACGGTGGCGCTGTCGTTGGGCGCATCATTCGGGCTCTCGGTGCTGGTTTGGCAGGACATCCTCGGGATGCAGTTGTACTGGGTTGTTTTGGCGCTGGCCGTCATCCTGCTGTTGGCGGTCGGATCCGACTACAACCTGCTGCTGATCTCCCGGTTCAAAGAAGAGATCGGCGCGGGGTTGAAGACGGGCATCATCCGCGCGATGGCCGGCTCCGGTTCGGTGGTCACTACTGCCGGCCTGGTGTTTGCCGCCACCATGTCGTCGTTCGCCTTCAGCGCGTTGGTGATTCTCGGACAAGTCGGTACCACGATTGCGCTGGGCCTGCTGTTCGATACCCTGATCGTCCGCTCGTTCATGACGCCGTCCATCGCAGCGCTACTGGGGCGCTGGTTCTGGTGGCCGCAGCGGGTGCGGCCGCGCCCGGCCAGTCAGATGCTGCAGCCTTACGGATCACGCCCCGCGGTGCGTCAACTGCTGCTCTGGGACGACCCGGAGGAGGAGGACGCAGCACTATCGAGTGTGAATGCTGGGAGTCGAGTGTGAATCCAGGGCGGGATTTTTGCCGACGGCCGTCCCTGAGTACACACTCAAATCCCTGATTACACAGTCGGTTTCGAGCTAAGCCGAGGATGCAGCGGCATCCGCGATCAGCGTCTCAGCGGCCGGGCCGAACATCGTCTGCTTGATCGCCCCCAGCGTGCCGGGATCCTTCCCGCCGAGCGGCCGCAGCAGGTCAACTGCAGCGTCGGTAACTGCACCCTCGGGTGCGGTCGCATCGACCATGCCGTGGCTCGCCGCGTCCTCCCCGCCGAAGCGCCGTCCGGTGGTCATCGAGGCGACCGCCGCCTGCGGGGTGAGTTTGGCCTGGATCAGCGCGGCCATGCCGGGAGTGAACGGAATGCGGATATCCGCTTCGGGAAAGCAGAAGTAGCCGCGGTCGGCCCGCATCACCCGAAAGTCGTGTGCCAGGGCCAACATTGCTCCGGCACCGAACGCGTGGCCGACCAGAGCGGCCGCAGTGGGAATCGGCAGCGTCAATACCCGGGCCAGCATAGCCTGCACCTGCCCGACGTACCACTGGGTCTGCTCACCATGGGCGGCCAGCCAGTCCAGATCCAGCCCGTTGGTGTAGAACTTGCCGCCTGCTGTGGTGACCAGGCCAGCTGCTCCGGAACCGATGATTTCGTCGAGGTGGGAGTTCACCTCCTCGAGAAACACGGGTGAGAACCGGTTTTCGTCGTCGCCGAGATTGAGGACGGCGATCTTGTCTCGGTAGGTCAGGCTGATGGCCACGGCATCATCCTTTCGTCTGTTACGAGAAGTCGCGGAAGGCGAGCGCGAAGCCCGTCACCGCGATCACGGCGGCGGCTCCGTAGCCCAGAATTGACCACCAGCCGGCATGCAGATTTGCGGTGACGGCGACAATCGCGATAGCGAGGAAGACCATCACCATTCCGTAGAGCGGCGGAGTGGCCGCATATCGGTTGCGGCTCATCGGTTCACCTCCTTGGCGGTAGCCATCACCCGGTGGCGGACCAGATACCAGCCCCCGACTAAGGCCGGGATTGCCACCGCCAGCGTGCCGATGATCCAGTGGCCGCGCCGATGGTCGAGCATCATCAGCACCAGCACGGCCGCCAGGAACGCCAATGTGGCGTAGCCGCTATAGGGAGCCAACGGCATCCGGAAATGGGGCCGCTGCATTTTCCCCGCCTTGGCCGCGCGGTAGAGCCACAGCTGGCAAGCCACGATCGTGGCCCAGGCCGCCATCACGCCCATGGCAGCGATGTTGAGCACGATTTCGAAGGCCTGGCCCGGCTTGACCGCATTGAGCACGACTCCGAACAGTCCGACCATGCTGGTCAACAGGATGCCGCCATAGGGCACACCGTTTTTCGACATTCGCGCGGTGAACTTCGGGCCGCTGCCGTTGATCGCCAGCGAACGCAGAATCCGGCCAGTCGAATACAGTCCGGCGTTCAGGCTGGAAAACGCCGCGGTCAGGACCACCACATTCATCAGCGTTCCCGCGCCGCCGAAGCCGATCTTGGAAAAGAATGTGACGAACGGGCTTTCGTGTTCTTTGTAGGCGGTGTAGGGCAGCAGTAGCGCCAGCAGCGCAACCGACCCGATGTAGAAGATCGCGATGCGGGCCACCACCGAGTTGATGGCACGGGGCATGACCTTGTCCGGCTCGGCCGTTTCCCCGGCGGCGGTGCCGACGAGCTCGACTGCGGCATAAGAGAATACGACTCCGGAAGTCACGAGCACCAGCGGAAGCAGACCGGTCGGCAGGAATCCGCCGTGATCGGACCACAGACTTAGTCCGGTGTCCCGGCCGTCGATCTGGTAGCGCCCGGCCAAAAAAACCGTCCCGACGACCAGGAACGTCATCAGCGCGACCACCTTGATCAGCGCGGCCCAGAATTCCAGCTCACCGAAGAGTTTCACCGAAATCATGTTCACCGCCACCACCGCCACCAGCGCGATCAGCGCCAGCGTCCACTGCGGGATCACGTGAAACGCCGTCCAGTAGTGAAAGTAATTCGCGATCGCGGTGGAGTCCACGATTCCGGTCATCGACCAGTTCAGAAAGTACATCCAGCCGGCCACGAAGGCCGCCTTCTCACCGAAGAATTCGCGGGCGTAAGAAACGAACGATCCCGACGAGGGGCGGTGCAGCACCAGTTCGCCGAGCGCGCGCAGGATCAGGAACACGAAGGCGCCGCAGATCCCGTAGACGAGGAACAACCCCGGCCCCGCCGACTCCAGCCGCCCGCCGGCCCCGAGAAACAGGCCGGTTCCGATGGCGCCGCCGATCGCGATCATCTGCAGCTGCCGCGGTCGTAGCTCCTTGTGGTACCCGGCGTCTTCGCGAGTCAAGAAGTCCGCGGCCGCCTGGCGTACTGCCGGCGTCGGCGCGTCGGGCAGCGGTGGCATCGGATTCCTATCGTCGTGAGGCTGGGGGAAAGGGTATCCGACGGCGCCGCCTGGACATGCGGCATTCCTCTGAGCTGCGTTTTTCGATCGTCTGGGCGCTATTCGCTGCTAGATTCAAACGCCATGACGGACTCCAGTGGACTGTTGTTCAATCCGAACACCTACGACCCGCGGCAGTTCGACGCCGAGACGCGGCGTCAACTGCGGGCCCTGATCGACTGGTTCGAGATGCGCGGCAAGACGAAGTTGCTCACCGACGATCTTGACGCGGTGTGGGTCTCGGACTTTCTGGATTTCATCAAACAGGAGCGAATTTTCGCGACGTTCCTCACACCATCGGCGTATGGCGGGGGCGACCCGAACAAACGATGGGACACCTCTCGCAATGCCGCGCTCAGCGAGATCTTCGGGTTCTACGGGCTGGCGTATTGGTATGCCGAGCAGGTCACGATCCTGGGCCTCGGGCCGATCTGGCAGAGCGACAACATCAAGGCCAAGGAGCGCGCGGCCGAGCAACTCGAAGCGGGTGGCGTGATGGCGTTCGCGCTCTCCGAGCGCGAGCACGGCGCGGACATCTACAACACCGACATGCTGCTGACCCCGGTCGAAAGGGGCGAGAGCGGGGACGGACTGGTCTTCCGCGCGTCGGGAGAGAAGTACTACATCGGCAACGGCAACGTGGCCGGCATGGTGTCGGTGTTCTCGCGCCGCACCGACGTCGACGGTGCCGACGGTTATGTGTGGTTCGTCGCAGACAGTAGCCACCAGAATTACGAACTGATCGGCAACGTCGTGCACGGCCAGATGTACGTGAGCAACTTCCGGCTCAATGACTATCCGGTGTACGAGGAGGACATACTGTGCGCCGGGCCCGACGCGTTCTCGGCCGCACTCAACACCGTCAATGTCGGCAAATTCAACCTGTGCACCGCTTCAATCGGCATGTGCGAGCACGCGTTCTACGAAGCAATCACGCACGCAAACAACCGCATCCTCTACGGCAACCCGGTCACCGACTTCCCGCACGTGCGCGCGAGTTTCGTCGACGCCTACGTCAGATTGATCGCGATGAAACTGTTCAGCGACCGCGCGATCGACTACTTCCGCAGCGCCAGCCGAGAGGACCGCCGCTACCTGCTCTTCAATCCGGTCACCAAGTCGAAGGTGACCTCTGAGGGCGAAACGGTTGTCACTCTGCTCTGGGATGTCCTCGCCGCCAAAGGCTTCGAGAAGAACACTTACTTCTGCGAAGTCGCCCGGCTGATCGGCGCCTTGCCGCGGCTGGAAGGCACGGTGCACGTCAACGTCGCGCAGATCCTGAAATTTATGCCCAACTACCTTTTTAATCCCGCCGAGTACCCCGAGATCGCCACCCGCAACGACCCGGCGGATGACGTCTTCTTCTGGGCGCAGGGGCCGGCTCGGGGCGCGTCGAAGGTGCAGTTCGCCGATTGGACCCCGGTCTACGAAACATTCCTGGAGATACCGAACGTCGCTCGCTTCTATGAGCAGGCTCGTGCGCTCAAGGAACTGCTGGCCACGGCTGCGCCAGCTGCCGACCAGCAGCGCGACTTGGATTTCATCCTCGTCGTCGGGCACCTGTTCACGCTCGTCGTCTACGGCCAGTTGATCCTTGAGCAAGCCGATCTCCTCGAACTCGACCGTGACCTGGTGGACCAGATCTTCGACTTCCAAATCCGCGACTTCTCCGCGCATGCGATCGCATTGCACGGCAAGCCGAGTTCTACTTCGGCGCAACAGGAGTGGTCGCTGTCGGCGGTGCGCAAGCCGATCACAGATGCCGACCGCTTCGACCGGGTCTGGGAGCAGGTGAAGGCCTACGACGGCGCCTACACCATGCGCCCCTAGGCCCTGGCGGAGCGCTCGGCTCGCGACCTGACCAGTCGTGCGCCGAGTTCGTCCGAGGGCACCGGGTGGCCTTCGGCGCAACGGATTTCGACTGACGCGTCGGCGCCGCAGCCAAGATGGATCAGACCTAGCCGCCCCCGGTTCGGCAAGTGGCGTTGTCCCCACTGGAACATCGCCCAGACCACTGGCATGAAATCAATGCCGGCTTCGGTGAGGACGTATTCGTCGCGGCTGCGCTGCCCCGGCTCACGGTAGGGCCGCCGGGTCAGCAATCCGAGGTCGACCAGTTCCGCGAGCCGCGCCGCAGCGGCGGCCTTGGTGATGCCCACCCGGCGGGCGAAGTCGTCGAACCGGGTAGTGCCGTAGTAGGCCTCGCGCATGATCAGCATCGCCGATTTGGTGCCGACAACCGCCATGGTTTTCTCGACCGGGCACTCGCCGACCGCCGACCAGGTATCGCGGTCGACGAGGGATCCCTGCAGGAATGTCATCTAGCTCACCTCAATCCTGGGTTGTCTCCGCTGTACCTAGGGTGTATACCTGAGTATAGCAGACAATACTCAGCGTGGTTAAAGGAGGCTTCCGGACTGACGGTGAGAACCGTTGATACACAGGATGAAAGAAGGGTGACGGCCATGAACACGATCCGAGCCGCAGCGGTGCAAATCAGCCCGGTGCTGTACAGCCGGGAAGGGACCGTCGAGCGGGTGGTCGCCAAGGTCGAACAGCTGGCCCGGCAGGATGTGCGGTTCGCGACTTTTCCGGAAACCGTGGTCCCGTACTACCCGTACTTCTCGTTCGTGCAACGTCCATTCGAGATGCGGGCGGAACACCTTAAATTGATCGACCAGGCCGTCACGATCCCGTCGCCGACGACGGATGCGATCAGTGCAGCGGCCCGGCAGGCCGAAATGGTGGTGTCGATCGGTGTCACCGAGCGCGACGGCGGCTCGCTGTACAACACCCAGCTGCTGTTCGACGCCGACGGCGCGTTGCTTCAGCGCCGGCGCAAGATCATGCCGACCTATCACGAACGGATGATCTGGGGACAAGGTGACGGCAGCGGTCTGAGGGCTGTCGACAGCGCGGTCGGGAGGATCGGACAGCTGGCCTGCTGGGAGCACTACATCCCGCTGGCCCGTTATGCCCTGATCGCCGACGGCGAGCAGATCCACTCGGGCATGTGGCCGGGATCATTCGCCGGCGATCTGTTCGCCCAGCAGGCGGAGATCAGTGTGCGCAATCATGCGCTGGAGTCGGGTGCTTTCGTGGTGAACGCCACCGCCTGGCTGGATGCCGACCAGCAAGCGCAGATCATGGCCGATACCGGATGCCCGATCGGCCCTATTTCCAGTGGGTGTTTCACCGCGGTCATCACCCCGCAGGGCGAACTATTGGGTGAACCGGTTCGCACGGGTGAGGGCGAGGTAATCGCCGATCTCGACTTCTCGTTGATTGATGCCCGCAAGTCACAGATGGATGCCGGCGGCCACTACAGCCGGCCCGAATTACTCAGCCTGGTGGTGGACCGCACCCCGGCAGCACACGTGCATGACCGCTTCGATGAAGCTGCGGTCGTCGAGGTTGAGGAGGTTGGCTATGCCGCAGTCTGATTCGCGTGAGACCCGCTTCGATGGGGTCCGGGTGCGCTACGACAGTACGAAGAGCTACGACGAGCTGGTTGCCGCGTTACTTGCCGACGTCGGCAGCCGGCCGGTTCCGATCGACGATTTCCCGGAGGATTTCGACAGCTGGGACTCGTATGCCCAAGAGGTCGAATCCCACGTCGGCCCAAGCGGGTTCATGCTGTTCACGGTCTTCAACCACGGCGGATGGATCAAGAAGGCCGGCATTGACCGCAAAGTGTTGCGCGCCATCATCGGCAACCCGCTGATCGCGATCACGATGTTGCGGCACGACGTGACCGCGGGTCTCTTCGCCCCGGTCGAGTTGCTTGTCGCCGAGGAGGACAACGGGCACAGCAGCTTGATCTACGTCAACCCGTCATCGCTGATGGTTTACCAGTACAACCCGGAACTCGAGGCGGCCGCGCAGGAACTCGACGCCAAGTTGGCCGCGCTGGCCGCGAAGATAGCAGCCTAAAGGGGTTCAGCTCCCAGCTCCGCTGCCTCGTCGTGGCCGGGCGTAACGCGGTGACGCCAGCGCGTCCAACTCGTCGTCCGGATCGGGGAACAAACGGCCAACCGGGGCCGTTGACCCATTCGACAACCTGAGTGAACCAGACTCAACCTTTGGCTTGACAGCACCCCGGCAGCGGAGGCAGGCTTGAGCGGGGTTCACTCAGCGTAGTGCACTGACAAAGCTCGATTATCAGGGAGGATTCACTATGGCTCGTGCGGTCGGTATCGACCTCGGGACCACCAACTCCGTCGTCTCAGTTCTGGAGGGCGGCGACCCCGTCGTCGTCGCGAACTCCGAGGGCTCCCGGACCACGCCATCGGTCGTTGCGTTCGCCCGCAACGGCGAGGTCTTGGTCGGTCAGCCCGCCAAGAACCAGGCAGTGACCAACGTCGACCGCACCATCCGGTCGGTCAAACGGCACATGGGCACGGACTGGTCGATCGAGATCGACGACAAGAAATACACCGCGCAGGAGATCAGCGCCCGGGTTCTGATGAAGCTGAAGCGCGACGCCGAGGCTTACCTCGGTGAGGACATCACCGACGCGGTGATCACCACACCCGCCTACTTCAATGACGCCCAGCGTCAAGCGACCAAAGAGGCCGGCCAGATCGCCGGGCTGAACGTGCTGCGGATCGTCAACGAGCCGACCGCGGCCGCGCTGGCCTACGGCCTGGACAAGGGCGAGAAGGAACAGCGGATCCTGGTGTTCGACCTCGGTGGCGGCACTTTCGACGTCTCGCTGCTGGAGATCGGCGACGGGGTCGTGGAGGTCCGCGCCACCTCGGGTGACAACCACCTTGGTGGCGATGACTGGGACGACCGGATTGTCAGCTGGTTGGTCGACAAATTCAAGGCCTCCAGTGGCATCGACCTGACCAAAGACAAGATGGCCATGCAGCGGCTGCGGGAAGCGGCCGAGAAGGCCAAGATCGAGTTGTCCTCGTCGGGCAGCACGTCGATCAACTTGCCGTACATCACCGTTGACGCGGACAAGAACCCGCTGTTCCTCGACGAGCAGCTGACGCGTGCGGAGTTCCAGAAGATCACTCAGGATCTGTTGGACCGCACCCGTAATCCGTTCCAGTCGGTGATCAAGGACGCCGGCATTCCGGTGTCCGATATCGACCACGTGGTGCTCGTCGGTGGTTCCACCCGGATGCCCGCGGTGAGTGACCTGGTCAAGGAGATGACTGGCGGCAAGGAGCCCAACAAGGGCGTCAACCCCGACGAGGTCGTCGCCGTGGGTGCCGCGCTGCAGGCCGGTGTGCTCAAGGGCGAGGTGAAAGACGTTCTGCTGCTTGATGTTACGCCGCTATCCCTGGGTATCGAGACCAAGGGCGGCGTGATGACCAAGCTGATCGAGCGCAACACCACGATCCCGACCAAGCGGTCGGAGACCTTCACCACCGCCGATGACAACCAGCCGTCGGTGCAGATCCAGGTCTATCAGGGTGAGCGCGAAATCGCCTCGCACAACAAGCTGCTCGGCTCCTTCGAGCTGACCGGTATTCCGCCGGCGCCGCGCGGCGTGCCGCAGATCGAGGTCACCTTCGACATCGACGCCAACGGCATCGTGCACGTCACCGCCAAAGACAAGGGCACCGGCAAGGAGAACACGATCAAAATCCAGGAGGGCTCCGGCCTGTCCAAGGAGGAGATCGACCGGATGATCAAGGACGCCGAGGCGCACGCCGACGAGGACCGCAAGCGTCGCGAGGAGGCCGACGTTCGCAACCAGGCCGAATCGCTGGTCTACCAGACGGAGAAGTTCGTCAAAGACCAGCGCGAGGCCGAGGGCGGCTCCAAGGTTCCCGAGGACACCCTGACCAAGGTCGACGCGGCGATCGGCGAGGCGAAGACGGCGCTGGAGGGCACCGACATCGGCGCGATCAAGGCCGCGATGGAGAAGCTGGGCCAGGAGTCTCAAGCGCTGGGCCAGGCGATCTACGAGGCGACCCAGGCCGAGCAGCCCGCCGGCGGCGGCGCTGAGGCCGGCCCGAGCGGAGCCGATGACGTCGTCGACGCGGAGGTGGTCGATGATGACCGGGAGGCCAAGTGACCGAAGGCAACCCACACGAACCGGTAACCGTCACCGACAAGCGGCGGGTTGATCCCGAGACCGGCGAGGTACGACACGTGGCTTCCGAGCCGGCCCCGAGCGGGCCGGCCCCGGAAGCCGCGCCGGCGGACGCTTCCGACAAGGTCGCCGAGTTGACGGCCGATTTGCAACGGGCGCACGCCGACTTCGCTAACTACCGCAAGCGGGCGCTGCGTGACCAGCAGGCGGCGGCGGACCGTGCCAAGGCCACCGTGGTCAGCCAATTGCTGGGCGTGCTCGACGATCTCGATCGGGCACGCAGCCACGGTGATCTGGAGTCAGGTCCGCTGCGCTCGGTCGCCGACAAGCTGACCAGCACGCTGACCGGGCTCGGCCTGGCGGCGTTCGGCGCCGAGGGCGACGACTTCGACCCAGAGCTGCACGAGGCGGTCCAGCACGAAGGCGATGGGGCTGAAGGCTCGAGGCCGGTGATCGGCAACGTCATGCGGCAGGGCTACAAGCTCGGTGACCAGATTTTGCGGCACGCCATGGTCGGCGTGGTCGACACCTTTCCGGGAGAGGGCGCCGACACAGCCGATAACGACGCCAATAACGCCGAGCAGACCGCAGAATCAGAACCAACGGAGAATTAACGACGAGACAAATGCAGAAAGGTGAGAGGGGGTGACGCGAAATGGCCCAACGGGAGTGGGTCGAAAAGGACTTCTATAAGGAGTTGGGCGTCTCCCCTGACGCCAGCCAAGACGAGATCAAGCGGGTGGCCCGCAAGCTGCTCGCCGAGAACCATCCCGACCGCAACCCGGACAACAAGGCGGCCGAAGACCGCTATAAGGCAGTGTCCGAAGCCAAGGAAGTCCTGACGGATCAGGCCAAGCGCAAGGAGTACGACGAAACCCGCCGCCTGTTCGCGGGCGGCGGGTTCGGTCGCCGGTTCAACGGCGGCGACTTCGGCGGCGGCTTCAACGTGGGCGGCGACGGCGCCGAATTCAATCTCAACGATTTGTTCGACGCCGCCGGCCGCAGCGGCGGCACCAATATCGGCGACCTGTTCGGGGGCTTGTTCGGCCGGGGCGGCGCCCCGCGTCCGAGCCGGCCACGGCGTGGCAACGATTTGGAGACCGAGGCCGAACTGAGCTTCCTCGAGGCCACTAAGGGCGTGGCGATGCCATTGCGGCTCACCAGCCCTGCGCCGTGCACGAATTGCCATGGCAGCGGCGCGCGCCCGGGCACCAGCCCGAAGGTCTGCGCCACGTGTAACGGCTCCGGGGTCATCAGTCGCAACCAGGGCGCGTTCGGCTTCTCCGAACCCTGCACCGATTGCCGCGGCAGCGGGTCGATCATCGAGCACCCCTGCGACGAGTGCAAGGGCACCGGTGTCACCACCCGCACCCGCACCATCAACGTGCGGATCCCGCCGGGTGTCGAGGATGGGCAACGGATCCGGCTGGCCGGCCAGGGCGAGGCCGGGTTGCGGGGCGCTCCGTCGGGTGACCTGTACGTGACCGTGCATGTGCGGCCGGACAATGTTTTCGGTCGCGACGGTGATGACCTGACCGTGACAATTCCGGTCAGCTTCTCCGAATTGGCATTGGGTACCACGCTTTCGGTGCCGACGCTGGAGGGACGGGTCGGTGTTCGGGTGCCCAAAGGTACCGCCGACGGCCGCATCCTGCGGGTGCGTGGGCGCGGTGTGCCCAAGCGCGCCGGCGGTAGCGGCGATTTGCTGGTCACCGTCAAAGTCGCTGTCCCGCCGAACCTCGAAGGCGCCGCCCAGGATGCGTTGGAAGCCTACGCGGCCGCCGAACGGTCCAGCGGCTTCGACCCGCGGGCCGGATGGGCAGGTAACCGCTGATGGCCAAGAAAGACGACGCCCGCACGTTTCTGATCTCGGTGGCCGCCGAGCTGGCCGGTATGCATGCCCAGACCCTGCGTACCTACGATCGGCTCGGGCTGGTCAGCCCGCAGCGCAGTTCCGGTGGCGGACGGCGGTATTCGCCGCATGACGTCGAACTGCTCCGCGAGGTGCAGCGGCTCTCCCAAGATGAAGGCGTCAACCTGGCCGGCATCAAACGGATTATCGAGTTGACCAATCAAGTCGAAGCGCTGAAGTCGCGGCTCAGCGAGATGGCGACCGAAATCGAGGCATTGCGGGCCACTCAGCGGCGTGATGTCGCGGTGGTGCCCAAGAGCACCGCGGTGGTGGTCTGGCAACCCCGCCGGCCGCGCTGACTTCTGCCGCCAAACAGAAGCCACGGCTGTATTTTTCGCGGTTCTACGACCCTGGCTTCTGCTTCGCGATTACACCCGAATCGAGAACTGAGCGATTGCCGAGTCGCCCGGCTGCGCGCATCGGTAACCCCCACGCCGTAGTGCATCAGTCGGGGCGGCCATCGGCTCGAAGCACACCACATCCTCGCCGGGCGGAGCGAAAATCTGCGCCGCGGGATAACCCGACTCGAAATGCACTTCGATGCGTCGGCCACCACCAGACACGGCGAACACCGCGCCGTCGACGACCTGGTCATAGCCGTCGTCGAAAGTCTTGTCGCCCAGAGCTTCTCTGGTTGCCGGCTGCGGTGACGACTCGCCGGTGGGCAGGCCACGCTCGTCGAGGCTCAGGTGCCGCAGCGGCGGGGTCTCGACGATCCACTCGCTGCGCGCCACGTCCGGCAACTGAAGATACGGATGAAAGCCGAAGCACAGCGGCACGGCGGTGTTCCCGGTCGGTGTGATTGCCGTTCGCAGCGTCAGCGTCCGCCGCGAGAGTCGAACGGTCAGCGCCAGCAGATGCGGGAACGGGAAGCTGGACAGCAGTTCGGGATCCGCGCCGAAATCGACCTCGGCGGTCAGTTCGCTCGCGGATTCGGCCACCACCCGCCAGCGTGGATACGCCGCCAGCACACCGTGAATAGGCAGCCCGTGCGGATCGGCCCGCACCCCATTGCTCCCCGGCTCCAAGTTGACCGTCTCGCCCTCGGCGCGGTAAGTATTGGCCCCCAACCGATTTGCCCACGGATAGAGCAGTGGGATGCCCATCGTCTTACCGTCGGCGACGTAGGCGTCCAGCCCGCGGCGCTGGCCGAGCAGTTGCACATCGGAGTCCGTGAGTGAGGCGCCGATCATCCCGGCGTCCGGCACGAACTGGGCCTGCACGGCTGACGACGGGTCACGCAGTGTGACGATGTGCACGACCGCCAGCCTAACCTCAGCTGTGCAGCGGGTCGTGCTGGATGTGCTCCGGCGGTGTTCCTTTGGCGATCAGCGCCGCCTTGGTGGCGCGCACCATGTCCGGTCCACCACAGATCAGGATCTGGCGGTCACCCCAGCCGCCGTATCGGGTCACCACGTCGGGCAGTCGGCCCGTTTGCCGCACATGCAGCCCGCGCGGCGGCGTCACGTCGGGGTAGTCGGCGGCCCAAGCCGGGTCACCGCCGTACTCCGACACCGGGGACACCGACAGCCACGGGTTGTGCGCCGCGATCTGCCACAGCGTGGGCAGGTCGTAGAGCTCGCAGGGGTAACGACCGCCGAAAAACAGGTGCACCCGCGGATTCTGCCCAAAGCGGGCGAGGTCCATGACGATCGACCGCAGCGGCGCCAGGCCGGTGCTGCCGGCCACCATCAGCACGTCGCCGCCGTCGCGGTCGACGTGCATCCCCCCGTGCGGACTGGACAGCCGCCACCGGTCACCGGGCCGGGTTTCGCCGACGATGGCGGTACTGACCAGGCCGCCGGTAACCGCCCGGACATGGAATTCGATGGCGCCACCACCATCCGACGGGATGGCCGGCGTCAGGTAACGCCACCGCTGCGGGCATTGCGGGACCGCGACGTTGACGTACTGGCCGGGGTGATAGTGCAGCGGCCGGTTCAACTGCAACCGCACCACCGCCAGATCGCGCGACACCCGCAGGTGTTCGATCACGGTGCCGTCCCACCAGGCGGGGCCCTCATCGGCATCGGCGGCGCCGCTCATCACCCCGGTAATGAGGTTCAGCGACTGCCGCGCGGCCTCGTCGACGGCATCGGTCCAGGCGTGGCTCAGCCCGTCGCGCAGCGTCGCATACAACGCGCGCCGCAACGTCTCGTAATGCCTGGGGATGACGCCGTATTTGCGGTGGTCGCGGCCCAGCTGAGCCAAAAACGCCACCGGCGACTGTGCGCGCTGCGCGACCAGTTCGCCGTAGACCCAATGCAGCGCGTGGGCGAACGCGGCCCGTTGTCCGGCCATATCCGGCGGGAACAAATCGCGCAGTGCCACGTCGAGGGAAAACCAGCGGGCATAGAACTGGCCGACCAGCCCATCGGCGTCGGATGGGGCCTCGTCGTCGAACGCGGCGTGCAACACTCGCAGCGCATCTCGGTCGTCTAGGCCCACGGCCCACGATTTTAGGCCTGTTGAGGCGCATGGTCGCCGCGGCGAGCAAGGCTTCTGCCTAGAGAGAGTGAATTCCCTTGTAGAGCACCAGCAAACCGATCAGAACCAGGATCACCGCGAGCATCGCGGCGTTGTGGCGCTCCATCCAATCCTTGAGTCGGCCCAGCGGGTCGTGGAGGCGCTCACCCGCAGCGGCGTAGGCCAGGATCGGGATTGCGACCGACGACGCGGCGACCGCGACGAAAAATACCGCCGAGATCCATGCACGGGTGGCGCCCAGGCCGGCGCTGCCGATCGCCAAACCGGCCGCGGCGCAGATCAGCAGCACCTCGAGCCGGACCACTGCCAGCACCGCCCCCGTCACTCCGGCCCTGAACGGCGTGAGCGTGGTGAGCGACTGCATCCATCGCGGCGTCTCCGTGTGGCGGTGGCGGCTCAGCCACCGGTAGACGCCGAAGAGGATCAGCGCAGAGCCGACGACAATCCGCAACCACGACGCCCACGCCGGTGGCGACTCATGCAGCCCACCGAGCAACCCGGAGATCGCGACAAACAGAGCCGTCAGCCCAGCCAGGACCACCAACCAGCCAGCGAGAAACGCGAGACCGGTCGGCCGCGGTCGCGGAGTGTGCAATACCAGCACGGCGGGAATGATCGACAGTGGAGAAAGGCTGATCACCAGCGCGAGGGAAAGAAGTCCGGTCAGCGCCGAACTCCAGCTTCCTGCCACGCCAGCACCGTAACCCATGGCGCCCGCGCCCCACGGTCGCCGAGCGTGTCGCTCGTCGTCCTTCGGCGCGATCGCAGGTCTGGCCGGCGGCAACGTGGCCCGATGGGGCCGCGTTGAGTCGCACCGGGCTGCTTCGTCGTACCCTCGTCTCGAGCTCGACGTCGAACCGGCGCAGCGGTGAAACGGCCTCGTCGGCGATTCATCTCGCGTCAGGTCCGGCTGAGATCTCACCACATCGATACAAAGAAGTTGGGCGGCAGAGAAATTGGACACAGTGAACTGGTATCGGGTCAAGACGTCGCTCACCGGACTGAAGAGGCTGGCCACCCTGCCAGAGGCAGACAAGCAGGCATGCATCGACGCCTACAAGTTCTTCCAACGTATGCAGGCCGGCGAGCCGACCGAGACGGCGGATGAGACGAAAGCAGTCGCTGATTACTACAAGGTTCTCAACAACCTGCTGTCAGTGTTCGATCTGGAAAAGCTCTACATCCCGCCCATGCTCGACGAATCCGAGGGCTTGTACGGCAATCAGTTGCTGATCGAGAAGGCGGTGCTGGCCGAGCTGGATCTGAAGGATCCGGTGAACTCGCACCTGCTCGACATGGGGTGCGGACGGGGCCGGATCGCCCACCATTTCGCGACGATGACCGGTGGGCAGGTATCCGGCTACAACATCGATCCGAATCAGCTGGAAAACGCTGTGGACTGGGCCGACCGGTGTGCGATGAGCGAGCGGTTGCACTTTGCGTTCGGAGATCATCATCAACCGCTGAGATACGAGACAGAATCGTTCGACGGGTGCTTTTCCTTTCAGGCGGTCTGGCCGTTCTTCAAGCAACATGAACTGGACGCCCACGCCCGGGAGATGTACCGGGTACTCAAGCCGGGAGCGCGCTACGCCTGTTCGGAGTACCTGCTGACGCCCTACTTCGACTGGGGCAACGACGAGCACGTGGCGCTGCACCGACTCTTCCTGCCGACGCTGGCTGCCACGCAGTCGAGGTACCCGGACGAGGTATGCGGGGCGTTGGAGCGGGCCGGTTTCCGGATCCTGGTTTCGGCGCCATCGAAGAGCGAAGCGTGGCCGATCTGCGAGCAGAAGCGTGCCCTGATCCTGCGGGGCCTGCGCGTGGTCCGGGTACTGGCGGCGGCGCGGATCGCGCCGGCCTGGCTGGAAGAGGCCCTCGACCTACTTCAGAAGGGCGGGCAAGCCTGGAACGATGCGGAGAGAGCCAAGATCGCCGACTTGAACTGGCGGATCGTCGCCGAGAAGACGCGCTGAGCGGGCCGGCAACGAGTTAGCGAGCCCAGACCGGGACGGGCGCGCCGCAGCGGCGAAAAATTAGATAGACTTGAGCGGAACAGACTCAACCTTGACGACGTTGAACAACGCGACAAGCATTTTGCACACCCTTTTCACGCTCGAGGGGAGATAGTCGTGGACTCTTTCAACCCGACAACCAAGGCGCAAGCGGCGCTGACATCGGCCTTACAGGCGGCCTCCGCCGCCGGTAATCCCGAGATCCGGCCCGCTCATCTGCTGTTGGCGCTGCTGACGCAGAACGACGGGATCGCCGCGCCGCTGCTGGAGGCTGTCGGCGTCGAGCCCGCCACCATCCGCGCCGAAGCCCAGCGCCTACTCGACGCGCTGCCGCAGACCAGCGGCGCCAGCTCGCAGCCGCAGCTGTCGCGCGAATCGCTGGCGGCGATCACCACCGCCCAGCAGCTGGCCACTGAACTCGACGACGAATACGTCTCCACCGAGCACGTGATGGTCGGACTGGCTACCGGCGACTCCGAGGTCGCCAAACTGCTGACCGGTCACGGCGCCTCCCCGCAGGCATTACGCGAGGCATTCGTGAAGGTCCGCGGCAGCGCCCGGGTCACCAGCCCCGATCCGGAGGCCACCTACCAGGCGCTGGAGAAGTACTCCACCGACCTGACCGCGCGCGCCCGCGAAGGCGAACTCGACCCGGTCATCGGGCGCGACAACGAGATTCGCCGCGTCGTCCAGGTGCTGAGCCGTCGCACCAAGAACAACCCGGTGCTCATCGGTGAGCCCGGCGTCGGCAAAACGGCGATCGTCGAGGGCCTGGCCCAGCGCATCGTCGCCGGCGACGTGCCGGAGAGCCTGCGTGACAAGACCGTCGTCTCGCTGGACCTGGGTTCGATGGTGGCCGGCGCCAAGTACCGCGGCGAGTTCGAGGAACGGCTCAAGGCGGTACTCGACGACATCAAGAACTCCGCCGGCCAGATCATCACGTTCATCGACGAGCTGCACACCATCGTCGGCGCCGGCGCCACCGGCGAATCGGCGATGGACGCCGGCAACATGATCAAGCCGATGCTGGCTCGCGGCGAGCTGCGGCTGGTTGGCGCCACCACGCTCGACGAATACCGCAAGCACATCGAGAAGGACGCTGCCCTGGAACGCCGCTTCCAGCAGGTCTTCGTCGGTGAACCGTCGGTGGAAGACACCGTCGGGATCCTGCGCGGATTGAAGGACCGCTACGAGGTGCACCACGGGGTGCGCATCACCGACTCGGCGCTGGTTGCCGCGGCCACGTTGAGTGACCGCTACATCACCGCGCGGTTCTTGCCGGACAAGGCCATCGACCTGGTCGACGAGGCCGCGTCGCGGTTGCGGATGGAGATCGACTCGCGGCCCGTCGAAATCGACGAGGTCGAACGGCTGGTCCGCCGCCTCGAAATCGAGGAAATGGCGCTGGCCAAAGAGGAAGACGAGGCGTCGCGCGAAAGACTGGAGAAGCTGCGCGCCGAACTGGCCGACCACAAAGAAAAGCTGGCCGAGCTCACCACCCGGTGGCACAACGAGAAGAACGCCATCGACGTCGTCCGCGAGCTCAAGGAGCAACTGGACACGCTGCGCGGCGAATCCGACCGCGCCGAACGCGACGGCGACCTGGCCAAGGCCGCCGAGCTGCGCTACGGTCGCATCCCCGAGGTCGAGAAGAAGCTCGACGCGGCGCTGCCGTCCGCGCGGGCCCGCGAGGACGTCATGCTCAAGGAGGAAGTCGGGCCCGACGACATCGCCGACGTCGTGAGCGCGTGGACCGGCATCCCGGCCGGGCGGCTGCTCGAAGGCGAGACCGCCAAGCTGCTGCGGATGGAAGACGAGCTGGGCAAGCGGGTCGTCGGCCAGCGCAAGCCGGTGCAGGCGGTGTCCGACGCGGTCCGGCGCTCACGCGCCGGGGTCGCCGACCCCAACCGGCCGACCGGGGCGTTCATGTTCCTCGGCCCCACCGGCGTCGGCAAGACCGAGCTGGCCAAAGCGCTGGCCGACTTCCTGTTCGACGACGAGCGGGCGATGGTCCGCATCGACATGAGCGAGTACGGCGAGAAGCACTCGGTGGCCCGCCTGGTCGGAGCGCCGCCCGGCTACGTCGGATACGACCAGGGCGGTCAGCTGACCGAAGCGGTCCGCCGCCGGCCCTACACGGTGGTGCTCTTCGACGAGGTGGAAAAGGCCCACCCGGACGTGTTCGACGTGCTGCTGCAGGTGCTCGACGAGGGCCGGCTCACCGACGGGCAGGGCCGTACCGTCGACTTCCGCAACACCATCCTGATCCTGACGTCCAACCTAGGGTCGGGCGGCAACGAGGAGCAGGTGATGGCCGCGGTGCGGGCGACGTTCAAGCCCGAGTTCATCAACCGGCTCGACGACGTGCTGATCTTCGAGGGCCTCAACCCCGAAGAACTTGTGCACATCGTCGACATCCAGCTCGAGCAGCTGAGCAAGCGGCTGGCGCAGCGGCGCCTGCAGCTGGAGGTGTCGCTGCAGGCCAAGAAGTGGCTATCGCAGCGCGGATTCGACCCGGTCTACGGGGCGCGTCCGCTGCGGCGGCTGATACAGCAGGCCATCGGCGACCAGCTGGCCAAGATGCTGCTGGCCGGCGAGGTGCACGACGGTGACACCGTGCCGGTCAACGTCAGCCCCGACGGCGAGGCCCTCATTCTCGGATGAGCTCGAACGTCGACTTGTTGTGGACATTTCCCGGAAATCGCCCAACAAGTCGACGTTCGGCAGCGGGGGTGTGATGGGGTTGTGACCTGCAAGCATTCGTGATTCTTCACGAAAAGCAAGTAGGCTACGTGCGATGGTCCCGCTTTGGTTCACGCTCTCCGCGCTGTGCTTCGTCGGCGCGGTGGTGCTGCTTTACGTCGACATCGATCGACGCCGCGGGCGGGGCCGGCGCCGCAAATCCTGGGCGCGTTCGCACGGATTCGACTACGAGCCGGAATCCACCGACATCCTCCAGCGCTGGAAGCGCGGTGTGATGTCGACCGTCGGCAACATCCCGGCCCGCAACGTGGTGCTGGGCCAGATCCGCGGCGAAGCGGTGTTCATCTTCGACCTCGAGGAAGTCGCCACGGTGATCGCGCTGCACCGCAAGGTGGGCACCAACGTCGTGGTCGACGTCCGGCTCAAAGGCCTGAAAGAGCCGCGGGAGAACGACATTTGGCTGCTCGGCGCGATCGGGCCGCGGATGGTGTACTCCACCAATCTGGACGCGGCCCGGCGGGCATGCGACCGGCGCATGGTCACCTTCGCCCACACCGCACCGGACTGCGCCGAGATCATGTGGAACGAGGAGAACTGGACGCTGGTCAGCATGCCGATCGCCAGTACCCGCGCCCAGTGGGACGAGGGCCTGCGCACCGTGCGCCAGTTCAACGACTTGCTGCGGGTGTTGCCGCCGGTGCCCAAGCAGGCCGCGCTGAGCCAGTCGGCCGGCCGCCGTAACGCCGCGCCGAGTCGCCCGCTGGCCCCGACCGCCCGGGCGGAGGCGGCGCCGACGCGCACCGAAGCCTCCGGGCGATCCGAGCCGGCTCGGCGGGCACCCGACGAGGCCGTCCGTCGCCCGCCGCCGGACCGCAACGGCTACCAGGCCACGCATTATCAGCGTTGATATCTGACAGCTACGCTGTCGGTCATGCCGTCGCCCGTCGCCCTGATCACCGGGCCCACCTCGGGGATCGGCGCAGGATTCGCCCGCCGCTTCGCCGCCGACGGCTACGACCTGGTATTGGTTGCCCGCGATGCTGATCGGCTGGACCAACTGGCCGCCGAACTGCGCGACGAAGGCGGCCGCGCGGTCGAGGTGCTGCCGGCCGACCTGGCCGAGCCCGCCGACCGCGGCAAGGTCGCCGAGCGGCTCGCTGCCGGCGTCGACGTACTGGTCAACAACGCCGGCTTCGGCACCTCCGGCGAATTCTGGACCGCCGACCCCGCGCTGCTGCAGGCCCAGCTGGATGTCAACGTGACCGCGGTGATGCAGCTGACCCGTGCCGCGCTGCCGGCCATGGTCGACGCGGGTTCGGGCACCGTCATCAACGTCGCCAGCGTCGCCGGGCTGGTGTCGGGTCGCGGGTCGACCTACTCGGCGTCCAAAGCGTGGGTGGTGTCGTTCACCGAGGGGCTGGCCGGTGGGCTGAAGGGCACCGGGGTGGGAATACACGCGGTGTGTCCGGGCTTCGTACACACCGAATTTCACAGCCGCGCCGGGATCGACATGGCCTCGATGCCGTCGTTCATGTGGCTCGAGGTCGACGACGTGATCCGGGAAAGCTTGGCCGATATCGCGCGCGGCAAGGTGATCAGCGTTCCGGGCTTGCAATACAAGGCGCTTACCACGGCCGGGCGGATGGCGCCGCGAAGCCTGGTCCGCGGCTTTGCCAATGTGATCGGCCGGGGTCGTGGCCGCACCTGAGCCCGCCGACCGCGACGAGTTGGCCGACCTGGTGCGCCGACTCTCGGTGGTGCACGGCCGCGTCACGCTGTCGTCGGGGAAGCAGGCCGACTACTACGTCGACCTGCGCCGGGCCACCCTGCACCACCGCGCCGCCGCGCTGATCGGCCGGTTGATGCGCGAACTCACCGAAGACTGGCAGTACGCGGCCGTTGGCGGTCTGACCTTGGGTGCCGATCCCGTCGCCGCCGCCGTCATGCACGCGCCGGGACGCCCGATCGACGCGTTCGTCGTGCGTAAGTCGGTGAAAGCCCATGGCATGCAACGCCTTATCGAAGGCCCCGACATTTCCGGACAGCAGGTGCTGGTGGTCGAGGACACCAGTACCACCGGCGCTTCGGCGCTGACTGCGGTACGAGCGGTGCGTGACGCCGGCGCCGACGTGGTGGGTGTGGCGACGGTGGTGGATCGTGCGACCGGCGCAGCCGAAGCGATTCGAGCCGAAGGCCTGCCCTACCGCAGCGTGCTGAATCTCGCGGATCTAGGACTGCGTTAATTGTCTGGCGACAACCCGCTTCGCCCGGCCTTGCCACGCTTGCGATCGCTGCGCGGCGCCGTGCGGCCTCTGATCGCAATAGTGGCGACGCTGGCGCTGGTATCGGCCTGTTCGGGTGCGGCTCACGATGACCGGGTCTACGGCGCGCAGCCCGCCCGGCTGGGCGAATCGCTGGCAGTGCTGGGCTGGAATGTCGCAATGTCCAATCTGCGCTGGAATGCCGACTACGTTCTGGTCGACGTCGACGCCGCCCCGACCGACCCGGCTGCAGCGCACGCGAAGCCCGAGGACTTCCGGTTCGGTTTCTACGGCGCGCTGGCCCACCCGATGGAAGCAACGGGCATCGGCAGTTGTGCAGGCGCGAAGAATGTTGTCGTGCAGCATCTCTCCGCGCCGACGCCAGACCGGCTGACCGGCACGGTGTGTCTGGGCCCGCTGAAGGACCGCAGCGCGGTGCGCGGGGTGTACATGTATTCGCCACGGGACCGTATCGCCGGCACCGCGGCGGCGTATCCGGCGACCTTCCCGGTGGGCATGCTGCCGACCAAGGAGAACGACATCGGCATGGTGGTCAAGACCACCAGCGTGTCGGCCTGGCGCACCGACGGCACCCAGTTGACTCAAGAGTCGCTGGGCGACCCGGCCGTGTTCACCGGCAACGGTTATATGCTGCTGGGCCTCGTCGCTGACACCGTTGCGGCGCGCTACCGCGAGGAGTCGGCTGCCCGCGATGGGCCAATGATGCTGCTGGCCACCCCATCCCTACCCGCGCCGGGGCTCAACGCCGCCTGCTCGGCATACGGGTCGTCGGTGTTGCTGCTGCCCGAGGTGTCGCTGGACGCCGTACACGTCGACGCGTCGCTGTGCACTCAGGGCGAGATCAACCAGGCGCTGCTGTACGCGACCGTCGCGGTGGTCGGCACCCACGCCGCGGTCTGGACCACGCAATGACTGAGCCCGGTCCCACCGAATGGGGCGCACCCAATGCGGGTGTAGGCCCGTGGGTGGGAGATCTCCCGGAGGATCCGCGGTATGACCCGGCACTGCTGCGTGACGGTGACACCCGCAACGTCGTCGACGCCTACCGCTACTGGACGCGGGAGGCGATCATCGCCGACATCGACCAGCGCAGACACCCGCTGCACATCGCGATCGAGAACTTCGGCCACGACGCCAACATCGGCGGGATGGTGCGCGCCGCCAACGCGTTCGCGGTGGACACCGTGCATGTCGTGGGCCGCCGCCGGTGGAATCGCCGCGGCGCCATGGTGACCGACCGCTACCAGCGGCTGTCCCATCACGACCACATCGCCGACCTGCTGGATTTCGCTGCCGGCGCCGGGCTGACGGTGGTGGCCGTCGACAACGTCCCCGGCGCCGCCCGGCTGGAGCAGACGCCGCTGCCGCGCAATTGCCTGTTGGTCTTCGGCCAGGAGGGGCCCGGCATCAGCGACGACGCCCGCGCGGGCGCGGCGCTGACGGTCTCGATCGCTCAGTTCGGCTCGACGCGCAGCATCAACGTCGCGGTGGCCGCCGGGATCGCCATGCACGCCTGGATCGAGCAGCACGGAGACCTGTCGCGCGCCTGGTGAACGCGCCATCACCTGTCGTTGTGGAGGGCGGCCGCTCGTGCCCGGCCAGCCGATGTGCCAGTCACCCTTCATCATTAGCTCCTTCCCCGGAAACGTTTTTCGCGCCCACCACAAGTGTGGGCGGGTTCGTCCGGCCGGGCTGCGGCCAATTGCCGAACGCTTCTGCATAGCTGTGACTCATCAACTCGAGCACGGTTCCCCACGGGTCGGCGACGTAGGCGAGCCGCCACGGACGTCCCGGCACAAATTCGTACGGCTCCGCCAGGACCGTGCCGCCATGATCTGTGACGCGCCGGACCATGCCCCCGACGTCGGGATGCGTGATGCACAGGTGCCAGAACCCGCGGTCGAGCCAGGGCACCGGCTCGTCCGACCGACCGCGGGTGGGCGGGTCGATGAACTGGAACAGTTCGATGCCCACGTAGTTTCCGGTGATCAGATGCGCCTGCCAGGCTCGGCGGAACGTTTTGCCGAAGACGGACTTGGCCTCCAAGTGTCCAGCGGCCTCGAGCACGCGCGGGCCCATGATGCAACGGAAGCCGAAGACGTCGCCGTACCAGTCGATTGCGGCGAAGACGTCCGGCACCGTGAGCCCGACGTGGTTGACGGCGAGTGCGGCCATCGGTTCGGTCGTCATGCGGGGCTCTTTCGCGGATTGCGTTCCCAGGGCCAGTCTTCGGCGTCCCAACTCTTCTGAAGGTCGGAGTACAGGGGCGCGTGGTCGCCGGACATCGACGCCTTCACCTCTTGCGTGAATGCATCAGTGAGCACCTCCTCGTCGCCGCGCCGGACGGCATTTAGGGTCTGGGTGGCGACGTCGCGAGGGGAAATCATGGTGTCGGACACCGTCGCCGCCATATCCGTGTCGATCCAGCCCGCGTGCACGGCTACGACAAGGGTTCCCTGCGAACGCAATTCGATGCGTGCCGCATTGGTCAGGGCCCATTCGGCGGACTTCGACGCCCCGTACGAGCCGTTGAACGGCGACGTCAGCCAACTGGCTACCGACACAATGTTTACCAGCGCGCCACCACCCTGGCGGGCGAGTACAGGGGCGAACGCGCGGCACATCTGCAGCGTTCCGAAGTAGTTGGTTTCCATCTCGTCTCGGGCCGCGCTCAGGTCGGGCGCCGCCAGCAACGGCGTCCTCAGCATGGCCCCGGCGTTGTTGACCAGAACCGAGACGTCGGCACAACGTTTCGCCGCGGCGTGCACATCGTCCGGCCTGGTGATGTCCAGTCCCATCGGGACGACCCGGTCGTCGTCGACGTTGACCGTGGTCGGATTCCGCGCTGCGGCATACACTTTCGCCGCGCGACGGTCGAGCAGTTCTCGCACGAACGCTTTCCCCAGTCCGCGGTTGGCTCCTGTCACCAACGCACATGTACCTGCGATCGCAACTCCGTAAGCCGTGTTCATCTCGATTCCTCTTCCCGTCGTCGTCCGCGGGACAGCCGTTTCTCCATCCGTTCATAATAATGAACAGTATGTGCAGTATCCAGTCTGCTGAGGAAAAGAACACTGCTCAGTACGTCAAAAAATGAATGGTATGTGTACGGTTTACTGAACAAGGAGGTGGAATGGCAGTCGCGGAGGGCCTTGGCGTACGGCTTCGCCGGGTGCGCATCGAGCGCGGCATTTCAGTACGGGAACTCGCCCGACGGGTGGGTTGCTCCGCCAGCCTCATTTCGCAGGTCGAGCGCGGAATCACCACACCGTCCGCGAGCGTGGTTTACTCCCTGGCGAGCGAGTTGGGTGTCTCGCTGGATTCCCTGTTCGAGGTCGCGCCGCACCCGCATCCCCCCGTCTGGGGCCGTCCCGGCGGCCCTGACGGGGCGGGCATCGTTCAGCGGGCGGCCGACCGCCGGGCGATCGATCTCTTGACGGGTGTTCGCTGGGAGCGCCTCACGCCCAACCACGACGACAAGGTCGACTTCCTCGAGGTCGTCTACGCCCCGGGCGGTCAATCTTCCGAAAACGGGCGGGCCGTCCGTCACGACGGGCGCGAGTACCTGCTCGTCTTGCAGGGCGAACTGGAGGCGGTCATCGGCTTCGATACCCTGCTACTCGCCGAAGGGGATTCGTTGGCGTTCGATCCGGCCACGCCGCACCACTACAGGAACCGCACACACGATATGGTCCGGGTGCTCTCCCTTGTTGTGCACGGTTCCGCCAACAGCGCCTACTGATCGCGACACACCAGTAGGGCAGGATCGCAGGTATGGATCAGCTATGGGCCAACCGAGCGGCCAGCGCCGAAGCGGCGGTGACCGCCCGGCACCTCAGACGACTGTGGGCGCTGCCGGGCACCCAGTTGGGCGTGGTGGCCTGGCCGCCGGTGCGGCGTGACCGGTTGTTCGGACACTGGCATTACTGGTGGCAGGCGCACCTGCTGGACTGTCTGGTCGACGCCCAGCTGCGCAACCCAACACCGGAGCGCCACAAAGAGATCAAACGCCAGATCCGCTCACACCGGCTGCGCAACGTCGGACGATGGGTCAACGACTACTACGACGACATGGCCTGGCTGGCGCTGGCGCTCGAGCGGGCGTCCCGGTTTGCCGGGGTCGACCGGCATCGCGCCCTTGACACACTGACCGACCAGTTCGTCAAAGCTTGGGTGCCCGAGGACGGCGGCGGCATCCCATGGCGCAAACAGGACCAGTTCTTCAACGCCCCGGGCAACGGTCCGGCCGGAATCTTTCTGGCCCGCTACGGCGACCGGCTCAAGCGCGCGCAGCAGATGGCCGACTGGATCGACAGCACGTTGATCGACCCAAAGACGCATCTGGTGTTCGACGGCATCAAGGCCGGTTCGCTGGTCCGCGCTCACTACACCTACTGCCAGGGCGTGGTGCTGGGGCTAGAGACCGAACTGGCCGCGCGCGCCGGCGATCCGCGGCACGCGCCGCGGGTGCACCGGCTGGTCGACGCCGTCAAGGAGCACATGGCGCCGGCGGGGGTGCTCAAGGGCGAAGGCGGTGGCGACGGGGGACTGTTCGGCGGGGTCACCGTCCGCTACCTGGCGCTGGTCGCCACCACGTTGCCGGGGGAGTCGGTCGAAGACGCCGCGGCCCGCGACACCGCTCGCGAGTTGGTCCTGGACTCCGCGCAGTCGGCCTGGGACTACCGGCAGTCGGTGCAGGGGCTGCCGCTGTTCGGACCGTTCTGGGATCGCACCGCCGAACTGCCGTCGACGCTCGGCAAGGAGGCCGAGTTCGTCGAGGGCGCGGTGACCGGTTCCGAGGTCGCCGAGCGAGACCTGTCGGTGCAACTGTCCGGCTGGATGCTGATGGAGGCCGCCCACGCAGTCAGCGCAGTAGAGAGGAATACCCGATGAGCAAAATCCATCCCGACGCAGAGACCGCATTGCACGGCCTGCTGAAGGACGGGATCACCGTCGCCGCCGGCGGTTTCGGCCTTTGCGGCATTCCGGAGAACCTGATCCAGGCTCTGGTGGACAGCGGTGTCAAGGACCTCACGATCGTCGGAAACAACGCCGGCGTGGACGATTTCGGCATGGGCCTGCTCCTCAAGGCACGGCAGGTGAAAAAGGTGATCGCCTCCTACGTCGGCGAGAACAAGGAGTTCGAACGCCAGGTGCTGTCCGGCGAACTGGACCTCGCCCTCACTCCGCAGGGGACGCTGGCGGAGAAGTTGCGCGCCGGCGGGGCAGGCATTCCCGGCTTCTACACCCGCACCGCGTACGGCACCAACCTCGCCGAGGGTAAAGACACCCGGGTCTTCGACGGCACCGAATATGTTCTGGAAGAAGGCATTCGCGCCGATGTGGCCATCGTCAAGGCGTGGAAGGGCGACGCGGCCGGCAATCTCGTCTATCGCAAGACCGCGCGCAACTTCAACCCGATGATCGCCACCTGTGGCGCGGTGACGGTCGCCGAGGTGGAGGAGCTCGTCGACGTCGGTGACTTGGATCCCGATCAGATTCACACTCCCGGCATCTACGTCGACCGGATCATGGAAGGGCACAGTTACGAGAAGCGCATCGAATTCCGCACGGTGACAAGCGGTGCCGCACTCAAGCACGACAGTCCGATTCGCGAGCGGATGGCCCGCCGGGCCGCCCAGGAACTGCGCGACGGCTACTACGTCAACCTGGGCATCGGGATTCCCACGCTGGTGGCCAACTTCATTCCGTCGGGCATCAGCGTGACGCTGCAGTCGGAGAACGGCCTACTGGGTATCGGCTCCTACCCGACCGAAGATGCGATAGACCCTGACCTCATCAACGCCGGCAAGCAGACCATCACCACGCTTGCCGGTTCGAGCTTTTTCAGCAGCGCCGATTCCTTCGCGATGATCCGCGGCGGCCACATCGACCTGTCCATCCTGGGCGGACTAGAAGTCGCGGAGAACGGCGACCTGGCCAATTGGATGGTGCCGGGCAAGATGGTCAAAGGCCCGGGCGGCGCCATGGATTTGGTGTCGGGCGTGAAGCGGGTGATCGTCGTGATGGACCACACCGCCAAAGACGGCAGCCCGAAGATCCTCAAGCAATGCACGCTGCCGGTCACCGGCAAGGCCGTGGTCGACATGATCATCACCGACCTGTGCGTGTTCGACGTCGAACCCGACCGCGGGCTGACCCTCACAGAAGTGCATCCCGGGGTGACGGTCGAGGACGTGCGCGCCAAGACCGGCTGCGATTTCACCGTCGCCTTATGAGTCGCGTTGGGCGCAGTCGCTGAAGATCAGAGTTGTCATGCGTCCGCTCGCACTGTTCGACGACATGGGTTCAGGTCGACGCAATACGTGTTCAAGCGATTGGTTTCGCCTCCAGCAGCGAGAACGCCGCGGGCGGCGGCAACGCTGTCACGCTTTCGAGGCGAAAGTGGGCGGCGGCGCATAACCGCTGGAACTCTTCGCGTGTCCGTTCGCGGCCGCCGGCGTTCACGAGCATGTTGAGGTCGCTGAGGTACGTGATCAACGGCATCGCGCCATCGACAGTGGGAGGAACGACGGGTTCGATGATCAATAGCCGGCCGTCAGCGGGAATGACCGTGCGCACGTGGCCGAGGATGGTGACACACCGCTGGTCATCCCAGTCGTGGATGACGCTCTTGAGCAGATATAGGTCGGCCCCAGCTGGCGCGGAATGGAAAAAGTCGCCGACGATGCTGGTTGCACGGTCGTCGAGTGCGGCGGCGCCAAATGTCTTGTCGGCCTGCGCGAGGCCCTCGGCGGTGTCAAATAGAATTCCCCGCAGCGCGGAATTCGCTTTGAGCACCGCGGCCAGAAGCGTCCCGTCACCACCGCCGATGTCGGCAACGGTGTGAAAACGGGTGAAGTCATAGCTACCCGGCAGCTCCTGAGCTATCGCCATGGTGGCCTGTCGCATCGCGGCGTTGAACCGAGCGGACAATTCAGGTCTCTGCCCCAGATAGTCGAAAAAGCTTGTGCCATAGACTTTGTCGAACGTCGCCTGACCGGTTCGTACGCCTGTTTCAAGCTCTCGCCACGCGGCCAGCATAGCGGGGTCGCCGAACATCTGGACGAACGCGAGTAGTGAGTCGGAATGGTCGCTGCGCAGCAAGCCGCCCGATTCGGTGAGTCGGAACCGGCCTGGCGCGGGTTCGGTAAGCAGGCCCATCGCGGCCATTGCCCGCAACAATCGGATGAAGGACGTTGTGTCCGCCTCGTACTCAGCAGCCAGGTCGACGGCCGCGGACTCACCCTCTCCGATTAGGTCGGCCACGCCCAGCCGAGCGGCGGTAAACAGCACCTCCGCGGCCATCGCGCCGAACACGGTGTCGACGATCCGAAGCCTGTCTGCCGAGGACGCCATGCCGAGTCAGCGTAGCGGCCGCCCCGCCTCCTCAAGTCCCGGGACCGCCCCTTGGGGAAGAATTTCCGGCGTCCCGGCAACCGGATCGAGCTACCAGCGGCTGAGCGCCTGGTTCTTTCTCAGATGCCGGCGAAGTACTTTGACACAGCGACGGTGCCGTCGAAGTAGTTGGCGTGGGTCACCTTCACCGTTTCCAGCGAATCGGAGCCAATCAGCACGATTTCGATCGCATCTGACTTGCCTAGGTGCTCGCGCTCCAAGCGGGCATATTCCGCCATAGCGCTTTTCGCATCGGTGCCGAAGTCCTTCAGATCGACCAACTCAGCGCGGCTGTGGTCGAAGACAAGCAAGAAGTGATTCAACGATGCAGTCATCGACGAACTCCTTGCAGGTAGGGCTGGGCGGATGCCCTCAGTGTAGACACGCGGCGCAATAGCTCCGCACCCACTTGCTCACCCTGTTCTTCTAGCGCCATAGCGTCTGACACTGCTGCAAACCAGTCGCGAACCGGCGGCGGGCCACCACCAGCCTTGATATCAAGCCCGAATCGTGATGTGACGCTCTCCACGGTGTATGCCCATTCGTGCTGCACGTGCGTACGGAGTTGTACCTCAATCAGTCGGTCGTGGTAGTGGACGATCACATGCACGGCGCGGTAGCCGTCTGGCTTCGGTTGTTCGATGTAGTCCCTGATCCTCGCAGTGACGCGGTCGCCCGCGTAGCGAGATTGGACTCGCCGGACTTCGTCGAGATCGCGCAAGACTGACCGGCAGCCGCCGATGTCGTGCATCCGCCCGAGGTTCATCCTCGGTTCGCGGCGAAGCTTGTCGATGATCGTAGGAATGCGTTTGAGTCGCTGCGATACCTCAATCTGCGAGCAGCCCGCTGTCGATACCCGCGACCGCAGGCCCATCGTCGCGGCCTGAAGCGGTCGAGCGTGCGCGGCGCGCCAGGCTTCCAGCGTGTCGAGGGCTTCGAAGATCTGCTCAATGCCTAGTTCGTCGGGTGCAGTGATTGTGCCCAAGTTCGAAGTGACTGTCAGCCTGCGCAGAACGTGGCCTGCTCGGTTCACAGCGGAGACGCTCGGCACGACGGCAGCCACGTTAAGCAACGTATCGCGCTACGCCGACGAGATCTGACTCGACGTTGCCCTTCTTCGGCCCGCGGCAGGCCGGTGCCAACGCGTCGAGGTTACTTAGGAACCGAACTGGTCTCGCGTGATTCCTTGGCTGCCCGACGGCGGTTCAGATAGCTCCGTCCGACCGCGATCAATGCCGGCAACAGCGATACGAACAGGATGCACAGGATGATCGCTTCCAAGTTGCGATGGACGAAGTCCACGTTGCCCAGGAAGTAGCCCGCCACCGTCGCACCGCCACCCCAGGCGATGCCGCCGACGATGTCGAACGCCAGATACGTCGGATAGTGCATGTAGGACACCCCGGCGACCACCGGCGTGAAGGTGCGCACAAACGGCATGAAGCGGGCCAGAATGATGGCCATCGGGCCGTACTTCTCGAAGAAGGCGTGCGATTCGGTCACGTGATGCTGCTTGAAGAAGCGGGAATCTTCCCGCTTGAACAACGCCGGCCCGATCCGGCGACCGATGAAATACCCGGTTTGGTCACCGAGCACCGCGACCAGCGCGACCGCCGGGGCCAGCACCCAGATGTTCATCGTCCCGTGCGCGGCCAGCAGACCGCCGGTGAACAGCAGCGACTCGCCGGGCAGCAACGGAAACAGCAGGCCGGTCTCGATGAAGACGATGAGCAGGATAGCGGGCAGTACCGCCGACGCGAACAGGCCCTGCGGACCGATCCAGTACATCGGGTCCATCAAGTCGGGCAAGGCCAACACGGCGGTGTCCATGAGGACTCAAGATACCGGCGTCGGAGGCCGGCCCTGACCAGACGCCGCCCGGGTGGGCTGTCAACGCCTGCGCGGGGTTGCGATACTGGGCTTACACGTCTTCAGGTGCAGCCGCTGCCGGCCCCGCTTCACACCAGCTCAGGAGGAGTTCCATGCCGATCGCAACACCCGAGGTCTACGGCGAGATGCTGGAGCGGGCCAAGCAGAACTGCTACGCCTTCCCGGCGATCAACTGCACATCCTCGGAGACCGTCAATGCCGCGATCAAGGGATTCGCCGACGCCGGCAGTGACGGCATCATCCAGTTCTCCACCGGTGGTGCGGAGTTCGCTTCCGGCCTCGGCGTCAAGAACATGGTGACCGGTGCGGTGGCGCTGGCCGAGTTCGCCCACATCATCGCCGAGAAGTACCCGATCAACGTGGCGCTGCACACCGACCACTGCCCCAAGGACAAGCTGGACGGCTACGTCCGCCCGCTGCTGGCGGTCTCGTCGGAGCGGGTGTCGGCCGGCAAGAACCCGCTGTTCCAATCGCACATGTGGGACGGCTCAGCAGTGCCGATCGACGAGAACCTCGACATCGCGCGCCAGCTGCTCAAGGATGCGGCGGCCGCCAAGATCATCCTGGAGATCGAGATCGGCGTCGTCGGCGGTGAGGAGGACGGCGTCGCCAACGAGATCAACGACAAGCTGTACACCACACCGGACGACTTCGAGAAAACCATCGACGCGCTGGGCCACGGCGAGCACGGAAAGTACCTACTGGCCGCGACGTTCGGCAACGTGCACGGCGTCTACAAGCCCGGCAACGTCAAGCTGCGTCCCGACATCCTCGCCCAGGGCCAAAAGGTGGCGGCGGCCAAGCTCGGGTTATCCGACGACGCCAAGCCGTTCGACTTCGTCTTCCACGGTGGCTCGGGTTCAGCGAAGTCGGAGATCGAGGAGGCGCTGCGCTACGGCGTGGTCAAGATGAACGTCGACACCGACACCCAGTACGCGTTCACCCGGCCGGTCGCCGGGCACATGTTCAGCAACTACGACGGCGTGCTCAAGGTCGACGACGAAGTCGGCAACAAGAAGGTCTACGACCCGCGCAGCTATCTGAAGAAGGCGGAAGCCGGAATGACCGAGCGGGTCGTCGAGGCCTGCAACGACCTGCACTGCGCCGGAAAGTCGCTGTCCAGCTAGGAACCGGCGCCCGCGGAAACAGCACGTCATGGCCCCGCTCGGGGCGCACCGCTACCCATGGATGCGGAAGCGCGAGACCATGCGACATATATACTTTTGGCGTTGAACGTATATGCCTGGAGGTGTGGTGACAAAGCGGTTGATTGATCTTGACGATGACCTGCTCATCGCGGCGCAACGTGAGCTCAATACAACTGGCGTTTCGGACACCGTGCGGTTGGCGCTGGAACAGGCGGCGGCCAACTCCGCCCGTGCGCGCCAAGTCGAATGGCTTGTCGGTGGCGGCCTAGAGGAGATGGCCGAACCGCAGAAACGCGTCGACGTGTGGCGCTAATCGCCCGCTACCTGATCGACACCAGCGCCGCGGCCCGGATGCGGCACCCCGAGGTGTCGCGACGGATCGCCCCGTTGATCGAGGCCGGACTGGTGGCGACCACTGCTTCGCTTGACGCCGAAGCGCTGTACAGCGCGCGTAGTCCAGGCGAATACGAACAGCTATGGCACGATCGCCGCGCGGCCTATGAATACTTACCGACCAACGACGAGCATTGGCAGTCCGCTCTCAACGCTCAGCGCGAACTCGCTCGAACGGCCCAGCACCGCTCTGTCGGGGTCGCCGACCTACTTACCGCGGCCCTGGCCGCAGCCCACGACCTCACCGTCGTGCACTATGACGCCGACTTCGACACGGCCGCAACCGTATTGACGTTTGCACAGCAATGGGTCATCGCGCGTGGCAACTTATAGTGATCAGCCCGTAGTGGACTGACAGATCTTCCACTGGTCGTCGCGGTATTGCAGGTCAAAACTGCGGGTGGAGCGGACCTGCGGGGCGTAGGACATGAACGCGGTGACGTTGGCCTCGGCGTGACCGTCGTTGACGACCACCTGATCAATGCTGGCCACCACCGGATACTGCTTGGCCGCCGCGACGCGCTGGTAGGTGTCCTCCCAGGCGTGCTCGTCGTAGTTCACATAGCCGTCGCGGGCGGTGCCGCAGGTCAGGCCGCGCAATGCAGCCAGATCACCGTTTTGCACAGCGACGTCGAAACTTTGGATGGTGCTGCGGACATCATCTTCCTGAGAAGTGGCTTTCTTCTCGTTTCCGTGGGTCAGCACCACCGTTCCCAGCACCGCGATCGCCGCCAGCGCCAGGATGATTAATATCAACGCCAGCACCCAGCCCCAGCTGCGCTGGCTCGACGGACGCAGCTTGGCCCCCAGTCGTGGCGGAATCAACTGTGGCACAGCAGCTCTCGGCGTTGACCGGACCTGGCCCCCCGGTTGCGCGTCACCCGCCTGGAATACCTCGGTGGCCGGCTCCGGGCCGGTGTCGATGACCGCGGTCTCATTGGCGTCGAAACCCGGTGCGGTGAAACGCCGTTCACCGCGCTGGCGCTGCGGTGGGGCGGCCTCGTGCTCCGTATCGTGGCCTTTGGCGATCACCTCGGTGGCGGGTTCGGCGTCCGACGGTGCTCTCCGGTAGGCCTCGGTGGCCTCGTCGTGGGGGTCAGCGTGCCCGCCGGCGGGATCGGTGTCCCGACCCGTCGAGTCGTTGCCGGCGTCTGGATCGAATCCAGCCTTGTTCGACCTGCTGTCGCGGTTGGGCCCTGGTGACGTGGGCATGAGCGCTGCTGTCCTCCCCGCAGTCGAATCGGTATGTCGGAGCTTAGCGACCCGACCCAGTTTGTGTGGCGACGCCGCGGCGAGACCGGGGCAACGGCAAGATAGAAGTCATGACTTCCATGGGTGACCTGTTAGGGCCGGACCCGATCCTGCTGCCGGGCGACAGCGAGGCCGAGACCGAACTGCTGGCCGGCGAGAAAGCGGCCATTGTCGCCGCCGCGCACCCGACGGCCTCGGTGGTCTGGGCGGTGCTGGCCGAAGAAGCGCTGGCCGACGACCAGGCCGTCACCGCGTACGCCTATGCCCGCACCGGCTATCACCGCGGGCTGGACCAGCTGCGTCGCCACGGCTGGAAGGGTTTCGGTCCGGTGCCCTACGCGCACGAGCCCAACCGTGGCTTCCTGCGGTGTGTGGCCGCGCTGGCGCGGGCCGCCGATGCCATCGGCGAGACCGACGAATACGTGCGCTGCCGGGATCTGCTCGACGACTGCGACCCGCACGCGCGTCCTGCGCTCGGTTTGAACTAGTTACCAGCTGGCTCCGCAGCCGCCCGCGCCGCCCGTCGGCTCGACCTGGACGGTGGCGTGCGTCAATCCGCGGGCGCCCAACACCGCGCGGGCCTCGTCGAGCACTCGGGCCGAGTCGCCGTGGCTGGTCAGATGCGCGGTCACCATGTCCTTGCCCGGTACCAGCGTCCAGACATGCAGATCATGGACGTCGGTCACGCCGTCGACGGCACACAGTGCCGAACGCAGCTCCTCGACATCGATGTGGCCAGGTGATGCTTCGGACAAAATCCGCAACGCCCCGCCGGCCAATGAGAACGCCCGCGGCAACACCCAGAGCGCAACGACGACGGCCACCACCACGTCGGCGTACGGCCAGTGCGTCGTGACGGTGACCAGCCCGGCGATCAGCACGCCGACGCTACCGATCGCGTCGGCGATGACCTCCATGTACGCGCCCTTGACGGCCAGGCTCTGGGCGGCGTGCGAGCGCAGCATCAACGCCACTACGGCGTTGGTGGCCAGGCCGAGCAGCGCGACCACGATCAGCGGTACGCCGGGCACCGCCGGTGCGTCGCCGAGCCGCCGAACCGCTTCATAGAGGATGAACGCCGCCACCCCGATCAGCAGCGCCGCGTTGGCGACAGCGGTGAACACTTCGGCGCGGTGCCAGCCGTAGGTGCGCCGCGGCGACGTACTGCCGCGACGGGCCAGCAACACGGCTGTCAGCCCCATGAACGCGGCCACCACGTCGGTCAACATGTGCCCGGCGTCGGCCAGCAGCGCAATCGAGCCGATGGCCAGCGCGGTGGCGATCTCGACGGCGAAGAACCCGCTCAGCAGGGCCGCGGCGGCGAGCAATCGGGATACACGGGCGTCGACCTCGGTGTGTTGGTGGCCGGCGCCCATGCCACGAAATATATGCGCGTTGACGCATATATGGCAAGGTCACATCCAGGGGCTCCAGAACCGGGTCAGCTGTCCGCCGGCGCCTGCCAACATCGCGGGCACTCCGGATAGCTCGAAGAACCAGTAGACGATCCCGAAGAACCACTGGTTCAGCACCGGTGCGATGAGCAGCACTACCAGCGCCAATACGCCCCACGGTTTGACCGGTTCCAGCGCGCGCTGCGTTTCGGGACTCAAATGTGGTTCCAGTGCGCCGTAACCGTCCAGGCCCGGAATCGGCAGGAGGTTCAGCAGGACCGCGGTGACCTGCAGGAAGCCGAGGAAGGCCACGCCGGCCCACAGCACCGGGTGCTCGGGGTCGTAGCAGATGCGGGTCACACCCAGCAGCAGCACCGCCAGCAGCAGGTTGGCGGTGGGCCCGGCCAGGCTGACGATGGTGCGCCGCGCGGCCGTCATGAACGAAGTGCGCACGTAAACCGCGGCGCCGGGTAGCCCAATTCCGCCCAACGCGATGAACAGCATTGGTAGGCCCAGCGACAGCCCCGGATGGGCGTAACGGCGCGGATCCAGGGTCAGATAGCCGCGCACGGCGACATCGTGATCACCGAACCGCCAGGCGGTGACGGCATGCCCGAACTCGTGCAGGCACAGCGACACGACCCACCCGGCGATCACCATGACGAACACCCCGGCATAGGCCAGCGGCGCGATGTTGGCCCGGGCCAGCCACGCCAACGCACCGCCCAGCACCGTCAGGCCGACGATCGCCAGGAAGATTGGACTGGGTCGCACCGATTGGTGCACACCGCGAATGCTCACGTCACGACGCTACCGGACCAGTAACCAGCCCTCGGTGTTCCGGTAGAACGTCGAGCGTCGCACCGGGCGGGCGGCCGGAATCCCGTCGCGCATCACCGCCGCGCCGGTGGTGCCCAGCTGTGCCGCTCGTCCGGTCACCCAGCGGCGCCGGCCAACTACCCGGGCGCGCAGGCCGGGCACCGTCGCCGTGGGCTCGATTCGCGCCCCGTCGAAGTGGCCGTCGACGAGCACGGTGTCGTCGACCACGGCTTCGCCGTGCAGCAATCGCGCGTCACCGGACGGGCGCCACTCGGCGGACCCGACAATCACCGACCCGGTCTCGTCCCGGATCAACGGCACCCGCCCGGCGGTGCCGCGTTGCGCCCGGCGGGCAGCTCGCCACCCGACCGGCAGCCGATAGGCCCGGGTGGCGGGGGTGCGGCGGCGCGACACGTACGCCACCTCGACGCTCAGCAGCTCGGCGCGCAGCAGCCGGGTCAGCACGGTGGCCAGGTCGGCATCGGCGCCGACCACGACTAGCCGTCGACAGGTTTTCGCTGCAGCGTCCACGTCGGCCGGGCTGGTGACCCGGCGGGCGGGCAGGCTGCACAGCGGACCCGGGGCACGACGATCGCCGAACAACAACACCGCCACGCTGGCGGCGTTCCCGCCGGTAATCGTGGGTTCTGGGCGAGCTCGGTCGAATTCAGCGATCACCCATTGTCTATTAGTTCCACCTGATCAACGTCATGTGGCCGAGATCGAGGTCGGTTTGTGAGGCGATACGAGTGGGTTTGTTGTCGCCGCCGACGTCGACGACATACAGGCCGCCGGGCGAGTTGGTGTTAATGAACGCGATTTTGGTGCCGTCGGGATTGGCTACGGGCTGGCTCACGTTTTGGATACCTAAGTCGAAAACTTTCGTGGCGTCCTGGTTGCTTTGGTTGATAGCGGGGCAGCCGTTGCCGGTGGTGATGATGGGGTATTTGACGATAGCGAACCCTTGAGAGGAGGAGGAATCGGTGGAGCTGCCGGGCAGCCCGATCGTCGTGGAGACGGTCATCCGGCTGTCGGACCCGAGCCACTGTCCGGGTATTTCCGGGCAGTCAAAATTCAGGGTGCCGTCGGGGTTGCGGAGTGGGTAATTGGCCTGATTTTTGGGGTCCGGGCTGACCTGTTGCGGGTCTGATGTTGATCCGGCCGGCTGCTTGTACAGGTGATAGGTGTTGTCTTGACTTGCCCAGTAGTAGAAGTTCCCTGCTCCGTCGAAGATGGGCCAGCGGGGCACCGCTGGTTGGCTTTGCTGAAAATCGGTAGCGGGCGGTGGCGCGGGGCTGACTGCGGTGAATTTTCCGCTGGTATCGATCCATCCGGCGCGTGATGGCGCGCTTATTGGTGAGCCCCCGCTGTCATCTGACTTACTAGTGGCGAATTTAGTCAGGTCCGGTGACAGTTCCAGAACCTCGGGGTCGCTGCTCGTCGTTCCCGCGCCGCTGAACGTTGAGACAAGACCGTATTTGCCGCTGCCGGGATCAATGTAGCCAAAATTGAGGCCCGAGCCATCATTCGACATCACCAGAAGGCCCGACGTCGGTGCGCCTCCGCCATGGCGCGAACCACGGTGGTGTGGACCGCCAGGCCCCGCCTGGGCGCCCGGTCCGGATTCTTCGCCGAAGAAGTGGCTGTATACCGGGAAGACCACCTTCGAACTCGCCGGTATCGCCACGGCGACGACGGCCACTATGGCGGTGACGACCAAGGCTTTGAGTGCAACGGGTCGTTGCGACCGGAGGATGAAGAACGCGATGATGGCCGCGATCGCGGCGACAATCAGGATTGCTGGCCAAAACGCTCCGAACTGGACGCGGCCGGCCACGAACGCGGCAATGACCAACACCAGCGCAACGCCCGCGAGGATGGCCGCTGTCTTGATCGCGCCGGACGTGACCCGGGACGCAGCGGGCGGCTGCGCCTGCCCGGGTGGGGGCGGCGGCACGTTCGACGAGGGCGGTGGCGGCGGCTCGTTCCGCGGGGGTGGTGGCGGCGGCGTGGACCTGCCGGGCGGCTGCTCCGGCGGGGGAGGCTGCTGCCGCGGCGCGGGCCGTGAAGCCTGCTTTCGCTGACGGTGTGGCGTCCAGTCCTGACCGTCCCAGTAACGCTGCGCGTTCGGGTCGTTGGGGTCGTCGTACCAACCGGGCTGGCGGGATGTTGTCGTCATTGCTCTCTCCCCTGTGGAGGTTGTGCTACGGGGCTGGCAAAGTCTCGAGCAGACGTCTTGGAACTTTCTTGTCGCGGATCGTAACGCCGCCATAGCGGCTGATGGTCCGTTTCGCAGATGCAGTTAGCCGGGCGGTTCAGCGGCCTCCTCGCAAACCCCTGAGATAGTGTGAGACACCGGCTGGAACCACAAGAAACAGGAGAACCATGCCGGCAATCGTCCTGATCGGCGCCCAATGGGGCGACGAGGGCAAAGGCAAAGCCACCGATCTACTCGGTGGGCGCGTGCAGTGGGTGGTGCGCTATCAGGGCGGGAACAACGCCGGGCACACCGTCGTCTTGCCCACAGGCGAGAACTTCGCCCTGCATCTGATCCCGTCGGGTGTGCTAACACCCGGCGTCACTAACGTCATCGGCAACGGCGTAGTCATCGATCCCGGTGTGCTGCTCGACGAACTCGAAGGCCTCGAGGACCGCGGCGTCGACACCTCCCGCCTGCTGATCTCCGCCGACGCGCATCTGCTGATGCCCTACCACGTGGCGATCGACAAGGTGACCGAGCGCTACATGGGCAGCAAGAAGATCGGCACCACCGGTCGCGGCATCGGCCCCTGCTATCAGGACAAGATCGCGCGGATGGGCATCCGGGTCGCCGATGTGCTCGACCCCGAACAATTGGCCCACAAGATCGAGGCCGCGCTAGAACTCAAGAACCAGATCTTGGTCAAGATCTACAACCGAAAGGCACTGGAGCCCGAGCAGGTCGTGCACAACCTGTTGGAGCAGGCCGAAAGTTTCAAGCACCGCATCGCCGATACCCGCCTGCTGCTCAACAATGCGCTGGAGGCCGGTGAAACCGTGCTGCTGGAAGGCTCGCAGGGGACCCTGCTCGACGTCGACCACGGCACCTATCCCTATGTGACGTCGTCGAATCCGACGGCAGGCGGCGCTGCCGTCGGCTCCGGCATCGGCCCGACCCGGATCACCACGGTGCTGGGAATCCTCAAGGCCTACACCACCCGGGTGGGTTCGGGACCGTTCCCCACCGAATTGTTCGACGAAAACGGCGAATACCTGTCCAAGACCGGCGGCGAGTTCGGGGTGACCACCGGCCGGCGCCGGCGCTGTGGCTGGTTCGACGCCGTCGTCGCCCGCTACGCCACCCGGGTCAACGGCATCACCGACTTCTTCTTGACCAAACTCGATGTGCTGTCCAGCCTGGAGACCGTTCCGGTCTGCGTCGGCTACACCGTCGACGGCAAACGCACCCACGAGATGCCGATGACCCAAAGCGATTTGGGTCGCGCCGAACCGGTCTACGAGGATTTGCCGGGCTGGTGGGAAGACATCTCGCACGCCCGGGAGTTCGACGACCTGCCGGCCAAGGCGCGTGACTACGTGCTGCGGTTGGAAGAGCTTGCCGGAGCACATGTTTCGTGCATCGGGGTCGGTCCGGGCCGAGATCAAACCATTGTCCGTCGCGATGTTCTGCAGGTGCGCCGATGACCGATCAACCGGAGTCGGTCGATCCTGATTACGGAAAGCACGGCGGGTTTCCGCGGTACGAGGCCGCCGAACCGGGTCCGGGCTTCGGTCGCTTCGTCACCGCGATGCGGCGCCTGCAAGATCTGGCGGTCTCCACCGATCCCGATGACGACACGTGGGACAGCGCCGCCGAGCGGGCCGAAGAACTGGTCAAGCTCCTCGATCCGTTCCAAGCGCCGGAGGGCGTGGCGCCGGCAGGCCGAGTGCCGTCGATGCCCGGCATGGGCAGTCTGTTGATGCCGCCGTGGAAGATGACGAAGTTCGACTCCGACGGTGTCGAAATGCGCGGGCAGTTCAGCCGCTACTACGTCGGCGGCAACTCGGCCGTGCACGGCGGTGTGCTGCCCCTGATTTTCGATCACGTCTGCGGCATGGTGGTGCACGCGGCTTCCCGGCCGATCAGCCGAACCGCATTTCTGAAAGTCGACTACCGCAAGGTCACTCCGATCGACACCCCGCTGATCGTGCGGGCACGCATCGACTCCGCCGAGGGTCGCAAGGCGTTCATCTCCGGAGAGCTCGTCGACTCCGAGGATGCGGTGCTGGCCGAAGTACACGCGTTGATGGTGCGGTTGCTCCCCGGCCAGCCGTAGGTTGGTCTCGTGCGCGACGTGCTCGCCGATCTGATGTCGATCTGGCACGCCGGCGGCACCGCCGGCGTGGGGACCGTGGTGCGAACCTTCCAATCAGCACCGCGCTCACCGGGTGCGGCGATGGTGGTGGCTCCGGACGGATCGGTGAGCGGATCGATATCGGGCGGCTGTATCGAGGGCGCCGTCTATGAGCTCGCCACTGAAACGGCGCGTAGCGGGACGCCGCGGCTGGAGCGCTATGGCATTAGTGACGACGATGCGTTCGCCGTCGGGCTGACGTGCGGTGGCGTCATCGACGTCTTCATCGAGGCGATATCCCGGGACGCGTTTCCGCAGCTCAGCACGGTAGCCGACGATTTCGACGCGCACCGGCCGGTGGCGATCGCCACCGTGATCGCCCATCCCGAACCCGCGCGGCTGGGCCGACGGCTGGTCGTCCGCCCGGACGCGGTGTCTGGCTCGCTCGGTACGGCGCGCGCCGACGCCGCGGTCACCGATGACGCGCGCGGATTGCTGGCGACCGGGCGTAGCGAGGTCCTGCACTACGGGCCCGACGGCCAACGGCTGGGCGAAGGTATGGACGTGTTCGTGGCCAGCCACGCGCCGCGGCCGCGGATGCTGGTGTTCGGCGCCATCGATTTCGCTGCGGCACTGGCACGGCAGGGTTCGCTGCTGGGCTACCGGGTCACCGTCTGTGACGCCCGCCCGGTGTTCGCGACACCGGCGCGCTTTCCCACCGCCGACGAGGTCGTCGTCGACTGGCCCAACCGCTATTTGACGGTGCAGGCGCAGGCGGGCGCCATCGATCGGCACACGGTGATCTGCGTGCTCACCCACGACCCGAAGTTCGACGTGCCGGTGCTCGAGGTGGCACTGCGCCTGGACGTCGGCTACGTCGGGGCGATGGGATCGCGCCGCACTCACGACGATCGAATGACCCGGCTGCGCGAAGCGGGTCTGACCGACGCCGAGCTGAGCCGACTGGCCAGCCCGATCGGGCTGGATCTCGGGGCACGCACACCCGAAGAGACCGCGGTGTCGATTGCCGCCGACATCATCGCCCGGCGCTGGGGAGGCGGTGGCGGTCGGCTGGTCGATATCGGCGGCCGCATCCACCACGACAGCGGCCGTGCTGCCAACCCCGCGACCAGTTCAGCGCTTACTTTCCCGCTCTATCCTTGAGCAGCATGCAGGCCGAACCGGTCGAGGACGAGCAGCTCCGCAGCGATGACATCCAACGCACCAGGGTGATGTTGCTGGGCGCGGACGAGTTCGGCCGCGAGCTGGCGGTGGTTTTTCAGCGCCTCGGCGCTGAGGTGATCGCGGTGGACCGACATGCCGACGCGCCCGCGCACCGGGTTGCCGACGATTCGGTGGTGGTCGACCTGACCGACACCGACGAGCTGGCCGCCGTAATTGGTCGGGTGCAACCCAATTTTGTGGTGACCGTCACCGATGTGGTCGCAGCCGACGCGCTGACGGCTGCCGCCGAAACCGATTTCGCGCGGGTATTCCCGACCGCCCGCAGTGCCCGGCTCACCGCTGACCGGGAGGCTCTGCGGCGGCTGGCCGCCGACGAGCTCGGGCTGCCCACTGCGCCGTTCTGGTTCGCCGGATCGCTCGAGGAACTCCGCGCGGTGGCCGACTACGCCGGGTACCCGTTGCAGGTCCAGTCGGTCGCGCGCGTGGACGGTCATGCAGCGACGGTGGTCTCCGCGCCGGATGACCTCGATGCGGCCTGGCAGCGTGCGGTGTCGGCCGGTGGCCCGCGCACACCCAACCGGGTGTTGGCCGAAACCGTCGTCGAAATCGACTTCCGGGCCACCCTGCTGACCGTGCGCAGCGAGGGACCGACCGGTCCGGCGGTGGAGTTCTGCGCTCCGATCGGGCACGGCGAAACCACCGGCGATGTGGTGGAGTCGTGGCAGCCGCAGAATCTGACGCCGGCCGCGCTGGACGCCGCTAAGTCGATCGCCGCGCGCATCGTCAAGGCACTTGGCGGACGGGGCGTTTTCGGGGTCGAGTTGATGGTCCGCGGCGACGAGGTGTACTTCTGCGATGTCAGCGCGTCGCCGTACGAGAGCGGGCTGGTGACGCTGCGCACGCAACGGCTGTCGGAGTTCGAGTTACAGGCCAGGTCGATCCTCGGCCTGCGCACCGACACGATCATGATTTCGCCGGGCGCCGCACACGTCGTGTACTCCGAGGCGGTCGAACAGGCGGCAACCATCGGCAGCGCCCTGCGTGAAGCGCTGGCCGTGCCGGAAAGCGATGTGCGAGTCTTCGGCGATGAGGCCGAGGACCGCCGTCGGCTTGGGGTGGCCGTCGTCACTGCAGACGACGTGGCGACCGCGCGTGACCGTGCCCGACAGGCGTCGGCCGCCCTGCGCAAGCATTGGGGGCTCGTGAGAGACTCCTCCGAGTGAGTTACGCAGGAGATATCACGCCGCAGCAGGCCTGGCAGCTGCTCAGCGAGAATCCCGAAGCGGTGTTGGTCGACGTACGCACCGACGCCGAATGGCGCTTCGTCGGCATGGCCGACCTGTCCAGTCTCGGCCGCGACATCGTGTACATCGAGTGGAACAGCGCGGATGGCACCCGCAACGAGAATTTCGTCGCCGACCTGCTCAACCGGGTCCCGGCGCGAGACGATCGACCGGTGGTGTTCTTGTGCCGCTCGGGCAACCGCTCCATCGGCGCCGCGGAGGCCGCCACCGAGGCCGGCATCGCGCCGTCCTACAACGTGCTGGACGGGTTCGAAGGACATCTCGACGAGGCGGGCCACCGCGGCGTGACCGGCTGGCGGGCAATCGGCTTGCCGTGGAAACAGTCATGACTTCCGCAGACGACCAACGCTCGATCCGCATCCCACGCCCGCTGCCCGAGGGTGTGGGTCCGGCCACCATCGGGGTGCGTGGCGGGGTGTTGCGGTCGCAGTTCCACGAGACCGCCGAGGCGATGTATCTGTCGTCCGGCTATGTCTACGAGTCCGCGGCCGCATGCGAGCAGGCGTTCACCGGGGAGGTGGACCGTTATGTGTACTCCCGCTACGGCAACCCGACCATCACTATGTTCGAGGAGCGGCTGCGGCTGATCGAGGGGGCGCCGGCGGCGTTCGCCACCGCCAGCGGCATGGCGGCGGTGTTCACCTCACTGGGCGCACTGCTGGGAGCCGGTGACCGACTGGTCGCATCCCGCAGCTTGTTCGGCTCGTGTTTCGTGGTGTGCAACGAGATCTTGCCGCGCTGGGGTGTGGAGACCGTGTTCGTCGACGGCGACGACCTCGCCCAGTGGGAGCAGGCGCTGTCGGTGCCCACCCAGGCGGTGTTCTTCGAAACACCGTCGAACCCCATGCAGTCGCTGGTCGACATCGCCGCAGTTACCGAAATGTCGCATGCCGCCGGCGCGAAGGTGGTGTTGGACAACGTCTTCGCCACGCCGCTGCTGCAGCAGGGCTTCCCGCTGGGCGTCGATGTCGTGGTGTACTCGGGGACCAAACACCTCGACGGGCAGGGCCGGGTGCTGGGCGGGGCGATCCTCGGCGACCGGGAATACATCGACGGCCCGGTGCAGAAGCTGATGCGGCACACCGGTCCGGCGATCAGCGCGTTCAACGCCTGGGTATTACTGAAAGGTCTTGAGACGCTGGCGGTTCGGGTTGATTACGCCAACTCGTCGGCGCAGCGGGTGGCCGAGTTCCTGGAAAGCCACCCGAGTGTGCGCTGGGTGCGTTACCCCTATCTGTCGTCGCACCCGCAATACGATCTGGCCAAGCGGCAGATGTCCGGGGGCGGCACGGTGATCACGTTCGAGCTCGATGCCCCGGCCGACGTGGTCAAGCAGCGATCCTTCGACCTGTTGGACAATTTGCAGCTCATCGACATCTCCAACAATCTCGGCGACGCGAAATCCCTTGTCACTCATCCGGCGACCACCACGCATCGGGCGATGGGACCCGAAGGCAGGGCCGCGATCGGCCTCGGCGAAGGGGTCATCCGAATCTCGGTGGGGTTAGAAGACACCAACGACCTGATCGCCGACCTCGACCGGGCGCTGAGCTAATTGACAACGACGAGATAACAGTTCCCGCAACAAACTATCGCAACGCGCGGGGCAAATACCGGGGACACCGCCTTGGCCAACATATCGTCAATTTGTGTATCGCCGAACCGTCTTGAAACTGCCGCTGCTGCTGGCAGCGGGCGCGGCGATGGCCCAGGCACCGCACGCCGCTGCCGACCCACCACGCGCCTCTGGCGAGTCGAGTCGGTGGTCGGTTGACCGTGCCAACCGGTGGTATCAAGCCCAGGGTTGGCCCGTCGGCGCCAACTACAGCACCTCGACCGCCATCAATCAGCTCGAGATGTTTCAGCCCGGCACCTACGATCCACGGCGCATCGACACCGAACTGGGCTGGGCGCGTTTTCACGGACTCAACAGTGTGCGGGTTTTCCTACACGATCAGCTCTGGGCTCAGGATTCCCGGGGCTTCCAAATGCGCTTGGCGCAGTTCGTCAACATTGCTGCGCGTCACCGCATCAAACCGCTCTTCGTTTTCTTTGACTCGTGTTGGGATCCGTTCCCCAGGCTGGGCCGGCAGCACGCACCGAAACCCGGAGTGCACAACTCTGGTTGGGTGCAGAGCCCGGGTGCTGAACGTCTCGATGACCGCGGCTATCAGCGCGTTTTGCAGTCCTATGTCACCGCGGTGATCAGCCAGTTCCGCAATGACGATCGGGTTCTGGGTTGGGACCTGTGGAATGAGCCCGACAATCCCGCGAATCAGTATCGCAGTGTCGAGCGTAGCGACAAGCTGGAGCTGGTCGCCGAGCTGCTTCCCCAGGTTTTCGGTTGGGCACGCTCAGTCGAGCCCAGCCAGCCACTGACCAGCGGTGTGTGGGACGGCGAATGGGGAGATCCCGCACGCCGCAGCACGATCAGCAGTATTCAGCTGGACAACTCCGACGTGATCACGTTCCACTCCTATGGCAAACCGGCGACCTTCGCCAACCGGATCGGCGAGCTTGCGCCGCTGGGGCGGCCGATGCTGTGTACCGAATACATGGCTCGGACCCAGGGCAGCACGGTTGAGGGAATCTTGCCAATTGCCAAGCAGCACAACGTTGGCGCATTCAACTGGGGTTTGGTCGCCGGCAGGACCCAGACCTACTTCCCGTGGGACTCGTGGAACCACCCCTACACGTCAATCCCGAAAGTGTGGTTCCACGACCTGCTACGACCCGACGGGCAGCCCTTCCAGGGCAGCGAAATTCAAGCAATTCGGGCGCTGAGCAGCGGTCCGGTGTCTTAACTCGCCGCCTCTTGTTCGGCGTGCTCGGCCTGCTCGACCGCCGCCAACGCGCCCGCCTGCTGCTCACGCACCCTGCTCATCGCCAGCCTGGCGTAAATCATCTGGCTGGTGATGGCCATCTGCCCGCGACCGCGGCCCAGGAACGAGACGCCCCAGGCAACCACGGCGGTGAACCGATTCTTGTGTCCCACAAGGTAATACAGGTGCAGCACCAGCCACGCCAGCCACGCCAGAAAGCCGCCGAACTCCAACTTGCCGACCTGCGCGACGGCGCTGTACCGCGACACTGTCGCCATGCTGCCCTTGTCGAAGTACTTGAACGGCACGCGCTGCGCGGGGTTGTCATGGCCTTTCAGTGCGCGCTTGATGCACTTGGTCGCGTACGTCGCACCCTGAATTGCGCCCTGCGCCTGCCCGGGCACATCCGGCACCGACATCAGATCGCCGACCACGAACACGTACGGATGCCCTTCGACGGTCAGGTCGGGTTCGACGACCACACGTCCGGCGCGGTCCACCTCGGTCCCGCCGGACTGCTCGGCGAGCATCTTGCCCAGCGGGCTGGCCTGCACGCCGGCCGCCCATACCTTGCAGGCGCATTCGATGCGTCGCTCGGTGCCGTCCTTGTCCTTGACCCCGATGCCCTGGTAGTCGACGGCGGTGACCATCGCGTCGAGTTGGATCTCCACGCCCATTTTCTCCAGCCGGCGCTGCGCCTTGAGCCCGAGCTTCTCACCCATCGGCGGCAACACCGCGGGTGCAGCGTCGAGCAGGATCACCCGGCAATCAGTCGGCTCGATGGTGCGAAACGCCCCGGCCAGCGTGCGATCGGCGAGCTCGGCGATCTGCCCGGCGAGCTCGACGCCCGTCGGCCCCGCCCCGACCACCACGAATGTCAGACGGCGTTGCCGCTCGGCGTGGTCGGTAGTGACCTCGGCGGCCTCGAACGCGCCAAGAATCCGGCCGCGCAGTTCCAGCGCGTCGTCGATCGTCTTCATGCCCGGCGCATAGGTGGCGAATTGGTCGTTGCCGAAATACGACTGCTGCGCACCGGCGGCGACGATGAGGCTGTCGAAGGGCGTCACCGTCTGCATGTCGATCAGCTTCGACGTCACGGTGCGTGCGGACAGGTCGATCGCTTCGACATCCCCGAGCAGCACCCGGGCGTTGCGCTGCTTGCGCAGGATCAGCCTGGTGGCCGGAGCAATCTCGCCTTCCGACAAGATCCCCGTCGCCACCTGATAGAGCAGCGGCTGAAACAGGTGACTGGTGGTCTTGGAGACGAGCGTGACGTCGACATCCGCTCGCTTCAAAGCCTTGACCGCGGTCAGGCCGCCAAAACCCGACCCGATGATGACGACACGGTGACGCGGGGATGCAGGCGGGCTCACCTCATCGAGGCTAAACCGACGCCTCCGGTCAGGCCAGTGCTCAGTCCTTGTGCTCGACGACGCCGGTCGCGTGCTGTGCCCGGTCCTCGTAGGCCGCGCGCGCAGTGGTGTCGAAGTTGAGGAACACCGTGTCGGTGCCCATCTTCTTGCCCAGCCAACGCCGGCCCCGAGACGGCAGCAACATCGTGATGATGCCGATGAAGCGGGACGAGCCGGGCACCGACACTTGCGCTTTCGGCTTGTCGAGCACCTTGACGATTGCGGCGGCGACGTCTTCGGGCTGCACCGGCTTGGTCGCGGCGGTGGTAGCGGTGCCGGAGATCAATTCGGTATTGGTGAAGGTCGGCAATACCGCGCTGACGTTGACGCCCTGCGGGGCGAATTCATCGGCCATCGCGCTGGAGAGCCCGACCACAGCGAACTTCGTGCCGGCATAGACCACCTGGCCCGGGACCGCCACCATGCCGGCCATCGATGCGATGTTGACGATGTGGCCGCTGCGGCGCTTGACCATTTCCGGTAGCACCAGTTGGCAGCCGGTGATCACGCCATAGAAGTTGACCTCGATCGAGGAGCGGATCGCCTCGGCGGACTGCCGCAAAAACGGGCCCACCGGCATCACACCGGCGTTGTTGATCAGCACATCGATGTGCCCGCCGCCGTCGGCGCTGGCCTTATCGAGAAAGGCCGCGAACGACTCTCGCTCGGTGACGTCGAGGGGATGGCCCGACACCGCACCCAGACTGCTCAACCCCGCGACGGCTTTTTCCAGCACGTCGACGTCGCGGTCGCCGATGACCACCCGCGCACCGCGGGCCAGCAGCGCCTTGGCGGTGGCGTGCCCGATGCCCCGGGCAGCGCCGGTGATCACGACGGTCTTACCCCTGATGTTGTCCATGGCCAGCGACTTTACAGGTGTCAAGTTCGGCGTGGAACCCGGCTATCCCGACTGCTTTACCGTATTGCGGCCCTACTGTTTCAGCGTCATACTGTCACGATGCCTTTCCGCGGATACGTAGGAGTACAGGCGCGCGGCGTGGTGGCACTGCCGGCCGAGGTGCGGCGCCGGCTGCACTTGGACGAACCAGGTGCACAGGTCGAGATCACCGAGCGCGACGACGGGGTGCTCGAACTGCGACCGTCGTTGCCGGTGCCGGCGGATCAGCGTTGGTTTTGGACCGAACGCTGGCAGCAGCGTGAGACCGAAGTGGACCAGCACGTGGCCGCTGGGCGGCTCACCGTGCACGACGACGGGGATGCATTACTAGAGCACTTGGATGCGTTGGATTCCGAAGAGCGGTGAAGTTCGAAACCACCCCGGCATTCGATGCGGACTACCGCCGACTCAAAGTTGAACATCGAGATACGTTTCGGCGGGCGCTCAAGAACAAGTTCATCCCGGCCCGTGACGCTCTGGCGGCCGATCCATCCGCGGCCTGGCCGCGGTCGCTTCGTATCAAGTCCGTACAGGGCGCACCAGGCGTATTAGAAATGACGTGGTCGTTCGCCAGCCCGGATGGCCGCGCCACGTTCGAACTGATCACCGTCGGCAATGAACTGAGATGCCGGTGGCGCCGTATCGGCGACCACGCTGTATTCCGGACTTCTTGACGACAGAGAGCCACGGCTATCCGTTGAGATTGCTCCCAGGGTCGCGAGATTTTGGCGGAGACAGCCCTGAACGCAATCTCAACGGTGATCACTCCGGTTCGCCGTACTCGTCGAACCAGTACGCGAGTTTGCCGCGGCGACTGACCGCCCGCAGCCGCCGTTCGGCGGCCGCACGCGTCTTGGCGGTGGTGACGATGAGCAGCTCATCACCGGCCTCGATGCGAGTGTCCGGCTGGGGCACGAACGTGCTGCCGTCGCGGATGATCAGGGTGATGGCGCTGGGTTCGGGTAGCCGCAGCTCCAGGAGCGAGACGTTGTGCAACCGCGACGCCTTGGACACCGTCATCGTCAGCAGCTCAGCCTCCAGCACGTCCAGCGGCGCCGCTTCCACCTGGATTTCCCGGGTGGCCTCGCGGGAGATCAGCCTCATCCAGTGCGCGATCCAGCCCAAGCTGGGGCCCTGCACCAGGGTGAACACCACCACCAGGACGAAGACGATATTGAGCAGTCGGTAGCTGTCCTGAACACCTTCGACGATCGGAAAAGTCGCCAACACGATCGGGACCGCGCCGCGTAGCCCGGCCCACGAGAGAAACACCTGCTCGCGCAACGGCACCCGGAACCAAACAAGCGAGGCGATGACCGACAGCGGTCGGCCAAGCAGCAGCAGGACGGCTCCGATGACGATCGCCGGCACCAAATCACCGGCCAGCTGGCCCGGACTCACCAGCAGGCCCAGAAGGACGAACAGACCGATCTGGGCGAGCCAGCCCAGCCCTTGGGCAAAGGACCGGGTGGCCGAGCGATGCGGTAACCCGGAGTTGGCCAGCACAACTCCGGACAAGTAGGCGGCCAGGAACCCGCTGGCGTGCACGCTGCCCGCCGCTGCAAAGGCCACCATGCCCAGCCCGAACGTCGCGAGTGGGTAGAGGCCCGAGGCCGGCAGGGCCGCGCGCCGCAGCGCGACGGCGCCGACCAGCCCGCACGCCAATCCGATTGCCGCGCCGGCAATCAACTCGTACACCACCCCGGCGATGGCGGGCCCGGGCGAAAAAGTCAGCGGCGTGGCGCTGAGCATCAGGACGAGAATCGCCGCTGGTGCATCGTTGAATCCGGACTCGGCCTCCAGCAGCCCCGCAACGCGCCTCGGCAGTGGCAGGACGCGCAGGATAGAAAAGACCGCGGCCGCGTCCGTGGGGGAAACGATGGCACCCAGCAGCAGCGCAAGTTGCCAGTTGATACCGAGCAACAGATGTGCGCCGGCAGCGGTGACCACCATGCTGACGAAAACACCCAGAGTGGCCAGGACACCGGCGGGTGCCAGCAGTTTGCGGATATCGGCGAACCGCGTGGTCAAGCCGCCTTCGATCAGGATGACGGCCAGCGCCGCGGTGCCGAGGTCACTGGCGAGCTGAACGTCGCTGAAGTCCAGCCCGAGCCCGTCGTTGCCGAGCGCGACGCCGACCGCGAGGAACAGCAACAGGCTGGGCAAACCCACCCGGGCCGCGAACCGGGTAGCGACGATGCTGGCCAGCAGCACAACGCCGCCGATCAGCAGCGCCACGTACAGCTGCTGCAGGGTCATTTCATCCTCGTCGGGCCTGCGCACGTGCGACGGAACATCCCGCTACTGCGTGCAGCAAAGGTCACCGGAGTTGCGTTCAGGCCGGTAAATCAGTACCAACGCTAGTGAATGCCGTGGTACCGGCGAAGTACCACCCCGGGCAACGGCGGTGAGGAGACCAAAGGTGCGGATCGGGATCGCGGGCGCAGGCGCTGTCGGTCGGTCCGTTGCGCGGGAACTGCTCGACGACGGGCACAAAGTCTTGCTGATCGAGCGCGACCCCCGGCACTACGAGCCGCGTGCCGTTCCCGATGCGGAGTGGTTGCTTGCCGACGCGTGTGAGCTGACCTCGCTCGAAGAGTCCGGCATCGAGATGTGCGATGTGGTCATCACCGCCACCGGCGATGACAAGGTGAACCTCGCCGCGGCTCTGTTGGCCAAGACCGAGTTCGGCGTGGCCAAAGTGGTGGCGAGAATCAACGAGTCACGCAACGAGTGGCTGTTCACCGACGCCTGGGGCGTCGACGTGGCGGTCTCCACCCCGACGGCCATGGTGGCCGGAGTCGAGGGCGCCATCGATGTCGGCCACCTGGTGCGATTGATGGGGCTTCGGCGAGGCCAGGCCAACCTGGAAAAGCTGACGCTCCCCGCGGACAACCCACTCGTCGGACAACGGGTCCGTGACTTGGCGCTACCCGAGAACACCGCGCTGATCACCGTGCTGCGCGGCGACGAGATCATCCTTCCGCAACCGGACGACGTGCTGGAGGCCGGCGACGAGATGTTGTTCGTCGCCGGCAGCGCCGTCGAGAATCAGATCCGGGCTGTCATTCACGGCCTCGACACCGCAACGAGTTGAGCACGTGCTGCGTCTGTAGGCGGATGTAATCGTCGAGGCTGTAGTTGGGCCCGAAATGCCAATGTTTCAAGGCCCATCCGTGCGCGAGCAGCATGATGTCGAAGACCAGCAGATCCACGTCGGCGTCGCGGAACGTGCCGTCGGCGATACCCGCTTCGATCGCCGTACGCAGCGGTGCGGCGGTGGCGATCTCCAGTTCTTTGATCTGGGCACGCCCGGCCGCGTCGAGGGTGCGGCTCTCCCGGTAGGTCAGCACCACCGCATCCAGGTTGTCCTCGACGATCTCGATGTAGCGCCGGATCCCGGCGGCCAGCTGCTCGGCGGGATCCGCACCGGCCGCCTCCATGACCGGGGCCAACTGGTCGCGAAAGGCGTCTTGGATCCGCACGATCGTCGCGAGCAGCAGATCCTCCTTGCCGCCGAAGTACTTGTAGATCAGCCCCACGCTGACGCTGGCCTCGGCCGCCAGATCCTGCATGGACATTTGGTGAAAGCCCTTCTGGCCCATCACTGTAACCGCGGCGTCGAGCAACTGACGGCGCCGCGTGCTGGCGCGTACGGCCCGCACGGCCTCCTCGACTGGCAGGTCGCCGTAGTCGAGTACCATCAGAAGCCCAGATCCTTGGCGATGATCGTCTTCATGATCTCGGTGGTGCCGCCGTAGATGGTCTGGATACGCGCGTCGACGAACGCCCGCGACACCGGATACTCCCGCATATAGCCGTACCCGCCATGCAGTTGCAGGCAGCGGTCGGCCACCCGCACTTGCAGTTCGGTGGTCCACCACTTCAGCCGGGCCGCGCGCGCGGTGGTGAGCTCACCGGTCAGGTGTTCGGCGATGCAGTCGTCGAGGAAGGTTCGGGCGACGTCGAGTTCGGTGGCCAGTTCGGCGAGTACGAACTGGGTGTTCTGAAAGTCGGCGATCGGCGAGCCGAACGCCTGTCGCTGCCGGACATACTCCAGAGTCTCGGCCAGCACCCCTTCGGCGGCGGCCACGGCACCAACTCCAAGCGAAAGTCGTTCTTGGGGAAGGTTGCTCATCAACTGGTAGAAGCCCTTGCCCTCTTCCTCGAGCAGGTTGTCGACGGGAACCCGCATGTCGGTGAAGATCAACTCGCTGGTGTCCTGGGCGTGCAGGCCGATCTTCTCCAGGTTGCGGCCGCGGCTGAAGCCCGGTGTGTCCGGCTCGACCACCAGCAGCGACAGGCCCTTGTGCTTTTCGGGTGAGGTGCGCACCGCGATGACGAACAGGTCGCCGTTCTGCCCGTTGGAGATAAAGGTTTTCGCGCCGTTGACGATGTAGTGGTCACCGTCGCGGACCGCTGTCGTGCGGATGCCGGCCAAATCGCTGCCGGTGCCGGGCTCGGTCATCGCGATGCCGAGCACGGTCTCGCCAGTCACTACTCCGGGCAGCCAGCGTTGCTTCTGTTCGGTGGTGGTCATGGCGGTGAGATAGGGCAGCACGACGTCGTTCTGCAGTGAAAAGGCGATGGCCTCGGCGGCCGCGCCGGCCCGCTGCAGTTCTTCGATAACGATTGCGTGGTAGCGAAAGTCGTGGACGCCGGGGCCGCCGAGGCCTTCAGGCACCGGAAAGCCCAGCAGCCCAAGCTTGCCGGCTTCGGTGAACAGCGACCGGTCCCAACACCCGGCCCGTTCCCAGTTCTCGTGAGCCGGCAGCACGGTCTGTTGCACGAAGCCAAGCACCAGCTCCCGGAACTGGTGGTGTTCGGCGGTGTAGCTCAGCGCGCTCATCGGAAGGCGTCCAGGCCGGTGAAGGCCTGCCCGAGTATCAGTTGGTGCATCTCCGGGGTGCCCTCGTATGTCAGCACCGATTCCAGGTTGACCATGTGCCGGATCACTGGGTATTCCAAGGATATTCCGTTGCCGCCCAGGATGGTTCGCGCGGTACGGCAGATCTCGATCGCTTCCCGGGTGTTGTTGAGCTTGCCGAAGCTGACCTGCTCCGGCCGCAGTCCGACGCTGTCTTTGAGTCGGCCTAACTGCAGCGACAGCAGCTGCCCCTTGTGCAGTTCGATCGCCATGTCGACGAGTTTGGCTTGGGTCAACTGGAATCCCGCGATGGGGCGGTCGAATTGGGTGCGCTGGGTGGCGTAGTCGAGCGCGGATTGCCAGGCCGACCGTGCGGCGCCCATCGATCCCCAGATGATGCCGTACCGCGCCTCGGACAGGCAGGCCAGCGGACCTTTGAGCCCAGTCGCGTCGGGCAGCACCGCGTCTTCGGGCAACCGCACGTCGTCGAGCACCAACTCGGAGGTGATCGACGCGCGCAGCGACAACTTGTGGTGAATGGTGTTGGCCGTGAAGCCGGGCGTGTGAGTGGGGATAATGAATCCGCGGATCCCGTCGTCGGTGGCCGCCCACACGATCGCCACGTCGGCCACCGTGCCGTTGGTGATCCACATCTTGCGGCCGTTGAGCACCCAGTCCGAACCATCGCGTCGCGCACGGGTTTTCATTGCTGCGGGATCGGACCCCACATCGGGCTCGGTCAGCCCGAAGCACCCCAGCAGCTCGCCGGCCGCCATGCCCGGTAGCCACTGCTGCTTCTGCTCCTCGGAGCCGTTGTTCCAGATCGCGAACATCGCCAGCGACCCCTGCACCGATACCAGTGAGCGGATCCCGGAGTCGGCGGCTTCGAGCTCGGTGCAGGCCAGCCCATAGTGCACCGCCGATGCGCCGCCGCAGCCATAACCCTTCAGGTGCATGCCCAGCAGGCCCAGTTCGCCGAACTGCTTGGCCAGTTCGCGGGCCACCGGCAAATCGCCCGCTTCGAACCAGTCGGCAACATAGGGGGTGACATTCTCGGCGCAGAAATCACGGACCGTCTGCCGCACCGCAATCTCGTCGCTGGACAACGACGCATCCAGGCCGAGCGGGTCGTAGGGGTCGAAGCTCATCATCCCGCCATCGTAAGTCCGCCGCTGACGCTGATCACCTGACCGGTGATGAACGACGCGGCGTCGGAGGCGAAGAACAGTACTGGCGCCGCGACTTCCTCGGGCCGGGCCAATCGGCGAAACGGGATCGCCTTGACCAGAGCCTCTCTCAGCTTGTCCGGTTGCGCCGCGAATAGCGGGGTGTCGGTCGGGCCGGGGCACACGCAGTTGACCGTGATCTGGTGGCGGGCCATTTCGCGGGCCAGCGACTTGGTCAGCGCGATGACACCGCCCTTGGCGCCGGCGTAGATGGTTTCGCCCGCGCTACCCACCCGTCCGGCGTCGCTGGCCAGGTTGACCACCCGCCCGCCAGCACTGGCCTCGATCATGCCCGGCAGAAACGCGCTGCACATGTGCACTGGGCCGAGGTAGTTGATCGCCACCACCTTTTCAGCGAAATCGGTTGTGGCGTTGAGGAATTGGTCGGTCCGGTCCCAGCCGGCGGCGTTGACCAACACGTCGGGGACGCCGACCTCGGCGTGGGTGCGGTCACGCAGGGTGTCTACTTGTGCGCGGTCGGCGACGTCGACCGGCAGTGCGGTGATCAACTCGGGGTGTGCTTTGGCGGTGGCCTCGGCAGCAGCTTGGTCGAGGTCGGCGGCGACGACCCGGTCGCCCCGGGCGGCGAACCCCAGCGCGATCGCCTTGCCGATACCCGATCCGGCCCCGGTCACCAGTGCGAGTTTGCTCATCTGCGGCTTCTCCTCAGGCCGTGATATAGCGGCCGAACTCGGCGGGACGCTTTTCGGCGAACGCCTGCGCCCCTTCGCGGCCTTCGTCGGTGTGCACAAAGATCTCCAGCGCCGACATCGCCATGTTGCTCAACCCGGCCTGGTGGTCGGTGTCGGCGTTGAACGACTGCTTGAGGAAACGCAAGGCGGTCGGGCTCTTCTCGGCGATCTCCGCCGCCAAAGCCTTGGCCTCGGGTATCAGTTGGTCGGCGGGCACCACGTAGTTCACCAGACCCCACCGTTCGGCGGTGGCGGCGTCGTAGCGGCGGCACAGGAACCAGATTTCGCGGGCCCGCTTCTCGCCAACCACCCGCGCCAGATACGCCGATCCGAAGCCCGCGTCGAACGACCCGACCCGCGGTCCGGCCTGGCCGAACGTCGCGTGCTCTGCGGCGATCGACATGTCGCACAGCACATGCAGCACATGACCGCCGCCGACCGCGACTCCGTTGACCGCGGCGATCACCGGCTTGGGCACGTCGCGAATCAGCTTGTGCAGATAGCCGATTTCGAACATGCCGCTCTCGGTGGGCCCGTAATCGCCGGTCTCCGCGCGCTGCTTGACGTCGCCACCGGTGCAGAACGCCTTGTCGCCCGCACCGGTCAAGATGATCGCCGAGACTCGGGTGTCGGCCCACGCGGCGCGGAACGCCCTGACGAGTTCTTCGACGGTGTTGCCGGTGAAGGCGTTGTAGCGCTGCGGCCGGTTGATCGTGATGATCGCCGCGGCAGCGTCGATCTCGTAGGTGATGTCTGCGTAGGGTGAATTGGCGTTCATTCTGGACGAATCTATATTCATTCTGGGTGGCGGTCAAGCCCGTCGCGGTGTTCCAGTCCAGACGAGGGCGACTGGTCCCCTGCGAGGCTTGGCGTCGTGAGCTCATCAGATCTGCGTGGCTTCTGCCCAATTCGGCGGTCGCACAACGCTCCACAAGACCTAAAGAGTCCGGGAGGGGCGGGCAAGACTTGAGAGACAATTACAAGCATGACCGATACGGTGAAAGTGACGTTAGATCGCAGCAGCGTTGCTATGGGCGATGATGTCGAGTCCCATCGTGTTTTCTGGATCTTCCCTAGCTCGGCTACCGTCGATGACTTCCTGGTTGAAATCTCCACCCGTTATGTGCCCGGAATCGCTGGCCCGGCCGGCTGGACTGTGGACGTGAATACCGATGACCATCTCCGTCGCCTCGACCTCGGATTGATCTACACGCGCGACGACCTCAAACAAGAGGATCACATCTGCAGGTTGGTTTCCGGCAGAACAACATTGGGAGATCTGGCGCGCCGCGCCAAGGTCGCGGATCTTGACGTGTACGCCCGGTATCTGACCTGGGATATGGGACGCCCGCTCACGCTGAGTGAGGTGACGGCCGGACCCACATACACTGGGGCCCAGCCAACCAAATTGGAATCCGAAGCCGCCGCCCAGGCAAAGACCGACTGGGTACTTGTAAACGAGCTGGATCGCCGCGCAGCCGCGGTAACGACAGCGCGGCGTGACTGGATTCGCGCCAATGTCGTCTCAGTGGCCAAGCCACCTCCGCACACCGATACCTTCATCGCCCGCAATTTCCACTTCTTGGCCGACCTGCACTGTCCCGCCAGCATGGACGTTGCCGCACAATTGCTGGGAACCGACGAAGCTAGGTACGAAGACCTTGCAGCGGCAGTCGATATCGAAGAGCGCCCCGCCGTTGTGACTCTGGCGATGGTGCTTGCGGCATTTGAATGGAATACCGCCCGTCGCAGCTCGCAAGCAGGCGGACGTCCCTATTGCAAGCCTTACTTCGAATTTCTTGCCGACTGCGGATATCGGCTCTCACCGATTGAACAATTCCTGGCGGGCCATATCAGCATCGAGCAATTGACGTTCTCGGCGAACGACGCCGCCAGACTCGACCGCATTCGGCAACTGCGAGAGCAGCAATACCAGCTGCGCACAAGGCGCTACTACACGAAATCTTTGAGCGAAGACCAATACCGGGCAGCCATTGAACCCGTCCACGCAGAACTCGCTGCCCTTGGCGAGCTCCCGGGGCCCATGTAGCCACGCGATCATCGCCCCAAAGCGACGAAAATGTACGAGCAGGTGCGATGGTCGGCGACGAGCACGCGGGTGCCCACAGCGGGCGTGACGTTTAGCGTTCGTCAACGTCAGGAATGATCACAACCGGATGTTCGCTCAACGGCTCAATGACAATTCCCGCGTTTTTCATCAACTCGATTGAGCGATTAGTGTCGATCAGGGATTTGATGTCGCCTTCAATGATCATATACGCGGCGCGATTCATTCGCGTATAAAATTCTTTCATCGACTCCTCGCTACGAAAAGCAGGAACGTAGTACACGCCGTCGCGTTCAAGTAAAAAGAGCTTTTGCGTGCCGTCTGTTGTGTCGCCAAAAGGTGTGGAGTAGTAGATTTTAGCGTCACCAGCAGCTGTTTCGGCCTTCTTCTTCCTCTTGAATAGGCCCACGTTATCCTCCCATCATGGCGGCGATAGGTCATCGAAAACCACTTTTGAGCCTGAGACTGACGTCGTCGCCCTACGGCATCGACCCCTGCATCACTCCAGCGGAACTTACCTGGGAGTTCCGCGATCCTTTCCTGGTTTGTAAACCAGAAGATCGTCGTGTTCGCGACGACGACAAGCCTCTGCAAATTCGAACGCTAAGTTTTGGTTTTCCAAAAAACCTTGATATTGTTCGTCGTCAATCCAGTAGAACTCGATGTAATCCACCATTGCGTTCGAAATTGGTATCCCAAGATAATATCGACCCGAATCTGTTTCCTCTCCAAGCCAGTATCTGCCTTCCCTAGAGAAGTAGGTCTTTTGGAAGTTCATTTATTTCCTCCCGGGTCTCGAAGTTTTTTTATGCTCAGGCCGTCAGGTAGGACTTTCGAGCCGTCAATGACAGCCTCCGGCATTCCCTGGGGCAAGAAACCCCCCGGAAGCCAGTATTCGTTCGCGCCGGCTTCATTGCCAGATGGGATCCTCAAGTTATACTGCTGCGGGTCAGAGATATCGACGCGAATTACATTATCTTTTAAATAACCATCCGGCAGTCCAAGCGACTTCTCCAGTGGAGCCGGATCGCCCTTGCTCGCCTCCATAAGAGCATCAATTTCACTCCTCGGAAACACGAAACTTGTTCCGTCGACTTGCCCAATGCCGAAATCTTCGAAAGTGTCCTTTAACATGAAACGAGTCGCGCCGTGATTGAATTGCTCCAGATGGTGCTCAATGTACTCTTGTGACAAATACTCGGACGGGTCAGGGCGCGTTCCCCTTTCCATTGCGAGGATTTCATCGCACTTTTCGTCACTCAACGGGGTTGATGATGTATCGGCGGAACGCGGTCCATCATGGTCGGCAGGTAAGCCATCGTCAGATGCGTGCGAGTCGCCGTGCTCGGATCCGTCTCCGGGGCTGTGACGGTCTGCGCCGTGGCCGCTACCGTCACCGCGGCCACCACCGCCATGGTCACCACCGCCGCCTGGTCCATCCGGTGGTGGCTCGGGTGGATGCGCCCCACCGCGGTACGAGTCAGGGACTGACTCGTGGGCCGGCGACATCGGCGCAGCCTGCGGCGAATGAGTGCCCGCCAGCGTCGGCTGTGCCGGGTGCCCGTCGGTAGCCAGCGGCACTTGCGAAGGGGCGGCTTCTGGCACGTGTCCAGCGGGTGACGGCAGGTGCTCACCCGGCGCGAGCGGTGCAGTCGTCAGGTGTTCACCCGCTGCGCCCGGCACCGACGCCGGGTGGTCAGCGATGGGGACGGGTTCACGCGGGCCGATCGGCGGCTCGGCGCCACCTGCTGCCGGGGCCGGTGCCGCAGTTGGATGTTCAGCCGGAGTTTCGGGCACACGCCCGCCCGGCGATCCGGGAAGGTCCCTTGGGGCCGCGGCGGCGGGTGGAGTGTGGTCGACAAGCGAGGGCGGAATGCCTTTGCTCCCGGTCGCGCCGGACTGTGCGCTGGCCGACAAGTCGCGCTCGATCTTGCCCAAATCGGCAGCGAGCTTGCCGGACTGCTCGGTGATCGGGTTGAGCACACCCGCCGCACCGCGTGCCGCCTCACCAGCACGCGCCCCCGCTCGACCGGCCGCGCCAGCCGCATCAGCCTCCGCCTCAACCCCTCGGGCGGCACCCGCGGCCGCCTCGACGCCCTTCGCGCCCGCACCGACCTCGCCAAGCCCAGGAGCAGCCAGGGTGGCGATGTCGAACAGATTTTCACCAGCCCCCAGGCCCGGCCGGTCGCGGCGCCAATCATCGAGATGGAGCAAACCCTTGGCGAGCTCTTTGTCGGCCTGCGCGGCAGCTTCAGGGTTGGCGATGTGCGCAAGCAAACCCGTTCTGCTCATACCCTTCCAGGTGGCTGCCGCACCTTCGGGGTCATAGGCGAATCGCGCCGGGTTGAGCTGCTCGAGGCTCTGCTCCGCTCCGACCGCGCCCTTGATGAGGCCCTCACCGAGATTGGTATAGGTGTCGAAAGCCGTGGCGAGCGGGTTACCAACGTCCTCACCCAAATAGTGGGTGAACTCCTTGCGCATGTAGGCCTGTAAACCCGTCACCGCGCCGTCGAGTAATCCCATCGCCTGCTGCACCACCTGCCCGCGGGCGGTGGCTTGACGTTTGAGATTATTCAGCACTGCCTTGATATCGTTGGCGATCTTCTTGACTTCTTCCAGGCCATCGCCTTTGAAGAAGGCGACAGCTTCGCCGAACAACCCCTGCGGAGTGCCCAATCGGTGCAGTAGATCCCGGATCGCGTTTTGGGCGGATTCCACGTCGGCGGCGAACTCATCGAGCTGGGTGGCCAACTTCGTGCACTCGCCGGCGATGCCCGAAATAGCCTGGCCCGCCCCCGACAACGCCGACGTGATCAGCGCGCCCTCATCGATTTGCTGACCGGCAATGGTCGCCGACGGGCCGCTCAACTGCCCGGCCGCGCCGGAGATCGCCGACCCCAACGCCCGCCACGCCCCCGCTGCCGACCGCAACTCCGCCGGATTCCCGCTCGGCCACACATCGCCGACGAACGTCTCCACCACCGACCACAGCCCCGGCGCGGCTACCCCGGACCCGAACGGTGACGGCACCCGCGGCGCATCAAAGTGCCCCGGCTCACCTGGCGGCGACAACGCCTCCCCGCCGCCGATTGTCGATGCCGCCTCCGCGCGCGAATAATTCGTCGCCGTCATTTGGATGCCAAAACCCAACTGCCGGCACGCATTGACCCCGGCGTCCACTGCGTTCAGCACGCCTTGGGCGGCTTGCTCGTAGGCCTGACCGAACATGCGCCCCGCCGTGTCTTCTCCGGCCATGTCCCCACAACCGGACAGCGCCGAGCCCAGCGTGCCCACCGCCGTCGCCAACTCATCGCCGACACCGCCGACAGCGCCACCAGCTCCCGCCAACACATGCGGGTCAACCGTTAACGGCGCCACCCCAGGCCCCGCCTCGCGCCTAGGACCACATTCGCGAATTCATCGCCGCCGCACCCGAATAATTCGCGTGTGCTACGTCGGCGATCCCCCGAAGACGCGAAAGCGCCTGCCGCATCTCGGCCGCGCCCTCATGCCACTCTGCCTGCGCAGCGCGCTGCGCCTCGCTAGCTTGTCCATGCCAAGCCGGTCCCAGCGAATCCACCATCGCCTGAGCCTGCACCAACGACTCTTCCAACTGGTTCTCAAACGACGACATCTGTTCCACCGCACTCATCAGCGCCGCGGTGTCCACAACAAACTTCGCCATCACAGGCCCGCCGAATCCACCGCAGCACCGCCGGCCGCGTCCGTCGTCGTGTAATGCTGTGCCGCCTCGTCCAACAGGTCAGCCATCGCGCTCAACCCGTGCACCACCTTCGAAGCGCCCTCATGCCAGGGCTCCCACACCCCGGAGAACGCCGACCCGGCCTCACCGACCCAGCCCGTGCCCAGCAAACCCGACACATGCTCGTCCAGACCACCCAAGCCGGTCTGCATTCCATCGGCAACTGACCGCAAATTGCCGGCAACCGACACCAACTGTCCGGCAGATACCCCCAACTCAGCCACAACCGACCCCTGTTCAACACGCAGCTAACTGAGCAATCATGTCGTCGGCTCAAGTTAGCGCCGGTCGCCTTTTCAGCGTGAATTAACGTTCCAAGTACTGTCGCGGCATGCGAGCACCGCGAGCCCTGGGTTGGCTGGGCGTCGACATGACGTGCGTGCTGGTGTTCTGCGCGCTCGGCCGACGCAGCCACCACGAAGGACTCGACGTTGCTGGTCTCGCGACGACGGCGTGGCCGTTTTTGAGCGGCACCGTCCTGGGCTGGGCGCTGTCGCGAGGGTGGCGTCGGCCGACGGCCCTGGCTCCGACCGGCGTAACCGTGTGGATCAGCACCGTCGTTGTCGGGATGCTGCTGCGCAAGCTCAGCTCGGCCGGGGTCGCTGTCAGCTTCGTGGTGGTGGCCTCGTCGGTTACTGCTGTGCTGTTACTGGGCTGGCGGGCGGTTGGCACGCTCGTGGTTCAGCGTCGCTCCGCGGCGTGACGACGTAGCACCTATGTGCTACACGTGTAGCACATAGGTGCTACAGTATCGACATGAAGAGCACCATCAGCCAGCGCGAGTTGCGCAACGACAGCGGCACGATCATGCGCCGGGTCGAACACGGGGACAGCTTCACGGTGACGAGAAACGGCGTTCCGGTGGCGGACCTGGTACCGCATGAGCGCACTGGTGCAGGCGAGCGACCACGTTTCGTCGCAATAGCGGAAATCACTGCCGGCGCCGCCGGACTTCCCGCCTGGGACGCGGAGCATTTCGCTCAGGAGTTGCATGCGGTTGATGACACCGTCGATGACAATGACATCGATCCGTGGCGCAACGCCAGGTAACCGAATGCATGAACGCGTATTGCTCGACACATCCGTCGTGATCGACTTTCCCGCTGACGCCGTCGCCGCTCACGCCGCAACCGCCGCGGTCAGCACCATCACGCTCGCCGAATTGTCCTACGGTCTGCACACCGACGATCCGCTCCTCAACGCCGCCCGCGAGCAGCGATACCACTGGATCGCCAACACATTCGCGCCGATTCCATTCGACGCGACCGCCGCCCGTGTCTATGGCGCATTGTGCGCGAATGTCCGAGCTATCGGCCGAAACCCCAAGCCGCGCCGATTTGATTTGCTCATCGCTGCGGTGGCAGTGGCTTTGGGAGTCCCGCTCATTACCCGTAACGAGGCGGACTTTCTGCGCGTACATCGCACATTGACAATCATTGCTGTGCCTTGACCCGGGAATGCGGCTGGGCCATCCACGGTAGACAGTTAGATGATGCCAGAAACCCTCCAGTTCGTGCCGGTCGGCCAGGACGATCCGCTGACGCAGCCACTGCTGACCGAGTTGGCCGCCGAGTACGCGCAGCGCTACGGCGGCGCACCACAGGCCGTGCTGACCTGGCTGCGCGACTATCCGGCGGCCGAATTCAGCCCACCCGACGGCGGTTGGCTGATCGGCGTGCTGGACGGTGTGCCGGTCACCGGCGGCGGGTTCCGCCGCTTCGACGCCGAAACTGCTGAGCTGAAGCGGATTTGGACCGACCGCGCCTACCGTCGCCGCGGCTTGGCGGCAGCACTGCTGGTCGAGCTGGAGGCGGCGATCACCGCTCGCGGCTATCGGCGGATCTACCTGATGACCGGTGACCGTCAGCCCGAGGCCGCGGCGCTGTATCACGCCACGGGTTACACCCGGCTGGCCGAACCACTGCCCTCGACCGAACCGGTCTATCCGGTCGCCTTCGCCAAGGATCTGCCATGACCCAGCAGCTGCACCTGGGCGTCGCGCTCGACGGCTACGGTTGGCACCCGCAGGCCTGGCGCACCACGCCGGACCCGGCGGCCGAATCGATGCTCAGCGGCGGCTATTGGGCGGACCTGGCCGCCACCGCCGAACGTGGGCTGCTCGACTTCCTCACCATCGACGACACCCTGATGCCCCAGCCGGGGCGCCGTGAAGCAATCGATCCGCGCCGGCTGGCCGGCCGCGGGGACGCGGTGTTGGTTGCCGCCCGCATCGCACCCGCCACGCGGCACATCGGGCTGATCCCGGTGGCCACCGTCACCCACACCGAGCCGTTCCACATCTCCAAGGCCATTGCCACCCTCGATTACGTGTCGCGCGGACGGGCCGGCTGGCAGGCCCGGGTCAGTGCGACCGCGCACGAGGCGGCACTGTTCGGCCGACGCGAGGCATCCGGCGACCTGTTCGACGAGGCCGCCGACTACGTGGAGGTGGTGCGCCGGCTCTGGGACAGCTGGGAGGACGACGCGGTGATCCGCGACGTCGCCACCGGGCGCTACGTCGACCGGGACAAGCTGCACTACATCGACTTCACCGGAAGGTACTTCGCGGTCAAGGGGCCGTCCATCACCCCGCGGCCGCCCCAGGGGCAACCGGTGGTCGCCGCACTGGCCCACGCGACGCCCATCTATCAATTCGCCGCCGCCAGCGCCGATCTCGTGTTCGTCACACCGACGGATGAGACGTCACTGCGCGCGATTCTCGACGAGGTGGACCAGCGATTGAACGTCTACGCCGACGTGGTGGTGGCGTTCGGTGGCGAGGCTGACTTCCGATCGGATGCGCTGGTGTTCGGCGGCAGCGCAACAGAATTGGTGGATCTGCTGCTGGATTGGCAGCAGCAAGGCATCCAGGGGGTCCGGCTGCGGCCGGCCGTCAACGCCGTCGACCTGCCGGTGATCGTCGATGAAGTAGTGCCGTTACTGCAGCAGCGCGGCGTGTTCCGCAGTCGTTACCGAGACGGCGAGACGCTGCGCGAGCGTCTTGGATTGCCTTTGGCGCCCAACCGGTACGCGGCGGCGGCCCGATGACCAACGCCCCGTTGTCCGTCCTCGACCTGGCGCCGATCAGCGCCGGCAGCGACGCCGCGACCGCGCTGCGCAACACCGTCGATTTGGCGCAGCACGCCGAACAGTGGGGATATCGGCGGTTCTGGATCGCCGAACACCACTTCGTTGCTGTCGCCAGCGCGTCACCGGCGGTGCTGATCGGCCAGATCGCCGCCGCTACCAACACGATTCGGGTCGGCTCGGCAGCGGTACAGCTCAGCCACACCACCGCGGCCGCGGTAGTGGAAAGTTTCGGGATGCTCGAGGCATTCCATCCGGGCCGCATCGACCTCGGTGTGGGCCGCTCCGGGCAACGCCGCAGGACCAACAAACCGCGCAAGCCACGGCCGAAGATTGAACTGCCCCGCGAATGGCGCGAGGTCGACGGGGTGGTGGTGCCCCCGCCATTCGACCTGCGCACGGTGCTCAACAAAGAACGTGTGCAGGCCACCATGGCGATCCTGCAGCAACCCGAGGCCGTCGCACCCGACTTCGCCGAGCAACTCGGCGACATCCTGGCCATGCTCGACGGCAGCTACCAGGCCGACGGGTTCGACGTGCACGCGGTACCGGGTGAGCGAACCGGCTTGACGCCGTGGATCTTCGGCAGCAGCAAGGGCAAAAGCGCACAGCTGGCCGGCGCGCTCGGGCTGCCATTCGTCGCCAGCTATCACCTCACCCCGGCCACTGCGCTGGACGCCGTCGACGCGTACCGCGCCGCGTTCACACCGTCGGCGACACTGACCGAACCCTATGTGGTGATCTCGGCCGACATCGTCGTCGCCGACGACACCGCCACCGCACGGCGGCTGGCCTCCAGTTACGGCCAGTGGGTGTACTCCATTCGGGCCGGCGACGGCGCGATGCCCTATCCGGACCCAAACGACTGCCCGCCGCTCACCGACGAGCAGCTGGCGGTGGTAAATGACCGGCTGGCAACACAATTCGTCGGCGATCCTGATGAGGTAGCCGAGCGGTTGACAGCGCTGCAGCGGGTCAGCGGGGCCGACGAGCTCGTCGTCACCTCGGTCACCCATCGCCACGAGGACCGGCTGCGCTCGCATGAATTGATCGCCAACCGTTGGGGCCTGTCCAAATGAAGCAGGTTCATCTGGCCGCACATTTCCCGGGCGTCAACAACACCACCGTGTGGACCGACCCGGCCGCAGGCAGCCAGATCGAGTTCGACTCGTTCGTACATCTGGCCCGCACCGCCGAACGCGGACTCTTCGACTTCTTTTTTCTGGCCGAAGGACTGCGATTGCGCGAGCACCGCGGCCACATCTACGACCTGGATGTGGTGGGCCGCCCGGACACTTTCACTGTGCTGGCCGCGCTGGCCGGCGTCACCGACCGGATCGGCCTGACCGGCACCATCAACACCACCTTCAACGAACCCTTCGAAGTGGCAAGACAATTCGCGACCCTGGATCACCTGTCCAAAGGTCGCGCCGGCTGGAACATCGTCACCTCGTCGGACGCGTTCACCGGGGCGAACTTTCGTCGCGGTGGATTCCTCGAACACGCCGAGCGGTACCAACGGGCCGACGAATTCCTTTCGGTAGCACGTCAATTCTGGGACAGCTGGGCGTCCGACGCCGTGCTGGCTGACGTCGACGCCGGGATCTACGTCGATCCCGGCCGCATCCGGACCGTCGAACACCACGGCGCGCAATTCGACGTGCGCGGGATGGCGACCCTGCGCGGCGGACCGCAGGGCCACCCGGTCCTGCTGCAAGCCGGCGACTCGCCGGAAGGCCGGTCGTTTGGAGCACGGCACGCCGACGCCATGTTCACGCTGCATGGCTCGTTGGAGGACGGGCAACGTTACACCGCCGACGTCAAAGGCCGCGCAGCAGCCGCTGGCCGAGACCCCAACGCGCTCAAAGTATTTCCCGCCGCCACCTTTGTGCTGGGCGACACCGCCGCCGACGCGGCCGAGAAAGCGCAACACATCCGTCACCAGCAGGTCAGCGGCCCGACCGCAATCGCCATGCTCGAACAAGTGTGGGGCCGCGACCTGTCGGCCTACGACCCCGACGGCCCGCTGCCCGACGTCGAGCCAACCGGCGACACCGGGATGACCCAGGGCCGGGTGCGGCACGGCGACCCAGTCGCGGTGGCCAAGCTCTACCGGGAACGTGCCCGGGCAGAAAACCTGACCATCCGCGAACTGGTAATCGCCGTTACCGGCCGTCAGCAATTCGTCGGAACCGCCGCCGAAATCGCTGACGAGATGAACCGCTACGTACAAGCGGATGCCTGCGACGGATTCATCCTGGTGCCGCACCTGATCCCGCATGGGCTCGACGAGTTCGTCGACCGGGTCGTCCCGCTATTGCAGGACCGCGGTGTCTACCGCACCCGATACACCGGTCGAACCCTGCGGGATCACCTCGACGTTCAGCCGGCCATGAACTCGTCGTAGGCCGACTGCAGCTGGGGTGAGAGCACTGTGGTGTTGCACTGGCGCTGCGTGTCGCCGATCGGCGCCAGGATGCCGCGCAGGTCGTGGTACTCCTGCGGGTGGGCGGTGAAGTAGCTGCGCAGGTTGGCCGCCGCCTCTGGACGCGGCTGGCTGAACGCATTTGTCACCGCGGCATTGGCATCCGGGTGGCCGTTGAGATATTGGCGAGCCGACCCGGTCGCCGAGTTGACGGTGTTCTGCACCCCGGCAGGGCTGCAGTCCGGCGCTGCGGACGCCGTCGGCGCCAGGATCGTGGTTGCAGCCAGGCTCCCGAAAAGGCAGCAGGCGGCAGAGATGCCGGCGGCTTGCCGGCGCGCGGTCATACCACGGAATTTCATCATTGGTTGTTCCTCGAATCGCACGTTGGCTTTGGTTTGCGATCGCCCGCCTCCTGCTCAAGCGGGGGGCTGCGACGGCCCGAGGCCCAAAGTACGCGCGGCTCGAAGAGCGTCAACTGTGTGAAATCCGCGAAAACCGGTGCCGCGGTGCATTACCGGCACGCGCGCGTGAAATGAGTCTCAATTGCGGCCGTTTTCGGTAAGCAATCGACGAGAGGGGTAGCGAAAGCGTGAGAGTTCTTAACGAATCGTGATCTGCACCGTGACCGAATTGTGACCGCGTTCAGCGTACTTGCGCGAGCGCGCGGGCCTGCTCGGCGGCCTGACGGACCGGACCGCGCCACAGGTCGCCGTGACCGGGAGCCAAAATCTCGGTCTCCAATAGTCCCAGCGCCGCCAGACTGCGCACGCAGTCGTCCTGGCTGTGGCTGAACACCGCCGGGAGCAGCTGCGGGCCGTTGCGTGCCAGCAACGGATGTCCGGTGACCAGGGCGTCGCCGCTGGCGAGCACACCGTCGACCAGATACGAGCAGTGCCCGCCGGTGTGCCCGGGCGTGGGGATGGCCAGCGGTTGGCCGGGTAAGCCCGCGGCCACCTCCGCCGTCAGCGGCTGCGCGGTCGGGATGCCTTCGCGGATCAGGCCGCCGTTGCGGACCACGTGCACGGCCCACACCGCCCAGCGGGGCCGCCAGATCCGCAGCGCGACGTCCAACGGGGACGCCTGTTCCAGATACTCCCGCTTGGTGTGGCCGACCTCGTCGGGATGGCAATACACCGGGGTGCCGTGGGTTTTGGCGAACCAGATCGCCGAGCCAAAGTGGTCGATGTGGGCGTGGGTGAGCAGGATCGCGCGGACGTCGCCGGCCTGATATCCCAGTTCACGCAGCGAGGTCAGCACGTCATCGCGGTCGCCGGGATAGCCGGCGTCGATCAGCATGACCCCGGTGTCGTCGGTGACCAGCAGCCAGTTGACCGCGTCGCCCTGGGCGAGGTGCACGGTCTCGGTGATGGCCGTCAGCGCCGGTGCCATGCCCGCGAGCTTAGCTACTGGAGTAGAAACGACAGCGTGGCTGAACTGAAACTCGGATATAAGGCATCGGCGGAACAATTCGCGCCGCGGGAGCTCGTCGAGCTGGCGGTTGCCGCCGAGGCTCACGGTATGGACAGCGCCACGGTCAGCGACCACTTTCAGCCGTGGCGGCACGAGGGTGGGCATGCTCCCTTCTCGCTGTCCTGGATGACCGCGGTTGGTGAGCGCACCGAGCGCATCCTGCTCGGCACCTCGGTGCTAACCCCGACGTTCCGCTACAACCCCGCCGTCGTGGCGCAGGCGTTTGCCACCATGAGTTGCCTGTACCCGGACCGCATCTTCCTCGGTGTGGGCACCGGGGAAGCGTTGAACGAGATCGCCACCGGCTACGAGGGCGACTGGCCGGAGTTCAAGGAGCGCTTCGCGCGGTTACGCGAATCAGTGCGGTTGATGCGCGAGTTGTGGCGCGGCGACCGGGTCGACTTCAACGGCGACTACTACCGGCTCAAAGGCGCCTCGATCTACGACGTACCTGAGGGCGGGGTGCCGATCTACATCGCCGCCGGTGGCCCGGCGGTGGCCAAATACGCGGGGCGCGCCGGCGACGGCTTCATCTGCACCTCCGGCAAGGGCGAGGAGCTGTATCGGGAGAAGCTCATCCCGGCGGTACACGAGGGTGCGGCCGCCGCCGAGCGCAATGTCGACGACATCGACAAGATGATCGAGATCAAGATCTCCTACGACCCCGACCCGGAGTTGGCGCTGGAGAACTGTCGATTCTGGGCGCCGCTGTCGCTGACTGCCGAGCAGAAGCACAGCATCGACGACCCGATCGAGATGGAGAAGGCAGCCGACGAGCTGCCGATCGAACAGGTCGCCAAACGCTGGATCGTGGCATCGGATCCCGACGAGGCCGTCGAAAAGGTCGGCCAGTACGTCACGTGGGGCCTCAACCACCTGGTGTTCCATGCGCCCGGTCACGACCAGCGCCGGTTCCTCGATCTCTTCCAAAAGGACCTCGCGCCGCGCTTGCGGCGGCTCGGCTGACGTGGCCACATCGAGCGTCTACATCACCTCGCCGGAAGGCGACACCGGAAAGTCGACGGTCGCGCTCGGGGTGGTGCATCTGCTGACGGCGACGGTGGCCCGGGTCGGCGTGTTTCGGCCCATTGTGCGCCCCGAGCCTCGCGACTACATCTTGGAGTTGCTGCTGTCCCACGCCACCGCCGACCTGCGTTACGACCAATGTGTCGGCGTCGGCTACCAGCAGTTGCACGATGACACCGACGCCGCGGTCGCCGAAATCGTCGAACGGTTCCACGCGATGGCCGATGCGTGCGACGCCGTGGTGATCGTCGGCAGCGACTACACCGACGTCGCGACTCCCACCGAGCTGTCGGTCAACGCCCGCATCGCGGTGAATCTCGGGGCACCAGTGGTGTTGACGGTGCGCGCAAAGGACCGGACCCCCGACGACGTCGTCCGGGTCGCCGACGTGTGTCTGGCCGAGCTCGCCGCCCAGCACGCTCACACCGCGGCGGTGGTCGCCAACCGCTGCGCGCCGGCCGACGTTCCGGCGGTGGCTGCGGCGCTGCAGCGTTTCGAACCGCAAACCTACGTGCTGCCCGACGAACCGCTGCTGGTCGCGCCGACCGTCACCGAGATGCAGCACGCCGTCGACGGAACACTGATCAGCGGCGACAGCGCCTTGCTGGATCGCGAAGTGAGCGGTGTGCTGGTCGCCGGCATGACCGCCGAACACGTGCTGGAGCGGCTGACCGACGGCGTCGCGGTGATCACCCCGGGGGATCGCTCCGACGTCGTGCTCGCGGTGGCCAGCGCCCATGCGGCCGAAGGGTTTCCATCGCTGTCCTGCCTTATCCTCAACGGCGGGCTGGAGCCGCACCCGGCGATCGCGGCGCTGGTGTCCGGGCTGGGGCTGCGGCTGCCGATCATCGCCACCACCACCGGCACCTTCGAAACGGCCAGCGCCGCCGCGACGGCCCGCGGCCGGGTGACCGCGACCTCGCAACGCAAGGCCGACACCGCGCTGGCGTTGATGGAGCGCAATGTCGACGTTTCGGATCTGTTGGCGCGGCTGGCAATTCCGATCCCGTCTGTCACCACGCCGCAGATGTTCGCCTACCAGGTGCTGGAACGAGCACGCTCGGACCGCAAGCGCATCGTGCTGCCCGAAGGAGACGACGACCGCATCCTGCACGCGGCCGGACGGCTACTGCGGCGACGGGTGGCAGACCTGACCATTCTCGGCGACGAGACCGAGATCCGCTCCCGGGCAGCAGAGCTCGGGGTAGATCTGTCCGATGCCGAAGTGCTGAATCCGAGCAGCAGCGAGCTGCGCGACAAGTTCGCCCACCAGTACGCCGAGCTCCGCAAAGCCAAAGGAGTCACGGTCGACTGGGCCGGCGAGGTCATGCAGGACGTGTCGTACTTCGGGACGATGCTGGTGTACAACTCCCATGTCGACGGCATGGTGTCCGGCGCGGCACACACCACCGCGCACACGGTCCGGCCCGCCTTCGAGATCATCAGGACCGCACCCGACGTTTCCACGGTGTCCAGTATTTTCCTGATGTGCCTGCCGGATCGGGTGCTGGCGTACGGAGACTGCGCAATCGTCCCGGATCCGACGGTCGAGCAACTCGCCGACATAGCGATCAGTTCGGCGCGCACCGCCGCCCAGTTCGGCATCGAGCCGCGGGTCGCCATGCTGTCATATTCCACCGGCGAGTCCGGCTCCGGCGCTGACGTCGACAAGGTCAGGGCAGCAACGGAATTGGTGCGCAAGCGACAGTCCGATCTGCTGGTCGAAGGCCCAATACAGTACGACGCCGCCGTCGACCCGTCGGTGGCGGCCACCAAATTGCGCGACTCGGCGGTCGCCGGCCGGGCCACCGTGCTGATCTTCCCCGACCTCAATTCCGGCAACAACGCCTACAAGGCGGTGCAACGCAGTGCGGGTGCCATCGCGGTCGGTCCGGTACTGCAGGGGTTGAACAGACCGGTGAACGACCTGTCCCGCGGGGCATTGGTCGAAGACATCGTCAACACCGTCGCCATCACCGCGATCCAGGCGCAAAGCGCATGACCGAGCGTGTGGTGCTGGTGATCAACTCCGGCTCGTCGTCACTGAAATACCAGCTGATCCAAGCAGGTTCGGGGACCGCGCTGGCGGACGGCATCATCGAGCAGATCGGTGAGCCGTCGTCGCCGATCGCCGACCACGATGCGGCTTTGCGGGCGGTGTTCGACCAATTGGCCGAGGACGGCGTCGACCTGAAAAGCTGCGGGCTGGCGGCGGTCGGGCACCGCGTTGTGCACGGCGGCACGAAGTTCTATCGCCCCACCGTCCTCGACGACGCGGTGGTCGCCGCGCTGCAGGATTTGTCACCGCTGGCACCGCTGCACAATCCGCCGGCGCTGAGCGGTATCGCGGTGGCCCGCACGATGCTGCCCGATCTGCCGCACGTCGCGGTCTTCGACACGGCGTACTTCCACGACCTGCCCGCGGCAGCCGCGACCTACGCCATCGAGCATGAGCTCGCCCAGAAGTGGCGGATTCGTCGATACGGTTTTCACGGCACGTCGCACCAGTACGTCAGCGAGCAGGCCGCGGCGTTTCTGGACCGGCCGCTGGGCGAGCTGAATCAGATTGTGCTGCATCTGGGTAACGGCGCGTCAGCCTCGGCGATCGCCGGTGGCCGGCCCGTCGACACGTCGATGGGTCTGACTCCACTGGAGGGCCTGGTGATGGGCACCCGCAGCGGCGACATCGACCCCGGCACCATCGGGTATTTATGCCGGGAAGCGAAGCTGAGCGTCGACGATGTCGAATCTATGCTCAACCAACGCTCCGGGATGCTGGGATTAGCCGGTGAGCGTGACTTCCGCCGACTGGGGGAGATGATCCAATCCGGAGATGCCACAGCACAGTTGGCCTACGACGTGTTCGTGTACCGGCTGCGTAAATACGTCGGCGCGTATTTGGCGGTATTGGGGCATACCGACGTGGTGACGTTCACCGCCGGCATCGGCGAGAACGTGGCGGCGGTGCGGCGCGACGCGCTGATCGGACTCGGCGCGCTGGGTATCGAGATCGACGAACAGCGCAATAACCAGCCTGCGGGCGATGCGCGGCGGATCTCCACCGACGACTCAGCCGTTGCCGTGCTAGTGATTCCGACTAACGAAGAGTTGGCCATTGCCCGCGATTGTCTCAGCGTGATTTAAGCCGGTATGTCGTTCCTAAAGGCTAGAGTTTGGAATTGCTTGGGACTTTAGGGGACACGCAATGGGGCAGCAGCCCGATGACGCACGAGTCGGGACGCGATTCGGCCGCTACGAGATACGGGCGGTCCTCGGCCAAACCGGCGTGGGCCGGGTCTACCAGGCCGTGGAAATCGGGCCGGACACGGGCGGGGAGCGCGGGGTCGCGGTTATCGTGTTGCCACCCACCCTGGATCGCGAGCGGTTCTTCCGCGAGTTGCCGATCGTGGCGGGACTCTCAGATCCGCACCTCCTGCCGCTTCGTGATTGGGGCGAGACCGACGGCGTGGGGTATGTCGCGACGGCGTCGACATCCGGTGAAACATTGCGGTCGCTGCTGACCATGTACGGACCGATCGCCCCGGCTCGCGCGGTGGCGATCGTCGAGCAGCTCGCCGCGGTCCTCGATGTCGCTCACGCTGCCCGGCTGACCCACCGGGATATCAAGCCGGAGAACATCCTTGTCACCGGCGACGACGCCGTATACCTACTCGGCTTCGGTATCGCCGACACAGCACTCGACGGACGGGGGCCGACGGCGAGCACTTATGCGTACACGGCGCCGGAGCGTTTCGACAACGAGCGGCCGACCAGCCGCGCCGACGTGTATTCGCTGACTGGCGTGCTGTGCGAAATGTTGACCGGTGACAGTCCCTTTGCCGGCGCAACGACGGTGAGCCAGGTAATCAAGGCGCACCTGACCGCCGCACCGCCCAAGCCCAGCCTGTTGCGGCCGCGTGTCATCCCAGCTCGACTCGATGCCGTGATCGCGCGCGGGATGGCCAAGAACCCGCAGCACAGGTTCGCCACCGCTGGCGATCTGGCCCGCGCTGCCCGCGATGCACTCTCGGCGCCGCCGCACGACGCACCCACGATGATTCGTCGCACCACCGACCGGCCGCCGGCGCGCATCCGCAGCCGGCCCGCGAAGCCGATCCCCGACTTCGGCTTCTCTTCAGACGAGGTCGCCGAGCCCGGACCGCGGGGTCCGAAGCTGCTACCGCTGGCGATCGTTGTGGTGGTGCTGCTGTTGACCGTCATCGGCCTCCTTCTGTGGTGGATCGCGTCATCGGGCAATGACCAGCACGGCCAAGGGACGAGATCCACACCGACGACGTATCAACCAGACGTGCTGCCGTTCAGCGGTCTCACCGGACCGGAGGGTGTGGCCGTGGACGCGTCGGGCAACGTATACGTCACCAACATCGACAACGACCGGGTGATGAAGCTGTCTGCCGGCTCGACCCACCAGACCGTGCTGCCATTCACCGGCCTGAAGGAACCGTATGGCTTGGCGGTAGACGCGGACGGCGGCGTGTACGTCGCCGACACCGACAACGATCGGGTGCTGAAGGTGGCGGCCGGGTCGAATAGCCAGACGGTGGTGCCGTTTACCGGCCTCAAACGCCCGGCGGGTTTGGCGGTGGATGGGTCGGGCAGCGTCTACGTCGTCGATACCGGTCACGATCGGGTGCTGAAGCTGCAAGCCGGGTCGGAGGACCAGACGGTGTTGCCGTTCAACGACCTGGAACGGCCGAAGGGCGTGGCGGTGGACGGGTCGGGCAGCGTCTACGTCGTCGACACCGGCAACAATCGGGTGCTAAAGCTGGCGGCGGGGGCGGCCGGCCAGACGGTGATGTCGTTCACCAGCCTCAAAGATCCGTCCGGTTTGGCGGCCGATGCAGCGGGCAACGTCTACGTCACTGACGGCAGCAGGCTGGTGAAGATGGCGGCCGGTTCGACCAAGCAAACCGTGCTGCCGGTCACCGACCTCGGCTACACCAGGGGCGTGGCGGTGGATGCCTCCGGCAACGTCTACGTCACCGATTACGGCAACGATCAGGTGGTGAAGCTGGTGCCGGGCTGAGCGCGCCGATAACCCGACTTGCGCCCGTCATAGCAATTACGGACCCCGTTGACATCGATCTCATACTTGATCGTCGATGCCGGCCGTCCCAGCCGCTTGCCCATCGACTGCATTGATTCATTTATCCTGACGCCAATTTCGATCTCGACCCGATCTTCAAACGTCAGTCTCGGACGCGGGCCAGAGGTCTTCGGTTCGCACAGCTGTGGTTTCACACCACCAGCATCAGCAAACCAGCGCAAGCCAGAACGCTCCGACGCGCCGATGGCAACACCCGCCTCTGCAGGGGCGCAGCCACGACCGATGTGACCCCAGAACTGACGGAGAGCAGACCTCAATGCCGGACGAGCCATAGCAACACTCCTAAATTAGCGGTGTTGCATCTATCCCTTGAAGCCGCGGCAAGAATTCCGCCAACGATTCACACTCAAACTGGGGAGGCGGCGCCCACTAGAAGGTGCTGGGGGGTCGCACCCGGTTGGCCATGTCGACCAGCGTGTAACGGTGTTGCTGGGTGGGCGCCACCCGCGCCAGGCCGCGCAGCGACGCCTCCACACCCAACCGCAGCCCATGCTCGGTGAACGGAAAACCCAAAATGTGGTTGGTGCTGGCCTCGTGCTCCTGCAGCCAGTCCATTGCGCTGCCCAACACCAGGGCGCGGATTTGCAATACCCGCGGTTCGGTCGGCGGCAGCGCCTCCACCCGTCGCGCGGCGTCGCGGATCTGCTCCTCGGTGATCTCGCTGGTCGACCGGCCGGACAGCAACGTCACCGCACTGGTCAGCCGCGCGGTGGTGAAATGCCTTGAGCTGGCCGGCACTTCGTCGAGTGTGCGCACCGCGCCGGCCCGGTTGCCCTCCACCGACAGCGCCCGCGCCAATCCGAAGGCCGCCGAGATCACGCCCTCGTCGGTGTTCCACACCGTTTCGTAAAACTTGTGCTCGTCGGAGCCGCCGGCCAACTCCGCGGTGGCGGCCAGCGCCATCTTGGGGGCCAGCTCACCGGGGAAGGTGTCGAGCACCTCGGTGAAATGCTTGATCGCCGAGTCATAGTCACCGGTGAGCAACTCGGCGACGGCGCGATACCACACCAGCCGCCACCGCCAGCCGACCCGTTCGGCCAGGTCGTCGAGTTTGCGGGTCGCCTTGGCCACGTCGCCGAGGTCGAGCAGCGCGCGCACTTCCATCAGCGGCAACTCCACCGACTCGGACAAGTCGATGCCCTCCGACTCCAGTGAGCCGTGCCGGACCGCACGCAACGAGTCCAGGGTCTGCACCGGCTGGGAGAGCACCGTCGCCGACAGCACCGGTGCCGCGACGTCGGCCGGATCGACCAGCGGCACCTGCAACGCGGTGACGATCTCCTTGGCGGTCAGCTTCTCCGAATGCACCCGCCCGTCCAGATACACATCGGTGTGGGCGACCAGCAGGTCCACTCCGAACGTGGCGCGTGAGCGGGTGAAGATCGTCGACAATCCCGGCCGCGGCACCCCGGTGTCCTGCGCGACCACCTCGCGCAGCACACCGATCAACTGACCCGACATCTCCTCGGCGCTGGCGAACCGCCTTCGCGGGTCGGGATCGATCGCACGGCGCAGCAGCCGGGCGAACGAGTCGTATTCGACCAGCAGAGGATCGTCCTCGGGCAGCCCTTCGACATAGCGACCGCTGCGGGTACGCAACTTCATCGTCAGGGCCGCCAGCGTGCGTCCCACCGTGTAGATGTCGGTAGCCACCGTCGGTCCGGTGCGCACGATCTCCGGCGCCTGGTAGCCGGGCGTGCCGTAGAGGTAGCCGAACGAGTTGATCCGCGACACAGCACCCAGGTCGATCAGCCTGAGCTGCTCCTCGGTGAGCATGATGTTCTCCGGCTTGAGGTCGTTGTAGACCAGACCGAGGGAATGCAAATACCCCAGCGCGGGCAGGATTTCCAGTACGTAGGCGATGGCCTCGGCAACCGACAGGTTCTCACCGCGGCCACGCTTGAGCGACTGCCCGCCCACATATTCCATGACGATGTAGCCGACCGGATCGCCGTGCCGATCGGTGTGCTCGACGAAGTTGAAGATCTGCACGATCGACGGGTGCACCACCTCGGCGAGGAACTGACGCTCGGCCATCGCGATCGCCTGCGCTTCGGCATCGCCGGAATGCACCAATCCTTTGAGCACCACCGGACGGTCGTTGACGTTGCGGTCGACGGCCAGGTACACCCAGCCCAGCCCGCCGTGCGCAATGCAGCCCTTGATCTCGTACTGGCCGGCGACGACATCACCCGGATTCAATTGCGGCAGAAACGAATACGGACTACCGCAGTACGGACACCAACCCTCTGACAGAGCTTTGCCGTCCGGGCTGGACCGGCCCACCGGCCGCCCGCAGTTCCAGCAGAACCGCTTGGACTCCGGCACCACAGGGTTGACCATCAGAGCTTCGCGCGGGTTGGTGTCGGGTATCCGCGGAATCTCCACCAAGCCGCCGCCGAGTCGCCGAACCGGCTGGGCAACCCGGGTCGGCGTCGTCACGCGTTCTCGCGGTTCGGTGTCGACTGTGTGATCCGAGGTGAAGTCGTCGTCGTCGAAATGCGGGCGGTAGAGCGCCTGGGTGGACACTGGTCGCATCGTCGGAAGGGAGTCGGATGTCGCGTCGGCGGGCTGGGTACCGGGGGCGTTGTCGTCGTCCCCGAGTTGCCTGCGTTCCGAACCGGATGTGCTCATCAGTCCAGATACCTCGGGCTCGGCGGGGCCGGTGCCGGACCGAGCACGTTCAACCACTTGCGGTACAACGTGTTCCACGTTCCGTCGCGCCGGATGCGTTCCAAAGTGCCGTTGACGAAGCGGACCAGCCCGGTGTTGTCCAGATTGATTCCGATGCCGTAGGGTTGGGTGTCCATGTTGGGCCCGACGATGTGCAGATACGGATCCTGGGACACCAGCCCGGCCAGGATCGTGTCATCGGTGCTGACCGCGTCGACCTGCCGCTGCTGCAATGTCACCAGGCAGTCGGCCCAGTTGATTACCGACACGACCATCGGCGGCGGGGTGATCTCACGGATTCGGCGTAATGACGTGGTGCCCTTGGCCACGCAGACCCGCTTGCCCGACAGGTCCGACGGCTTGGTGATCGTCGAATCGCCGGGCGCCAGAATACGTTGGTTGGCATCGAGGTAAACGGTGGAGAAGTTCACCAGCTTGCGCCGCTCACAGGTGATCGTCATGGTTTTGACGACGATGTCGACCTCTGATTTCTGCAACGCGGTGATGCGCTCGGCCGACGAGAGAATCCGGTACTCGGCCGCCGAGGGGCTACCGAAGATGTCGCGGGCCACCTCGCCGGCGATGTCGACGTCGAACCCGGTGATCTGACCGGTGATCGGGTCGCGGAAGGACAGCAGGTTGCTGCCGATGTCGAGGCCGACGATCAACCGGCCCCGCTGCTGGATAGCGGCCACGGCGGCATCGGCCTCGGCTTTGGTGGGAAAGGGTCGCAGGCTCGCAGTGGCGTTGCAGTCGTCACCGGATTTCGGTGGCGACTGCGGCGGCTGCGGCGGCAGCTCCTGCATACCGGCCGGGGTGGGCGGCGGCAATGTCGGCGCGGTCGCCATCACCATGGACTCCGAGCGGCCGCAGCCGGCCAGCACCGTGGCGATCGCCAGCGCGGCACACAGCATCCGGGGTGGGCTCATCGGTACTCGTTCAGCCGCGGCCACAGGCCCAGGGCGACCGCGATAGCAGCACTGAGGCTGAGCACCGCGCCGCCAGCTGTGGCGCCGGACAGCCCACGACGCGCGTTGAGGATGTCGTTGCGCAATTGATTGCGGCTTTGCTCCATGGTCTTTCGCAATGCGCTGTCGATTTTGTCGAACGCCGGGCTGGAGTCGTTCTCACCGCCGCCGAGCGCAACCTGGGTGGCGGCTTGATAGTTGCCCACCGAGATGTAGGAGTCGATCCGGTCGTTGGCCCGACGCCATCGGATCAACAGCTCGTCGGCGTCGCGCAAGTCGGTTTTGTCGACGGCGTCGGGGCGGGCGAGATATTGGTCGAGCTGCTGGTGCATGGTGTCGATGCGTTGGTAGAAGGACTGTTGGCGGACCTCTTCGTCGCCGCGCCGGATCAGCGACAGCGTCTCGTCGGCACGCGCCTGCTGGGCGGTGATCGACAGGTTGGTGACGGTCTTGAGCGATTCTGCCGCAGTGTCTTTCGCGCTGCGACTGCCGGAGGTGGAAATCGTCAGAGCCGTCCCCACCCACACCACCATAATGAGAATGGCCAGGCCGCCCGCGACAAGTCCGGGGTTGACTCGCCGTTGGGTACGACGGCCCAGCCAACGGTGCGCGAAAGCGCCGAAGATCACCGTGGTGACGACGATGAGAATCACCGGCGCCGGGATTTGAGTGGACGCAGTGGTTTCGGCGTCGACCCGATCCGACGTCGCGTGGTAGAGCTGTTGCGCGTCCGGCAGGATCCTGGACTGCATCAACGCCGACGCCTCGGACAGATACGACGAACCGACTGGATTACCGGCCCGGTTGTTGGTCCGCGCGATCTCGATCAGCCCGGTGTAGACGACCAATTCGGCGTTGATCCGGCCCAGCAGCTCCACCAGCGGCTCATCGGTCAGACCGCTCGACGCGCGGGTCACCGCGACCGCGGCATCGGTGATGGCTTGTTCGTAACGCGCCCGCACGGTGCGCGGCTCGGCCTGCGCGATGAACGCGGTGGCCGCAGCCGCGTCGGCCACCGACAGCGTGGTGTAGAGCCGTCCGGCCGCGAACGCCAGCGGCTCGGTGTGATTCAGCACGGTGGCCAGCGCCTGCCGGCGCTGGTTGATCGTCGTCGAGGTGGCGAACGCGCTGAGCCCGCCCAGCATCGCCAGGATCACGCCGATGGACAGAATGCGGCCGGGCGTCGTCGAGATGAACCACCAGCGGGGGTGGGCCGGTTCCGTGGACGACCGCAATCCCAGCGGCTCTGTCGACGGATGCGCCAGCTCAACGGTCACGTCTGTTCGGACCCCAATTCTTCAGGACGTGCGTCCCACGAACTCTATAAGCGAAGTCTAAGAGTTCGCCGCACCGATGCGTGGAATCTCGGCGCCTAACACCCTGCTTATCCTGAACGCGTGCGCGGCGACGGTGACGGCTGGGTGGTCTCCGACACCGGCGTGCCGTACTGGGGCCGGCACGGCGCGGCCGGTCTGCTGTTGCGCGCGCCGCGCTCGGACGGCACCCCGGCGGTGTTGTTGCAGCACCGAGCGCCGTGGAGTCATCAGGGCGGAACGTGGGGATTGCCCGGCGGGGCACGCGACAGCCACGAGACCGCCGAGCAGGCCGCCGTCCGGGAAGCATTCGAGGAGGCCGGACTGCCCGGTGAGCGGCTGTCGGTGCGGTCGACACTGGTCACGGCCAGCGTCAGCGGCACCGGCTGGACCTACACCACGGTGATCGCCGATGCCGGAGAGTTGCTGCACACCGTGCCGAACCGGGAAAGCGCCGAGCTGCGATGGGTGGGCGAGGACGAGGTGGCCGCCTTGCCGCTGCATCCGGGGTTCGCCGCCAGTTGGCAGCGGCTGCGGACTGCTCCGACGACGGTGCCGCTGGGCGCGGGTGACGAGCGGCGCCGCCACCTGCCGCGCACCGTCGAGATCGAGACAGGGAGGTTCCTGTGGTGTACCGCCGGCCTGCCCGACCAGGCGCCGTCGCAGCTGAGTTATCGGATCAGCGCGCTGCTGCAAGCACCGAACTGAGCTGCTGCGCGGCCGCTTGCGGATCCTGGGCGGCAGTGATCGCGCGGACCACCACGATCCGACAAGCCCCCGCGGCCAGCACCTGGGGCAGTCGCTCGGCGTCGATCCCCCCGATCGCGAACCACGGTTTGTCGCCGGCCATCGCGGCGGCCGCCTGCACCAGGGGCAGCCCCGGCGCCGGGCGACCGGGTTTGGTCGGAGTCGGCCAGCACGGCCCCGCGCAGAAATAGTCGACGTCCTCGGCGACCGCGGCGGCGACCTGCTCGGAGTCGTGGGCGGACCGGCCGATCACCACGCCGGCCCCGACGATGTCGCGGGCCACCGTCAGCGGCAGGTCGTCTTGACCCAGGTGCAGCACGTCGGCGCCCGCGGCACGGGCGATATCGGCGCGGTCGTTGACGGCGAGCAGCGCACCGTGCCGTCGGGCGGCGTCGGCGAGCAGTTCCAGCGCCGTGAGCTCGTCGCGCGCCTCCAGCGGGCCGAACCGTTGCTCGCCTGCCGAGCCCTTGTCGCGCAGCTGGATGACATCCACGCCGCCGGCCAGCGCGGCGTCGGCGAATTCGGCCAGGTCGCCGCGCTCCCGGCGGGCGTCGGTGCACAAATACAGCCGCGCGTCGGCAAGCCGCCTACGAGGTTCGTGCACACCGCGACGCTAGCGGCTAGCGTGGAAAGCTGACGAATCACGGGAGTCCCAGGGTTATGGCTACGGGGGCTGAGAGTGGGCACGCCTGCCCTGACCGTTCGACCTGATCCGGATCATGCCGGCGAAGGGAGCAGAACATGGCACCCGACCTCGGATCGCTGGCCGTCGTCGGCGGCGGCGTCATCGGGCTGTCGGTGGCGCGCCGGGCGGCTCAGGCCGGCTGGTCGGTACGGGTACATCGCAGCGGCGAGCACGGTGCATCCTGGGTGGCCGCCGGGATGCTGGCCCCGCACAGCGAAGGCTGGCCCGGCGAGGAACAGCTGTTGCGGCGCGGATTGGAGTCGCTGCGACTCTGGCACGAAAGCGGCTTTCTGGACGGTTTACCGGCTCAGGTGGTCACCGCCAGGGAGTCGCTGGTGGTTGCCGTTGACCGCGCCGATGTCGCCGATTTGCACACGGTCGCGGACTGGCTCTCGGCGCAGGGCCACCCGGTGATCTGGGAGTCGGCCGCGCGCGACGTGGAACCCTTGCTGGCGCAGGGTATTCGGCATGGTTTCCGGGCGCCCACCGAGTTGGCGGTAGACAACCGTGCCGTGCTGGACGCCCTGGAAGGAGCCTGCCGGCAACTCGATGTGCAATGGGCCGGACCGGTGGATGACCTGGCCGCCGTCGAGGCCGACGCGGTGGTGATCGCCAACGGAATCGACGCCCCGGTGCTGTGGCCGGGCCTGCCCATCCGGCCGGTGAAGGGCGAGGTACTGCGGCTTGCGTGGCGTAAGGGCTGTATGCCGGTGCCGCAGCGTGTCATTCGGGCGCGGGTGCATGGCCGGGCCGTGTACCTGGTGCCGCGCGCCGACGGCGTCGTAGTCGGTGCCACCCAGTATGAGCACGGTCGCGACACCGCCCCGGCGGTATCCGGTGTGCGCGACCTGCTCGACGATGCGTGCGCGGTGTGCCCGGCGCTGGGTGAGTACGAACTGGCGGAGTGCGCCGCCGGGTTGCGTCCGATGACACCGGACAACCTGCCGCTGGTGGGACGTCTGGACGCGCGCACGCTGGTGGCCGCCGGGCATGGCCGCAATGGCTTTCTGCTGGCGCCGTGGACCGCCGAACAGATTGTGTCCGAACTCGTACCGGTAGGAGCCCCCACGTGATCATTCTTGTCAACGCAGAACAGGTCGAAATCGACGATCAGACCACCGTGGCCGCCCTGCTGCGGTCGCTGGGCTACCCCGATCGTGGTATCGCGGTCGCGCTGGACCGGGCGGTGCTTCCGCGGTCTGACTGGGCGACAACGCTTTCCGATGGTGCGCAACTCGAGGTGGTGACGGCGGTGCAGGGTGGCTGACTCGAAACTGACCATTGCCGGCCGTGAGTTCTCGTCCCGGCTGATCATGGGCACCGGCGGAGCGACCAACCTGGCAGTGCTGGAGGAAGCGCTGGTCGCGTCGGGCACCGAACTGACCACCGTCGCGATGCGCCGGGTCGACACCGAGGGCGGCACCGGCATGCTCGATCTGCTGAGCCGGCTGGGTATTGCGCCGTTGCCCAACACCGCGGGCTGCCGAAGCGCGGCGGAGGCGGTGCTCACCGCGCAACTGGCCCGCGAAGCGCTGCACACCGAATGGGTAAAGCTGGAAGTGATCGCCGACGAACGCACGCTGTTGCCCGACGCGGTCGAATTGGTCCGGGCCGCTGAGCAATTGGTGGACGACGGCTTTGTGGTATTGCCCTACACCAATGACGACCCAGTGCTCGCTCGACGGCTGGAGGACACCGGTTGCGCAGCGGTGATGCCGCTCGGGTCGCCGATCGGCACTGGGCTGGGTATTGCCAACCCGCACAACATCGAGATGATTGTCGACGCCGCCGATGTCCCGGTGGTGCTTGACGCCGGCATCGGCACAGCCAGTGACGCCGCGCTGGCGATGGAGTTGGGCTGTGACGCGGTGTTGTTGGCCACCGCGGTGACTCGGGCCGCCGACCCGCCCGCGATGGCCGCCGCGATGGCCGCCGCCGTCACCGCAGGCTATCTGGCGCGCAAAGCCGGACGTATCCCGAAACGATTCTGGGCGCAAGCATCCAGTCCGGAGCTATGACGAAACGGTATGTGGCGCTGGGTAGTTCAATGGCTGCCGGGCCTGGCATCCGGCCTCGCGCCAAAGGTGCGCCCTGGGGATCGGGACGATCGGCCCGCAACTACGCGCACCTCGTCGCCGGGCAACTCGACCTCGATCTGGTCGATGTCACGTTTTCCGGGGCGACCACCGCTCATGTGCTGGCAGAGCATCAGCGTGGCGCATCGCCACAGGTGGATGCGCTGGATGGCTCTGAACAACTGGTCACCATCACGATCGGCGGCAACGACGTCGGCTACATTCCGATGCTGATCGCCGCGTCCCTGCCGCGCGTCGCGCGGCTGTTGCCGAATGTCGCAGCCGTGCTGGACGGCGCTGCCCGCGACCAAGCGCTCAACGAAGTCGGCGCCTCGCTGCGCGCGGTCGGTGCAACGGTGCGCCGGCGCGCTCCTAACGCTCGGGTGATTTTCGTCGACTATCTCACGATGCTGCCACCGAACGGGCAACGCGCGGCACCGCTCTCAGACGCCGACGCCGAACTCGGTCGCCACATCGCCGCGCGACTGGAGGATCTCACTGCGGCCGCCGCGCAGGCCACCGGCTGCGGCATCGTGCGCGCCGGACACGCCAGCCGGGACCATCACGCCTGGTCGGCTGACGCCTGGGTAGTCGGTGCGGCCTGGCCGCTGCCTTGGCGTCCAGCACCGTTTCATCCCAACGCCGCGGGAATGCGCGCCGTCGCCGAGTTGCTCGTGGCTGCGACGCACTGATTAATGCACCGCCGCAGCGGGTAGGCGATCGCGGACGCGACATGCGCCGTCGCTAGTTGGACGGCCGACTCGAGCGGAGCCGCTGACGTGACGTTGAGCAAACCGGCTGCACAGCCCTGCTTCGATCACACGGCGTTGTTCTATTGTGCACAAGACGAATACCTCGGCGCTGTCGTGCCGTTCATCAGCGAAGGGCTGCGCGCAAAGCAGCCGGTGTGGGTGGCAGTACCCGAGCCCAGGATGGCTTCCTTGCGTCGCGCATTGGGCGACACGGCGGACGGCGCGACGTTGGTCGACATCACCGAGATGGGCCGTAATCCCGGACGGATTCTGGCCGCGGAGTTGGCTTTCTTGGAGCGCCACCCGAATCGGCCCGTTCGGATGATCGCCGAGCCGTTGTGGCCGGGACGCACCAAAGCCGAGTACTGCGCCTGCATCCAGCACGAAGCCCTGACGAATCTCGCGTTCGGCGAACGCGAGGTAGCGGGTTTGTGTCTGTATGACGCAGCCCTTCTCGATGACGGCGAGATCGGGGTGCTGGCCGACGTCCGCGCCACTCATCCGTCGATCCGCCGGGCGGGATCGCACGAGTCCAGCACGGGCTTCGCCGTCGACGCCGCACTGGAGCGTTGCAACCAACCGTTGGTCCGCAGCCCGGCTGCGGTGACCTACACCGTTTCTTTAGCACGCGAATTGGCCGGGGCCCGGCGGCACGGTACTCGCTACGGCCGGCTGCTCGGATTGTCCGCCGACAGAATCGCCGATCTACAGCTGATCGTCACGGAGTTGGCCACCAACAGCATCCAGCACGGCGGGGACGCCTGCCGACTGGCCTTTTGGGAGGACCACGGCCATCTGGTCTGCGAGGCACGCGACAACGGGTTCATCGCCGACCCGCTGGCCGGCCGGCGGCCGCCGAGCAGCGACCGGCCAAGCCCGGCCGGGCTCTTCGTCGTCAATGCAATCGCGGATCTGGTGCGCATGCACACGACCCAGGCCGGCACGACCATTCATGCTTATCTGCGAATCGACCGGCGCGCCGGTGAGGATATGTGATGGAGTTCCGCGCCCGCGCCAGGACTGACCAATGTGAGTGTGGAGGAGTGAGTGGGTACCCTCCTCGCCGATATGGCGACGACCTATAGCGCGAATCGGCTGGTGCACGGGGCGCTCTTCTACTACTCGGAGCGCGAATACGTCGATTCTGTGGTGCGGTTTGTCAGCGGATGGTTGAGTGTGCCCCAACCGGTGCTGGTCGCAGTGCCCGGGGACAAGATCCCTTTGCTGCGCGACGCGCTGGGCGCTGCGGCGAGGGAAGTGACGATGATCGACATCACCGAGGCCGGGCGTAATCCCGGCCGGCTCCTCGGGCTGCTCACCACGTTCCTGGAACGCCACACCCACCGGTCGGCGCGGATCATCGGCGAGCCCGTTTGGCCCGAGCGCAGCGCGGTCGAATACCTGGCCTGCGTGCAGCACGAGGCGCTGGTCAATATCGCGTTTGCCGGTCGGGACGTGACCGGCGTGTGCCTCTACGACGCGACACGACTGGACGCCCGCGCGTTAACGGATGCACGGCGCACCCACCCGATGATCTGGCAGGACGGCTCGCACCAGGACAACCCCGAGTATGCGGTCGAAGCCGCGCTGGATCAGTGCAACCAGCCCCTCACGACCAGTCCCGTCGCGGTGACGCACACCGTCTGCGAGCCGGCGGATCTGGCCGGCGCCCGCCGCTGTTGCACGCGATATGGTCGATTGCTGGGCATGTCCGCAGACCGGCTCGCGGATCTGAAGTTGATCACCACCGAACTGGCCACCAACAGCCTCGATCACACCGGCGGGGTTTGCCGGCTGGCGTTCTGGCACGACGCCGGACACCTGGTCTGCGAGGCCCGCGATATCGGGTATCTGGCTGATCCACTGGCCGGGCGCCGGCCGCCGAAAGACCGGCGAGCAGGGCCCTACGGGCTGTTCGTCGTCAACGCGATCGCGGATCTGGTGCGCACCCACGCCACACCGGCCGGGACCACCATTCAGGCCTACCTGCGGCTTGACCGTCCTCTGGTCGAGGCATGACGCGCCGCCAGGGTGCCGTCGCCTCCGTCGCAGGCCTTGGGGCGCACGCGCACGTGGGCTGGGGCTATCACGACCGGTCGGTGTTCCTGGCCCGCGCCGCCGAATACATTGCCGACGGCCTTCGGCGAAACCACCGGATTTTGTATGCCAGCGACAGTAGCCGCGCGGAGCTACTGAAAGAACTGGTCGACATGGGTTTCGCCGACGCACTCCAGGCCGGGCTGATCTCGGCGACACCGGTGGACGAGCACTACCGGTTTGTTCCGGGCACCGACGTGGTTGACCCCGAGGCCACCGTGGCCGACGCCGTGACGGCCCTGCAGCGTGTCGTCGGAGCGGGATGCAGCGGCTGCCGGGCGGTGGTCGACGGGGCCGCGTTCGTCCGCACACTGGAACAACGCGATGCATTCAGCCGCCTGGAATACCTCGTCGACCAGAAGATGACAGCGCTGCCGTTCTCGGCGCTGTGCGCCTATAACTTGGAGATTTTGGGTGACGCCGCCAAAGAAGTGATTTGCCTGCACCCATTTGTCAGCCGGGGTGCATCGGGCTTCCGCATCTACGCCGAAGAAGGCATCGATTTCGCCTTGGCCGGCGAGATCGACGCAGCCGACGATGAGGCGTTCAGCGCTGCGTTGCAACGGATCTGGCCATTAGCCGGCGCGGACGAGGTGACTGTCGGCGCGCACTGTCTCGACTTTGTCACCCACCGGCAGCTGTTTGCCTTGGATCAGTTGGCCGGCGCCGATGGTCGGCAGGTGGTGTTTCGAACCGACCAGCCTATGGTCGCGCGACTGGCTGACCTGCTGGAGCTGACCAACCTACGGACGGAAATACTGCCGCCGTTCTTTGCCGCCGGCTGAGGGGCATCGCGTCGTCGGCAGCGGCTAACGTGGGCGCGTGCACACTAAGCCAAAGCTCATCCTCGTAGTGACCGCCGCCGTTGCGTTGCTGATCGGCGGGTGCGGTGACTCGTCGGATTCCAAGCCGGCCGTCTCGTCATCGGCTGCCAATTTCGCTTCCACACTGCGAGAGAAGGTCAGCACCGACGCGATGATGGCGCACCTGTCGAAGCTGCAGGACATCGCCCGGGCGAATGACAACACCCGCGCGGTCGGCACTCCCGGGTATGACGCCAGCATCGACTACGTTGTGAGTAAGTTGCGCGACAAGGGTTTTGACGTGCAAACCCCAGACTTCGAGGCTCGGGTGTTCCATGCCGAGACCGGGTCGGTGGCGCTCGGGGACAAGACCTTCGAGGCGCGTGCGCTGGAGTTCAGTCTGCCCACTCCGCCCGACGGGGTGACCGGGCCGTTGGTGCCTGCGCCGATCGAGGACAGTCCGGGCTGCACTCCCTCCGACTACGACAAGCTGCCGGTGAAAGGCGCGGTCGTGTTGGTCGATCGCGGTACCTGCCCGTTTTCGGAGAAGGAGGACGCCGCAGTGCAGCGCGGCGCCGTCGCGCTGATCGTCGCCGACAACGTCCTCGAGGAGAAAATGGGCGGAACGCTGGGCGAGAAGACCGATGTGAAGATCCCGGTGGTCAGTGTCACCAAAGCCGCCGGCGCGGAACTGCGAAGCAAGCCGGGCCCGATCACGGTCAAACTCAAGGCCGAGACCAAGAACATCCAGGCCCGCAATGTGATTGCGCAAACCAAAACCGGGTCGGCCAACGATGTGGTGATGATCGGTGCACACCTCGACAGCGTCCCCGAGGGCCCGGGCATCAACGACAACGGCTCCGGGGTGGCCGCTGTGCTGGAAACCGCGCTGCAGCTGGGCAGCTCGCCGGAGGTGCACAACGCGGTGCGGTTCGGATTCTGGGGCGCAGAAGAACTCGGGCTGATCGGCTCACGGAAGTACGTGGAGTCGCTGGATACCAACGCGCTCAAGGATATTGCGCTCTACATGAACTTCGACATGCTCGGCTCGCCGAATCCGGGCTACTTCACCTACGACGGTGACCAGTCGCTGCCGCTGGACCAGCGGGGCCAGCCGGTGGTGCCAGAAGGCTCGGCCGGTATCGAGCGCTCGCTGGCCGCCTACCTGAATTCGGCCGGCAAGTCACCGCAGGACTTTGCGTTCGACGGCCGGTCGGATTACGACGGTTTCACGCTGGCGGGCATCCCGGCCGGCGGGCTGTTCTCCGGCGCGGAAGCCAAGATGTCCGAGGAGCAGGCCAAGCTGTGGGGCGGCGACGCGGACCAGCCGTTCGACCCCAACTATCACAAGGACACCGACACCTACGATCACGTCGACAGCACCGCGCTGGGTATCCACGGCGGTGGCGTCGCGTATGTGACCGGGCTTTACGCTCAGGATCTCGGCGGCCACAACGGTATTCCGGTTCGCTCGGACCGCGTCCGGCACGAGCTGGCCAAGTGACGAGGGTCGGCTGAGGCCAACTTGTCGGTGCCGAGTGGCATAATCGAACTTATGTTCGAGGATGTGCCGGATCTGGTGGAGCGGATGTGTGCGGCGTCGCGGGCCGAGAATCAGGCGGCCGGTCAGCGGCTGGTTGCGATCGGTGAGTTGGATGCGTTGCGGTTGCGTGAGGTCGGTGAGCGCGAGACGTGGATGACCGATACCCAGGAGGCGGTGAGCGCCGAGGTGGCCGCGGCGTTGGGGATCACTCATGGGTTGGCGACGAGCTATTTGTACTACGCGCGGGTGATGCGCAGTCGGTTGCCGCGGGTGGGGGCGCTGCTGTGTGCCGGCGATATCACGTATTGGATGTTTCAGACGATGGTCTATCGCACCGACTTGATCACCGACGCTGAGGTATTGGCCGGGGTCGATGCCCGGCTGGCAGCGCGGGTGTCGCGCTGGCCGGGGCTGACCCAGAGTCGGCTGGGTGCCTATGTTGACCGGATTGTGGCCGGCGCCGATCGCGATGCGGTGCGCCAACGTCGGGAGGCTCAGGCCAATCGGGAGTTTTGCATTGGGGATGGCGGCAATGGCCTGTGCGAGGTGTTTGGCCGGTTGTTCACCACCGATGCCCATGCGGTGGATGCTCGCCTGGATGCGTTGGCCGACACGGTGTGTGCTTACGATCCGCGGACCCGCCAGCAGCGCCGCGCCGATGCCATGGGGGCCTTGGCAGCGCGGGCCGATCGCCTGCAATGCCGCTGTGGGCGGCCGGATTGCCCGGCCGGGGCGCGGCCGGCGCCGGGGCCGGTGGTGGTGCAGGTGATCGCCGAGCAGGCCACGCTCGACGGCGCGGCTTCAACGCCGGGAGTGATGATCGGGGTCGATGAGCTCATTCCGGCTGAGTTGATCGCTGAACTGGCGAGTTCGGCCACGCTGCGGCCCGTGATCCATCCCGCCGATGCGCCGGCCGAGCCGGGTTATCGACCCTCGCGCGCGCTGGCCGACTTTATCCGCTGCCGCGATCTGACCTGCCGATTCCCTGGCTGTGACCGGCCGGCGACCGCGACCGACATCGACCACACCATCCCCTACGGTGACGGTGGGCCAACACACGCGTCGAACCTCAAATGCCTGTGCCGGCGGCATCATCTGCTGAAAACGTTTTGGGGCTGGCGGGACAAACAGCTCCCCGATGCCACCATCATTTGGACCTCACCGGCGGGGCAGATTTATGTGACCACCCCCGGCAGTGCGTTGCTCTTCCCGACCCTGTGTGTGCCGACCGCAGAGCTGGCCCAGCCACAACCCACACCCAGCGACCGGTGCGGGGATCGCGGGGCGATGATGCCCAAACGTCAACGCACCCGCGCCCAAAACCGCGCGGCCTACATCAGCGCTGAGCGCAAACGCAACCAAGAAGCACGCCACGCCCGCCAAGCCGCCCGCTTAGGCCCAGCCCCACCAAGCAGCGGCCAGGATGAGCCTCCGCCATTTTAGTTGGGAAGCAACCGATCTCGTCGATCTTCGTCCAACGCTTCAAATTGTGCCTCATCGTCGTTAGTCCTCATGCTGCGAGGCCCGGTGCACTTTGGCGGCTCGCCTCGTAATTCAGGAGGGCCGCGAACCGCGCGCGCCACGGGTTGAAACCGACAACTATGTCAAACGGCATCGAGTAAACGAACTTCGTGTCTGGACCTTTGATGCTGATATCGACCGTCTCGGTCGTCGTGACCGTGGCGGTGAGCCCTTGCAGCGGAATGCGCAGAGCGCCCGCTTTATAGCCCTTGATCAGCTCGGTCCACGTGATGCGAAGCTCGTAGAAGTGATGGATGACGCCCTCCACGCGGTTCTGTTCTGTCGGGTCAAAGCCGACCTCTTTCTTGATGGCGGCGCGGTGTCTGTAATAGGCAAAACACACGAACGCGAACATGATCAACCCCAACCACGAGAACAAGATCAACATCAATCCGGCGTAAAAAAGGGCGACCGCGCCGCTCGACGCGCTACGTTCATCTCCTTTCTGTCGAGTCCGGTCTTGCTCCTCGCGATGCTCCCCGCGATCACGGCGCCCAGCAGGCAGACCACCGCCAGGACGTTCACGATCAACCAGTAGTTGGCCACTTATCAGTCCTTTCTCGCGAATGTGCTCATCATGCGCCGAGGTCGGTCGTGGTGGCCGACAATGCGCAGGATGCGTCAGGACTCTTGAAAGATGCTTGGCGAGTTCCATTTATAGCAAGGTTGAGCTGCCATAAGATTCGGCTGGAACCGATCAGACCTGCGAGGCTTCTTCCTCGCGAGCCGGGTCGGTTGGGGCGTGGTGCAACCACCCCGCCACCAAAGCGGTGAGTAACAGCCAGCCGAGGATCGCGGTTGGGATCGCCCAAACACGCCGCACGAGCATCGCGTTGCCGCACTGCGCGACGAGGTTGTCGCCGCCGGCATCGGCGGCATAGGACATGTTCGCGTTAAAGGCTCGGCCGCAGGTGATCTGAATGCCGTACTGGTCATACTGGGCCAAAAAGACCGGCCACCACAGCGCCATGAGTCCGACCACCACCATCAGCATGCCTGCGATGACGAGTAGCAAGTGCCGATTCTTCACGGTCCTCCCTTCAAATCAGGTTGCGGCGCCGACGGATTCGCCATCGCACATCGGCAAGCAACACATAGCTGCCACCTTGTCGGATGAACGTGGGCAGGAAGCGATTGACGAATGCCACCAGCAAAAACAGGAATTCGAATCGACGCTGTTGTCCTGACGTCCACTCGATATGCAAGGCATCCCGGAACACCGGAGCCAGGAATCCCGACGTGAGAAACCGCAGCAATGGCACCAACGGCCGCAGCAGCGGCGTGATCATTGTGAGGTTGATCAGGTCCTGTAGGTAGTTGCGCACGACGTCGTCGATCACAACGCGTTGGCACGCGTCGTTCCAGTATTGGTCGAATTCGGCTCGGGTCGGGGGCCATTGCTCCTCGGTGACCTGCAGGGTAGTGCCCAACGGGAACGCCGACCGGTAAAAGTGCTCGGCAAGTTCGCCGGACAGCTGACCGCGCAGCAGTTGATAGGTGTCCTCCAGGCCGACGAAAAGACATGCTGCTACCCACATCTGGAGGTCACGATCGAAGCCGCTGTACTTCACCGGGCTCGTCGGCTTCGATCGGACTTGGCGGTGCGCGACGTCGACCGCGTCGCGGTAGGCAGCGCGCTCGGCAGGGCTGCCCATGATCGCCACCGCCAGGTAGCTGAACGTGGTGCGCGCCCGCTTCCAGGGATGCTTCATCAGGCTCCCGGAGTCGACCTTGCTCTCGACCACTCCGTAGCCGACCCCGGGCGAGGACAGCTGCATGACGACATTGGCAGCACCGGCAGCAAATGACCAGAAGTCCAGTGCATCGGCCACCGTGGCAGGACGGTCGTCCCAACGTGCTGTGCGCCGAGCGATGTGAATGCGGGTGTCGGCGGTGGTCAGTGGAGCCGATGGGACGTCTGTACTCATGTCATGCACACGTCAGCGAACAGCAGAACCGGCCACGATACGATCGACCCGAGGAAGGACACCACCAGGTCGGCGCCGTGCATGTGGTGCAGATGATCGGTGTGGGTGGTCGACCAAATCATTCCAACCAGCAGGTACGGTGTTCCAACGAGCAAACTTAGCCCGATCAGCTCGGCGATCGTGAGCTGGAAGCCGAGCAGCTGGCGTACCTTGCCCAGCATGGGCGGTTCCCTCCTCGTCGGCACCCTCGGTCAACGGGTTGAATACCAATTATGTTAATGGAGATTCTCACCCCTTGGTAGATTTCGGTTAAGTTTTTCCAGACCTAAATCTGACGCTAGGGTTAGGCGGTGACGACCGCCCGTACCGACTCGGCAGCCGAGGTGCGCCGGCGGCCGAAGGACCGCAAGGCGCAGATCGCCCGGGCTGCTGCCGAAGCGTTCAGCGCGCTGGGCTATCACGCGGTCAGCATGGAAGCCATCGCGACGCGGGTCGGGATTTCCGCGGCGGCGCTATACCGGCACTACTCAGGCAAGTACGAGTTGTTCCGCGGAGCCGTGTTGGCGCTGAGCCAGCAGTTGGTCGACTCGACCGACTTCGTCGACATCGAACCCGCGCACGCTGACCCGGCCGCGACGCTGCGACGGTTGGTCGACGCACTGATCGACGTGACGTTGGCCAACCGGGAGTCCGGCGGACTCTACCGATGGCAGGCCCGCTACCTGCACGGCGAGGACGAGTCCACGTTGAAGGACCAACTCCGACTGGTTAACCGCCGAATCCAACGACCGCTGCTGATGATCCGGCCGGGGCTGACCTCATCGCAGCGGTGGATGCTGTCGTCGGGGCTGCTCAGCGTCATCGGCAGCATCGTCGACCATCGTGTCCGGCTGCCCGACGATGAAATCCGCCCGTTGTTTGCCGAGGCTGCCGCGGCGGTCCTGGACGCCGAGCTTCCGCACCCGGACGACCCCATCGCCCGTCCACCGACCTGGCGCATCTTCGCCTCGGATGCCGGGGTTTACGAAGCGCTGCTACATGCGTCGATGGTGTTGTTCAACCACCATGGCTACCCCGAGACCAGCATGGCGCAGATCGCTTCGGCGGTCGGTATCCCGGTGTCGGGCATCTACCGGTACTTCTCCGGCAAGTGCGAGATTCTTTCCACCGGTCTGCGGCGGGCGGCCGACCGGGTATCGGGCCACCTCTCGGCGATTCTGGGTGATCTCGCCGAACCGCACCAGATGCTGACAGTGTTGATCGAAGCGTTCGTGGCGACATCGTTCGCCAACCCCGAACTGGCCGCCATCTACTACACGGAACGGGTCAATTTGACCCGGGCTGATCAGGAACTACTCCGCGACGTGCAGCGGTCGACGATTGATTCGTGGGTGCGGCTGCTGGCATCGGCACGGCCGGCGCTCAACGAAACACAGGCCCGATTTCTGGTGCACGCCGCGATGGCGCTGGTGGTCGATCTGGGCCGGTTGGTGCAGTACGACGTGCCGGCGGACAACTCGGCCTACCCGCAGGCCTGCGTGCGAAAGCTGATGCAGGCTACTGTGTTTGGCTGTTCCGAATAGCCGTACCGAGCAGGTAGGCCACGTAGCCGATCAACCCGACGATCGCCAGGCTGCGTGTGCGCCGTTCGGAAAAGCCCAGGCCCAACATGGTCTCGATACCGCCGTTGGTGTAGATGTGTTGACGGGTGCCTCGTGGAAACACCGGCTTGCTGATCGGCTCCCACAGCTGCGGGCTGATGAAGTGGGATAACCCGACGCCGGCCAGAGCCAAACCGGAGAATCGGGCCAGGCGCGAGCTGTTGCGGGACATGAATCTCCTTTACGCAATCGCGTAGTCGTCCAACGGGAATCGCGACCCTTCCCGTACCGCGTTGCGCACGGAGGTGGGTCGTAGCAGCGTTGCTTCGCCGCTCGGGTTGAAATAGTAGGACCGCGACGTAACGCAGTCACCGGAGTAGAACACCGAACTGTCCAGGTGTCGGGTCATGCGATCCAGGAAGCGGGCATTGGCCTCTTCGGTAACCTCGAAAGTGGTTGCGCCCCTGCGCTTCACCTCGCCGAGCAACCTGTCCATGTGCCGCATCTGATATTCCATGGTGTTGAAGAACGACAGTCCCGCGAAGGCGTACGGGCTGGCCAGGCTCAGGTAGTTGGGGAAGTACGGGATGGAAACACCCTGATAGGCCTGGAACCTGTGGTCGCGCCACCACTTGCCCAGGTTGCGGCCCTTACGGCCGATTACCTCGATTGCGGGGAAGTTGGCTTCCCACAGGTCGAATCCGGTAGCCAGCACCAGGGTGTCGATGGGAGCCTTGTGCCCGTCCTTGGTGACGATCCCGTCCGGCTCGATCCGCTCGATGCCGCTGGTCTCCAAGTGCACATGGGGTTTGGTGAAACTGCGGTAGTAGTCGTTGGACCAGCTCGGTCGTTTGCAGCCGAGGTCGTAGTCGGGCGTCAGCTTGCGCCGCAACTCCTTGTCGCGCACCTGCGCGAACCGATGCATCTTGCACACGTCCATCCCCCCGATCGCCACACGGCGGAAATAGCGATAGTTCAGCACGGCGGTGAGCGTCATGAACTCGAGCAGCCCGTCGGTGAGCCACCGCAGCGCCCGCTGGGTGAGCGGCACGCGGGCAAACAGTCGCTGCACAGCGGGGGAGATCGGGAAGTCCAGCTTGGGCGCCACCCAGATCGCCGTGCGCTGATAAACCGTCAAGTCGGCGACGATCTTCGCCAGTTCGGGGATGAGCTGGATCGCGGTGGCCCCGGTGCCGATCAGCCCCACCCGACGGCCCGCAAAGTCTTGGCTGTGGTCCCACGCCGTGGTGTGGACGACTTCGCCGTCGAAACCGCTGATACCCGGAATATCCGGGGTGTGCGGCTGGGACAGGAAGCCGGTGGCGGTGATCAAGAATCGTGTGGTCAGCGTCTCGCCGCCGGCCAGCACCACCCGCCACAGCTGCGTCTCCTCATCCCAGTGCGCGCCCTCCACGGTGGTGTTGAACCGCATGTGGCGGCGCACGTCGTACTTGTCGACGATGCGGTCGACGTACTGCTTGATCTCGGGGCCGGGCGCGAACAGCCGCGACCAGTACGGGTTGGGCTCGAACCAGTACGAGTAACTGGTCGACGGGACGTCGACGGCCAGGCCCGGATAGTGGTTGACATGCCAGGTGCCGCCCAGATCTGATTCGCGATCGAGAATGGTGATGTTGTCGAAGCCGAGGCGCTTGAGCTGGATCGCCGCGCCGATTCCCCCGAAGCCCGCCCCGACGATGACACCGTCGTATTGCTTCGTAGTCATAAAAAAACGGTACCTGAGTTGACAGTAAGTATGGAATTAGCGGCGCCTGAGCGATGTTACGTGTCACGGCAATCCGCAAAAGTGCCGTCGGCCACAAATGTCGACAACCGTCGCCCGAAATAGACCGCGTGCGCCACCCCCGACACTGGTGAACAGTGAGTTTGGCAGCGCCCGACCCAAGAGTTGCAGCGCGGCGTCGACCGCCAGCGCCGCTACATCAACGGTCTTCGATGCCAAATCGTGACGTGCGCCGGTGATCTCGACGATCCAGGTCGGCGCCGGGATCAGGGCGGCCGCACCGCGCAACTCGTCGAGAGTGCCGAAGGGATCTGACGTGCCGTGCGTGAAGACCGTCGGCACGCTGATGTCGGGCAGGTGCTCGGTGCGGGCGCGGTCCGGCTTACCGGGCGGATGCACCGGATAGGAGAACAGCGTCAACACGTCCACTGACACCGAACCGTCGGAAACCACCATCGACGTCTGCCGGCCGCCGTAGGAGTGGCCACCGGCGATCAGCGGGCCGTCGGCAAGTCCGCGGCACACCGTGATCGCCTCCACGATGCCGGCACGGTCGGCGGCCGCCGAACCGGACGGCGGTCCTTTGGGCCGGCGTCGCCGGTAGGGCAGGTTGTAGCGCACCGCCAGCCAGCCACGCTGCGCCCATTCGTCGCAAAGTCGTTGTAGCAGAGCAGATTCCCGGCTGCCACCGGCACCGTGTGTCAGCACCACCACGCCGGAGGGTGTGCCCTCGGGTTCGTGAGCGACCCCGGCGATCTGATCCAGGTTCATGTGTCGAGCCGAAACAGCGGAGACACCGGGCCGTGGCCGTGACCGAGTGGATAGGAGGCGCGGAGGCATTCAGTCACCCAGCCTTTGGCGAACGCGACAGCATCCGGAACGGCGTTGCCGTGGGCCAGTGCACAAGCTGTGGCGGCGGCCAGCGTGTCCCCGGCACCGTGGTCATGGGCGGTGTCTACTCGCGGCGACTCGAACTCGTGAAAGTCGGTGCCGTCGAACAGCAGATCCGTGCTGTTGGCCGATCCCTGCAGATGCCCGCCCTTGACCAGCGCCCACTTCGGTCCCAGCGCGTGCAGAGCGCGGGCGGCGTCGTGCTGCGAATCGGAATCGATGACCTCGATGTCGACCAGTAGCCGCACTTCGTGCAGATTCGGTGTCACCAGTGTGGCCAGCGGAAACAGTTCGGCGCGAATCGATTCCAGCCCGCCGGAGTCCAGCAGCGGGTCACCGTGCATCGATGCGCACACCGGATCGACCACCAGAGGGACATCCGGTCCATGGTCACGCCAACTGTCCGCCACCGCGGCGATGATCTCGGCGGAGGCCAGCATCCCGGTTTTCGCGGCCTGCAGGCCGATATCGTGGCACACCACCTCGATCTGCGCAGCGATCACGTTGCCCGGAACTTTGTGGAAACCCCTGACTCCCACCGAGTTCTGCACCGTCACCGCGGTCACGGCGCACAAGGCATGCACACCCAGCAACGTGCAGGTGCGCACGTCGGCCTGCAGTCCGGCACCGCCGCCGGAGTCCGATCCGGCGATGGCCAGCACCCGCAGCGGCGTCGTGCCCGGCGGCGCCAGCGGCAGGTAGTTCACTGTGCGAGCGGTAGATACACCCGATTGCCGTGCTCGGCGAACTCGGCCGACTTCTCCGCCATCGCGGCTTCGATGGCTTCCTCACTGTCGAGTCCGTGCTTGGCGGCGTAATCCCGCACGTCCTGCGTGATGCGCATCGAGCAGAACTTCGGCCCGCACATCGAGCAGAAGTGCGCGGTCTTGGCCGGCTCGGCGGGCAGCGTCTCGTCGTGGAATTCTTTTGCGGTATCGGGATCCAGCGACAATGCGAACTGGTCGTTCCAGCGGAACTCGAACCGCGCCGTCGACAATGCATCGTCCCGCTCCTGGGCACGGGGATGCCCCTTGGCCAGGTCGGCGGAATGCGCGGCGATCTTGTAGGCGATCACCCCGTCTTTGACGTCTTTGCGATCCGGCAGCCCCAGATGCTCCTTGGGTGTGACGTAGCAGAGCATCGCGGTGCCGGCCTGCGCGATGATCGCGGCACCGATCGCCGAGGTGATGTGGTCATAAGCAGGGGCGATGTCGGTGGCCAGCGGGCCCAGCGTGTAGAACGGGGCTTCCTCGCAGAGTTCCTCTTCGAGCCGCACGTTCTCGACGATCTTGTGCATCGGGACGTGGCCGGGGCCTTCGATCATCACTTGGGCGCCATGGGCTTTGGCGATCTTCGTCAGCTCGCCCAGCGTGCGCAGCTCGGCGAACTGCGCGGCGTCGTTGGCATCGGCGATCGAGCCGGGCCGCAGCCCGTCGCCCAGCGAGAACGTGACGTCGTAGCGGGCGAAGATGTCGGCCAGTTCCTCGAAGTGCGTGTAGAGGAAGGATTCCTGGTGATGCGCCAGGCACCAGGCGGCCATGATCGACCCGCCGCGCGACACGATGCCGGTAACCCGCTTGGCGGTCAGCGGTACATACCGCAGCAGCACTCCGGCATGCACGGTCATGTAGTCGACACCCTGCTCGCACTGCTCGAGCACGGTGTCGCGGTAGATCTCCCACGTCAGCTCGGTCGGATCACCCTTGACCTTCTCCAGCGCTTGATAGATCGGAACGGTGCCCACCGGAACCGGCGAATTGCGGATGATCCACTCGCGGGTTTCGTGGATGTCCTTGCCGGTGGACAGATCCATGATGGTGTCGGCGCCCCAGCGGGTCGCCCACACCATCTTGTCGACCTCCTCGGCGATCGAGGAGGTAACCGCCGAGTTGCCGATATTGGCATTGACTTTCACCGCGAACGCCTTGCCGATGATCATCGGCTCGCTCTCGGGATGGTTGTGGTTGGTCGGGATCACCGCGCGGCCGCGGGCCACCTCGTCGCGCACCAACTCGGCCGGCATGCCTTCGCGGTCGGCGATGAATGCCATCTCCGCGGTGATCTCGCCGGCGCGGGCCCGTTGCAACTGCGTGCCGCGGTCGCGCACCACACCGGGACGCGGCGGCAGACCGCGATGCACGTCGATCACCGCGTCCGGATCGGTGTAGGGGCCGGAGGTGTCGTAGAGGTCGAAATGTTCGCCGTTGGACAGGTTTACCCGCCGGAACGGCACTCGAAGAGCGGCCCCGCCGCCGGGCACCTCGATGTCGCGGTAAGCCTTGCTGCTGCCTGCGATCGGGCCGGTGGTCACAGCAGGTTCGACGGTTGCGGTCATATTTCCTCTCCCTACGCCGGCATTACCCGGTCAGGTTCATACGGTCGACGGCCCCCGAGCCGTCCTCTCAGCGCACTTCGGTGCGCTCCCGCGTGGATTGTGGACCCTGCCCACGCTAGCGCAGCACAGCGGCGGTGTCAGAAGCGCTCGGAAACGACGTGCCTAGACCTCTTCCATCGCCTGGCCGAGTTCTTCGAGCAACTTGTTGTGGTGGTTACTGGCCAGGACATGCCCGGCGGCGATGACCAGCGCCACCGGCCAGTCGATGAGCTCGAATGCGGCCAGTGCGGCCAGCCCGCCGTAGTACGCCAGTTGCTCGGGCCGCGGCACCTGCACCTGCCCGACCAGCGGCAGGTTGACCGCGAACGTCTCGCCTTCGCGGATGTGTTCGACCGCTTCGCGTTGCGATGCGGTGCGGCGCGTTTTCTTTTCGACCATCATTTGCCTTTCCGAAACGTTGAGTTTGCCGCTGAGCCGGGTACTGCCGTCACTGTCGGACGTATGTCGACGACCGATGCTCTGGCTGATCCACTAGCTTCAGCGCTCGCTCAGCTGTTGACGGTGCCGGTGACCGAGTTGTACGCGGTGTTGTGGCGCGTCGGCGTTGTGGAGGTCGGGAAACCTGATCGGGTTCCGGCTCCACAGGGCGTTGACCAGCCAATCGCCGGGTTGCAACAGCCACCGCGACGGTTGCCGCCGCGGCTGCTCCCAGCGCTTGCGCCCACGCGAGCGGGCCAAGCGGCGTACAGCCGAGCAGCTGGCTGACCCCCGGAATACTGATGATTGTCGCCATTGCGGCCAGCGAGCCGACGGCGGTGCCCACCACCAGCGGGGCATGTGAGTCGAGCAGTGTCTGGCCCAGCTGAGCGGCCACCAGCGCCACCAGCGCCACGGTGGAGGCGCGCTGGGGGCGCCCGGTGACGCCGGCCATCACCCACGCCGCCGTTGCAGCGGCCGCCGTCGTCGCACCTCGGATCCCGACTGCACGCCATAACGCGCGCTGATCAGGACCGCGTCCCTCCCAGTTGTCCGCCCCGGTCGTCGGACTCACCGCAAGCGCCGCGGCCGGCAGCGCGTCGGTGAGCATGTTCACCAGCAGCAGTTGGCGCGTGTTGAGCGGGGAGCGACCGGTGATCGCGCTGCCGATGACCGAAAAGCCGACCTCGCCGGCATTGCCGCCGAGCAGCACCGACACCGCCGCCTGCACCCGCCGCCAAAGTTCCCGGCCTTCCTCGATGGCCTGCAGTAGCGCCTGGATGCGGCCGTCGACCAGGACCACGTCGGCCGCGGTGCGGGCCGGGTCGCTGCCGCGCGCGACGACGCCGATCCCGACGGTGGCGGCCCGGATGGCGGCGGCATCGTTGGAGCCGTCCCCGACCATCGCGCAGACCTTGCCGGCGCGTTCCAGGGTCTGCACGATCTGCACCTTGTTTTCCGGCGACATGCGGGCGAAGATCACCCGCTCGGCGACTGCGCGTTCCTGGTCCTTGCGGGACAGGTTGTCCCACTCCGTACCGCTGATCACCTGGCTCGGGGGCACCGGCATTCCCAGTTCCCGGGCGATCGCGGTGGCGGTGATCGGGTGGTCGCCGGTGATCAGCCGCACGGCCACCTTCCGCTCAGAGAGCGCCGCGAGCAGGCCGGCGGCTTCCGGGCGCGGGGTGTCGGACAGTCCCAGCAGTCCGGCCAGCGACAGCTCGCCGTCGGCCAGCCCGGCGATGGCGTCGTCGTCGTCGTTCTGCACGGTCTGCGCCTGCGCGGAGGTGAGCCGTCGCCGCGCCACCGCGATCACCCGCAGCCCGCCGGCGGCCAGCCCGTCGACGGTTTTCCACATGTCCGGGCCGACGTCTGCACAGTTGGCCAGCACAACTTCCGGTGCGCCCTTGATGGTCAGCTCTTCTCCCGACACCGATGCCGAGAACGATCGGCCGGAGCGGAACGGCAGATGCGCGTCGGGATCGCGGGCGGGACCGGCGCCGTTCACCGACAGCGCCGCCTCGGCGATGGCCCGATCGGTGGCGTGGATCTGGGGCGTGCCGTTGGACGGCGGGGTGGCATGCGCCGCGTAGTGCAACACCTCTTCGCGGGAATGTCCGCCGACGGGATGCACCTCGGCGACCCGCAGCCGGTTCTCGGACAGCGTTCCGGTCTTGTCGAAGCAGACCACGTCGACGCGGCCGAGCGCCTCCACCGAACGCGGGACGCGGACCAGCGCCCCGAAGGTGGTGAGCCGCCGCGCCGATGCCGCCTGCGCGAGAGTGGCCACCAACGGCATCCCTTCCGGGACCGCCGCCACGGTGACGGCGATGCCGCTGGCAACGGCTTCCCGCAAGCCGCGGCGACGCAAGATTCCCAGCGCGCTGACCAACGCACCGCCGGCCATGCTGACCGGGAACGCCCGATTGGTGAGCTGGCTGAGCTGGTGTTGCAGCCCGACGGTGGGCAGCTCGCCGGACGCCAGTTCGGCAGCGCGCCGGGCCTGGGTGTCGGCGCCGACCGCGGTCACCACCGCGACCGCGGTGCCCGCCACCACCGTGGTCCCCTCGAACAGCAGGCAGCGGCGCTCGGCCAACTCGACGCCCGGGGTGGCGTCGACTTGCTTTTCCACCGACAGCGATTCGCCGGTGAGGGTCGACTCGTCGACTTCGACGTCGACTTCCTCGATGACCCGGGCGTCAGCAGGCACTACCTCATGGGTGCGCACCTCGATCACGTCGCCGGGCCGCAGTTGCTCGGCGGCGACGTCGGTGTAGACCGGTGCGCCGTCGGGGCCGGCCGTTACCTTCCGAGCCGGCGGAACCTGTTGCGCCAGCAGGCGATTGAGCCGACTCTCGGCGCGCAGTCGCTGGCTGGCCGCCAGGACGGCGTTGCCGGTCAACACCGAACCGACGAGCACCGCGTCGACGGGTGAACCCAGCACCGCGCTCGCCGCCGAACCCAGCGCCAGCACCGGGGTCAACGGATCGGACAACTCGGCGCGCACGGCCGTGACGAACTGCCACACCGCGCGACGTGGGCGTCCGGCCAGTTCGACGCCGCGTTGAGCGGTTTCCACGGCGCGACTGGGCTTCGCGATTTCGGGCGTTTCGGGCGGCGGCAGCTCACGGCGAACCTGCTCGACTGTCATCGCATGCCACTCGTGCACAGGCGCCGGCCGCGGCGGGGATGCCCGAACCGTCTGACGGGCCAGCCAGTAACCCGAGAGCAGACCGGCGGCCGCGCCGGTGGTCACCGGACCCGGCCCGCGGCCGCGGACCCCTGGCAGCATCAGCAACGCGCCCAGCGCCGTCGCACCGGTGGAGATCTCGATGCCGCGCCGGCTAGCCGACTTGGCCGCAGGCAGCGCGTGCAGCACCCGCCAGGCAGCGGTCAGATCCGGCAACAGCAGATCGGCGTACCACGGCGGCGGCTCGGAATCGTTGCGCGGCATGATCCCCAACGCGACGTCGGCCGACGACAGCGCCTGGCCGCCGGCCGTCGACAGCACCGCCACCACGTGACCGTCCTGCTGCAGTTCGGCCAAGGCGTCGGTGAGCGCGTCGTCGACGGACCCGACATCCAGCGGCCGGATCTCGTCGAACGCGGGCCGAAGCTCGCCGAGCGAATCGATGTCGACGGAGATCAGATCCACCCCGCAGCGGCGCGCCTCGGCCATCATCGCCGGCGCCATCGGATCGTGGGTCGGGCAGATCAGCGCCTCGACGCGCGACCTCGGTCTTGGGGCTGGCATGCCGGGAATCGGGTGCCAGCCCGCACGCAGGTCGCCGTCGTCCAACAGTGTCTGGGCGCGGTGCCACGCTGCGGTGAGCTCGTTCTCCGGCGCGCCGCGCACGCGGACCACCCGTAGCGTCTCGGTGCACAGCACCCGGGGGTCGACGAGCAGCGCGTCGATCTGGTCGAGCCGGCGCAGGCTTTCCGGCCGCAACGGCAGCACGCCGTGCTGGTCGGCCCAGGCGTATCCGAGTGTCGCGGCGAAGGACTCGCGGGTGGTGCGCAGCGCTTTGGGCGCCGTCACCAGTGCGGCCGTCGACGCCATGTTCAGGCTTCGGGTGCCCGCGCCGATCACCGCGGCCCCGACGGCTTGCGCGACAGCGAAGCGCTGAGCGTGCCGTTGGGCTGCGCCCACCGGTGGCGGCACCGGCCGCGACGACGGGTGGGCTTCGGGGTGGTCGGCATGCCGGGCCAACGCCGGTTCGTGGCGGCGCCAGGCTTGCGCTTCGGCGCGGCACTCGGCGGCCTTGAGTGCCTCCATCATCAGATCCACCGCCAGCGACGCCGGCGACAGCGAGACGATATGTGCCGCAGTCATCGCGACGGTCAGCGCGGTGTCGGTTGCCGCGTGGCCGATGCGGTCTTCGAGCACGCGACGCAGCCGGGGCTGGAAGTCCACCGCCACCACGGCCGCTTCGACACTGTCCGGCAGTCGCGGCCAGCGCAGCGCGCGGCCCGCCATGGCTGCGGCCATGCCCGCTGCGGTGGCACCGACCGCCACCGCCTTGGTGGCCACTACCAGACCGTCACCGGGCAGCGATTTGGGGCGAGGGTCTCTGCCGACGACATCTGTTCTGGGACAGCGCTTTTCGGCTTCGCCGACCACCCGGCACAGGTCGTGCAGCGAAACCCGGTCGCCATTGAGGACGACGACCACCCGCGACAGCGGGCGGTTGAGGCTCGCCGAGGCGACTCCGGGGCGGGCGCGGACGGCGTCGAGGACGATACGGCCGAGTTCAGCGCCGTCGGGACGGTCCAGTCCGCGCACCTCGATCCAGGCGCGGCCCTCGCCCCGCCAGGCATGCCGGCGGGGCGGTGGTCCGGGCAGCTCGCCGGACAAGGCTCTGACGCCTTCCCGGACCGGAATGGTGACCATGCTGGCGCCGATGGACGCCGCGGTGCTCAGAGTCTGGATGCCCACCGCGACCGCGCGCAGCGGCATGGGTCTTCGCACGGATTCGACGGTACTCAATCGCGGAAACTAATGACGGCCGCGTGATTGTGTGCCGCGAGACTGCCGCGTCGATGCCTGTTTGGTCGGCGATGTTCGCCGGGGCTGTGACTTCTTCGCGGCCCCGGTCGATTTGGCCGGGCTCGATTTCGCCGGGGTCGACTTGGCCGGGGTGGACCTGGCCGGCGCTGTGGTGGCGTCGCGCGGACGATTCAGCTGTCGCAGCACCAATGCCCCGCCGCCGACGGCCAACAACACCGGCCATTCGACTAGCCCGCTGACGCCGAGAGCGCCCAGTGTCAACGCGGCGGCCGCCTTCGAGTGGCTCCCGCTGTCGATCCCGCGCTGAATGCCGGCCGCGGCTCCCGTCACGCCGCCGACGACACCACTGACCGCCGCGCCGCCCACCGCGCCCGCGGCGGCAGTCGTCGCCGCTGCGGCGCGACTCACCGTTCGCGTCACGCTGCGCACTGCACCGCCGACGACACCCATGACTTCTATTGTTCCCGCGTTAGCGACAGTTGTATACCTGCGAATATCAGCCGACGGCCGACGTCAGGACCGACCCGGTGCTTTCGGTGATGACTTGGCCGTTGACGGCGGCGCTGGAGGCGATGTTCGCGTCGTGGCGTGCCGGCGTTTCCAAACCCCACCGGCCGGCGGGCAGCCGAGTCGCGACGGCCAACGCGGCGGTCGCCGCAGCCGCCGATCCCGTCGCCTGCGCCCAGCCGATCGGGCCCACCGGCGTACAGCCCAGCAGCTGGCTGACTCCCGGGGTGCTGATCATCAGCATGAATGCGGCCAACGACCCGGCGGAGGTGAGCAGCACCAGCGGCGCCTGCGAATCCACCAGGGTTTGGCCCAGTTCAGCGGACACCAACGCGATCAATGCGACGGTGGACGCGCGTTGCGGCGTCCCGGTGACCGAAGCCATCGTCCACGCCGCCGTGCCGGCTGCGGCGGTGATCGCTCCGCGGACCGCCACTGCCCGCCACAGCGTGCGTTCGTCGATGCCCTGCCGGACGTGCTGTACCGGTCCGCTGGGTGTGCTGACTGCAAGAGCCGTGGCCGGCAGCGCGTCGGTCAACGTGTTCATCAGCAGCAGTTGGCGGGTGTTGAGCGGCGAGTTCCCGGTGATCGCAGTGCCGATGACGGAGAAGATCACCTCGCCGGCGTTTCCGCCGAGCAAGCCGGCCACCGCCGCCTGCACTCCGCGCCACAGTCGGCGGCCTTCGTCGATGGCGGCCACCAGCGACTCGATACGGCCATCGGTCAGCACCACGTCGGCCACGGTGTGGGCCGCGTCGCTGCCGCGGGCGACGACACCGATGCCGATGGTGGCGGCCCGGATCGCCGCCGCGTCGTTCGCACCGTCGCCCACCATGGCCGTCACCCGTCCGGCCCGCTCCAACGTCTGGACGATTTGCACCTTGTTCTCCGGTGACATCCGGGCGAAGATCACTCGCTCGGACACCACTCGCTCCTGATCTTTGCGGGACAACTCGTTCCACTCGGATCCGGTGATGACCTGATCGTGGGTCACCGGCAGGCCCAGTTCCGCGACGATCGCGGTGGCCGTGATGGGATGATCACCGGTGATTAGCCGGATGGCCACTCCCCGCTCGGCCAGGTCGGCCAGCAACTGCGGCGCTTCGGGTCGCGGGGTATCGGCGAGCCCGAGAAAGCCGGTCAGCGACAACCCGTCGTCGCACAAGTCCATGATGGTGTCTTCGTCAGCCTGTACCGCCCGAACCTGTTTGGCGGTCAGCTTCCGCCGTGCCACCGCGATGACCCGCAATCCTTCGGCCGCCAGTTCACGCACCGTGGGGTCCATGCTCGCGCCGACGTCCGGGCAAGCCGCCAGCACCACTTCCGGTGCGCCCTTGACGGTCAACTCCGCTCCCGACACCGACGCCGAGAAGGCCCGACCGGAGCGGAACGGCAAGTGGGCGTCCGGTTCAGACCAGTGACCCGAACCGTTGGCCGCGGCCGCTGCTTCGACGATGGCCTGGTCGGTGGCGTGCGCGTGCGCGGCGCTTTCGGGCGCCGGTGCGGCCTGGGCTGCACAGTGCAGCACGTCCTCGCGCGAATACGTCGACACCGGATGCACGTGCGCGACCCGCAGCCGGTTTTCGCTCAGGGTTCCGGTCTTGTCGAAGCAGATCACTTCGACGCGGCCGAGCGCCTCCACCGACCGTGGCACCCGCACCAGGGCACCGGAACCGGTCAGGCGCTGAGCCGAGGCATGTTGCGCCAGTGTCGCCATCAGCGGCATTCCCTCCGGGACCGCGGCGATCGCGACCGCGATGGCGTTACCCAGTGCTTGGCGCAGGCCTCCGCCGCGCAGCAATCCGAGCCCACCGACCAGCGCGCCACCGCCGACACTGACCGGGAAGGCCCGAGTGACGAGCTGGCTGAGGTGATGCTGCAAGCCGACTTCGGGCAGGTCGCCCGACGCCAGTTCGGCCGCCCGGCGCGTCTGGGTGTCGGCTCCGACGGCGGTGACCAGCGCGAGCGCGGTGCCGGCAACGACGGTGGTGCCGGCGTAGAGCATGCAGCGGCGGTCGGCGAGATCGGCCCCCGGGGTCGCTTCGACCTGCTTGTCCACCGACAGCGACTCACCGGTGAGCGACGATTCGTCGACCTCGAGGTCCTGTTCTTCGATCACTCGGGCGTCGGCGGGCACCACTTCGTTGCTGCGCACCTCGATGAGATCGCCCGGCAGCAACTGCTCCGAGATCACTTCGCTGTATGTCTGCGCACCATCCGCGCCGACCGCGACTTTGCGGGCCGACGGGGTCTGTTGCGCCAGCAGAAGGTTCAGCCGGTTCTCGGCCCGCAGCCGTTGCGCGGCAGCGAGGATCGAGTTTCCAGTCAATACCGTGCCGACCATCACCGCGTCGATCGGCGACCCCAACATCGCGGTGGCCGCCGAACACAATGCCAGCACCGGAGTCAGCGGGTCCGACAGCTCCGCCCGGACGGCCTTGACGAACTGCCAGACCGCGTTGGGTTGCGCCGTGCTCGGTTGGAGGGCATCGCGGGCCCCCTGTGTCTCTGCTTCGGAGTCGGCCGGCACCAACAGCTCGCGGACCTGCTCGACCGACATCGCGTGCCACTCGTAGGCGGGCGCCGGCCTCGGCGAGGCCATCCGGACTACGTCACGGGCCAGCAGGTATCCCGAGAGCATGCCGGCCCCGGCGCCGAGAGTCACGGGTCCGGGCCCATGCCCGCGCCCACGGCGGAGACCCCGGACGCCGGGCACCATCAGCAGCGCCCCCAGCGACGACGCGCCGGTGGAGATCGCGATGCCGCGTTCAGTTGCGGCCCTGGCGGCGGGCAGCGCGCGCAGCACCTGCCACGCGCCGGCCAGGTCGGCCAGGATCAGATCCGCATCCCACGGCGGCGCGGCTTCGCCGGTGGGCATGACACCCAACGCCACGTCCGCGCGGGAAAGCGCTTGTGCGCCGGTTGATGACAGCACCGCAACGGTGCGGCCGGCCTGTTGCAAATCGGTCACCGCGTCGGCCAGCGCCTCGTCGACGGCGCCGTCCCGGACCGGCCGGATGTCGTCGAAGGCGGGCCGCAACTCGCCGAGGATGTCGGCGTCGACCGAGACCATCTCCGCGCCGGACGCGCGTGCCTCGGCCACCACCGCGGACGCCAGGGGCTGCTGCGCGGGCAGGACGAGCGCCTCGACCGCGCCGTTTTGTCGGGATCTGCGGGTTGTTATGCCGGGAATCGGATGCCAACCGGGGCGCAGGCCGGATTGTTCGAGCAGGCGTTGAGCCTGTTCCCAGGCCTCGGTCAGCTCGTCGTCGCGGGCACCGCGGACCCGCACCACACGTAAGGCGTCATCGCACAACGTGCGGGGGTCAATCAACAGTGCGTCGACCTTGTCGAGGCGTCGCAGGCTCTCCGGGCGCAACGGCAGCACCGCGTGCCGGTCGGCCAGGCCTTGGCCAAGCGTCGCCGCGAACGACTCGCGGGTGGTGCGCATGGCTTTGGGCGCGGTGACCACCGCGGCCGTCGCCGCCATGCCGACGTTGCGGGTGAACGCACCGACCAGCGCAGTACCCAGCACCTGGACGACGGCAACGCGCTTGGTGTGTCGTTCGACCGGCCCTTCCGGCGCCGGCACCGGCCGCGACGGCCGGTGAACCTCGGTGTGGTCGGCATACTTGGCCAGATCCGGTTCGTAGCGGGCCCAGGCCTGCGCCTCGGCGCGGCACTCGGCGGCCTTGAGCGCCTGCATCATCAGATCCACCGACAGCGATGCCGGCGACAAGGTGACGATGTGCGCGATCGTGGTGGCCGTCGACAGCACGGTGTCCGTCGCGGTGGTGCCGATTCGGTCCTCGAGCTGGCGCCGCAGCCACGGTTGGTAGTTGGCGATCGCCACGGCGGCGTCGACAGCGGTCGGCAGGCGCGGCCACCGCAGCGCCCGTCCCACCAGTGCGATGCCGAGGCCCGCTGCGTTCAGGCCCACCATCGCGCCGGTGGTCGCCAGCAATAAACCATCGCCCGGCAGGCTGCCGGCCCCGGTGCCGGCGCCGTCGGTCGGCCGGCAGCGCTTTTCGGCGTCGTCGACGACCGGACACAGGTCACGCAGCGACGCCTGATCACCGTCGATTTCGACGACAACCCGCGATAGCGTGCGGTTCAGGCTGGCCGAGGTGACGCCGGGCTGTGCCAGCAGGGCGTCGACCACAGCGCGCCCGCGTTCGTCGCCGCCCGCGCCGTTCAGCCCGCGTACCTCGATCCACGCCCGGTTATCACCGCGCCAGCAACGCCGAGTCAGCGTCGAGCTGGAAATCTCGCCGGACAGTACCTTGACGCCTTCGCGGACCGGAATAGTCGCGATGTCGAACGCGGCCGACGCGACCGTCCCGACGGTCTCGGTGGCGGCTGCCGCACCCTGCATCGTTGCGCCGACGAGCGCGGTGGTTGCCTGCATTCCTTTTGCGGCCGCGCGCAGCGGCGTGGATAGTTGCACGATTCGACGGTACGCAATCGTGAATCAGCGACGGCCGCGCGACTGCGTGCCGCGTGATTGCCGTGCCGTTGCCCGCTTGGACGGAGACTTTTGTCGTGCCGGGGATTTCGCCGCGGACGACTTGGTGGGGCGAGTCGATTTGGTGGGGCCCGACTTGGCCGGGGCCGGCTTGGCCGGCGTGGGCGCCGTGTCGCGCGAATGGTTCAGCCGCCGCAACACCAATGCGCCACCACCGACGGCCACCAGCACCGGCCACTCGACCAAACCGGTGGCGCCCAGGGCGCCCAGCGTCAGTGCGGCCGCCGCCGTCGAGCGATTGTCCCCATTGAGGCCGCGCTGGATGCCGTTCGCGGCGCCTGTCACACCAGTGACGACGGCACCGCCCATCGCGCTCGCGGCGGCAGTGGTCGTCGTTGCCGCGCGGCCCACCGTTCGCCTTACGTTGCGTACTGTGCCGTCGACAACACCCATCATGACTCCTTGACGTTTCATTGTTTTTCGCGTTTGCGCCGGTTGTGTGCCCGTACGCGCGCAGAGTTCACCCGATGAACTCGATTGTGTCCGCATTCGCCGCTCTATTGGGCTACGGAGGCCGAACGCATAGACAACTCATATCAAGCGTCCCGCACGTCCACCAGCACCGGCGCGTGATCGCTGGGGGCTTTGCCTTTGCGTTCTTCGCGGACAATCTGGGCGTCGGTGACCCGGTCGGCCAGCGCAGGTGAGGCGAGGATGAAATCGATACGCATGCCCCGCCGTTTGGGGAACGCCAGCCGGGTGTAGTCCCAGTAGGTGTACACGCCCGGGCCCGGCGTGAAAGGCCGCACCACATCGGTGAATTGCGCGTCGACGATCGCGTTGAACGCTTTACGTTCCGGCTCGGAGACATGCGTGCAGCCCTGGTAGTACTCGACGCTCCAGATGTCGTCGTCGATTGGGGCGATATTCCAGTCGCCCACCAGCGCGATCGGCGCTGACGGATCGGTGCGAAGCCAACCCTCCGCCGTATCACGCAGTGCGGCAAGCCAATCGAGCTTGTATGTGTAGTGGGGATCACCCAGGGCCCGGCCGTTGGGCACGTAGAGACTCCACACTCGGACCCCACCGCAGGTGGCGCCCAGCGCACGGGCTTCGGCTGCGGCCTCTAGTTCCGGCTTACTGCTCCAGGTGGGCTGACCCTCGAAGCCGACCTCGATGTCGTCAAGGCCGACCCGCGATGCGATCGCCACGCCATTCCATTGGTTGAACCCGCAATGCGCCACCTCATAGCCCAATTCGAGAAACGGCAGCGTCGGAAACTGCTCGTCGGAGCATTTGGTCTCCTGCATGGCAAGCACGTCGACGTCGCCGCGTTCCAGCCAATCGAGCACCCGGTCCAGCCGGGAGCGAATCGAATTCACGTTCCAGGTGGCCAGCCGCAGCATCCCTACAGCGTAGGTCGGTGCAGCGATTCGGCTGGATGCGGCTCTGGCGGGGGAATTCATGAAAGACGCGGCCCAGATGAACGACGAGATGGCCACCCTGGCAAATGCCTGCCCGACCTGACCGCCCGAAAGCCAGATAATGGCGGGATGGCTCCACCGGTTCTTCGTATCTTGCTGGGTGTGGTGTCGCTGATTGGCAGCGCGCTGGTGGCGTTCAACCCGGGGCCGCCGGGGTTCCGCGCGAGTCGTTCCTTAACCGGCGTGGGTGTCATGCTCATCGCCGGTGCCGTCTGGATGATCGTCGCAGCGTGGCGCGACCACCGCGACGTGAAAGCTGCGGGCTACGGGCGGCATTCCAGCGGGAACCCATCCCGCCACGCCGCACAAGAGAGCCGAACCAGCAAGATCCGCCTCTGGGCCAGCCTTGCCATCGCTACCCCGGCCAGCTGCTGGATGCTGTGGTGGGGGATCGATTCTGGCTACCTGTCGCTGGTTGGACTGGGAATCATCGGCGTCGCGTTCAGTGTGGTCGCACTCGTCACCTTGGTTCTCTATCCCGACCTCAGATAGACCAGAACACCAAAACCGCTCAACCCGAGCGTGATTCGGGGTCCCACGGATCATCAACGGCGTTAATGGCACCCCATCCGATCGAGTCGCACTTGGCGAAGTCGAGTTGCTCGTCAAGCCCGACAGTGTTGTCGACGATGTAGGCTACATACACCGGAAAGTTCTTCATCCCAGCATGAATTCGAGTTCCTGCCTGCAGGCTCGCGATGACGATCGCCGGTACCCAGACGAACTGGCCGGCCTCATCGATTCGATGGCGATAAACTCCGGTTGTGTTCGGTCCCAGTCGAACTGCGCCGAGGGATGATATTTGACGGGCCTCGTGAAGATCGCCGAGAAGTAGTCGTCGCGATCCGGGCCGGGAATGCGGTCGTAGTCGATATCGACGAGCTCGAAACTCGCCACGCTCACCCCCGTTTGCCGGCGCGTGGGCTTGACGCTACACCCGCCTGCCGGACACCCACGTTGACGATCGGTGATGCATGACCTGCGTCCTAGGCATTCCAGCCGTCGTTGATGCCTATGCTGGGCCCGTGGTGACGGTCCGCGAAACTAATGCGGTCGCGCCGCTGTGGCGGGCGGCGCAGGTGTTTCGTGCACTGAGTTGCCTGTATGCGTTGGGGTTTCAGATCGCGGTCAACTCCGACCTAGAGCAGCCCACGCTGGCGTGGATTCTGTGCACGCTCTTGCTCGGTGTCAGTGCGGTGTACGCGATCGCCTACGTCAAGGGCTTTGGGCGCCGGCCCGCATGGGTGGTCGCGGAGATCGTGATCGTGGTCGCGCTGATGTGGTCCAACAGGATTGTGGCGTCGGTGCAGTGGGCGTCTGACAATCAAACCTGGCCCACCACTCTGTGGGCGACCAACCCGACGATTTCGGCGGCTCTGCTGTCCGGGCCGGTCGCCGGGATGACGACTGGGCTGGTGGTGATGGCCACGAATTTCGCGGTGAAGAACTATTTGACCTTCGACTTCACCCACAATGCCACCCTGATCATCGAGGTCGCACTCGGCCTGGCCATCGGTATGGCCGCCGGCACTGCGCGTCGCGCCCACGCCGAACTGCAGCAGGCAATCCGGCTGTCCGTCGCGGTCGAGGAACGCGAACGCCTGTCTCGTCACGTGCATGACGGCGTGATCCAGGTGCTGGCGCTGGTCACCAAACGGGGCCGCGAGATCGGCGGGGCTGCAGCCGAACTGGCGGACCTGGCCGGCGAACAGGAACGAGCGCTGCGCCGGCTGGTCGCGGCGGCGGACTTCAGTCGCGACGGCGACGCGCAGGCTGTCGATCTGCGCACCTTGTTGGCCCGACGCCAAGACGACCACGTGTCACTGAGTTTGCCGGCCACGCCGGTGCCGCTCGAGCGGCGGGTAGCCGAGGAGCTCGACGCGGCGGTCGGCAACGCGCTGGACAACGTGCGCGCTCACGCCGGCCCACAGGCTCGAGCGTTCGTGCTGCTGGAAGATCTCGAGAATGTGGTCACGGTCAGCGTCCGCGACGACGGGATCGGGATCGGCGCCGGCCGCCTCGAGGAAGCCGCCGGCCAGGGCCATGTTGGTATTTCTCAGTCGATTGTGGGACGGCTGGAGTCGTTGGGGGGCAGCGCGCAATTGAGCACCGACGTCGGCGAAGGCACCGAATGGGAACTCACCGTCCCACACCGGGAGAAACGTCGTGGCTGAGCAGAAGCCTCTGTCGGTGATGGTGGTCGACGACCATCCGATCTGGCGCGACGCGGTGGCCCGCGACCTGGCTGCGCGCGGCTTCACGGTAGCCGCCACCGCCGACAGCGTTGCCGCTGCGCGCCGCCGCGCCGCGGTGGTCAAACCTGATGTGGTGCTGATGGACATGCGACTGGCCGACGGCGACGGCGTGCAGGCGACTATCGAAGTGATCGAGGTCTCGCCGTCATCGCGGGTGCTGGTGCTGTCGGCCTCCGATGAACACGACGATGTCCTGCAAGCCGTCAAAGCCGGCGCGCTGGGGTATCTGGTGAAGAGCGCATCAAGCGCTGAGCTGGCCGAAGCGGTGCGCGCCACCGCGGCAGGGCGTCCGGTGTTTACCGCGGGCTTGGCGGGACTGGTGCTGGGGGAGTACCGGCGTCTGGAACGTTCCCGTCAGGCCGGGCCGGGCACACCCGCGTTGACGGAGCGCGAGACCGAGGTGTTGCGTTTCGTCGCGAAAGGGTTGTCGGCCAAGCAGATCGCTGAGAAGCTCTCACTGAGCCACCGCACTGTGGAAAACCACGTCCAGGCGACATTTCGTAAGCTGCAGGTCGCCAACCGGGTGGAGTTAACCCGCTACGCCATCGAACACGGGCTGCACGAGTAGCCGGCGAAGTCGAGTAGTTCTACTCATCCTTTGCGGCGCGCCGGAAGACATCGTGGCAGGTATGACCCAACCGCACGCTGTCATCACCCGCCTGTCCGCTGATTTCGAGTCGATCTCGCGGCAAATGTCGCGGGTCTCCGGCGACTTGGCTGAACTCGACCGCTACTTCACCAGCTGGGCGGCGGCCGCTGCACCTATTGCGACACCGGCCCCGGAGCAGCCTCGGCCAGCACCCCGTACCGCGCCCCCGCCGGCCGCACAGTCAGCGCAGTGGGGCGAGCCGCCACCGCCGCCGGCCTGGACGCCTCCGCGTGAGCCGCGCGAGTGGCGGCTTCCGGATGCGAGTGTGATCGGCAAGGTTCTGGCTGTCGCCGGGGTCGCTGTCACGTTGGTCGGTGTGGTGTTGCTGCTGGTCCTGGCGGCCAAAGTGGGTCTGCTGCGCCCTGAGATTCGGGTGCTCGGCGGCGCCGCCCTTGCCGCCGCGCTCGTCGGGGTGGGTGCGCGGCTGCACGGCCAACCGGGTGGGCGGATCGGGGCGATCGCGCTGGCCGCCACGGGCATCGCCGCCGGCTACCTCGACGTCATCGCCGTGACCACCATTTACCGGTGGGTGCCGGCCGCGGTCGGACTGGCTGCCGCCGCCGCGGTGGGTGCAGCGGGTCTTGCCGTGGCGCGGCGGTGGAACTCGGAGCACCTCGGTCTTCTGGTGCTGGTCCCGCTGATCGGGCTGGCGCCTGTGATTACCCGTGGCCTCGACCTGATGCTGACCGGTTTCATGCTTGCCCTGTCCGCTGCAGCCCTGGCGGTGCAGTGGGGCAAGGACTGGATCTGGATGTTCGCCGCCCGCATCGCGGCACCCACCGTGCCGCTGCTGATCGCACTGGCCGCCCGTGGCGTCACCGAGAACCCGTGGGTATTCGGCGGCTTATGCGGGCTGGCGGCGCTGCTGGCCATCGTCTCCGGGCTGACGATGATCCCCACCATCACCGCCACGACCGCACTTACTTTGCTGACCGCGGCCGGCACCCTGCCGGTGCTGGCCTGCGGCGTCACCGTGGACCGGTTGCTGGCCACGCTGCTGACTGGAAGTTTGGCCGCTGGCCTGCTCGCACTCGTCATGCTGGGCACCGGCCTGCCGCGCATCGTCGTGCAGGTCTGGTCGGCGTTGTCCGCGGTGTCGGTGCTCATTGCGGTCAACACCGCGTTTCACGGCTACCTGGTAGCTCCTGTGTTGCTGGCGATGGCGATCACGGTCGCCGTCGCAGGGCGCAAGGATGCGATTGCGCGTTGGGTCGCAGCAGGGTTCGGTGGCATCGGAATCCTGGTGTTCCTCAGCGCCGCCCACCCCACCAACCTGCTGCACGGTACCGCGGTGGCGACGTCTGTTGCGGTCGCCACAATGGTCACCAGCCTGCTGGCCATCGCCTACGTGGCCGTCATGTACCCGATGCACGCGCTCGTCGCCGGGCGCGACCCCGACGTCGCACGGGTGCTGGCTGGCGTCGGCGCCGGATATCTCGTCTACTCGGTCACTATGTTCACCGTCACCGCCGGTGTTCTGCTCGGCGGCACCAGCGCCGGGTTCCTGGCCGGGCACATGGTGGCCACCATCTGCTGGATCGCCATGGCCGCAACACTATTCATCTACGCTCGCAGATCCTCAGGCCAGCGGCGCACCATGGCCGTCACCGGCGGGCTGGTCCTGACTGCAGCGGCCATCGCCAAGCTGTTCCTGTTCGACCTGGGCACCCTCGACGGCATCTTCCGCGTCACCGCGTTCATCGTCGTCGGCCTGGCGCTGCTTGCCATGGGCGCGGGCTACGCCCGTTCTCTGGCGCAGTGCGACACCCCGGCCCACTGAATCTGTTCTACAGAAAGGTATTTGGACACATCATGCCCACAATGACGGGTCTTCCCTCTCCTGAGGAGCTGGCCGCGGCCACACCCGCGGAGCGCGATCGCGCCCTGGACGTCATACGCATCACTGCCCTGATCGCCGTCGTCACCGGCCACACCGTGATGGCGATCAGCACCATCCGTGGCGGCGTGCTCATCTGGGACAACCTGCTCACCACATCCGTTGCATTCCAAGCACTCACCTGGGTTTTCCAGATCATGCCGCTGTTCTTCTTCGCCGGTGCCGCCGCCTGCCTGACCTCGTGGCAACCCGGCGCCAACTGGGGCAGCTGGCTGATGACCCGCTGCACCCGCCTGTTCCGTCCGGTGTTCTACTACCTCGGATTCTGGGCCGCAGCACTGTATCTCCTGCATCCACTTGTGCCACAGCACGTCTACGACCCCATCGCCGGCGTCTCCACCCAGGCGATGTGGTTCCTCGGCGCCTACGTGCTGGTGCTGGCCGCGATGCCGATGCTGTACCGGATCACCACCACCGCCCGCCTGGCCGGCGGCGTTGCCGCCGTCTACGGGACCATCGCGATTATCGACGTCATGCGGCTGCATTGGGATGCCGCGTCACCGCTGGGTTACCTAAACCTCGCCGTCTGGCTGATCCCGGCCATGTTCGGCGTCGCCTACCGCCGCCACCTGCTCACGGCACGTACCGCACTCGCGACCGCCGCCGGCGTCTTCGCCATCAACCTGGCCCTGGCCTGGTGGGGGCCATATCAGGTGAGCATGGTCGGCACCGGCGACCACCATCTGTCCAACACCAGCCCCCCGTCACTGCTTCTGGCCGGCCACGCCATCATCCTGAGCCTCATCGCGATCGCCGCCGCCCCCGCCATCGGACGCTGGGCGCGACGACCACGCGTGTGGTGGTGGACCGCACTCGGCAATTCCGGCGCCATGACGCTCTACCTGTGGCACATCCCCGCCCTGCTGGGCATCCACCTGTTGTTCGACGAACTCGGCCTGCCCCGCTACCCCGGCCAGCCCAACTTCGCCGTCATCAGCATTGCGCAACTAGTACTGATGGCCGGCGTCGTCGCCATCCTCTTCGTGGCACTGCGGCCCTTGGAGAACGATCCGCTACCCGGCTGGGACGGCGCCGCACCCGTCGACACCGCCGGTCGAGGCGCCGCGATCGGCGCGCTGCTGTGCGTCGCCGGGGCAACGACATTGGTGGCGATCCACTGGGGCCTCAAAGACGTGGGACTGTACTTCGAAGCCATCACGGTGACCGCTCTGCTGACCGCCCGGGCGCTCGCAACACGGCCCCGCACGCAACTCCACCAGCCAGTCATGGTCGATCCAGCACGCATTCGGCCGTCAGGTAGCGGCAGCGGTGCTGCGGGGTAAAACCCAGCGACTCGAAAACGTTGAGCGCCGCCGCAGTGTCGACAACCTGCGCGTAGCCGCGGGTCGCGCCGCGATCAGCGCCCCAGGCCAGTAGCGCCGCGCACACCGCCCGGGCGTGGCCCTGTCCGCGGTGGTCGGCGGCCACGCGTACCTCTGAGAGGCCCACCCATCGGCTGCCGTCCGGAGCAGCTGTCAGCGCGGCCCGTCCGATCGCGACGCCCACGCGGCTGCCGAACATCACCTCGCCGTCGACGACGGCGGTCAGCACCTCGACCGGCACGTCGCGGGCATAGCAATCCAGCCAGTCGGCTGTCGGGTGTTGCTCCAGCGTGACGCTCGGGTGCGGCTGCTGCTCTAGCGTGACGTTCGGCAGCTCGCACACCAGCATCCGGGTTTCACATTCGGCGGGTGTGTCGTCCGGCAGACGCAGCAGCCGGTCCGGAACGGCCAGTAATGGCCTTAGCCCGCGACTCGTATACCAGTCGACGATTGCGGTGATAGTGGCGGTGCTGGCTGAAAACTCCAGTGGCACAGCACTGTTAGCGCGCCGCGTCGACCCGTGTGCGGCGCGTAACAACCAGCCGTCGAGCCAGTGCTGTTCCACACCGGGCCAGGCCAGCGCGGCAGCGTGCTCGACGGCGCGGATCTGCGAGTTGCGCACCGGCACATCGGTCAGGCGGCGCACCGTCACCGCGTCGGCCGGGGCGAACTCGACGATGTCACCTGCCCGCGTCTGCACCCGCACCACCGGGTCGAGTTGCAGGAGATGACCTACCGCGTCGGTCAGCGGTGGCACCGAACCGGTGGGCCGGCGGTAGCGCACCGTCACCCGGGTTCCGATCGGGGGCCACGAAACCATCAGTGACCGAACGGATCCGGTCCCTCGCCCGGTGTCCAAGACAACCCGGGAACGCCCCAGCCCTGCGATTTGACTGCCCGCTTAGCGGACCGGGCGTGCCGGCCGATCAACCGGTCCAGGTAGAGGAAACCGTCCAGGTGGCCGGTCTCGTGTTGCAGCATGCGGGCGAACAGGCCGGTGCCCTCGATCGTGACCGGATTGGCGTCGGCGTCGAGCCCGCTCACTCGCGCCCAGGCTGCCCGCCCGGTCGGAAACGACTCGCCGGGCACCGATAGACAACCCTCGTCGTCGCGATCCGGATCGGGCATGGTCTCGGGCACCTCGGACGTCTCCAGCACCGGATTGACCACCACCCCGCGGCGGCGTTTCGTCTGCCCCCGGTCGTCCGCGCAGTCGTAGACGAAAACCCGCATTCCCACGCCGATCTGATTGGCGGCCAGGCCAACCCCGTGGGCGGCATCCATCGTGTCGTAGAGGGTCGTGATCAATTCCGCCAAGTCGGCCGGTAGCGAACCGTCCGCGGCCACCGGCACCGGGTTGGTGGGGGTGTGCAGGACGGGATCACCCACGATGCGAATGGGTACGACTGCCATGGTCGGCAAGCTTAAGCCTGCCGGCGATTCGCGCCGCGAAGTGGCGTGGCAATCGAAACTTCGCCGAGCGACTCGCGGGCGAGGGTTACGTGTCAACACTTATCGCCGTGGTTGAATATTCGCCGATACAGCGTGCATTCGAGGTTCGAACGGTCTTGGAAGGGTCACAGGAGCGATATGGACAGCGCCATGGCGCGGGCTAATCGATCGGGGGACAACTCTGAAATCGCCGATGGGCTAACCCGCCGCGAACACGACATCCTGGCCTTCGAGCGGCAATGGTGGAAATACGCCGGCGCCAAAGAAGAAGCCATCAAAGAGTTGTTCTCGATGTCGGCGACCCGCTATTACCAAGTGCTCAACGCACTGGTCGATCGACCCGAAGCGTTAGCCGCCGACCCGATGCTGGTGAAGCGGCTGCGACGGCTGCGCGCCAGCCGGCAGAAAGCCCGAGCCGCGCGGCGGCTCGGCTTCGAGGTCACCTGAGGTCCTGTTGAGGTGCGACGCTTCCCGGCGTCGTTGTGGGTTCTGGCCCAGTCCTGGATACAGTGGCGTCGATGAATGAACGCGTTCCGGATTCTTCCGGGCTTCCGCTGCGGGCCATGGTGATGGTGCTGCTGTTTCTCGGCGTCATTTTCCTGTTGGTCGGCTTTCAGGCCATGGGATCGGGCGGAAACTCCGACGACGACTCGTCGGGTTCGGCCGTGTCGACCAGCGCCATGCCGCCGAAGACGCGGACACCGGCCAAGGCGCAGGTGCGAGTGTTCAACATTTCCGATCAAGAGGGCATCGCCGGTCGCACCGCCGACCAGCTCAAGGCTGAGGGCTACGACGTCACCGAAGTCGGCAACCTCCCGTCGTTAGACGATGTCACGGCGACCACGGTGTATTTCACCGATGCGCCCGGGGAGCACGAGACAGCCGACGCCGTGGGCAAGCTGCTGGGCGCGCCGGTCGAACCGCGAATCCCCGACATCGCCGACCAACCGCCCGGCGTGATCGTTGTCGTCACGGGCTAGTCTTTTCCCATGCTGAAGCCCGCCAAAAGCCGCACCGTCGTCGTCGCTGCACTCGCAGCACTTACCGCTCCCGTTGCGTTGCTGAGTGCGTGTTCGCCGCCCAACGAGTCGCCGGCCTCGTCGCCCGGCACCACGCCGTCGGTGTGGACCGGATCGCCGGCGCCGGCCAATACGCCGCCCGAAGGTGGACCGGTCCCGCCAGACACGCTGACCGCGCACCTGAAGTCACCGGACGGCACCAAGGTCGCGACGGCAAAATTCGAGTTCGACCAGGGGTATGTGACCGTGACAGTTCAAACCACCGGCCTGGGCCAGTTGACGCCCGGCTTCCACGGGATGCACGTCCACAAGGTGGGCAAGTGTGAGCCCGACTCGGTCGCTTCGCCCGGCGGAGAGTCGGGCAACTTCAACTCGGCCGGCGGGCATTACCAGGCGCCCGGGCACAGCGGGGGCCCCATGAGCGGTGACCTGACGTCGCTGCAGGTGCGTAAGGACGGTGCGGCGCTGCTGGTGACCACCACCGACGCGTTCACCAAAGAGGACCTGACGTCCGGCGAGGGCACCTCGATCGTCATTCACGCCGACGCGGACAACTTCGGCAACATCCCGGACCGCTACCAAGTCAACGGAACACCGGGTCCCGATCAGACCACCATGTCCACCGGCGACGCCGGCAAGCGGGTGGCGTGCGGTGTCATCGGCGCCGGTTAGCGAATCAGCTGGCAGGGTACCCACGCGTGTGGATTTCGCCGCCTCACCACGGCCGACGCTCGGCGTCGAATGGGAGTTCGCGCTGGTCGACGCGCAAACGCGTGACCTGAGCAACGAAGCCGCTGCTGTCATGACTGACATCGGCGAAAACCCGCGCGTCCACAAGGAACTGCTGCGCAACACCGTTGAAATCGTCAGCGGTGTCTGCGACTACACCGCCGAGGCGATGGAGGATCTCGGCGCCACCCTGGGCACCGTCCGCCAGATCGTCCGCGACCGGGGCATGGAATTGTTCTGTGCAGGTGGACACCCGTTCGCGCGGTGGTCCACTCAAAAGTTCACCGACGCACCGCGTTACGCCGAGCTGATCAAACGCACCCAGTGGTGGGGACGACAGATGCTGATCTGGGGTGTGCACGTGCACGTCGGGCTGTCCTCGGCCCACAAGGTGATGCCGATCATGTCGTCGTTGTTGAACTATTATCCGCATCTGCTGGCGCTGTCGGCGTCGTCGCCGTGGTGGGGCGGCGAGGACACCGGATACCCGAGCAATCGGGCGATGATGTTTCAGCAGCTGCCCACCGCCGGGCTGCCGTTTCAGTTCCAGACCTGGGCGCAGTTCGAAAGGTTCGTGTACGACCAGAAGAAGACCGGCATCATCGACGACATCAACGAAATCCGTTGGGACATCCGGCCTTCGCCCCACAACGGCACCCTGGAGGTGCGGGTCTGCGACGGGGTGTCCAACGTGCGCGAACTGGGCGCGCTGGTGGCATTGACGCACTGCCTGGTCGTCGATCTGGACCGGCGACTCGACGGCGGTGAGGCACTGCCGACGATGCCGCCCTGGCACCACCAGGAGAACAAGTGGCGCGCCGCCCGCTACGGACTGGATGCGGTGATCATCCTCGACGCCGACAGCAACGAACGCCTGGTCACCGACGATCTGGTCGACCTGCTCAACCGCCTTGAGCCCATTGCAAAATCGCTGCGCTGCACCGATGAACTGGCCGCTGTCGCAGATATCTGGCAGCTGGGGGCGTCGTATCAGCGGCAGCGCCGCGTCGCCGAAGAACATGACGGCGACCTGCGTGCAGTCGTCGACTCGCTGGTCGCCGAGTTGGATATCTGATCATGGCTCCCGCGGCCGTCTATCCAGAACCCTTCGCGCTGGCGATGTTTCCGCTCGAGTCGGCGCTGTTGCCCGACGAGGACCTGCCACTGCGTATCTTCGAACCCCGCTATACCGCACTGGTGGCCGACTGCATGCGCAGCTCCGATCCGCGGTTCGGAGTTGTGTTGATCTCGCGCGGCCGCGAGGTCGGCGGCGGTGATGCGCGCTGCGAGGTGGGTACGCTGGCCGAAATCACCGAATGCACCGAGCTCGGTTCTGGGCGGTATGCGCTGCGCTGCCGGACGCGCGAGCGAATTCAGGTGTGCGACTGGCTGTCTGACAACCCCTACCCGCGGGCGATGGTGCGGGTCTGGCCCGATGAGCCAGGCGCCTCGCTGACCGACAGCCAGCTAAGCGAACTCGAGGAGCGGGTGATGGCACTGTTCGAGCGGATCGCTGCCGCACGTGGTGTGGCACTCCCGAGTCGCGATGTGCTGCTGGGTATCGGCGATGCGGCCGATCCCGGCGCGCGACTGTACGCGTTGGCATCGCGTGTCCCGCTCGGCCAAGCCGATCGCTACGCGGTGTTGTCGGCGCCGTCCGTGGCCGATCGGCTGGCGGCTCTCGACGAGGCCATCGAGACCGTCGCCGCGATGATCGAGTTTCAGCTGTCCGACTAACTTTCGTCTTGCCGATCAGCACTGGACGACACCGGCACCACCGGCAGCGCTGCCAGCGGGAACAACCCGCTTACCGCGAACGCCAACGGGTAGCCCGCCACCATGATCAGTTCGGCGAACAGCGGTGGCGCAACCGCCACCACCAGTCGCTCGAAGGTGTTCTGTTTGCCCAGCGCCCATCCGCTCCAGAACGGCCCGGCAATCTCCGGGATCTTGGTGAACGGCAACCCGTTGTCGCCGGTGATCCCGGCTGCGACGACCATGACCGCCACTGCAATCGGCGAGCCCAGCTGATCGGCACACGCCAGCGCCAGCATGACCACGGTGGTGGCGACGGCGATCTTGCGGACCGGCCGCATCCGCGATCCGATCCGATCCGCCCATCGGCCGGCGGCGATGCGGCCTAACGCGCCGAGGATTTGCGAGGTGCCCACCAACACACCCGCCCACGCCAGCGATAGGTGGTGCTCGCTGATGAACCAAATCAGCATGAACGTCAGAACCACCGGCTGGGGCACCATCAGTAGCGCCGACGCGAAATGAATTCGCCACAGCGGTGTTCCGCGGTAGAGGTCGGCCAGCTCGTGCGCCTTGACTTTCGGCCGCTCGGGACGCGGCGGGTCGTGCACCCCTACCGCGCTGGCCACCGCCGCCACCGCGCACAGTGTTGCCGGAAACAGCAGCGCCACCGAGAAATTGCGTTTGGCCAATTCCGGCACCACGATCGCGGCAACCGCGATGCCGAGCGGCTGCGCGGTCTGGCGGATACCCATCGCCAGGGCGCGTTGGTCATCTCCGAACAAGCCGGTCACCAGCCGGCCGCTGGACGTGATGGTGCTGGCCGCGGCCATGCCGCCGAGGACCAGAAACGCCCCCATCGCCATCATTGAGTGCACCGACGCGGCGGCAAAGCCGGCCGCCGCAGTGAGTCCCAAGCCCACCGTGAGCACGATCCGCTCACCGAGCCGGTCGAGTAGATAACCCCAGGGGATCAGGGTCAGCATCATGCCGAAGCTCGGCGCCGACGCCAGCAGCGCGGCCTCGGCCAGGCTGGTGCCATGGCGAGCCAAGGCGGGGATCAGGAAAGCCACGCCGTTGATGAAGACGTTGGCGGCCAGCGTCGCTGCCAACGAGACGGCCAGCATCGACCAGCGCCTGGTGGCGCTGATCCCTTCGGTCGTCTCGGTGCTCAAGGTCGCGCTCTCCCGGTCGTTGGGTCCGCCACCGTGACTCGGACGGCGTAGACAACTGCGCTGGCGGCGAACATGACAGCAGTGAGCATCAGCCAGCGTCCGAGGAAGGGTTCTTGCGTCAGTCCGGTGTCTTCGAAATACAGTGTTGCGCCTTGCCGGATGATGTCGGGGAAGAAAATGAGCAGTATCAGCCCGGATCCCAGCGCCGGCACCCGCAGATAGTTGCGCACCGGGACACCGGACGGCTCGCGCCGTCGGCCCGGGATGCCGAGCAGTCGATCGGCGAGCGCATAGATCGGAAACAGTACGAGGTCATGCAGGATGATCGCGGCGGCGAACCACAGCGCCATCGATTTCCACCAAGTGCCTTCCGGCACCCACAACGTCGACGGTTTGGCCGTGACGATGATGTAGCCCAGCAACGCAAAGCCGGCCAGCATCGTCAGCAGGTGTAACGGATTGGAGCCGTATAGCCTGCGGAAAGCTGTTGCCGCCCCGGACATCTCAGATTGTCTCAAAATCGATGGAGGTGACCCACTTGGTGTTGTGGACACCATTGAGCGCCGGAACGATGATCCGCGCCGGATAACCGTGGTCGAGGGACAGGTCGGCGCCGTTGACCCGCAGCGCCAAGAGTGAATTCGGGTGGCTGATCTGCTTGTGTTCCAGTGTTGCGTGGTTGAATTTGCCTTTGCGCCCGAGTGACTGCACCGTGGCCGAGCGTGGTGCCGTTACTCCGGCCAAAGCGGCCAGGTCGGCCAGTCGCACTCCACTCCAGCCTTGGACGGTGGACCATCCTTGGACGCAGGCGATCGGCAGTCGTGCGCTGTGTTGCGACATTGCCGTCAGCTGATCGCGAGTCAGAACCACCGGCGCCGGGCCGCCGCGCAGCGTCAACCGCCAGGTGCCCCTAGTCTGGGCGGGATCGACGCCCACTCCCATCGCTGTCTTGTTGATGCGGAAGTCGTTGGGGCCGCTGCCGGTGGTGTCACCGGTGGGCAGCATCAGCGGAAAATGGCGGGCGATGCCGCCGACCGTCTGTCCGACGGTGACCAGAGCCGTCAGCAATACACCGCCGCCGACCAGCGCGAGCGCGCCGCGGCGGCTCATCGTCGCCGGTGCCGGTTCGGCGGCGACCAGACCGGTGGCATCCGGCGGATCGGCTTGGGTGTCAGCGGTGTTGGTGCGCAGCACTTCTCGTATTGACCGGGATCGCAGCCCGGCCACCATGCGGGGGATCTTGATGGTGATGTGCATTAAAAAGCCGGCAATGAACACCCAGGCGCCGTAATAGTGCGCGGGAAAGAAGCTGAACCCGTAGATGTAGTCGTATTGGATGTAGAGCACCCCGGTGACGATCTCGAACAGGATGCCGCCGACCAGCATCGCAATCGAAAGTCGTTCCAGTACTTGGGCGATCGAGCGGGCAGGCGGCCAGGTGAACAGCTTGGGGATCACCGACCACAGTTTGGCCAGCACGACCGGGATCAGCACCAGTCCCAGGCCCACATGCAGGCCCTGGCTGAGTCGATATAACCACGCCGGGCGGGTGGGCCAGTCGAAGGTCGGTAGTTTCAGCCACCCCACGTCTGCGGGTACTGCAGTTCCGAATTGTGGCGCGTAGACGATGTAGGACACCAGCCCGGTCACGATGACGACGGGCAACGTCGCCAGCAGCACCGCACCGAACACCGACGTCAGCCACGGCCCGCGCAGCGGGCTACGCCAGCGGTGCAACCGGTCGATTCCGGGCGGCGGATGGCCACCCAGTCTGCGCCATAGCCCGACCGGGAAACCGTAACCGCCGGCATCGGTCGGCCGCTCCGACTGGGTGCCTTGCGGCAAAATTTCACCCCCGCTGCTGACGGTGCCGTCACGGTCCATGATGGACGCGGCATTTGCCAGCCATACCCTTATCGGCGCGGCACTAATCGCCGAAAGGGCGTGCACCCCATTCGCCAAACAGAAGTCACGGTCGTGATCTCCGGCAGGATCGCAGCCCTCGCTTCTGCTTCGCGGGACTGGGGGCTAGTCGTCGTCAGTCCGTGTCATCGCCGCTTTCCATCTGGTCGACGGTGAAGCGCTGACGAATGTCTTGTTCGCGATATGCCAGTTGTCCGACCCGGTGCGCAACCACCGGGGCGGTGAGCACGGTGAACGCCCCGGTCAAGACGAGCATCCCGACGTCGTAGTTGCCGCGCAGCCGGATCGCGGCTCCGGCCAACACCAAAAGCAGGCCCAGCACCTGCGGTTTGGTCGCCGAATGCATTCGTGACAACGTGTCGCTGAAGCGGACGACGCCAATGGCCGCGGTCAGCGCCAGCGCGGATCCGCCCAGCACCAGCACCCCGGAGATGATGTCGAGGATGTTCATCGCGGTCCTTTGTCGGGGACCCGGAAGCGCGCCACGCTGACCGATCCGACGAAGCCGATCAGCGCCAGCGCCGCCAGGCTGTAGGTCACGGTGCTGTCGAGGGTGAATGCCGCCCAGGTGCCGATTGCGCACATCGTCACCGCGATCAGCGTGTCCAATGCGACCAGTCGGTCCAGGGTGCTCGGGCCGGCCAGCAGGCGGAACATCGTGATGGCCGCCGCCGCGCCCAGCAGTACCCCCGCGATCAGCCAGACCGTATTCATGCGGACACCCCCTCGGCGGGCCGCCAATCGTCGTCTCGCTCGTAGGCGGCCATCAGCAGCCGCTCAACCTCGGCGACCTGGCGGTAGAAGCGGCCGATCGAACGGTCCGAACCGACGTCGACCACATGGCAGTAGAACACTCGTCGCACCTGGTCGATCTCCAACACGATCGATCCCGGGATCATCGTCAAGATGTTGACGGCCAACACCAGCACCAAGTCGGATTTGATCGACACCTGCGCTCGCAACACGCCGGCCGGTGGCGGCGGGCCGGGTTTGATCGCCAACCACGAGACATGAATGCTGGACACCACCAGATACCACGCGACCCGGATGAGCAGCCGCAGCACCGACAGTGGGTGCACCCGGCCCTGCACGGGCACCGGCGGCATCGGCAAGAGCCACGTAATCGTCAGCGCGACAACCACTCCGCTGAGCGCGTTGGCCGCCGAGTAGGTTCCCCACAGCAGCACCCACACGCCGGTCAGGGCGAGCAGGGTGCTGATCCGCAGAGCGGCGGCCCGCCTCATCGCACCGCCCCCAACACCGCAGAGATGTAGTGGCCGCGGTCGAGCACCTCGGCGGCGGCCCGGTCGCTGTAGGCGAAAAGCGGTCCGGCGAACACCGTCAACGCCACTCCGACGCCGATGAGCGCGACGGTGGCCGCGATCATGCTGATCGGCATTCGGCCGACGTCGTCGCGTTCGTCGAATGCGATGTCTTCGGTGTCCTCGAGCAATACCGCCGCGCGCGCCGCCACCAGGTCACCGTCGGGAGCATCGACGCGAGGGCGCCAAAACGCTTTGGTCCACACCCGCGACACCACATACAGCGTCAGCAGGCTGGTCACCACACCACCGCCGACTAGTACCCAGGCCAGCACCGACCCGTCGACCGTGCCGGCCCGCAACAGGGCAACCTTCCCGATGAATCCTGAAAACGGCGGTATCCCGCCAAGATTCAGTGCAGGGAGCAGAAATATGAAGGCCAGCAACGGGTTTGCGGCCAGACCACCGAGTCGCTGCAAGCTCGACGCGCCGCCTTGGCGTTCGATCAGGCCGGTCGCCAAAAACAGCGTGGTCTGCACGACGATGTGGTGCGTCACGTAGTAGATGGCACCGGACATGCCGACCTGACTGGACAGCGCCACCCCGAACACCATGTAGCCGATGTGGCTGACCAGGGTGAAGGACAGTAGACGTTTGATGTCGCTTTGCGCGATGGCGCCGAGAATGCCGACCAGCATGGTCAGCAACGCGGCCACCAGCAGCAGGTGGTTCAGCCCGGCATTGGGGAACAACAGTGAATGCGCCCGGATGATCGCATAGATACCAACCTTGGTCAGAATCCCGGCGAACACTGCGGTGACCGGTGCCGGTGCGGTGGGGTAGGAGTCGGGCAGCCACGCCGACAGTGGGAAAACCGCGGCTTTGATGCCAAAGGCGATGAGCAGCACCGCGAACATCGCGCTGCGGGTGCCGGCGCTGAGGCTGCCGATCCGCACTGCCAGCTCGGCCATGTTCAGCGTGCCGGTCGCGGCGTAGATCAGCGCGATGCCGAGTAGGAAAATCAGCGACGAGACCAGCGACACCATCACATAGCCGATGCCGGCTCGTATCCGAGCGGCGCTGGCGCCGATGGTCAGCAGCACATAGCTGGCGCTCAACAGCACCTCGAACCCGACGAACAGGTTGAACAGGTCACCGGCCAGAAACGCCATACACACACCGGACGCCAGCGCGAGATAGGTGGGCAGAAAGATCGACACCGGCTGGCGGTCCCCGCCGTCGCGGATACCTTGACCGATTGCGTACACCACCACGGTCAGCAACACGATTGACGACACCACCAGCATCAGCGCCGAGAGCCGATCGACGACCAGCGTGATGCCCAGCGGGCCCAACGCGGTCGGTCCCCAACCGCCGACATGCAATGCCAACGTGCCGTCCCGGTCGGTCAGGTAAAGCAGCGCCGCGCAGATCACCACGATCATCGAGAGCGCGGCCAACGTGACCGCGCGCTGCAGTCGTGGCCGTCGACCCGCGACCAGCGTCACGGCCGCGCCGATGGTGGGCACCAGCACCGGAAGCGGGACAAGGTTGGCTGCCAATGTCATCGCGACCCCTGGTGGCCGGGCAGCGCGTCGAGCTCGTCGGGTTCGTCGGTGTCGGGGTAGGGCTCCGACGGGTCGGCGTCGACGTCGGCGGCTTCCTCGTCCGACAGCTGCGCGACGCGGGTGTCCTCGGGGTCTTTGCCGACGGCCTCGGCGGCGGTCAGTCGGTAGGAGCGGTAGGCCAAGGCCAGCACGAAGGCCGCAACGCCCATCGTGATCACGATCGCAGTCAGCACCATGGCCTGCGCCAGCGGGTCAGCGGCCGGCTTGACCGGGGTGTCGTGACCGTAGATCGGCGAATCACCGGGCGGGCCGCTGACATTGACGATCAGCAGGTTGAAGGCGTTGCTGATCAGCAGCAGGCCCAGCAACATCCGGGTCAGCGTGCGTTCCAGCAGCAGGTAGACCCCGCAGCTGGTGAGGCCGCCGATCGCGAGCAATGGGACCAGGTCGACGGTCATGGCGCCCGCACCGCCGAAGCCGGATCGGTCAGGTCCTCGCCGACCCGGACGCCAAGGCTGCGCAGCACGTCGAGCACCAGGCCAACCACGATCAGATACACGCCGAGGTCGAAGAACACCGTGGTGACGAACTTGACGTTGCCCAATACCGGAATGTCGAAGGCCAACACCGCCGACGACAGCGCCGGTGCGCCGAGCAGCAGGGATGCGATCGCGGTGCCCGCCGACAGCCCGAGTCCGACCCCGAGAATCTTGCCGGCGTCCAGCGGCAGCGTCTCGCCCAGTTCGTAGGGCCCACCGGCCAGATAACGCAACACCAGCGCCAGCCCCGCGGTCAGACCGCCGGCAAAGCCGCCGCCGGGATGGTTGTGGCCGGTGAAAAAGAAATACACCGACACCACCATGATCAGCGGGAAGATGATCCTGGTGGTGACTTCCAGGACCAGCGAGCGGTAACGAGGGTCGCGGTATTCGCTGCCGCGCAGCCAGGTGGTGTCGCTGATCGCCGGGCTGTAGGGGGTGGCCGGAAGCGGCCCGATATCGGGTTGACCGTTTTGCGGGATCCGCGGCGCCGAGCCGAATCGGCGGTGCCGGAACACCAGCGACGCCACACCGGTCGCCGCAACCAGCAGCACCGAGATTTCGCCGAGGGTGTCCCAGGCCCGGATGTCGACCAGTAGCACGTTGACGGTATTGGCGCCGTGACCGCGCAGATAAGCCGCGTCGGGCAGCAGGCTGGCGATCGAGGTACCGGTGCGGGCAGCGATGGCGAACATCGCCAGCACGGTCACGGTGGCGCCGACGGCCACGGCCAGCGCCGCGCGGGGCAGCCGCCGGTGGGTGATGTCGTCGACGTCGGCCGGCAGGGTCCGCAGCACCAGCACGAAGACGACCAGCGTCACGGTCTCCACCAGGAACTGCGTCAGCGCCAAATCGGGTGCGCCGTGGAACGCGAACACCGCACCACAGGCATAGCCTGTCACGCCGACCGTCAGCACGGCGGCCAGCCGATTGCGCATCACCGTCGCGCCCAGCGCGCCGGCCAGCAGCAAGCCGGCCAGCACTCCTTGCAGCGGAGAATCCCACAGCCGCAACGACAATCGATCCCGAGCCCCCAGCGCCAGCGCTGCCGTCGGGACCAGCACCAGCGTCGTCAGAATCACCGACTGGGTGGCCGGGATCGAGCCGCGCTGGGTCCCGCCGGTCAGCCGCACCGACACCACGTCAAGGCCGCGGACGGCCGCGTCGTAAACGCGGTCGGCGTTGCCCAGTGGCATCCACCCCAGCCGCGCGCGCCGCAACCAGGCCCGCCCGAAGAACGCCGCCGCGCCCAGTGCCACGACCAGCGCCGAGAGCACCAGCGGCAGACCCACCCCGTGCCACAGCGCCAGCCGGTAGCCGCTGCCGGCGTAATCGTTCAGCACCCGGCCCAGCGGTGCGGGCGCCAGGCCGAGCAGCAGACCGACGGCGGCCAGGACCGCCGGCGCGATCAGGAACGTGGCGGTGGGCCGGTGCAGAGCGGCGACCGGGGCGCTCGGGGCGTCGCGGCTCTTACGCGCAAATGCGCCCCAGAGAAACCGCAGGCTGTAGATCATCGTGAACACTGACCCGACCGCGATCGCGCCCAGCACGTACGGCGCGGCCGTTCCCAGCGACGAACTGTGCGCCAGCGCAGCAAATCCGGCCTCTTTGGCCACGAAACCCAGAAACGGCGGCAGCGCCGCCATGCTGGCGGTGGCCGCGGCGGCGATCACCAGCAACGACGGGCAGCGATTCCCCAGCCACGCCAGCCGGCGCACGTCCCGGGTGCCGGTGGCGTGGTCGATGATGCCCACCACCATGAACAGCGCGGCCTTGAATATCGCGTGCGCGCACAACACGACCAGGCCGGCCAGCATCAGATTGCGGTCGCCGCTGCCGACCAGCACGGTGATCTGTCCGAGTTGGCTCACCGTTCCGAACGCCAGGATCAGCTTCAAGTCGTATTCGCGGACCGCGCGCCAGCCGGCCAGCAACATGGTGACCGTCCCGAGGATCACCACGGTGGGGCGCCAGCCCGGCGAGTCCGCGAATCCGGGTGTCATCCGGGCAACCAGATACACCCCGGCTTTGACCATGGCGGCGGCGTGCAGATAGGCGCTGACTGGAGTCGGCGCCGCCATCGCGCCCGGTAGCCAGAAGTGCAGCGGCACGATCGCCGATTTGCTCAGCCCGCCGACCAGAATCAGTAACACCGCGACGGCGACCGCCGTACCCGACGGGGGATTGGCTATCACGTCCGACAGCAGATAGCTGCCGGCGGCCTGGCCCACAATGATGATCCCCGCCAGCATCGCCAATCCGCCGGCCGTCGTCACCAGCAGGGCTTGGCTGGCGCCGCGGCGGCTGTTCAGACGGTCGGCGTAGTGCCCGATGAGCAGGAACGACAACACCGTCGTCAGCTCCCAGAAGACGTAGAGCATCAGCATGTTGTCGGCCACCACCAGGCCGAACATGGTGCCGGCAAACGCGACCAACTCGGCGGCAAAGCTGGGCAACCGGTTCTCAAGATGTCCGTCGTGGTGGCGAAAGTAGTCGGCGCAATAGACCAGCACCAGCGCGCCGACGCCCAAAACCAGCGCGCTCAAGATCGCGGCGAGCGGGTCGAACCGCAGCGCGACGTTCATGGACAGCTCGGGCACCCAATTGAACTGCACGGTGTGGTCGGTGTTGCTGGGCCAATTCAGCACCACCCAGCTCAGCGACCCCAGCGGCACCAGCGCGAGCGGATAGAACGCCCACCGGCCGTATCTGCGCACCAGCAGCGGCGCCAACGCAGCGGCAGCCGCGTGGGCAAGCAGGATGGCGAGCATGGCACTCCGGTGTCGGGGTGTCGTTGAGCCCCCGCGCAAGAGGGCAAAGCGGGGCGTCACCCTGTAGGGCAATATCGCCCGGCAGTCTACCGATGAATCCGGTATCGCGCGACGTCAGCTAACACCTGTTTCGTTGCTACGCCAACGGAACAGCAAGCGTCGCAGGCAGTTTCACGACTTCATCGAATTACTCGGACGGTACCCGGAGTTGCGCTCGTGCCCGTCGGTACAGTAGAAGTCTAACCGGGCGAAGCGATGAGGCGTCAAACCGATTGTCCGGGTGAGTTATCGAGATGCAGGTACATCTTCAAGTCGACGGATCGCCGGTCCGTGCGCGGGCAAACTCTGCAGAGATCGCCGCGACCGGCGCCGACGGGCTGTTCACCTTCGAGGGCCCGCACGACGTGTTCTTTCCACTGGTCACCGCGGCCGATGCGACCAGCCTGGAGCTGATGACCAACGTCGCGATCGCCGGCCCCCGTAGCCCGCTGCATCTGGCGCACGCCGCTTACGATCTGCAGGTCTACAGCGGTGGCCGGTTCCGGCTCGGACTGGGTTCGCAGATCAGGCCGCACATCGAAAAGCGTTACGGCAGTCGATGGGAGCGACCGGCCGCGCGAACGGCCGAGACCATCGCCGCAGTCAAAGCAATATTCGCGGCGTGGGAAGGGCAGTGCCGCCTGGATTTTCGCGGTGAATTCTTCACGCACACGTTGATGCCGCCCAATTTCAACCCCGGGCCCAATCCATTCGGACCGCCTCCGGTGCTGATGGGCGCACTGGGTCCGGTGATGACGCGCACGGCGGCGGAAGTCGCCGACGGCCTGCTCGTCATGCCGTTCAACAGTGCCCGCCACTTCGCCGAACGCACGATCCCCGCCGTGGAAAAGGGGCTGCGGCGTGCACAGCGGCCGTCCCGGGAGTTTGCGATCATCGCTCAGGCCATGGTTGCCGTTGGCCGTGACGACGCCGATTTGGCAGCCGCGATTGACGGGGTGGCATCCCTCATCGCGTTCTACGGCTCGACCCCGGCCTATCTGCCCGTGCTTGAGGCCGAGGGGTGGGCCGATGCCCAGCCTGAGCTCAATGCGCTGTCCAAGCAGGGCCGCTTCACCGAGATGCGCAATCTGGTCACCGAAGCGATGGTGGCGCGGATCGGGATTGTGGGAACTCCCGAGCAGTGTGCGCAGCAGATCGCCGCGCGGTTCGGCGGGCACGCCGCCGAGGTGTGCTGTTATTTCCCCGGCTACACGCCCCGCAGCGCCGACGTTGCCGACTTTATCGACACCCTGCACCGGACCCCTGTTCTGTAATGAACAGCTTGGGGCACAGCGTGTTTCGCGCTGCTTATAAGACAGACCGCTGGGCGGTGGCGCCTTTACGGGCGCTGAGCTCCATCAGCCGCGGTGCGAGCATCCGATGCAGTGGGCCGGCCAGAGCCCACACCGTGCGGGCGGCGATTTTGTGCCGATAGTGCAGACGCGTGGTGAGGATGGCGCGCCGGCCATCCGCACGCCGCAGCGTCAGTTCGCCGTGCATGAGCGGTCCGTCCGTGGCCAGCACGACCTCGTCGTGCTCTGAATGCATGATCGTCCAACCGATAGCGGAGGCGTGCGGTGCCAGGCGAAACCTCAAGATGTGGCGGTGGACCCAGAACACCAGCCTTCCCAGCGCAACAGGTGTGTCCAGCGCGTCACGAAAAGCTTGTTCGGCAGTGCGCTCGTCGCCGTCACGGATCGGAGCTTCGAATGTGTCCGTGTAATCGGCCGCGGTTTCCACGAGCTGCGCCGACGCGGCAATCACTGCCGCCGCAATGCGTTTGAGCATCAAGCGCACCACGACGCGATGCGCGCCGCTGCCGATGACCAACGCGCGGTAGATCGCGCCGTGCAGACCCGGAAATGCCGCCCACGTCTGCGAGCGCACCCGGGTGCGCCGCGGGCCTTCGGAGTCCAATTCGAATACCCACCGATAGACCGCGAACGGGTGCCGGCCTTTCAACACCAGCCGTACCGGCGGCGTCGCTTCGCCGAGGACAAAGCCCACAGGGACGGTCGAAGGGTCGTTCGGGTCGGTGCAGATCACTCGAATCACCGCCGACCACGTGTCTGCCGCGGGAGCGTCGATCGTTATGGCATGCTCGTCGATATAGGACAATCGTTTCATATAGAAGGACTGTACTAGATCATGGCGCCGCCGCGAAAGCATGAGACCGATGTGATTCTCGACGCAACGCGATCGTTGGTCTTGGTGGATGGACCGCGGGCGGCCAGTGTCGCGGCGATCGCGAAGGCGAGCGGCGCGCCGGCCGGGACGTTGTATCACCGCTTCGGTAACCGCAACGGCATCCTGACCGCCGCCTGGCTGCGTGCGCTCGCACGTTTCCAGGCGCGGGCGATCGCCGCCGCCGGCGATAGCCCCCTCGAGACCGCCATCGCGATGGCCGTGGCGGCGATCGACTTCATGCGCGAGCACCCCGAGGATGCCCGGCTGCTGCTGACCATCCGGCCGGGTGACCTGCTCGACGGCGAACCTGACGCCGCATTTCAGCAGATCCTCACCGCCCGCAACGCGCCGCTGCTCGAACGGCTGCGCGCGTTGGCCCGCGAGCTGTACGGCAGCAGCGATCCGCGCTGCGTCGACGCCGTCGCCAGAGCTGTCGTCGACCTGCCCTACGCCGTGGTCCGGCGGCACGCGCATGACGAGCTGATCCCGGACTGGCTGGAGGAGGACGTCGCCGCGGCCGTGCGCGCGTTGCTAACGAGTTATCGGGCCTCGGCATAAGCGCGCAGGGCAGCCACTTGCGCAGGATCCAGCGAGGGCCGCACGGTTTCTCGTGCCGCGGCAATATCCGCGGCGGTGATGTCGGCGGCGTCGATGTTGCGCCGCATCGCCGCCAGCGCGGCTTCCCGCAGCAGCGCCGCGCAGTCCGCGGCGCTGTACCCGTCCAAATCGCCTGCCAGCACGGCCAAGTCGACGTCGGTGTGCAGCGGAACCGACTTGCCGGCGGTGCGCAGGATGTCGTGGCGGGCGGCGGCGTCGGGTGGCTCGACGAACACCAGCTTCTCCAACCGGCCCGGCCGCAGCAGCGCGGCGTCGATCAGATCGGGCCGGTTGGTGGCGCCGATCACCACGACGTCGCGCAGCGGCTCGATGCCGTCGAGCTCGGTGAGCAGCGCGGCCACGACTTTGTCGCTCACGCCGGAGTCGAAGCTCTGCCCGCGCCGCGGCGCCAGCGCGTCGAGCTCGTCGAGGAACACCAGCGACGGCGCCGAATCGCGTGCGCGCCGGAACAACTCGCGGACCGCCTTCTCCGAGGAGCCCACCCATTTGTCCATCAACTCCGAGCCTTTGACGGCGTGCACGCTCAGTTGACCGGTGCTGGCAAGCGCGCGGACCAGAAACGTCTTGCCGCAGCCGGGCGGGCCGTAGAGCAACACCCCGTGCGGCGGCTCGACGCCGAGTCGGGCGAAGGTGTCGGGGTGTTGCAGCGGCCAGAGCACCGCTTCGGTGAGTGCCTGTTTGGTGGCCGCCATATCGCCGACGTCGTCGAGGGTCACGTCACCGGGCGACGGCTGGCCGCCGGTCGACCGGGACAACGGCCGGATGACGGTCAGCGCACCGAGCAGGTCGTCTTGAGTCAGCTGCGGCGGCCGGCCATCGATGCTGGCGCGGGAGGCGGCCCGCAATGCCGCCTCACGCACCAGAGCGGCCAAATCCGCGACGACGAAACCCGGTGTGCGGCTGGCGATCTCGGCGAGGTCATGGTCGGCGGCGGGAACACCCTTCAGCAGGCCCGTCAACAGGGAGCTTCGGGTGGCGGCGTCGGGCAGGCTCAATCCCAGTTCGCGGTCGCACAGGTCGGGCCCTCGCAGCCGCGGGTCGAGGTTTTCCGGCACCGCCGAGGTGGCGATGAACGCCACTCCCGCCGTGGCCACCGCCGATCGCAGCTCGGCCAGGATCAGGGTCGCCACCGGTTCGGCGGTCGCGGGCAGCAGCGCGTCGATGTCGGCGATCAGCAGCACCCCACCGCGGTCGCGCACGCCCGCAACGGCGGCGGCAACAGCGTTCCGGCGTTCGTCGGCAACCAGAGCACCGACCTCGGGACCGTCCAGCTCGACCAGTCGCCGGCCGGCGCACACCGCTCGCACCAGCGTCACTTTCCCGACGCCGGCCGGGCCGGATACCAGGACACCCAGATTGGTTGTGGCGCCCAGGGTTTCGAGTAGGTCCGGCTGGTCCAGCGCCAGCTTGAGCCACTCGGTGAGCTTGGCGGCCTGGGCCGCAGAGCCTCTGAGGTCCTCGAGTGTGACCGTCTCTCGGTCGGCGGCTGCACTGACCGCTGCCGCCGGGACACCGGTACCCCAGCTCACCAACGAATTAGGTTGCACGCTGACTGGCCCGGCCGGGTCCACGCCGGTCACCGTGAGAAGCTCGGAGGTCCAGCTGATGCCGACCGCCGACGCCAGCGCGCGGCTGGCCTCGGTCGTCGACGTCCCCGGTCCCAGGTCGCGAGGCAGCAGCGATACGGCGTCGCCGACGGTGACCACCTTGCCGAGCAGAGCCTGCCGCAACGTGGCCGGTGGAACCGACTGGGTGGCGAGCGTCGAACCGCTCAGCGTCACCGAGCGGGCGCCGCACACGGCGGCCGGGCTGATGATGACGGCGCCGTCCTGGCGCAACCCGGCGTTGGACAGCGTCACATCGTCGAGCAGCGCGGCGAACACCGGTATGTCGGCGACTGTTACGGCGGCTACCGCCGCGGTGGTCCGCGATCCGGTCAGCGACACCGCGTCCCACTCCCGAATCCCCAGCGCTGCGATGGCTTCCGGGTGCAAGCGCACCACACCGCGGCGCGAGTCGACCGCCGACGTGTTCAGCCGCGCGGTCAGGGTCAGCTGCCGGCCACCCCTGGGCGGCGGTGTCATGGGGTCCGGCCGGGCTTACGCAAACCCAGCCGCGCCATCGACCGCCGGTTGGGCTGCGCCCGGCGGATCGCGCGGCGCACCGCGCGCCGCTGCTTGGGCTCGTGCTCCCAAGCCTCGGGATGCTCGGCCAACCAGCGGTGGCTGCGCACCGAGAACGGGATGTGGAGCAGGTAGGCCACGATCGCGACCATGACCAGGATGTAGGGGAACAAGAACGCTGCCGCGGCAACGATCGCCAACGCCGCCAACAGCACCGCCGCCAAATTCGGCGGCACCGACACGGCGTGCATCTTTTTCATCGGCAGCCTGCTGACGACCAGGACCGAGCAGCCCGCGATCCAGGCGCAGACGAACCACGGCGTCGTCCACCAACCGTCGCCGAACTGCAATTTGGCGGCCAGTGGGCCCAGTGTCGCGATCGCCCCGGCCGGGGCCGGCATCCCGACAAAGAATTCGCGCGTGTACGCCGGCAGCGTGGCGTCGTCGAGCAGCGCGTTGAACCTGGCCAGCCGCAGCACAATGCACACCGCGTAGAGCAGCACCAACACCCAGCCTGCCGGCGACGCCGCCAGCAGCGTCACATAGACCACCACCGCGGGCGCCACCCCGAAGTTCACCGCGTCGGCCAGTGAATCGATCTCCTCGCCCATCCGCGACTCGGCGTCCAGGATGCGGGCCACCCGACCGTCCAGCCCGTCGAGGATGGCGGCCGCGGCGATCAGCGCCATCGCGACGTGCGGCTGGGCCTCCAGCGCGAACCGGATCGAGGTGAGCCCGGCGCAGATCGCCAGCACGCTCATCGAGCTGGGCAGGATGCGCAGGTTGACCGATCGGCGGGTCCGGGGTCTGGTGATCATGACAGTTGGGCCAGCACCGTTTCGCCGGCGAGTGTCCGCTGCCCGACCAGGACCGAAGGTTCGGTTCCGGCCGGGAGATACGTGTCTAGCCGGGAGCCGAACCGGATCAGGCCGTAGGTGTCACCGATCGACAGTTTGTCGCCGGCTTGCGCGTCGCACACGATGCGCCGGGCCAGCAGCCCCGCGATCTGCACGACGACGATCTCGGCGCCGTCGGCGGTGCGGATCTGCATGCTGATGCGTTCGTTGTCTTCGCTGGCCGCGGCCAGGTCGGCCGAGCCGAATTGGCCGGGCCGGTGTTGCACGGCGAGCACCTCGCCGCTGACCGGGGACCGTTGCACGTGCGCATCCAGCAGCGACAGGAAGATGCTGACTCGTGGCAGCGGGGTGTCGGGCAGGCCGAGTTCGGCGGGCGGCGCGGCCGTATCCACCAAGCAGACCAGGCCGTCGGCAGGTGCGACGACGACACCCGGGCGGATGGGCGGCACCCGCGGCGGATGGCGGAAGAACCCCGCGCAGGCGCCCGCAGCCAGCAGACCGGCCCGGCGAAACCATCGGTGGTTGCGGCCGGCCACGGCAAGGCCCAAGCCGGCGGAGATGAACGGCAGCCCGGCCGGATGTACCGGCGGAACGGTCGAGCGCAGCAGTGCTACCAGGCGTTGCGGGCCGGAGAGACCGGCGGGGCGGGGGCGTCGTGCCACCCGGTCATCTTACGGAGCGCCGCGGGCGCTCAGCGCAGATCCCAGATCCGTAGCTCCGATCCGGCCGGGAGCTGCTCGATGTCCTCGGAAATGTCGAGCAGGCAGTTCGCCGACGCGAACCACCGCAGATGGTGTGACGCCGGTGGGCCCCAGCTGGTGACGGTGCCGGCGTCGGCGTCGAACACCCCGCGCCGGAACTGGCGCTTACCGCGAGGCGACCGCAGCGCTTCGGTGAGCACCGCCGACCGTCGCGGCCGGTGCGCATCCGGCAGGCCCATCGCGGTGCGCAGCGCGGGGCGGATGAACACCTCGAAAGACACCAGTGCGCTGACCGGGTTGCCGGGCAGCGTGATGATGGGCGTGCCCGCCACCCGGCCGGTGCCCTGCGGCATGCCGGGCTGCATGGCCACCTTGACGAAGTCCACGCCCTGATCGCCGTCGCGGCCAAACGCGTCCTTGACCACTTCGTAGGCGCCCGCGCTGACGCCGCCGCTGGTGATGATCAGATCCGCCTCGGCGGCGTAGCGGTCCAGCACCGCGGCGAACTGCGCGACATCGTCGCTGACGGCCGGTGTGGCGACGACGTCGGCGCCGGCCTCGCGGACCGCCGCGGCCAACATGATCGAGTTGGACTCATAGATCTGGCCCGGCTGCAGCGGCGTGCCCGGCGACACCAACTCCGACCCGGTGGAAATCACCAGCACCCGCTGCCGGGGTAGCACCGGCAACTCGTGCAGGCCCAGCGCTGCGGCCAACCCCACCGCCGCCGGGGTGATTACCTGCCCGGCCCGTAACACCGTGATGCCCGCCGCGACGTCCTCGCCGGCGCGGCGGATGTGGCGCCCTTCGTCGGCGGCCTCGCGGATCGCCACCACGTCGGTCCGCCCGTCGGTGGCCTCGACCGGCACCACCGCCGTCGCCCCAGCCGGCATCGGCGCGCCGGTCATGATGCGGTGCGCGGTTCCGGCCTCGAGGATGGGAATGTCGGTGCGCCCGGCCGGAATGTCTTCGGCCACCGGCAGTTTCACCGGCTGCTCGGGTGTCGCGTCGGCGATGTCGGCAGCCCGCACCGCGTAGCCGTCCATTGCGGAGTTGTCGAACACCGGCAGCGACACGGCCGCCGCCACGTCGTCGGCCAGCACCAGGTGCTCGGCTTCGGCGAGGCCCGCGGTGGCGGCTGGACGCGCGCCGATCAGCTCGTCGACGACACGCTGATGTTCCTCGACCGAACGCATCAGACCGGGAACGTCACGTCGGTGAGTTCCTCGGAGACCGCCCACAGCCGGCGCTGCAACTCCTCGTCGTGGGACTGCGCGCTGGAGGACACCAGCTTCGGGTGGCCGCGCTGCTCGCCCAGACCATCGGGGCCGTAGTACTGCCCGCCCTCGACGTCGGGGTCGGTGGCCGCCCGCAGCGTGGGGAGCGCGCCCATCGCCGCGCTTTGGAAAATCAGCGGACCCAGTACGGAAGCAACTGGTCTCAGGATGGTCGGGATGTTGCGCGCCAGTTCGGTGTTGGAGCCGCCCGGATGCGCCGCCACCGCGATGGTGTTCTTCTGCTGCTCAGCGAGCCGCCGCTGCAGTTCGTAGGTGAACAGCAGGTTGGCCAGCTTGGACTGGCCGTACGCGGCGATCCGGTCGTAGCGGCGTTCCCACTGCAGGTCGTCGAAGTGGATGGCCGCGCGGATCCGGTGGCCCATGCTGCTGATCGTCACCACCCGCGAACCGCGGACTGGCAGCAGGTGGTCGAGCAGCAGCCCGGTCAACGCGAAGTGGCCGAGATGGTTGGTGCCGAACTGCATTTCGAACCCGTCGGCGGTGACCTGTTTGGGTGTCCACATCACGCCGGCGTTGTTGATCAGCAGGTCGATGCGCGGGTAGGCCGTACGCAGCCGGTTGGCGGCGGTGCGGACCGAATCCAGCGAGCTCAGGTCGAGTTGCTGCAACGTGACGTCGGCCGGCGGGTGGGCGGCGACGATGCGCGCCAGCGCGGCGTTGCCCTTCTCCAGGTTGCGCACCGCCAATACGACGTGCGCGCCGCTTTGGGCCAGCGCCGCGGCGGTGTGATAGCCCAGGCCGGTGTTAGCACCGGTGACGATCGCGACCCGGCCAGTCTGGTCCGGCACGTCGGCATGTGACCATTTGCCTCCTGAGCTCATGGCGCCAAACGATACCCACGGATGATCGGTTGTGCCCGACGGCGTCTCGATGGGGTGTACGACGGCACGCCGTGGCCGGACGTGGTGGGCATGGCCGACCCCGCCGGGTCAACCCGAGGTGCCGCGATACCCCGAGCCGACGTTGACCATGTTGCACCAGGCGCCTGTGCCGGCGTTCTTGGGTGCGTTGTTGGTCTTCGAGACGACCGTCCGCCCCCCGACGGAAACCCGGCACGTCACCGACCCCGGATCGCCGCCGGGATGAACGCCGCTGAAACTCAGCGAAGGTGCGCTTCCGTTGTAGTCGTACGCCGTCGACCACGGCAAACCCACGACAGCGGTTTCGGGCTCGTCGTCGGCGCCGAAGTACGACACCTGCACGCCCTCGGTGAAGGTGCCCGTCAACTCGAACGTGATCGGAGTCGACGCGAACGCCGTTGCCGGCGCTGTCAGCAGCATCCCGCCACCAAGCCCGAGGACAGCAGCCAACCTGCCTATGCGGCCTGCGGCAAATTTCATTCTCATGCGTAAATTGCAGCACCGTTCGCAGCCCATCGTCAGGCAATCGGCGTATCGGCTACAGATTGCGGGCCGCCTCGATGCGGGTCTTGAGTTGATCGGTGGTTGCCGCCGCAACCGGCGGTCCGCCGCAGATGCGCCGCAATTCGTTGTGAATCCAGCCGTGTGGCTTGCCCGTTCGGTGATGCGCCGCCGACACCAACGCGTTGAGCTCGCGGCGCAGATCGCGCAGCTGACCGTGCCGGATGACCGGCTCGGCGTCACTGCCGCGCCGCTCAAGCTGCTCGGCCTGGCGGCGACGCAACAGGTCTCGCATCTGCCCGGCATCCAACAGGCCCGGGATGCCGAGGTAGTCGTCCTCGTCGCCGCCGGTGCCGAACGACGCGCCGTCGAAGATGACCTGGTCCAGCTCGGCGTTGGCGCCCAGCGAGGTGAATCCGTTCTCGATCTCCGACGGCTCGCTCTGGCGGCGCTGCGCGGCGACCAACTCGTCGGTCTCCCGGTGCGGCTTACCCAGCACATGGTTGCGTTGCGCCTCCAGCTCGCTGGCCAGCAGCAGCAGCGAGGGCACCGACGGCAGAAACACACTCGCCGTTTCCCCGGGCCGCCGGGACCGGACAAACCGGCCGATCGCCTGCGCGAAGAACAGCGGGGTCGAGGCGCTGGTCGCGTAAACCCCCACTGCCAGCCGCGGGACGTCGACGCCCTCCGACACCATGCGCACCGCGACCAGCCAGCGGCTGGTGTCCGCGGCGAACCGCGCGATGCTTTCCGACGCACCCGGATCGTCGGAAAGCACGACGGTCGGTGCCTCGCCGGTGATCCTGGTCAGCAGGCCGGCGTAGGCCCGCGCGGCCTTCTGGTCGGAGGCGATCACCATGCCGCCGGCGTCGGGCATGCCGGCACCGCGCAACTGCCGCAACCTGGTGTCGGCCGCGGAGATAACCGCCGGCATCCACTCGCCGGCCGGGTCCAGCGCGGTGCGCCAGGCCCGGGCGGTGTGCTCGACGCTCAGCGGCTCGCCGAGCCGCGCGGCGTACTCCTCGCCGGCGCTGTCCCGCCAGCGGGCCTCACCGGAGTAGGCCAGAAACACCACCGGCCGCACCACGCCGTCGGCCAGCGCCTCGGTGTAGCCGTAGGTGTGGTCGGCCTGCGAGCGCAGCAGGCCATCACCCTCGGGCGCGTAATGCACGAACGGGATGGCGGCGTCGTCGCTGCGAAACGGTGTGCCGGTCAATGCCAGCCGCCGGGTGGCGTCGCCGTAGGCCTCCCGGATGGCCTCGCCCCAGCTTTTGGCATCGCCGCCGTGATGGATCTCGTCGAAGATGACCAGGGTTCGTTTGCTCTCGGTACGCACCCGGTGCCGCGCCGGGTGGCTGGCCACCTGGGCGTAGGTGACGACGACGCCGTCGTATTCGGCCGAGGTGTGCGCGGCGGTATTACGAAACTTCGGGTCCAGCGCGATGCCGTCGGCGGCTGCGGCCAGCGCCCATTGCACCTTGAGGTGTTCGGTGGGCACCACCACGGTGATCGCCTCGATGCTGCGCTCTGCCAACAGCTCTGCGGCGATGCGCAGAGCAAACGCGGTCTTACCCGCACCCGGGGTGGCGACCAGCAGGAAATCGCGCGGTTTGCCGGTTAGATAGCGCACCAAGGCTCGCCGCTGCCAGCCCCGCAACGCTCGGGTGCTGGGCGCATCGGTTGCCCGCACCCGAGGACTCCTATCTGTCGAGATGCACTGTAGTGCAATGGCATCGGAGCGTGCATAGGCCGTAGCATCATTGCGGTGGGGAAACTGGTCGCCGAGGAAAGCGTTCGGGTGGAGCGGCTTCTCGACGCGCAAGGCAAAGCGGCGCGGCTGTTCGAGGAGATCGAACGCCGGGGCATGCCGCGCGCCGGTATCAGCGAGCGGGAGCTCTCCGACGAGGTCCGCGACCTGGCCGCCGACATGGTCGGGATGGCGCAGCACTGGCACAAGCGGGTCGTGCGGGCCGGCGAGAACACTCTGCAGCCGTTTGCCGAAAACCCGCCGGATCGCGTGATCGCCGCCGACGACATCGTGTTCTGCGACTTCGGCCCCATCTTTGAGCAGTGGGAGGCCGACTTCGGGCGCACCTTCGTGCTGGGCGACGACCCGGACAAGATCGCCCTGCGCGACGCGCTGCCCCGGGTGTGGCGGGCCGGGCGAGCCTACTTCGATGAGCATCCGGAGATCACCGGCGCCGAACTGTTCGACCACGTCGTCGGGCAGGCCCGGGCCGAAGGCTACGAGTGGGGCAGCCCCATCGCGGGGCACCTGGTGGGCCAATTCCCGCACAAGAAGCTCGCCGGCGACGGCGCGCAGTGGTACATCAAACCGGGATCCGGCCGGCCGATGCGCCGCCTGGACAGCTCAGGGCTGCCCTGCCATTGGATCCTCGAGGTCCATCTCGTCAACCCGGTGCGCGGTTTCGGCGGGTTTTACGAAGAGCTGCTCGACCTGCCCTGAGCCGGGCGAGAGCCCGGCGTATGTGACCTTGCACTCTCCATGGGCGAGTGCTAAGAATGTGTTGGCACTCGCGACCGGCGAGTGCTAGGTCGGGACGGTGAGGCACGGGCCGCGCCAGCGGAAACACACCCGAGCCGTCCGTCGCGGGCACTGCGCCCGGCCAGGACGTGTCATCCCCAATCGGAGGAATCACTTCGCAATGGCCAAGACAATTGCGTACGACGAAGAGGCCCGTCGCGGCCTCGAGCGGGGCCTGAACAGCCTCGCCGACGCGGTAAAGGTGACGCTGGGTCCCAAGGGCCGCAACGTCGTCCTGGAGAAGAAGTGGGGCGCTCCCACGATCACCAACGATGGGGTTTCCATCGCCAAGGAGATCGAGCTGGAGGACCCCTACGAGAAGATCGGCGCCGAGCTGGTCAAAGAGGTCGCCAAGAAGACCGACGACGTCGCCGGTGACGGCACCACCACGGCCACGGTGCTGGCCCAGGCGCTCGTCAAAGAGGGCCTGCGCAACGTCGCGGCCGGCGCCAACCCGCTGGGCCTGAAGCGCGGCATCGAGAAGGCCGTCGAGAAGATCACCGAGACGCTGCTCAAGGGTGCCAAGGAGGTCGAGACCAAGGAGCAGATCGCTGCCACCGCGGCCATCTCGGCCGGCGACCAGTCGATCGGCGACTTGATCGCCGAGGCGATGGACAAGGTCGGCAACGAGGGTGTCATCACCGTCGAGGAGTCCAACACCTTCGGCCTGCAGCTCGAGCTCACCGAGGGTATGCGGTTCGACAAGGGCTACATCTCGGGCTACTTCGTGACCGACGCCGAGCGTCAGGAAGCGGTGCTCGAGGAGCCCTACATCCTGCTGGTCAGCTCTAAGGTGTCCACCGTCAAGGACCTGCTGCCGCTGCTGGAGAAGATCATCCAGTCCGGCAAGCCGCTGCTGATCATCGCCGAGGACGTCGAGGGCGAGGCGCTGTCCACCCTGGTCGTCAACAAGATCCGCGGCACCTTCAAGTCGGTGGCCGTCAAGGCTCCCGGCTTCGGTGACCGCCGCAAGGCGATGCTGCAGGACATGGCGATCCTGACCGGCGGCCAGGTCATCAGCGAAGAGGTCGGCCTCTCGCTGGAGACCGCTGACGTGTCGCTGCTGGGCAAGGCCCGCAAGGTCGTGGTGAACAAGGACGAGACCACCATCGTCGAGGGCGCCGGTGACTCCGACGCCATCGCCGGCCGGGTGGCCCAGATCCGCGCCGAGATCGAGAACAGCGACTCCGACTACGACCGCGAGAAGCTGCAGGAGCGGCTGGCCAAGCTGGCCGGCGGCGTTGCGGTGATCAAGGCCGGGGCCGCCACCGAGGTGGAGCTCAAGGAGCGCAAGCACCGCATCGAGGACGCGGTGCGCAACGCCAAGGCCGCCGTCGAGGAGGGCATCGTCGCCGGTGGTGGCGTGACCCTGCTGCAGACGGCACCGGCGCTGGACGAGCTGAAGCTGTCCGGTGACGAGGCCACCGGCGCCAACATCGTCAAGGTGGCGCTGGAGGCTCCGCTGAAGCAGATCGCCTTCAACTCCGGGCTGGAGCCCGGCGTGGTGGCCGAGAAGGTGCGTAACTCGAAAGCCGGGACCGGCCTGAACGCCGCCACCGGTGAGTACGAGGACCTGCTCAAGGCCGGCGTCGCCGACCCGGTCAAGGTGACGCGTTCGGCGCTGCAGAATGCGGCGTCCATCGCGGGTCTGTTCCTGACCACCGAGGCCGTTGTCGCCGACAAGCCGGAGAAGGCGGCCGCTCCGGCGGGCGACCCGACCGGCGGTATGGGCGGCATGGACTTCTGAGTCTGGTTGTCAACGGGAAGGCCCGGTCTGCTTCGGCAGGCCGGGCTTTTTCGTGCGCCATTGTTGACTCTGCGTGCACCAGGCAAAAGTGCGGGTGGGCTGTCTGGTACGTGCAGAGTCAACGACAATAACGGCGTGGAGATCCTGTTGTTGGGCACCGGCAGCAGCGACGGCTGGCCCAGCCCGTTCTGCCGCTGCGCCTCCTGCCGGTCGGCGATGGCTGTCGGCGAGAGCCGCGGTCAGACCGCCGGGCTGCTCGACAACACCGTGCTGCTGGACTGCGGACCCGAGGCGCCCCGGGCCGCGGTGCGACGCGGCCGCTCGCTTGCCGATGTCCGCCACATCCTGTTCACCCACGGCCATTTCGACCACGTCGGGCCGGCGGCGCTGCTGATGCGGCACTGGGCCGGCCGGACCGAGCCGCTGGACGTGCTCGGGCCGCCGAGCGCACTGAAGCAATGCCAGGATTGGGTCGCCCCCGACGATCCCGTCCGGTTCGTCGCGGTCCACCCCGGCGACGACGTCACGTTGGACCGGTACCGAGTGCGGGTTCTGGAGGCGGCCCACGATTCCGAGCTCGGCGCCGATGCCGTCCTCTACGACATCGCACGCGGCGACGACCGGATCCTGTGGGCCACCGACACCGGTCCGCTGCCGGACAGCGTGCACGCCGCGATCGCGGGCGCCGGCTTCGACGCGGTGTTCCTGGAGGAGACGTTCGGGACATTCACCGACCACGGCACCGAGCACCACGACTTGCCGACATTTGCGCGCACACTCGCGCAACTGCGCCAATCCGGTGCCGTCGTCGACAGCACCGACGTCGTCGCAATCCACCTGAGCCACCACAACCCGCCCGGTGCCGAACTGGGGCACGTGCTGGGCCAGTGGGGGGCACGTCCGGGGCGCGACGGTGAAGTGGTGCAAACGGGCGCGGTCCGGCGCAATACGCCGCTTCCGGTCCGCACCCTGGTGCTCGGCGGTGTGCGGTCGGGCAAGTCGGCCTACGCCGAGACGCTACTGGCCGCCGAGCCCGAGGTGATCTATCTGGCTACCGGCGGCACCCGGGACGGCGACGGAGAATGGGCAGAACGGGTGTCGCTGCACCAGGCGCGCCGGCCGGAAACTTGGCGGACCATCGAAACCGCCGATGCGGCAGCGCAATTGCGCGTTGCCGGGGCGCCGGTGTTGCTGGATTGCCTGGGCACCTGGCTGACCGCCCGGATCGACGTCCACCAGGCGTGGGACGGCGACGGGCTGGACGCCGTGCATGCCGATGTCGACGAACTGGTGGCGGCCTGGCGCGACTGCCCGCTGGCGGTGGTGGCGGTGAGCAACGAGGTGGGCAGCGGTGTCGTCCCGGCTACCGCGTCCGGGCGGTTGTTTCGTGATCTGCTCGGCACGGTGAACGCGCGCATCGGTGCTCAGAGCGACAGTGTCGTGCTCATGGTTGCCGGGATGGCGGTGCCGCTGCGCGGATAACGTGGCTGCAGGCATCTGCCTGATCACGAAAGGACCCACCCCAATGAAAATCTCTGCAACGTGCTTGTGGCCCATTGCGATCAGCGTGGCTGCCGTCTGTGCGCTGGGTGGCGTGGTGACGTCGCGGACGGCCGATGCTGCACCCGACCCATGCACCGCTGCCGGCCTGGCGACTACCGCCAGCGGTGTGCTCAGCGACGCCGGTGGATACCTCGGCAGCCACCCGGGAGCCAACGATGTGCTGACCAACGCGGTCCAGCAACCACCGGCAGACGCCCGGGCGTCCGTCCGGGGCTACTTTGCCGGCCACCTCGACGAGCTGACTGATCTGCAACACATCGCGCAGCCGCTGAGCAACCTGCGCAACCAGTGCGGTGTTTCGGTGTCGCCGGGGCAGCTGGCCACCCTCTTCGAGGCGCTGTCGGGCTAGACCTGTGCGGCGAGGTTCACGCAGTCGTAGGCGGGGCTGCAGGTGCTCGGCGGCGAGTCCGCGGTGGCGGGCCGGTGCAGCACGGCGCGGGTGGGCCTGACCGTCAGCGGGTCGATGTTCTCGGCGTGGCCGTCGACGATCAGCGAGTAGCCGCCCGCCACCTGCGGCGGCCACAGCACGGTGACGTCGCGGTGGGCTTCGGTGTTGGCGCGGGTGTGCCGACCGACCGGCCCGATCTGCAGCACGCCGTCGTCGAGGGTCGGGGTGACGGCCGCGGTGTGCGCCCGGTAATCGTCATCGACGCTGATCACGTAGGCGAAGCCGTAGTCGCGCAGGGTGTCGGCGAGCCGGTCGAGATCCACCTTCTTGCTCATGAATCGAGCTTACTTCGGCAGGATGGGGCGTATGGAATTCCGCTACCTAGGCAACTCGGGTCTGCAGATCTCGGAGATCACCTACGGCAACTGGCTCACTCATGGCTCACAGGTCGAAAACGACGTCGCCACCGCCTGTGTGCGTGCGGCGCTCGACTGTGGCATCACCACGTTCGATACCGCTGACGTGTACGCCAACGGCCGCGCCGAGGAGGTGCTCGGCGCGGCGCTGAAGGGTCAGCGGCGTGAGTCGCTGGAGATCTTCACCAAGGTGTACTGGCCCACCGGGCCCGACCAGTTGGGCAAGAATGACACCGGCCTGTCGCGCAAACACATGATGGAGAGCATCGACGGGTCGCTGCGCCGGCTGCAGACCGACTACGTCGACCTGTACCAGGCCCACCGCTACGACTCCTTCACCCCGCTGGAGGAGACGATGCAGGCCTTCGCCGACATCGTCCGCGCCGGCAAGGCGCTCTACATCGGGGTCAGCGAGTGGACCGCCGCGCAGATCCGGGCCGCGCACGCTTTAGCCCGTCAACTCGGGGTGTCGTTGATCTCCAGTCAGCCGCAGTACTCGATGCTGTGGCGGATCATCGAGCCCGAGGTCGTCCCGGCTTGCCGCGAACTGGGGCTGAGCCAGATCGTCTGGTCGCCGATGGCCCAAGGTGTGCTGTCCGGCAAGTATCTTCCCGGTCAGCCGCCGCCGGCCGGGTCACGCGCCACCGACGAGAAGGGCGGCGCGAACTTCATCAAGCGGTTCATGACCGACGACGTGCTCGAGCGGGTGCAGCAGTTGCAGCCGATCGCCGAGGAGCTGGATCTGACAACGGCGCAACTGGCCGTCGCGTGGGTGCTGCAGAACGACGACGTCGCCGCGGCGCTGGTCGGTGCGTCGCGGCCGGAGCAGGTAGCCGAGAACGTCAAGGCGGCCGGGGTGCAGATTCCCGACGAGCTGCTGGCCCGCATCGACCAGGTGCTCGGCGACGTGGTCACCCGCGACGCGGAGCTGGTGGCGAGGTCGACCCCGTCGCAGCGCATCGTCTGACGGTTCCGGCACGCCATTGAGATTGCATCCAGGGTCGTGATGCCGACGAGTTCACAACCCCATGCGCAATCTCAACGACTACGCGATGCGGTGGGCGCAGTCAGGAGGCGGTGGGCACGGCTTGCCGCCCGCGCACCAGCCGGCCCGGGCGGGCGTCGGTGGGCGCACCGTCGCGGGCGATCACCTCGCCGGCGACGATCGTCGCCACATACCCGTCGGCGGTCTGGTCGAGGCGGCGCCCGCCGGCGGGCAGGTCGTGGGTGACCACCGGCTTGCGCAGCCGCAATCCGGCGTGGTCGATGACGTTGAGGTCGGCCTTATAGCCGACGGCGATGCGGCCGCGGTCTCCCAGCCCGGCGACCCGGGCCGGCACCGACGTCAGCTCGCGGATCGCCTCGGCCACCGACAGCCGCCCCGACGCCCGGTCGCGCGCCCAGTGTGTCAGCAGGTACGTCGAATAGCTTGCGTCGCAGATCATTCCGTAGTGGGCGCCGCCGTCTCCGAGTCCCAGCACAACGTCGTCGCGGCGGATCAACTCGCCGATGGTGGTCAACGAGTTGGCCTGAAAGTTGGCCATCGCGCCCAGCAGGATCGCATGGCCGTCGTCGTCGAGCAGTCGGTCGTAGGCCTCCTCGGCGGGGTCCACGCCACGCGCCCGGGCCCGGGCCGCGATGCTGTTCGAGGCATCGGGCTCGTAGTTGGGGTCGTCGCCAAGTGGGAAGATCCAATCCCAGGCCTGCGCCAGATAGAACAGCGGATTGATCGCGGCCTCGGTCGGCTTGTCGCCCAGAATGCGGTCCCGCACCTCCGGCCGTCGCATCTCGGCGACCCGCTGGTCGAGTGGCAGGCCGGCGATCTCGCGATAACTGGGATAGAGCATGAACGGGTTGACCGTCAGATCCAGGCCGATCATCAGCCCGATCGGCCGGGGCAGGACCTGCGCGGTGATATCGGCACCGGCGCCGTTGGCCTTTTCCACCATGGTGATCGCGTCTTCGAACAGCGGGTCACCGGAGTTGCCGACCACCAGCGTGAAGGTCACCGGCAGGCCGGTGTCCCCGGCGGCGTCGAACACCTGCTGCAACACCGGCTGATACCCGCCGGCCGGGATGTCCGGCACGAACTGGATCAGGCCACCGCCGCCGTCGGCGATGCCGCGGGCGATCTCGAGGATCTCGTTCTCCCCGGCGTCGTAGCTGGGTATCTGCCGGCCGCCTTCGGTGCGGTGCGTCGCCAGCCGCGACGACGCAAACCCCAACGCGCCGAGCTCGACGGCTTCCTTGGCCAGCGCCCGCATCTTGGCCAGGTCCTCGGCGGTGGCCGGTTCGCGGTCAGCGCCGCGCCGGCCCATCACGTAGACCCGCAACGGCGAGTGCGGCAGATAGGCGGCCACATCAATGTCGCGCCTACCCGCATCCAAAGCATCCATGAATTCGCCGAAGGTCTCCCACGTCCAGGGCAGGCCGTCGGTCATCACGACGCCGGGAATGTCCTCGACGCCGGCCATCACGTCGACCAGCACGTCGTGGTCTTCGCCGCGGCATGGCGCAAATCCCACTCCGCAATTGCCCACGACCACCGTGGTCACGCCGTGCGCCGACGACGGGTTCAGCCGGTCCGACCAGATCGCCTGACCGTCGTAGTGGGTGTGCAGGTCGACGAACCCGGGCGTGACCAGCAGCCCGGTCGCGTCGATCTCCCGGTCGCCGGGACCGTCGAGGACGCCGACGGCCGCGATCACGCCGTCGCGCACTCCGACGTCGCCGACGTAGGGCTCACCGCCCAGCCCGTCGACGATGGTGCCATGGCGGATGACGAGGTCGTAGGTCATCTAAATAATCTACGACCCTGTCGGCGGCCCATGCCAGGCTCTCTTCCATGATCGATCACTTCGGCATCAATTGCGCTGACTACGCCAAAGCTCAGCAGTTCTACGACCGGGTACTCGGCGTTCTCGGTTACACGCGGCAGATGGATTTCGGCGAAGCCATCGGATACGGCCGGAACGGCCACCCGGCCTTTTGGATCGCCGAGGGCACCGGGATGGGGCCTAACCGCGAGATCCATGTTGCGTTCCAAGCCGCCGACACCGACGCGGTCACGGCGTTTTACGAGGCTGCGCTGGCACTCGGCGCCGAGTCGTTGCACGCGCCGCGGCTGTGGCCGGAGTATCACCCGGGCTACTTCGGCGCGTTCGTGCGCGACCCCGACGGCAACAACGTCGAGGCGGTGTTCCACGGGGCGTAGCGTCGGCGGCATGGCTGACTCCGATGCCGCTGCCCAGGAATTACTTCGCGATTCGTTCACCCGGTTGGTCGAGCACGTCGACCAGATCACCGACGGGCTGACCGATGACGAGGCCAGCTACCGGCAGAGTCCCAACGCCAACAGCATCGCGTGGATGATCTGGCACAGCGCCCGGGTGCAGGACGTGCAGCTTGCCGACGTCGCCGGCGTCGAGCAGGTCTGGACCCGCGACGGCTGGGTGGATCGGTTCGGGCTCGATTTGCCCCGCGACGACACGGGCTACGGCCACAGCCCCGAGGATGTGGCGAAGGTGCAGGCCCCGCGCGACCTGTTGGCCGGCTACTACCACGCCGTGCACAAGCTGACGCTGGAGTACGTCGCTACCGTCACCGCTGACGAGTTGGCCCGCGTGGTCGACAAGCAATGGGATCCGCCGGTGACGGCCAGCATGCGACTGGTCAGCATCATCGACGACTGTGCCCAGCATCTGGGCCAGGCCGCCTACGTGCTCGGCGTCGCGCATCGGCGGACTTGACCGGCTTCTCAGCATCGCTGCGTCCCCGGCTTCGCGGGGACCCCGCTGCATCGTCGCCGCCCGGGCGAACTTGACACCTGTCGACCCACGTCAGGGCCGCGGCTAGCATGGCCGGTATGACCGCCACCACATCACCAGCACCCACCCCCGAGTTCACCGGTACCGGCAGCGTCCGCAATCCCGCTACCGGCGCCGTGGCCGGTGAAGTGCACTGGACCGATCCCGCCGATGTGCCCGCGATTGCCGCAAAGCTGCGCGTGGCCCAGCGCGAGTGGGAGCAGCGCGGCGCCAAGGGGCGCGCCAAAGCGCTGGCCCGCTACGCGGTGTGGCTGGGCGAGCACCGCGACGAGATCGAAGAGCTGTTGATCAAGGAGACCGGCAAGTCGGCCGTCGACGCGGCGCAGGAGGTGCCGCTGTTGATCATGATTCTGTCCTACGTCATCAAGACGATGGAGAAGGCGCTCGCCCCCGAAAGCCGGCCCGCGGCGCTGCCGTTCCTGGCGATCAAGAAAATCACGCTGCACTATCGGCCGCGTCCGGTGATCGGGATCATCGCGCCGTGGAACTACCCGGTGGCCAACGCGCTGATGGACGGTATCGGCGCGCTGGCGGCGGGATGCGCGGTGCTGCTCAAGCCGTCCGAACGCACTCCGCTGACCGCCGAGGTGCTGCGCCGTGGCTGGCGGGAGTCCGGTGCGCCCGACGTGTTTGCGCTGGCGCAGGGCGCCCGGGAGGTGTCCGAGGCCGTCATCGACAACGTGGATTACCTGCAGTTCACCGGTTCCAGTAACACCGGCCGCAAGGTGATGGAGCGCGCGGCGCGCCGGTTGACGCCGGTCAGCCTGGAGTTGGGCGGCAAGGACCCGATGATCGTGTTGGAGGACGCCGACGTCGACCTGGCCGCCCACGCCGCGGTGTGGGGCGCGATGTTCAACGCGGGCCAGACCTGTGTATCGGTCGAGCGGGTCTATGCGCTCGAGGCGGTCTACGACCAGTTCGTCGACGCGGTAGTCCGCGACGTGAAGGCGCTGCAGGTGGGCGCCGGCGATGGGTTTACCTACGGCGCCCTGATCGACGAGGGGCAGCGGGCGGTCACCGAGCGCCACGTCGCTGACGCCGTGGCCGCCGGGGCGCGTGCGCTGACCGGCGGGCAGCGGCCCGACGGTCCGGGCAGCTTCTATCCGCCCACGGTGCTGGTCGACGTCGACCACTCGATGGCCTGCATGACCGAGGAGACTTTTGGTCCGACCCTGCCGATCATGAAGGTCGGCACCGTCGACGAAGCGATCCGGCTGGCCAACGACAGCGAATACGGGTTGAGCGCATCGGTGTTCTCCAAAGATGCAGCACGTGCCAAAGATGTTGCGTTGCAACTTGATTGCGGTGCGGTCAATATCAACGACGTGATCAGCAACCTGATGTGCACCACCGCCCCGATGGGCGGCTGGAAGGCATCGGGCATCGGGGCGCGGTTCGGCGGCGCGGAGGGACTGCGCAAATACTGCCGGGTCGAAACGGTGGTCGCACCGCGCACCAACGTCGGCGCGGGCGGCAACTATTACCACAATTCGCTGAAGGCGCTGACCCGGATGAACCGGATGATGACCAAGATGGCGCTGGCAAGGCCGCGCCGCACCGCAAAGTAGCGCGTGTGCGGTTCGCAGCCACGGCGCTGCTGTGGCTGCTGACCACGCTGGCGGTGGCGGTGGCGGTGCCGACGGTGTGGGCGCAGCACACCATCGTCGACGCCGACGGGTATGCGCGGCTGGCCCGAGGAGCGGCGGGTGATCCGGCGTTGCAGGCCGCGGTGGCATCGCAATTGAGCGCCACCGCGACGAGGCTGATCAGGGAACACGGCTACAGCGTCGACGCGTCGCGGGTGCACGGTGTCGCCAGCGCTTACGCCGCGGGCCCGTCTTTCCCTGCGGACTTCGCGCAGGCCAACCGAGTCGTGCACGGGTGGCTGTTCACGCGCCCCGCGACCGGGTCCGATCCGTGGGTCATCGATCTCGCGCCGATGCTTGAAGACAGCGCCTTGCAGCAGACGCTGTCCGACTACCACGTCCGGGCGCCGTCGGCGCTGACCGTTCCGGTGACGGTATCACCGCCAAAGACGTTGCAGCCGGGCACGTTACGTCCACTGGCGTTGTGGGGGCCGTGGGTGAGCCTCGGCGCGGCGCTGCTCGCCGGTGTCTGCGCAGTCTTGACGTTGGTCGCGGCCCGCAGCCGTGGCAGGGCGCTGGGAAGCCTCGGTGTCTCGGCATTGCTGGTCGGCGCAGCCGGTTGGGCGGGCGTTGAGGTCGCCCGCCGCCGGATCGGCAGTGCGCTCAACCACACCGCCGGCGACATGCGCCGCGTCGCCGATGCCATGGTCGGCCACGCCGAAGCGAGCCTGCATCACTGGCTCAACCTGACATTGGCCGCCGGCGTCGTGCTGGCGGTGTGCGGCGTCGTCGTTGCGATGCTGGGCAGCGTGCGCAACCGGCCCGAGCGCTAGCCTGCGCCGGGCGGCAACATCTGGAAGCCGGTCAAAATCGTGTTTGCATCGCGCGCGAACGCCGGGTTGTCCGGATCAGCGGAGCCGACGGTGAGGGTGGTGGCGTAGGTTTTGCCACCAAAGACGCCCACTACGGCCAGCATGGTGGAGCGACGAGCCGGTATCTCGCCCATCGGCGGCGCGGTGTAGGTCACGCTTTCGGCGCGATACCCGCACCGTGTGGTCGGGGTCGTGACCAGGTCAGTAGCGCCCAGTCCGGCGGTCAAGCCCCTCCGCTCGCCGTCAAGTACCTCCTGAGGGTCCGCGGACCCGTCGGCGGTTTCCAGCGTGACCACGGCGTTGGGGGCGAATTTGTTGGCGATCAGGTCCCGGTTCACGATGGCGTACCGGACGATCTGCGAGTCGAACAGCGTCGTGCGTTCCCACCCATGCGGTTGCGGTATCCGTAACTGCGGCTCGCCGGGAGCATGGGATTCGATTGACGTCATTGGCGCCGAAACATCTTTACACGGACCGGCTTTGGCGTTTTCCGCACCAGGAGCCTTGACCGCCGAACCGGAAACCAAAGTCGTACAGCCCACCAGCGTCGACAGCGCCGCTGTCGCTACCGCCGCTCGCGTCAGCCGTGTCCGCCGCACATCCAACACTGACGCCTTCCTAGCTCAACGGCAACTGGGCAAAGATCTTCCCGGTCGGCTGAGGCGATCCGGTTCCCGGTTCGACGGTGAAGGCCAGCGCACTCGAGTTCCCGAGGTCACTCAACACCGCGGTGGTTGACGGCGCGACGGTCGCGGTGTTCATCGTCCCCGCCGAGACTGGGCCCTTATCGCCGAGCAACCACATCTGATAGACGGTCCCCGCGGAGGGCGGCGGGACGTTGTTCATCACCAGTACACCGGCGTTGCGGTCGCGGGAGAACACCACCGTGGCCATCCCGCCGTCGGCGAGCGGGCGCGAGACCGTCCGGACATCGGGGGCCGCCATGATCTGCTCGGCGACCGTCGCCGCGGGCGGCGTCCTCAGTGCGATTCCCGCGCCGAAAGCCGCGAGCGCCACCACAATTGCCGCGGCCGCGGCCACTACGACTGTACGCCAACGTGTCTGGCGAGCGTCCAGCGTGCCCAGCACCGCCGCGCGCAACTCGGCGGGCGGCTCCGCGGCAGTCGCCGCCGACACCACCGCCATCGTCTCGCGAACGGCGCGCACCTCGTCACTGAAGGCCTCGGCGATCGACACCGGCGCGGCTGCGACCTGCCTGTCGATCGCGACGCGTTCCTCGTCGGAGATGGCGTGCAACGCATACGGCGTGGCAAGCTCGAGCAGTTCGAAAGTCGGCTCGGTCATGGCACACCCAGGCAGTTGCGCAGGCCGCGCAAAGCGTCACGCATCCGTGACTTGATCGTCGACAGGTTGGCCGACAGCCGTTGCGACACCTCGACGTAGGTCAACCCGTCGTAGTAGGCCATCTGGATGCACTGCCGTTGCGTATCGGTCAAACCGTCCAGGCACTCGGTCACCCGGCGCCGCTCGTCACCGGCGATCGCCGCGTCGGCCACGACATCACTCGATGGGTCGACGTTGGCCGCGCCGTAGCGTGACTCGCGCTGGCCGGCGGCCTGTTCGGAGCGCACGCGGTCGACGGCACGGCGATGCGCCATCGTCAATAGCCAGGACAGCGCAGAGCCCTTGGTGGAGTCGTAACTTTTCGCGGTTCGCCACGCCTCCAGGTAGACCTCTTGCGTGGTCTCGTCGCTGTAGCCCGAGTCGCGCAGCACTCGAACGATCAAGCCGTACACCCGCGTCCTGGTGTGGTCGTAGAACGCAGCGAACGCTTGCGCATCCTGACCCGCCACCTGGCGGAGCAATGCGTCGAGGTCGCTGCTCAGCTGCGTCGGTCCGGTCATCGACCGGTAGCCTATCCTCTCCGCCACGACGGTCGTCATTTTCCGGCTGATCGGTGCGGAAGTGGTATGAAAAACGATGTCCGTTGCTGGTATTCGCCGAATCCGGGACGGCCGGCCATATACTTCTCGGCCAGCCGAGCGCCGGTGGCATATACCAGAAAGTAGGTCATGAGCAGCGGGGACAGTATTGTCGCCAACGACCACCAACCGGTGATCGTGATCAGCCACAAACCCCACCACACGCAAGCGTCGCCGAAATAATTCGGGTGACGCGTATACGCCCACAAGCCGCGGTCCATCACCTTTCCGTGATGCTCGGGGTCGGCTTTGAACACCTGCAGTTGGCGGTCCCCGACGGCTTCGAAGGTGACGCCAACTGTCCACAGCAGCATGCCGGCCACACTGAGCGCCAGCAACGGCTTCGGTGTGGGCCCCGTGACGGCTGAGAGTTGCAAGGGCAACGCGACGAACCAGATTGCAAAACCTTGCAGCGCGAAGACCTTGAGCACAACCTGGCCCAGCGAGGCGCCGCGGAGCATGTCGGCGTAGCGGGGGTCCTCGGCTTTGCCGGCCGTCTTGCGGTGAATATGCCAGCTCAGCCGCGTTCCCCAAACCGCGACCAGCGCCAGCAACAGCCAGCGGCGGGAGGCGTCGCCGTTGCCCAGCACCGCGGCGACGACCGCGACGGCGATGAAGCCGATTCCCCAGGCGACGTCGACGACGTTGTAGCGGCCGATGCGCCGTCCGATCGCGAATGCGGCCGCCTGGATTACCGCGATCACCGCGATCGACGCACCGCAGACGATGGCAAAAGTAGTGAGGTTCACCGGGCATCTCCGCGCGCGAATGTCCATTGGTAGACGTTGAGGTATCCCGACCGGAATCCGGCCTCGGCGTATGCCAGATAGAACTGCCACATCCGGGCAAAGACCGCGTCGAAGCCGATGTGTGACAGGGTAACTCGTCGCTGCATGAATCGTTCCCGCCACAGGCGCAACGTTTCGGCATAGTGCGGGCGCAGCGAGTGCATGTCGACGGTGCGTAAATCGGTGTGCCGCGCGGCGATGCCCTGAATGGCTTCAGCGGACGGGATCAGCCCGCCCGGGAAGATGTACTTCTGGATCCAGGTGTGGGTTCTGCGGGTGGCCAGCATGCGGACGTGCGGCATGGTGATCGCCTGAAGCGCTATCCGGCCGGTCGGCGTCAGCAGGCGCTCGAGGGTTCGAAAATATTCCGGCCAGGCGTGAAACCCGATCGCCTCGATCATTTCGACCGAGACCACCGCATCGTAGTTTCCGCCGACATCACGATAGTCGCGCAGGTCGATCTCGACTTGCCCGGACAGCCCGGCCGCCGCGACTCGCTGCCGCGCCAATCGCTGTTGTGCGCTCGATAGCGTCACCGAGCGGACGTGTGCTCCGCGCTGGGCAGCGCGGATGCACAGTTCGCCCCACCCAGTGCCGATTTCGAGCACTTGGCTACCCGACCGAACGCCGGCCGCATCGAGCAGCCGGTCGATTTTGCGCCGTTGCGCGTCGGCGAGGTCCGACCACGAGGCCGGCAGCTCAGAGAACAGCGCGCTGGAGTAGGTCATGGTCTCGTCGAGGAACTCGCCGAACAGATCGTTGGACAGGTCGTAATGCGCGGCGACGTCACGGCGGGCCTGTGCCCGGTTGCGGTGCTGCGACCCCGGCCGGGCGGCCACCACGATCGGTCGCAGCCACTGCAGCGCGCGCGGTACCAGATCCCCCACCTCCGTCGCCAAGATCGTCAGCACACCAGTGAGATTGTCCGACTCCCACTCGCCAGCCATATAGGACTCGCCGAACCCGATCAGGCCACGGCGTCCGATCCGGCGGGCAAGCCGGCCCGGGCGGTTGATCACCAGCGCCGGCGACGACGGCTCGCCGCCGCCGATCACAGTGCCGTCGGGATAGCGGAGCCGCAGCGGCAGGTATGCCGCCGTGCGGCGCAGCAGCCGGTCGGCAACCATCGCGGATGCCAGGGCAACCGGACCGGAAGGCACCCTGGCCACCGCTGGCCAACGGGCGGAATCTATTGCCGCCGAGGTAGTTCCGCAAGCAACACTCATCGTGAGACCACCGGAACTTTGCGCAACCACAATCTGATTCCTTGGAGACGGATGCGCAAGGCGACCATCAGGGGCGCTAGCGGCGAGAGCAACTGCATCCGCGCGACGTGCCCCACGGTTGCCGGCTGTCGTGTCCCGCGCAACGTCGCGACGAATGCCGGTCGTCCATCGCCGTGCAGTGTCACCACGACGTGCACCCGCCGGTCGGGGCGCGGCGCCAGCACCTGGTAATGACCCGTCACCGGATTGAACGGCGACACGTAAAACTTCTTGGTGACGAGTACCGGTGTGTTCGCCGGCGGCAGCAGGTAAGCGTGGCGCTTCCCGTAGGTGTTGTGCACCTCGGCGATCACGTGCCGCAGCGCGCCGTCGCCGTCATGGCACCAGAAGACGCTGATCGGATTGAACACGTAGCCCAGCACTCGTGCCTGGAGCAGCGCGGTCACTCGTCCGCCCGCTAACGACGCGTCGTGCTCGGCGAGAAAGGTGTCGACCCGCTCGCGCAGCGAGGCGCCGGGAGCACCGGTGAAGTGGTCGTGGGCGTGAAACCGGGCGAACGGCCGCAGCCACCACGGCAGTGCCGGCAACTCGTCGATGTCGATATACCAGCTGTAGCTGCGGTATTCGAACGAGTGACGCACCGGCGCCTGCCGGCAGTGGGTAATGGTGGTGCGGTAAATCGCCGGGGTCAGCACGCCATCGCCTGCTCAGTTCGTGCCGGCCAATCGGCGCCCAGTCGCTGGGCCGCCCGCAGCCCCGACGCCGCGCCGTCCTCGTGGAACCCCCACCCGTGGTAGGCACCGGCGAACACCACCCGATCGTCATCGAGGGTCGGCAACAGCCGTTGCGCGGCAACGGATTCCGCTGTATACAGCGGATGGCTGTAGGTCATTTCCGCGATCACCGATCGCGGATCGATCCGGCCGTGGCCGCCGAGTGTGACCAGGAATCGGCGGTTGGCCTGGATGCGCATCAACCTGCTGACGTCGTAGGTGACCACAACTGGGTCGCTGCCGGCGGTGATCAGGTAATTCCATGAGGCGCGGGCACGCCGGTGCCGCGGCAGCACCGACTCGTCGGTGTGTAGTTGGGCGCGGTTGGTCGAATACGGAATCGACGCGAGGACGGCCCGCTCGTATGCCGATGGGTTGTCGAGCAGCAGCAGCGCCTGGTCGGGGTGCACCGCGATGACCGCGGCGTCGAAATGCCGCGGCGGTTCGACGCCGGCCTGCACGATCACCCCGTTGGGCAGCCGGCGCAGCGAGTGCACCGGCGTAGCGGTGCAGACGTCATGCACCCGGGACGCGATGGCCTGTACATAGCGTTGCGAACCGCCGGTCACCGTGCGCCAAGTCGGTGAGCCGAACACCGACAGCATGCCGTGGTTCCCCAGAAACACGAACAGATAGCGGGCTGGGTAGCGCAGCGCGTCGTCGGAGCCGCACGACCACACCGCCGCCACCAGCGGTGTGATGAAGTGCTCGACGAAGAACGCCGAGAAGCGGTGCCGGCGCAGGAAGGCTTCCAGCGTTTCCAAATCGTCGTGGTCGGCGCTTAGTAGCCGGGTCGCGGCGCGGTGAAACCGAACGATCTCGGCGAGCATGAAGAGATAACGCGGTCGGGCCGCTTGCGGACACGCGAACAGTCCGCCGATACCGAGGGCGCCGGCGTATTCCAGGCCGGTGGCGTCGGCGCGCACCGACATCGACATCTCCGACTCCTGGGTCGCCACTCCGAGGTTGTCGAACAATCGGCACAGCGTCGGGTAAGTGCGGTCGTTGTGCACCAGGAACGCCGAGTCGACGTTCACGATGGTGCCGTCGTCGCGCTCGATGACATGCGTGTGCGCATGACCGCCGAGCCGGGTGTCGGCCTCATACAGCGTGACCCGATCCCGTCCGGACAGGGCGTAGGCGGCGGTCAGGCCGGCGACACCGCTGCCGATCACCGCCACCGAGCGCGCGGATGACTGTTGCACATCAGCTATTCGGAGAAGGCGACCAAAAGGATGGCCTCGTCCACCCATCCGTGAGGGCGGTCACTCCGAATCAGAACTGTCCGACCCGTAAGCGGCGGCGTTGCCGCCTTGACTAAGGAGCCGAATCGGAATGAAGGACGTTCAGTCCAGGGCACTGGCGATCACCCTGGCGGCGATCGCTGCCGTGGGGTTTTCGGCGTGTGCGAACGACAAATCCGAGTCTGAGAAGCAGACCAGCGCGAGTCCGGTCACCAGCTCGGCGGCGCCGGCTACCACCGGCGCAACAGTGGATCCCGCGGCGGATCTGATTGGCTCGGGATGCGCCGACTACGCGGCTCTGCACCCGACCGGCCCGGCTTCGGTAGCGGGGATGGCGCAAGACCCAGTCGCGACGGCCGCATCGAACAACCCGATGTTGAGCACGTTGACATCGGCGCTCTCGGGCCAGCTGAACCCCAACGTGAACCTGGTCGACACGCTCAACAACGGCCAGTACACGGTGTTCGCGCCGACCAACGCGGCATTCGACAAGCTGCCCGCCGCGACCATCGACGAGCTCAAGACCAACTCCGACAAGTTGACGAGCATCCTGACCTATCACGTGGTACAGGGTCAGCTCAGCCCGGCGAAGGTTGACGGCGCTCACAAGACCCTGCAGGGCGCCGAGGCCACGGTCAGCGGCCAAGGCAACGACCTCAAGGTCAACGACGCGAGCTTGGTGTGCGGAGGGGTGCACACCGCCAACGCGACGGTGTACATGATCGACACGGTGCTGATGCCGCCCGCTCCGTGACGGTCTGACACCGCCGCCAGACAAGGCAGCTCGCACTCGCGGGCTGCCTTGTCGCCTTTAACGGGTTGGTCACGCAGCGAAACTTGTGGTGTGTGAATGCGATCCAACACGGGCCTGGCTGCGAATACCTGACATGGTGACGCTTGCGCTGATCGGGCTGGTCGGAGGCTTCGTGACCGGCATATCGCCGTGCATACTTCCGGTCCTGCCGGTGATCTTCTTTTCCGGCACTCAGCGCACTGCCGAGGATGAGTCGGCCGGCCCGGGCGGTGGGATAGCGGTCGCGGTCAAGCCGAAGCGCTTGTCTCAGCGGCCGTACTGGGTGATCGGCGGCCTGGTGTGCAGCTTCACCGTGGTCACCTTGCTCGGCTCGGCATTGCTGTCGCTGCTGCACTTGCCGCAGGACGCGATTCGCTGGGTCGCGCTGGTCGCGTTGGTGGTAATCGGGCTGGGCCTGATTTTTCCTCGCCTCGAGCAGCTATTGGAGCGGCCGTTCTCCCGCGTGCCGCAAATTCACATCGCTACCGGTGCAAACGGATTCGGTCTCGGTCTGGCGCTGGGAGTGCTTTACGTCCCGTGTGCCGGGCCCGTTCTCGCCGCCATCGTGGTTGCCGGTGCCACCGCGACGATCGGCCTGGACACCGTCGTGCTCACCGTTGCATTCGCGGTGGGTGCCGCGGCGCCACTGTTGTTCTTCGCGCTGGCCGGTCAGCGAGTGGCCGAGCGGGTCAGCGCATTTCGGCGCCGGCAGCGCGAAATCCGCATCGCGGCAGGCATCGTGACCATCCTGTTGGCGGTGGCGCTGGTGCTCAACCTGCCCGCAATGCTGCAGCGAGCCATCCCCGATTACACCGCCTCGCTGCAAAGCCAGCTCGGCGGCGATCAGCAGATCCAGGAAAGGCTCAACCTCGGCGGCATCGTCACCGACCAGAACAGACAACTGGGCAACTGTGCAAACGGCGCGCCGACGCTGCAGAACTGCGGTCCTGCCCCTGACATCAAAAACATTGCCGGGTGGCTGAATACGGGCGGGGGCAAGCCGATCGACCTGCGCTCATTGCGCGGCAGGGTAGTGCTCGTCGACTTCTGGGCGTATTCCTGCATCAACTGTCAACGCGCCATTCCGCACGTCGAGGGCTGGTATCAGGCCTACCGGGACAAGGGTTTCGACGTGATCGGCGTGCATACCCCCGAGTACGCATTCGAAAAGGTCGCCGGCAACGTCAAAAAAGGTGCCGCCGATCTGGGTATCACCTATCCGATTGCGTTGGACAACGGCTACTCCACGTGGACGAACTATCGCAACCGTTACTGGCCCGCCGAATATTTGATCGACGCCGGCGGCACCGTGCGGCACATCAAATTCGGTGAGGGCGACTACGACGGTACCGAAAAATTGATTCGCCAACTGCTCGTTGACGCCCAGCCGGGAATCACATTGCCTGCGCCAGTCGACGCGCCCGACACCACACCGCCGCACGGCCTCACTCCCGAGACGTATCTCGGAGTGGGCAAGCAAGTCAACTACGCCGGTGCTTGCGTCTACGACGAGGGTTCGGCGACATTCGACTACCCGCCGTCGCTGCCGAACGATTCCTTCGCCCTGCGGGGTTCGTGGGCGTTGGACTACCAGGGCGCGACGGCGCAGGACGGCGCTTCGGCCGTCGAACTCAATTACCACGCGAAAAACGTCTACCTCGTGGTCGGCGGCACCGGTTCCATCTCGGTGATCCGCGACGGCACAACGACCACCGTGCCGATCAGCGGACCGCCGACCTCACATCAGATCGTGGCGGGCGGCGAGGCGATCCGCGACACATTGGAAGTGCGTCCTGGCCAAGGGCTGACCGTGTATTCGTTCACTTACGGATAGTGGCGATCGCAAGCGCGGCGAAGCCGGGCGCTGGGGGCACCGTTCGCTTGCGGGGGACGGGTCGTCATCAAGATGGCAGGCAACCGATCCGGCACGCTGGTGGCTCCGAATAAGGGGTGTCAGAGGGCTACCCGTGCGGCGTAGAACCATCACCCTGAAGAGAGCCGGAATTCGATGAAAGTTCACAACAAAGCGATCAACGCAACCAGCTTGGCGGCGGCCAGCATCGTAGGTTTTGCGGTGGCCACCTCCGCACCTGCGGCGGCGGCGCCTAATTTGATCGGCGCGGGATGCGCAGACTATGCGGCGCTACACCCCGACGGTCCCGCGTCGGTGGCCGGAATGTCGCAGGACCCGGTGGCGGTGGCCGCGTCCAACAATCCGGAACTCACCACGCTGACCGCGGCGGTGTCCGGCCAACTCAACCCGCAGGTGAACCTGGTCGACACCCTCAACAACGGTCAGTACACGGTGTTTGCGCCGACCGACGCCGCGTTCAACAAGCTGCCGGCGTCCACGATCGACCAGCTCAAGACCCCGGAGGGCGCAAGTACGTTGAACAGCATCCTGACCTATCACGTCGTTCCTGGCCAGTTGAGTCCAACCCAGGTCGACGGCTCACACAACACGGTTCAGGGTGCGCCGGTGAACGTGACCGGCTCGGGTGACGGCCTCAGAGTCGGCAACGCTGGCGTGGTCTGTGGCGGGGTGCCCACCGCCAACGCTACGGTGTACATGATCGACACCGTGATGATGCCACCGGGGCAGTAAGTCACGGCGTGATGACGTGCGACGGGTCGGGCCGCAGCTCCGGCGGGGCCTGGCTGTAGTCGCCGAACGGCCCGTCGCGGCGCTCGATGGCGGCGCGCACCCCGTCGGTGGCGGCGGTCTGAATGAACTCCAGCGCATCGGGAGTGTTGCGCATCAAGCCGTCGAGGATGCCGCCGAGCATCTGCGTCGACGCCAGACCCATGTTCTCGTATGCCTGGTTGACAATGAGCTTCTGAGCTCGTAACTGCGACAACGGGATTCGCGCCAGCTCGGCGGCGATTTCGCCGACGCGGCCCTCCAGCCGCTCGAACGGCACCGCCTCGTTGATCAGCTCGACCTCGGCGGCCTGCACACCGGTCAGCGGCCGGCCGGTCAACGAATGCCACTTGACCTTGGCCAAACTGAGCCGATAGAGCCACATGCCGGTCAGGTATGCGCCCCACATCCGGCTGTACGGGGTGCCGATCACGGCGTCCTCGCTGGCGATGACGAGGTCGGCGCACAGCGCGTAATCGCTGGCTCCGCCAACGCACCAGCCGTGGACCTGCGCGATCACCGGTTTGGACGCCCGCCAAATCGCCATGAATTTCTGGGTCGGCCCCGTTTCGCGGGCGCTGACCATCGCGAAATCCTTGCCCGGATCCCACCGGCCGTCGGTCATCATCGTTTCGCCCCAGTGCTGGAAACCCCCACCGAAGTCGTAGCCGCCGGAGAACGCCCGCCCGGCACCGCGCAACACGATCACTTTGATCTCCGGGTCGCGTTCGGCGAGCCCGACGGCGGCCTCGATCTCATCGGGCATCGGCGGCACGATGGTGTTGAGCTGCTCGGGGCGGTTCAGGGTGATGGTGGTGACCGGACCAGCCGTCGTGTACAGCAGCGTCTCGAATTCGGGTGTTGGCATAGTCAGAACACCTCCACATCTGCATGGTGCCCATGAGCTCGAGCCAGCCGGCGATCACAGGTGATCAGCGGCGCCTCCAGGGCCTCCGCCAACGCGATGAACACGGCGTCGTATGCCGTCAAATGATGGCGCAGCCCCCACACGCGATCAGCGAGGGGACCCAGCGGATACCTGGTCAAGGTGATGTCGTGGATGTCGGCGCGAGCATCCTCCAATCGTGCGTCGTCCGCGGCTCGCGTCAGTGCCAAACGGCGCAGCGCATGGAGAATTTCGACATCGATGAGGTGCGGAGCATGCAGGTCGTTGTCATCGGACAGCCGGGCCAGCAACCCGGGGTTGGACGGGCGGGCCAGAACGGCATGGATGAGTGCCGATGTGTCTACGACGATCACCGATCGCGCCCGGTGCGGACCGCGTCGACGATCGCACCTGCATTGGCGCCACCGCTGCGTCGGCTTGACCGGGCTAGGACATCGGCGACGGCCGGCCGGTCGGCCACGCGCACAAGTTCATCAAGTAGGTAGTCCGACAGCGACATTCCCGCGGCGGTCGCCCGCGTGCGCAGCGTGCGATGCACCTCGTCGGGAACATTGCGGATCTGGATGACCTTCACCACCGAAACCTACACCAAATTTGGGTGTGCCCCACCATATGTACACTGCCAGGTCAGGAACACAGGTTCCCGCACATTTAAAATCCCCTTATTATTCTTACAATTGGCTTAATTTTATGTAGGGTCTCTGCATGACGGTTGCCGGTGGTAGCGATGGTGCAGCATGAACCGGTTCGACGTGGCGATCGTCGGCGCCCGGTGTGCGGGATCCCCGCTGGCGACGATGCTGGCGCGGCAGGGCTTGAACGTGTGTGTGCTCGACCGGGCCCGGTTTCCGTCCGAGACTCCCTCGACGCACATGATTCAGCCCTGCGGTGTCCAGATGCTGGACCGGCATGGCCTGCTCGACGGGATCCTGGCGGCCGGTGCAATGCCGCTCGATCGACTCACCCTGATCAACGATGACGTTCGGATCGACGCGACGGTCGATCAGCAGGTAGCTCCGTGCCCCGCGTTATGCGTTCGGCGCGTGACGTTGGATGCGCTGCTGGTCGAAGCCGCCGCCGCGGCCGGCGCGGAGGTGCGCACCGGTTGCCGGGTCACACAACTGATCACCGACGACGGCCGGGTAACCGGCGTGGAGACATCCGCCGGGCCGGTTCATGCGCGGTTGGTGGTGGGGGCCGATGGCCGGCACTCGACGATCGCCTCCTGCGTGGGCGCCCGCGAGTACCACGTCACGCCGCCCGGAAAGTTGTACGCCTGGGCGTATTTCGAAGGCGTCGATAACCGGGACGGGCACGCAAGGCTCGGTCGCCAGCGGGCCGTGGGATTCCTGGCCGGCCCCACCGACGGGGATCTGTACATGGCCGCGATCGGGATCGATATGACCGACCAGGCCAAATTTCACCGCGACCGCGACGCCAACTTCGCCACGGCAATCCGGGCATGGCCGGAGCTGGCAGATCTCCTCGCCGACAGCCGTCGCGTCGGCCCGATCCGGGTCGTCAGCAACTGGTACGGCTATTTCCGGCAGGCCGCCGGCCCCGGCTGGGTGCTCGTCGGCGACGCCGGGCACTTCAAGGATCCTGCGCCGGGACAAGGGATCGCCGACGCGCTGCGCCAGGCCGATAAGCTCGCGACGGCCATCATCGATGGGGTTGGCAACAGCAGTCTAGACATTGCGGCGCAACGGTGGTGGCGATGGCGCGACGACGATGCCTACGAAATGTATTGGTATGCACGCAATGTCGGCGCACCAGGGGCGGTTTCTCCATTGATTAAAAGCGTGCTGCGGGAAATCGCGGCCGACCCCGAGGCCACCCGAATGCTCTTCCAGGTGATGAACCACGATGTTCGTCCTTCGCAGTTGTTCGCCCCGGCAAGGCTCGCCCGTGCCGCGCTGGGGGCATTCCGAGACGAACCCAGCCAGATCGTGGCAACCGTGAAGGAGATCGTCGGTGCCGGAAAACAAAACGCGCGGCAAGGCCGGCAACGACGCCTACAGCCGCCTGGCATGTCCGATACGGCCTGGGAGCGACGGTAACGCTGACATCGGGCAAGATGTCCTCCGTGGAGCCGGACACTCGCTTGCATCGGCTGCAACGGCTGCTGATGCGAATGTTGTCGCTACGCACCATTGTCTTCATCGCCGCGCTCTCGGTGGTCATCCTGGTCCTGACCCTCGGCGCCTGGGTGTGGATCGGCGTGACCAACGATCAACACAACCAGCTGGACCGGCGACTGGACTCGGTAAGCAGCTTGGGCGATATCAGCACCCTGCTGAGTAACCCCAACAGCGATCAGCCCACCCCAAACGGCGACCTGGTGCGCACCGCGCGCATCGGGCCCGCGACCGTATCGGTGCCCAGCGACATCGTGTTGCCAAAACTCGACAACGGCTACGCCGATACCACCATCAACGGCGTCGAATACCGAGTCCGCACCTTCACCGCCGGCCATGCCTCCATTGCGCTCGGCGCGCCGTTGGCCGAAGCCCAGAATCGAGTCAACGAACTGCATCTGCGGGTTTTGCTGATCTGCGGCGGCGTCATCGTCGGCACGGTCCTTGTCGGCTGGGTCATCTCGCTGATCATGGTCAATCCATTCCGGCTGCTGGCGCAGCAGGCGCGAGCCATCAACGCCCAGTCCAACCCCGACGAAGTCCAGGTCCGCGGCGTGCAAGAGGCGGTGGAAATCGCCGAGGCGGTCGAGGGGATGCTGGCCCGCATCGGCAAAGAGCAGCAACGCACCAAAGCGGCCTTGGAATCCGCGCGTGACTTCGCCGCGGTTGCCTCCCACGAACTGCGCACGCCGTTGACCGCCATGCGCACCAACTTGGAGGTGCTGTCGACCCTCGAACTGCCCGCCGAGCAGCGCACGGAAGTCGTTGGCGACGTCATCCGCACTCAGGGCAGGATCGAGGCGACGCTGTCGGCGCTCGAACGGCTGGCCCAAAGTGAACTGACCACTGTCGACGATTTCGTCCCGTTCGACATCACCGAATTGCTGGATCGCGCGGCGCACGACGCGGTTCGGGCCTATCCCGAAGTGAACGTGTCGCTGGTGCCCTCGCCCACTGTGTTGATGGTGGGGCTGCCGGTCGGGCTGCGGCTGGTAGTCGACAACGCGATCGCCAACGCGGTCAAGCACGGTGGCGCCACCGAAATCCTGCTCAGTGCAACCAGTTCCGCCTACGGCGTAGAACTCGCGATCGACGACAACGGCAGTGGCGTGCCCGAGGAAGAACGTGCCGCGGTCTTCGAACGGTTCTCCCGCGGGTCGACGGCGTCGCGGTCAGGCTCGGGGCTAGGGCTGGCGCTGGTCGCCCAGCAGGCCGAACTACACGGCGGCAGCGCAGCATTGGAGACCAGCTCGCTGGGCGGAGCGCGTCTGGTGTTACGGCTGCCCGGAACGCACGACGGTTAGCGCGTCCTGTTTCCGCAGTTGTCGGCGGCAGGGGAGTGGCGTTGCCGACGTTTGATCAGCCACCGGATGAGCACGGCGATCACGACAGCGGCCAACGCGGCCAAAAAATACTTTTCGTAGCGCTGGAATTCGGTGTAAATCGCGGCGATGTGGTCGCCGGCCACATAGCCGACGAGAACCCAAAGGCTGACCCACGCGATGGCTCCCAGCACGTTGTACGCCAGAAAGCGCCACCAACGCATGTGCGCCAGACCGGCCACCACTCCGTTGACCTGCCGCAGTCCATCGATGAACCGGGCGACCGGTACGACGACGTTGCCGTGCTTGGCGAAGAAGCGCTCGGCCGTGGCGAGCCGGTCCTCGGTCAGGAATATGTAGCGACCGAAGCGCAGTACCAACGGCCGGCCGGCGTAATGACCGATGGCATAGCCGACGTTGTCACCGACGACGGCAGCCAACAATCCCAACGCCAGCACGACGGCCAAGTTCAGCCGTCCGGCTCCGGCATAGATTCCTGCAGCGATCAAGACGGTTTGGCCAGGCGCCGGAATGCCGAAGCCCTCCACACCGACCAGAGCCACTACGGCTGCATAGCCGTGACGGTCCAGAACGGAGGCCAGCGATTGCAGGATCCCGGGCAGCTGCGCAGACATGAACGCAAGAGTGCCCGAAAAGCAGTGCTATCAGACGTCAATCGAGTACTTTGCTGGCGCAGCTGCTCTCGTCGCCGCCCAGCATCCGCCACAAAAATGCGAAGCAGAGCGCGGACTTGAACGCGATCTGCTTGTTGTCGGCCGCGCCGGCGTGGCCGCCCTCGATGTTCTCGTAGTACCAGACCCGGTGCCCGGCCGTTTCCAGTGCGGCGGTCATCTTGCGGGCATGCCCCGGATGCACCCGGTCGTCGCGGGTAGACGTGGTGATCAGCACCGGCGGATACTGCTGGTCAGGCGAAATATGGTGATACGGCGAGTATTCCGAGATGAACTCCCAGTCCGCGGGATCGTCGGGATCGCCGTATTCGGCCATCCAGGACGCCCCGGCCAGAAGTAGGTGGTAGCGCCGCATGTCCAGTAGCGGCACCTGGCACACCAGCGCGCCGAACAGCTGCGGGTATTGGGTCAACATGATGCCCATCAGCAGTCCGCCGTTGCTGCCGCCCTGCGCGCCCAGTTGCGCCACCGTGGTAATGCCGCGGACCACCAGATCGGCTGCCACCGCCGCGAAGTCCTCGGCCACCTTGTGCCGGCCTGCGCGCATCGCCTGGGTGTGCCAGCCCGGACCGTATTCGCCGCCGCCGCGGATGTTGGCCAGCACATAGGTGCCGCCGCGGGCCAGCCACAGCCGGCCCAGCACCCCGTCGTAGCCGGGGGTGCGGGTCACTTCGAATCCGCCGTAGCCACCCAGCAGCGTGGGACCCTTCGCATCGGCGGGCCGTACGACGAAGTAGGGGATCGACGTGCCGTCCAGCGATGACACGAAATGCTGGGTGACGCTGAGGTTCTCGGAGTCGAAAAAGGCCGGGGCGGCCTTGACCTCGTGCAGCGGACCGTCGACGGGTCCCTGCAGCAATCGCGACGGGGTGTCGAATCCGCTGGAGTCCAGGAAAATCTCGTCACCGGTGTCATCGGCCGCCACGATCACGGTGTTGGTATTGGCCGGCACGTCGGTCACCGGACGGCGCTCCCAGCTGCCCGGCGTGACGATCTCGACGCGACTGGCCACATCGGCGAGCGTGACGATCACCAGCCGATCACGCGTCCACGCGTAGTGGTGCAGGCTGGTGTGCTCGTCGGGCTCGAACACCACCCGTAACTCCGCTGTGCCGGCCAGAAATTCGTCATAGCCGGCGGCCAGCAGCGAGCCCGCCCCATACGACGCGCTGCCGGTGAACCAGTCGGTGCGTAATTCGATCAACAGCCACTTCCGGTGCACGGACACCGTCGCGTCGGTCGGCGCGTCGATGCGGATGAACTCTGAACCATCCGGGGAGCCGCGCAGTTCGTAGACCTCGTCGTTGAAGAAGTCGACGGCGCGGTTGACGAAGGTGCGCTCGAAACCCGGTGTGCGGTCGGCTCCCGCCGACACGGCGACATCTGCGCGCGACCCCTCGAAGACGGTTTCGGCGGCCGTCAGTGGCGTGCCGCGGTGCCATCGCTTGACGACCCGCGGGTAGCCTGATTCGGTCAGCGAGTCAGCACCGAAGTCGGTGCCCACCAGCAGGGTATCCGGCTCAAGCCAGCTGACTTGCGACTTGGCTTCCGGCAACTCGAACCCGCCGGTAACGAATTGACATGTCGCCATGTCGAATTCACGAACGATCGCCGCGTCGGAGCCGCCACGGGACAGGTTGACCAGGGCGCGGCTGTGATCGGGTTCGATGACCTGCGCGCCGGCCCACACCCAACTCTCGTCATCGGCGCCGGCCAGCTCGTCGAGATCGATCAGCACATCCCACTCCGGGGCGTCGCTGCGGTAGCTCTCCAAGGTGGTGCGCCGCCACAGACCTCGGGGGTTGGCGGCGTCGCGCCAGAAGTTGTACAGGTATTCGCCGCGGCGCCGCACATACGGGATGCGGGCATCGGTGTCGAGCACCTCCAGAGCTTTGGCGCGCATCTGCTCGAACTGCTCACCGGAGAACTCGTCGACGGTCGGTTCGTTGCGCGCGCGCACCCAGTCCAGCGCGTCGTCGCCGGCGATGTCCTCCAGCCACAGATACGGGTCGTCCAGCTCGTCATCAGGCATGGAAGTCATTGTGACCGCAGCGGTACTGTGAGCTGTGTAACACCGTGAAACGAGGAGTTGATCCGATGACCGTCTACGCACGTCCGGGATCTGCAGACGCGCTGATGAGCTTTGAATCCCGGTACGACAACTTCATCGGGGGCGAGTGGGTGGCGCCGGCCCAGGGCCGCTATTTCGAGAACCCGACGCCGGTGACCGGTCAGACCTTCTGCGAGGTGCCCCGCTCCGACGAAACCGACATCGACAAAGCGCTCGACGCCGCGCACGGTGCCGCACCGGCGTGGGGTAAGACCCCCCCAGCGCAGCGCGCGGCGATCCTGGCCAAGATCGCCGACCGCATCGACGCCAATCGGGACAACCTGGCGCTGGCCGAAGCCTGGGACAACGGCAAACCCATCCGGGAGGCGCTGTCCGCCGATATCCCGTTGGCCGCCGACCATTTCCGGTACTTCGCCGCCGCGATCCGGGCCCAGGAGGGTTCGCTCTCGCAGATCGACGACGACACCGTTGCCTACCACTTCCACGAGCCATTGGGCGTGGTCGGGCAGATCATTCCGTGGAACTTTCCCATCCTGATGGGGGCCTGGAAGCTGGCGCCGGCGATCGCTGCCGGCAACACCGTCGTACTCAAACCGGCGGAGCAGACCCCGGCCTCCATCCTCTACTTGATGAGCCTGATCGGCGACCTGCTGCCGCCGGGTGTGGTCAACGTGGTCAACGGATTCGGCGCTGAGGCGGGCAAGCCGCTGGCGTCGAGCGATCGGATCGCCAAGATCGCATTCACCGGGGAAACCACCACCGGCCGATTGATCATGCAATACGCCAGCCAGAATCTGATCCCGGTCACCCTGGAGCTCGGCGGCAAGAGCCCCAACGTCTTCTTCTCCGATGTGATGGCGGCCAACGACGACTTCCAGGACAAGGCGCTGGAGGGTTTCACCATGTTCGCCCTCAACCAGGGCGAGGTGTGCACCTGCCCGTCGCGCAGCCTGGTCCAGGCCGACATCTACGACGAGTTCCTGGAGCTCGCGGCGATCCGCACCAAGGCGGTGCGGCAGGGCGACCCGCTGGACACCGAGACCATGCTGGGCTCACAGGCTTCCAACGATCAGTTGGAAAAGATCTTGTCCTACATCGAAATCGGCAAGGGCGAAGGCGCCACAGTCGTCACCGGCGGCGAGCGCGCCGAGCTCGGCGGTGACTTGGCGGGCGGCTACTACATGCAGCCGACGATCTTCTCCGGCCACAACAAAATGCGGATCTTCCAGGAAGAGATTTTCGGCCCGGTCGTGGCGGTCACGTCGTTCAACAACTACGACGACGCGATGGGAATTGCCAACGACACCCTCTACGGCCTGGGTGCCGGGGTATGGAGCCGCGACGGCAACACCGCCTACCGCGCCGGCCGCGACATCAAGGCCGGCCGGGTGTGGGTCAACTGCTATCACGTGTATCCACCGCACGCGGCGTTCGGCGGCTACAAGCAATCCGGGTTCGGCCGGGAGTGTCACAAGATGGCGCTCGAGCACTACCAGCAAACCAAGAACCTGATGGTGTCCTACTCAGACAAGGCGCTCGGCTTCTTCTGATGACCGCGCGCCGGCGACGATAGGACGATAGACAGGGCAGTGCGATCTGAAAAGGGCAGGAGGAGCGGCTCCATAACGCACCGCGTGGTGATCACCGCCGCTGCCGCCAACCTGCTGGAGCAGCTGACCCAGCGGCACGGCCCGGTGATGTTCCATCAGTCCGGCGGCTGCTGCGACGGGTCGTCGCCGATGTGCTATCCCGACGGGGATTTCATCGTCGGCGACCGTGACGTGTTGTTGGGCCTGCTTGACGTGGGAGACGGAGTGCCGGTGTGGATCTCCGGCCCGCAGTTTCAGGCATGGAAGCACACCCAGCTCGCGATCGACGTGGTGCGCGGCCGCGGCGGCGGGTTCAGCCTGGAAGCTCCGGAGGGAATGCGATTCCTGTCTCGCGGGCGGGCCTTCACCGACGCCGAGAACACCGAACTGGCCGCCGCACCAGTGATTACCGGCGCCGGCTACGCCCGCGGTCAGCGCCCGCCGGAACGCAGCCCGGTGGTCACCGAGGCCACTGACGCATGCCCAATACCGACGGGACGCGCCGGACCGGTACCGCGGTAGCCAGTAGCCACCGCAGTAACGTGGGAAAGCATGATCCCGCTGCCCCGTCCATGGCTGCTGACCAGCGCGATGCTGGTCGGCACCGCGCTCGGATTGGTGGCCGCTATCGCGGCGACGGTGCTGGTTCGGACACCGGTCCGGCCCGATGTCGTCATCGGGTTGGTGCTCGGGGTGCCCACCGTGATCGGGCTGCTGATGATCCTGCTCTTGAGACGACGCTGGGCCACAGCAGTGGGCGTCTGCGCGCTGGCGCTGGCGCCCGGCTGGTTTGGTGCGCTCGTCGCCATTGAGGTGGTGATGGCTTCTGCCTGACCAGGACCGCGACGGCCGCGAATCGCTGCCGCAGACCGAACCGTACGTGCCGACCTTCGACACCGGTGCACAGCCCTGGGCCGACGAACCGCCGACGTCGGGTCGGCCCCGCCGACGGTGGCGACGAAAACCCAAGCCCGCAGCACCGGATCCATCACCGGCGGAGCCCACGACACAGCTGCCGCCCGCCGTTCCGCCCGAGTCTGCGGTGCCGGCCGGGCCGAGGACCGAGCTGGGAGCGGAGGATGCGCCCTCGATCGAGGCCATTCCGGTGCAGTCGAGCGGCGCACCCGCCGCGCCGCCCGCCGAGTTCGCGTCGGAGCCGATTCCGCCCGCCGCGCATTCCGTGACGGTGCCCGGCCGCTACTACTACCTGAAGTGGTGGCAGCTGGTCCTGGTGATCGTCGCGGTGTGGATCCCGGCAGCGGTGATCGGCGTAGCCCTGTTCTCCTGGTGGTACTCGCTGCCCGACAAAACACCCGCCGTGTTCGTCGTGCTGATCTACGTCGTGGTGTGCACGGTCGTCGGGTTGATGATGGCGATGGTGCCGAGCAGGCCGCTCGTTTCGGCGTTGGCGATCGCGGTGATGTCGGCAGTGTTCGCGTCGGCTGCCGCCGCTTCCCCGTTATACGGTCACTACTACTGCCAGGTGCAGTACCAGCAGGGCGGCCACTGCCTGGCCGGGATCATCCCGTACTGAGCGCCAAGTCACGATTGCATCCCAGCTTCGGTGGGGTCGGCCCCAGTGGTCTATGGTCTACACCGACGGTGTTGAACTGGTCGCCGGACCTCGCCTCACGCCCGTGATACATCACCTACTAGATCGGACGTGACGCGAGATGCTGCGGTACCCGAACCTTCTCTGCTGCGTGCGCTGAACGTCGATGGCTATCACCGACGTACCTGAATACGCCCATTTGAGCGATGCGGACATCAAGGAGCTCGGCGTCGCGCTGGAGGCGATCGGTTGCGAAATCGAGGCTTCGCGCGGTGCCAAGGATCGCGCATACATCAAGCGCGTCATCACTTTTCACCGTTGCCTCGAGGTCGCCGCGAGACTGGCCATCGTCGGGAGCAAAGGCAAGTTCGGCTGGGCGGTCGGAACCACGGCCCTGGCCGCGGCGAAGTGCATCGAGAACATGGAACTCGGCCACAACATTATTCACGGCCAATGGGATTGGATGAACGACCCAGAAATCCATTCCAGTACGTGGGAATGGGACATGGTCGGTCCCTCGTCGCAGTGGCGGTCCTCTCACAACCACCGGCACCACGTGTTTGCGAACGTCGTCGGCGTGGACGAGGACCTTGGATTCCGAATCATGCGAGTGACTCGGGACCAGGACTGGCGACCGGCGGCATTGCTGCAGCCGTTGTACGCGGTGCTGCTGGCGATGGCCTTCGAATGGGGCGTCGCGGTGCACGGCTTGTATTCGGTGCAGGACTATGAAACGACAGAGGCCGGTAAAGCCGCCCACAAACGGGCGCTGGTCCGCAAGATCGCACGCCAAGTCGTCAAGGACTATGTCCTCTTTCCCGCGCTGAGCCTTCGGCGGTGGCGCCGCACGCTCGGGGCCAACGTGGTGGCCAATGGACTGCGCAATGCGTGGGCGTACATCGTGATCGTCTGCGGTCACTTCGCGGACGGAGCGGAGAAGTTCACCCCGTCAGTGCTGGAGAGCGAGACGAAGCCCGAATGGTATCTCCGGCAAATGTTGGGGACCGCGAATTTCCGGGCCGGGTCGGTACTGGCGTTCATGAGTGGCAACCTCTGCTACCAAATCGAGCACCACCTCTTTCCTGGTCTACCGAGCAATCGGTACCCGGAGATCGCCGAACGGGTGCGCGTCTTGTGCGCCGCCTACGACCTGCCCTACACGACCGGGTCGTTGCTTCGCCAGTACCTGCTGACCGTGCGCACCATCTGCAAACTGGCACTGCCGGACCGATTTCTGTCCGCCACCTCCCACGACGCACCAGAGACCGCGTCGGAGGACAAATTCCGCAATGACTCGAAAACTTCCGAATCATCAGGGGTCGGGGGCGATGTGCGACGAAGTGGATTGGCGACCGCAATATTCGCCCGCAGGCATGGGCGCCGTCAGTTGGCCGCCTAATCAAGGCCGGGACGGCCCGTTACTGTAGTGCCGTGACCCACTATGACGTCGTCGTCCTCGGAGCCGGCCCCGGCGGTTACGTCGCCGCGATCCGCGCCGCCCAGCTGGGGTTGAACACCGCAGTCGTCGAACCCAAATACTGGGGGGGAGTGTGCCTCAACGTCGGCTGCATCCCGTCCAAGTCGTTGCTGCGCAACGCCGAACTCGCCCACATCTTCACCAAAGAGGCCAAGACCTTCGGGATCAGCGGCGAGGCCGGGTTCGACTACGGCATTGCCTACGACCGCAGCCGCAAGGTGGCCGACGGCCGGGTTGCCGGTGTGCACTTCCTGATGAAGAAGAACAAGATCGCCGAGATCCACGGATACGGCAGGTTCACCGATGCCAACACGCTGTCGGTCGAGCTCAACGACGGCGGGACCGAACAGGTCACCTTCGACAACGCAATCATTGCGACCGGCAGCAGCACTCGGCTGGTGCCGGGCACGTCGCTGAGCCAGAACGTGGTCACCTACGAGGAGCAGATCCTGTCCCGGGAGCTGCCGGCGTCGATCGTCATCGCCGGGGCCGGTGCCATCGGCATGGAGTTCGGCTACGTACTGGCCAACTACGGGGTCGACGTCACCATCGTCGAATTTTTGCCGCGGGCCCTGCCCAACGAAGACGCCGAAGTGTCCAAGGAGATCGAGAAGCAGTTCAAGAAGCTGGGTGTCAAAGTCCGCACGGGCACCAAGGTGGACTCGATCTCCGACGACGGATCACAGGTGACGGTCACGGTCAGCAAGGACGGCAACACGGAGGAACTCAAGGCCGATAAGGTGTTGCAGGCCATCGGCTTTGCCCCCAATGTGGAAGGTTACGGCCTGGAGGCGGCCGGGGTGGCGCTGACCGATCGCAAAGCGATCGGCATCAACGACTACATGCGGACGTCCGTGTCGCACATCTATGCCATCGGTGATGTCACCGGGCTGCTGCAACTGGCGCACGTCGCGGAGGCGCAGGGCGTCGTCGCCGCCGAAACCATCGCCGGTGCAGAGACTTTGGCGCTTGGCGACTATCGGATGCTGCCGCGTGCGACGTTCTGCCAACCCCAGGTGGCCAGCTTCGGGCTCACCGAGCAGCAGGCCCGCGACGAAGGGTATGACGTCAAAGTCGCCAAGTTCCCGTTCACCGCTAACGGCAAAGCACACGGGCTCGGCGATCCCAGCGGGTTCGTCAAGCTGGTCGCCGACGCGAAATACGGCGAACTGCTCGGCGGGCACCTGATCGGCCATGACGTGTCGGAGTTGCTGCCGGAGCTCACACTGGCGCAGAAGTGGGACCTGACCGCAACTGAGTTGGCGCGCAACGTGCATACGCATCCGACGATGTCCGAGGCGCTGCAGGAATGCTTCCACGGCTTGACCGGTCACATGATCAATTTCTAAACCAGTGGGTACCGAGTCGGTGTGGGGTGTGGTTGGCGGCGCGGCCGTCGGCTACATCGCGTGGTTGGTGGCGATGACGGTCGGCAACGCCGTCACCACGGTGAGCCGCTGGAGCCTGGTCGCGTTGGGACTCTCTGTGCTGTTGGCGATCTGGGCCGTGCTGTGGGGGCGACGGCAACGTGAGCGGCGCAACTACCCGCTGGCCGCGTTTGTGTTCGGCCTACCGATTCTTCCGGTTGTGCTGTCCCTGGCGGTACTGGCCGCCACTTACATGTGATCTGGGTGGTCCAGCGGGATCTCGAGGGCCGACATGGTGGCGGCCAGTCCATCGTATTGTGCTGCCAGCAAGCAGAATTCGATCAATTGGCGGCGATCGAGATGAGCGGATAACTGCTGCCAGACCTCGTCGCTGATCGTGCGGTTGTTGATGAAGTCGTCGGTGGCACGCAGCAGCGCCTGCTGTCGATCGTTAAGGCCCTCGGACGCTTCGGGCCAGCCGAAGATGGCCTCCTGGGTCTGCGCATCCAGCCCGCGCCGGCGTGCGATCGGACGGTGATGTTGCAGCTCGTACTCGCACGCACGTAGATGCGCGACTCGAAGAATCACCAACTCGGTGTCCACCGCCGGCAGCCGGCCGCGTAGCAGTCGGGCCCCGTAAAACGCCCATGCCCAGAACAGCAGTCGACGTTGACCCAGGGTGGTGAACAAATGAAACTCCGGTGCCCGAACCGTACGCGCGCCCAGCTTGGCCAGCACCCAGTTGATCGGGCCCAATTCGCGGAACCGCCCCGACGGGATGCGACCCACCTCGGCACTCACGGTTGCTTCACCAGGTAGGGCGACACCGTGCTGCGGTGCTCATCGAGGTCCAATGCGCGGCCCAGCGCGGGGAACGCCCGCTGGGGACAGTTGTCGCGCTCGCAGACCCGGCAGCCCGCGCCGATCGGTGTGGCGACATCCCCCGACAAGTCGAGTCCTTCCGAGTAGACGAGCCGGTGGGCGTGCCGCAATTCGCAGCCCAGTCCGATCGCGAAGGTTTTACCGGGCTGACCATACCGCGCCGCGCGCCGTTCCACGGTGCGGGCCACCCACAAGTAATTGCGGCCGTCGGGCATCTGAGCGATTTGCACCAAAATCTTGCCGGGATTGGCGAACGTCTCGTAGACATTCCACAGCGGACAGGTCCCGCCGCTGGACGAGAAGTGAAACCCGGTGGCGGACTGACGCTTTGACATGTTGCCCGCGCGGTCGACTCGGACGAACGAGAACGGCACGCCGCGCATCGACGGCCGCTGCAGGGTGGACAGGCGATGCCCGATGGTCTCGTAACTGACGCGGTAGAACGACGAGAGCCGCTCGATGTCGTAGCGGAAATTCTCGGCGCTGTCGTGAAACTGCCGGTAAGGCAATACAGTGGCGGCGGCGAAGTAGTTGGCCAGGCCCAGCCGAGCCAGCTTGCGCGACTCCTCACTGGTGAACTTGCCGTCGGTGACCATGGTGTCGATGAGGTTTCCGAACTCCAGATACGCCAATTCGGCGGCCATCTTGAATACCCGCTGCCCCCACGACAGGTGATTGCTGATATCCAGCGTCTTGGCGTCCGGATCATAGCGATGCAGCACCGCCTCGCCCAGATCGATACGTCGGTTGACGTGCACACCGTGCACGTCGGTGAGCCGGTTGGCCAGCTCGACGGCCAGCTCACCGCGGTGCATCCGCATCCGCACGGTGAGATCCTCTGCCGCCGTATCCAACTCGTGTAGATAGTTCTGGCGCTGGTAGAAGTAGTCGCGCACCTCTTCGTGCGGCATGGTGATCGACCCGCTGCCGCTGCCGTCGGAGAACCGCTCTTCGGTAGCCGCGGCCAGTTGTGCGGTGGTGATCCGGTAGCGCCGGTGCAGGTTGACCATCGCGCGGGCCAACCCAGGATGGGCGCTGACCAGTTCGGCGACCTCGGGCAAGTCGACGTCGATGTCCAAGTCACGGTCCATGGTCACCTCGCGCAGCTCGGCGACCAGCCGGGTGTCGTCCTGAGAGGCGAAGAACGTCGCGTCGACGCCGAAAACCTCGGTGATCCGTAGCAGCACGGCCACCGTCAGAGGTCGTACATCGTGCTCGATCTGGTTGAGGTAACTGGGCGAGATCTCCAGCATCTGGGCCAGCGCCGCCTGGCTGAACCCGCGTTCGCTGCGCAACTGCCGAACGCGCGAGCCGACGAATGTCTTGGACACCCGATCAGGTTACCGGGTTGTGAAGGTGGGCTTCGCAGACTTGGCAGCTGCGTAGATTGGCGCGCCACCTTGCTGGTTTGGCATGATTTGCTGAGGGTGGGGAGTAATCGGGGAGTAAATCGTGAGCCTGGACAAAACATTGATGCCGGTGCCGGACGGGCACCCCGACGTCTTCGACCGGGAATGGCCGCTGCGTGTTGCCGACATCGACCGCGAAGGCCGGCTACGCTTCGATGCGGCCGCCCGGCACATCCAGGACATCGGCCAGGACCACCTGCGCGAACTGGGCTTCGAAGACACCCACCCGTTATGGATAGTCCGGCGCACCGTGGTCGACCTGGTCCGCCCGGTGGAGTTCCAGGACATGCTGCGCATGCGCCGGTGGTGTTCGGGCACGTCCAATCGGTGGTGTGAGATGCGGGTCCGCATCGACGGCCGCAAGGGCGGGCTGATGGAGTCCGAGGCGTTCTGGATCAACATCAATCGCGAAACTCAAGGCCCGGCGCGGATCGCCGACGATTTCATCGCGGGCCTGCGGCGCACGACCAGCGTCGACCGCCTGCGCTGGAAGGCGTATCTGACCGCCGGGGACCGTGAGGACGCCGTCGAAATCCACGAGTATCCGGTCCGGGTCACCGACATCGACTTGTTCAACCACATGAACAACTCGGTGTACTGGAGCGTGATCGAGGACTACCTGTCGTCACACCTGGACATGCTGAAGGCGCCGCTGCGGGTGGCGATCGAGCACGACGCCCCGGTCTCACTGGGCGACAAACTGGAGATCATCTCGCACATCCACCCGCCCGGATCCACCGAGCGATTCGGTGCCGGCCTGGTGGATCGCACTGTTACAACGCTCACATACGCGGTCGGCGACGAGACCAAAGCGGTCGCCGCGCTCTTCGCGCTCTGACCAGCCGCCGGCCCCGCCGGTCTCGGCAAACATGTGCATTGACCTGCGCAATCGGGTTACCGGCGGGTAACTACTGAAACGGTTCAGAAAACCCAGGCTTCGCAAGCTTCGCAAATGGGCGCAAAGTCCTAGCCAAACTTGGCAACTTAAACGGGTGGACCTGCGGAGCTAATCTGTGCCATCTTCGATTTAGCAAACCAGTGAAGCCGCTGCGGAGTTAACAAACCTGGAAACCACTCGGGTCTTTCCGCGGCGGTGACGAACCTCAAGGAGCACCGCAATGTCGACCGTTGGCACGCCGAAGAGCGCCGAGCAAATCCAGCACGACTGGGACACCAACCCGCGGTGGAAGGATGCCACCCGCACCTACAACGCCGAGGATGTGGTGGCGCTGCAGGGCCACGTCGTCGAGGAGAACACGCTGGCTCGCCGGGGCGCCGAGGTGCTCTGGGAGCAGCTGCACGACCTGGAGTACATCAACGCGCTGGGCGCGCTGACCGGAAACATGGCGGTGCAGCAGGTTCGCGCCGGCCTGAAGGCCATCTACCTGTCCGGTTGGCAGGTCGCCGGTGACGCGAACCTGTCCGGTCACACCTACCCCGACCAGAGCCTGTATCCGGCCAATTCGGTGCCGCAGGTCGTGCGCCGGATCAACAACGCGCTGCTGCGCGCCGACCAGATCGCCAAAGTCGAGGGCGACACCTCGGTGAAGAACTGGCTGGCGCCGATCGTCGCCGACGGCGAGGCCGGCTTCGGTGGCGCGCTCAACGTCTTCGAGTTGCAGAAGGCGATGATCGCGGCCGGCGTCGCGGGCTCGCACTGGGAAGACCAGCTGGCCTCCGAGAAGAAGTGCGGCCACCTGGGCGGCAAGGTGCTGATCCCGACCCAGCAGCACATCCGCACGCTGACCTCGGCCCGGCTGGCCGCCGACGTGTGCGACGTCCCCACCGTGGTCATCGCCCGCACCGACGCCGAGGCGGCGACGCTGATCACCTCCGACGTCGACGAGCGCGACCAGCCGTTCATCACCGGTGAGCGCACCCGCGAGGGCTTCTACCGCACCCGCAACGGCATCGACCCGTGCATCGCCCGGGCCAAGGCCTACGCGCCGTTCGCGGACCTGATCTGGATGGAGACCGGCACGCCCGACCTCGAGCTCGCCAAGAAGTTCTCCGAGTCGGTCAAGGCGGAGTTCCCCGACCAGATGCTGGCCTACAACTGCTCGCCGTCGTTCAACTGGCGCAAGCATCTCGACGATGCGACCATCGCCAAGTTCCAAAAGGAGCTTGCCGCAATGGGATTCAAGTTCCAGTTCATCACGCTGGCCGGCTTCCACGCACTCAACTACTCGATGTTCGACCTGGCCTACGGGTATGCCCGCAACCAGATGAGCGCCTACGTCGAGCTGCAGGAGCGCGAGTTCGCGGCCGAGGAGCGGGGCTACACCGCGACCAAGCACCAGCGCGAGGTGGGTGCGGGTTACTTCGACCGCATCGCCACCACCGTCGACCCGACGTCGTCGACGACGGCGCTGACCGGCTCGACCGAAGAGGGCCAGTTCCACTGAGGCCCCCCTTTCGCGCGAGTGTGCGTGTCGGCGGTCGACACGCCGCGCGGAATCCCGGTTCTGCGCACGCTCGCGACCTGAGGACGCCGTCAAGTTGACAGCACAGGCCCCGCCCGGCGATGTTGGGCGGGGCCTGTCGCTGCCATGCGCCCGTCAGGGGCAAAGAAGTGTGAAAGGAACACTGTGTCGATCGAACGAGTAGGTGTCGTCGGAGCCGGACAGATGGGCGCCGGGATCGCGGAGGTGTCCGCACGCGCCGGCGTCAACGTGACGGTCTTCGAAACCACCGAAGCACTCGTGACCGCCGGACGTAATCGCATCGCCAAGTCGTTGGACCGCGGCGTCAGCGCGGGCAAGATCACCGAACGCGAACGTGACGACGCCGCCGCTTTGCTGACCTTCACCACCGACCTCAAGGACCTTGCCGACCGCCAACTCGTGATCGAGGCCGTCATCGAGGACGAGACCGTCAAGGCCGGCTTGTTCGCTGAACTGGACAACACCATCACCGACCCCGAGGCGGTGCTGGCGTCGAACACCTCAAGCATTCCGATCATGAAGCTGGCCGCGGCGACGAAGAACCCGCGGCGAGTGCTCGGGTTGCACTTCTTCAATCCGGTGCCGGTGCTGCCCCTGGTCGAACTGGTCTGCACGCTGGTCACCGACGAAGCCGCCGCAGCCCGCACCGAGCAATTCGCCAGTGAGGTGTTGGGCAAGCAGGTGGTGCGTTGTTCGGACCGGTCCGGCTTCGTGGTGAACGCGCTGCTGGTGCCCTATCTGCTGTCGGCGATCCGGATGGTCGAGGCCGGCTTCGCCAGCGTCGAAGATGTCGACAAGGCCGTGGTTGCCGGGCTCTCCCACCCGATGGGGCCGCTGCGGCTGTCCGACTTGGTCGGCCTGGACACGTGCAAGCTGATCGCCGACAAGATGTTCGAGGAATTCAAGGAGCCGCAGTACGCCCCGCCGCCGCTGCTATTGCGCATGGTCGAGGCGGGCCTGTTGGGCAAAAAATCCGGGCAGGGCTTCTACTCTTACTAGAGCCGGGCATTCCGAACTGACCAGAGTTGCGGTGCGCGCCACATCCTTCGGATGGGGTCGTACCGTCGCTCACAGCTACGGTAAGGTGCTATCCCCAGAGGGTCCAAAGCGTGCGATAGGTAACTGATGGAAATGACGAAACTAAGACCGTACTACGAAGAGTCCCAAGCGATCTACGATCTTTCCGATGAGTTCTTTTCATTGTTCCTTGACCCCACGATGACGTATACCTGCGCATACTTCGAGCGCGACGACATGACGCTCGAAGAAGCCCAGAATGCGAAGCTGGATCTGGCCCTGGACAAGCTGAACCTCGAGCCTGGCATGACGCTGCTCGACGTCGGCTGCGGGTGGGGCGGAGCGCTGGTCCGGGCGGTCGAGAAATACGACGTCAACGTCATCGGCATCACGCTCAGCCGCAATATGTGCGACTACAGCAAGGCCAAACTGGCCAGCATCCCGACGAAGCGCACCGCGGAGGCGCGGCTGCAAGGCTGGGAAGAATTCGACGAGAAGGTCGACCGGATCATCACCGTCGAGGCCTTTGACGCGTTCAAAAAGGAACGGTATGCCGCATTCTTTGAGCGCGCCCGCGACATCATGCCCGACGACGGCCGGATGTTATTGCACAGCCTGTTCACGCATCCATGGACGTATTGGCATGAGCATGACATTCCAGTGACAATGACCGATTTGCGGTTCATGCGGTTCATCAGCCAGGAGATCTTCCCCGGCGGCCAGATGCCCTCCCAAGAGGACATTCTCGAATTTTCACAGGGTGCCGGATTCTCAGTCGAGCAAATCGAGAATTTGCGCCCGCACTACGCACGGACGTTGGACACGTGGGCGGCTAACCTGCAGGCCAATCGCGATCGCGCCATCGCCGTCCAGTCCGAAGCGGTGTACGAACGCTTCATGCGCTACCTGACCGGGTGCGCGGACTTCATGCGGCGGGGCATCACCGACGTCGCGCAATTCACCCTGACCAAATAGCAAAGGTCATGCGCTGCAAAGCGCAAGGCTGAGCAGCCGAGGCTGATCAGCTCAGGCCGACCACCAATGGCGGTTAGGCGGCTTTCTTTTCCATGGTGAACTGGCAGACGTTGGTGTAACCGTCGCGGAACAGCTCGCGGCAGCCGGTCAGGTACTTGATGAAGGTCTCGTACATCTGCTCGCCCTTGAGCTCGATCGCCTCGTCCTTGTGCGCTTCGAGTGCCTTGGCCCACGTGTCCAGGGTGCGGACGTAGTTCTTGCCAATGAAGTGGCGCCGGGTGATGTCGAAACCAGCCTCGGTGGCGTACTTGTCGACGATGTCGACCTGCGGCAAGCGGCCGCCCGGGTAGATCTCTTTGCGGATGAAGCTGATGAACCGCATCAGCGACATCGTCCTCTTCAGCCCGAGCTTTTCGCCCTCCTCGGCCGACGGCACCACGATGGTGTGCAGCAGCATCTTCCCGTCGTCGGGCAACACGTTGTAGCACATTTTGAAGAAGTCGGCGTAGCGCTCGTAGGTGCCGATCCCGTCGGCGAAGTGCTCAAACGCGCCCAGCGACACAATGCGATCGACCGGTTGGTCGAACTCTTCCCAGCCGTGCAGCCGCACCTCTTTGGACCGCGGCGAGTCCATCTCGTCGAATTTTTGCCGGCAGTGCGCCATCTGGTTCTCGCTCAGCGTCAGACCGATGACGTTGACGTCGTACTTCTCGATCGCGTGCCGCATGGTCGAACCCCAGCCACTGCCGATGTCGAGCAGCGTCATGCCGGGCTCCAGCCCCAGCTTGCCCAGAGCCAGGTCACGTTTGGCGTGCTGAGCTTCTTCCAGCGTCGTGGCCCCATCTTCCCAGTACGCGCAGCTGTAGGTCATCGACGGATCGAGCCACAGCTTGAAGAACTCGTTCGACCGGTCATAGTGCGACTGGACGTTGTCGACATCCGGCTTCAGTTCGGTTTCCCCCGTGCCCTTTACCCCACTCATAGGCGCCGACCCTATACGGCCGCTCGAACCCCGGCAATCGTGCCCCCGCAGGATCGAGGACGACCCCGCAGTGAGGGGTAAGTGAGGCTCCGTTCGCGGCGGCGCGAACCACGGCCAGGTTTACGCTTGACCGGTATCAGGCCGGGGTAAGTGGGTGGTATTGGAAGGGCCATCGAGGGAAAGGAACGAAGCAGCGCCATGGCCGAGTTCTCGACCGGAAATGGTTTCCCCGATGTGGTTGTCACCGGTGTCGCAATGACCACCGCCCTCTCAACCGACGCCGACAGCACGTGGAAGAAGCTGCTGGACGGACAGAGCGGAATCCGCAAGCTCGATGATCAATTCGTCGAGCAGTTCGACCTACCGGTTCGTATCGGCGGGCATCTGCTCGAGGATTTCGACCACGAACTGACGCGGGTAGAACTGCGCCGGTTCTTGTTTCTGCAGAAGATGTCGACGGTGCTCGGCCGGCGCGTCTGGGCCAACGCCGGCTCGCCCGACGTCGACGTCACCCGTTTGATGGTCTGCATCGGCACCGGGATGGGTTCGACGGAGGAGATGGTCGTCTTTTACGACGACATGCGCGAGCGTGGTATCCGGGCGATAGGTCCGCTGGGCGTGCAGCAGGCCATGCCCAACGCCGCGGCGGCGGCGGTCGGGCTGGAACGGGGTGCCAAAGCCGGCGTCTCTACCCCGGTATCCGCCGACGCCGCCGGCGCCGAGGCCATCGCCCATGCGTGGCGCAGCATCGTGCTCGGTGAAGCCGACATCGCGATCTGCGGCGGCGTCGAGACCAGAATCGAAGCGGTTCCCAGCGCGGCGTTCAGCCAGTTGGGCCTGCTTTCGACGAACAACGACGACCCCGCCGGTGCGTGCCGTCCGTTCGACCAGGATCGCGACGGATTCGTGTTCGGCGAAGCCGGTGCGCTGCTGGTGGTTGAGACCGAGGACCACGCAAAGGCCCGCGGCGCCAATATCTTTGGCCGGATGATGGGCGCCGGCATCACCTCAGATGGCTACGACATGGTGGCGCCCGATCCCAATGCCGAACGGGCCGGCCACGCGATGACCCGTGCGATCCATCTCGCCGGGCTGACGTCGTCCGACATCGACCACGTCAACGCCCATGCCGCCGGCACCGCAGTCGGAGACCTGGCTGAAGCGAAGGCAATCAATAAGGCGTTGGGCGCCCACCGGCCTGCGGTCTACGCGCCGAAAGCTGCGCTGGGCCATTCGATCGGGGCGGCCGGTGCGGTGGAGTCGATCCTGACCGTATTGGCACTGCGGGACGGCACCGTCCCGCCGACTTTGAACCTGCGCAATCTTGATCCGGATATCGATCTCGATGTGGTGGTCGGTGAGCCGCGACCTGGCCACTACGAGTATGCGATCAGTAATTCGTTCAGTTTTGGCGGTCAAAATGTCGCGCTGGCGTTCGGAAGATATTGAGACCGAAAGTGCGTGGATAGCCGCAGCTTCAGATGGCCCGCAGCAGCGCGCCGATCGCCAGGCCCACCACCAGCAGGGCGCCCACCTGACGCACGTGCACCCAGGCCAATGCCGCATACCACAGCGGCCACACGGGGAACCCCTCCGGCGGCGACTCAGGCGGCGGGCGACGAAAATACGGCCACACCTTGACAAGTCGGGGCAGCGCGAACACGACGAGCAATGCCGGCCAGGGCATCGCTTTCGCCAGTACTGCGGCGACGACCAGGAGATAAAAGCCGGCCATCATTCCCAGCGTGGCCGCACGGGCGCGGGCTTCGCCGAGCATCACCGGCAGCGTGCGAATGCCCAACGGCTCGTCGTAGGGGATTTTGTCGATGTGCTTGCCCATCAGCACCGTCGTGCACAGCAGCCCATAGGGCAGCGACGCCAGCACAACCTCCCAGTCCACCGTCCCGACCGCGGAGTAGTACGTTCCGCAGACCATCAACGGACCCCAGACGACGAAGACGTCGGGCTCGCCTAGCCCGCGCTTCTTCAGCCGCACCGGCGGGGCGGTGTAGGCGACGCTCAGCAGGAAGCCGGACAGCGCAAACGCCACCACCGGCCAACCGCGCGCCCACGTCAGCACGATCAGGATGGCCAGGTCGGCCACATTCACGACGGCGATTGCCACCAGCAGGGTGCGACGACTGACCAGCCCCGAAAGCACCGGATGCGGCGCGTAGAGCGCACGCGGATAGTTTTCGCTGTCGGTGCCGGTCTGCGTGTCGTACAGGTCGTTCATCAAGTTATTCGCGATGTGCGCCAACGTGATTCCGACGATCGCGAGAACCAGCCAGCGCCAATCCAGGTCCGGCTTGCCGATCGCCAACAGCGCGGCGACCAGGCCCGCGAACAGGGTCATCGGCAGCACCGCCGCGCGGGTGACGACGATCCAGCGGGTGACGGTATCGACCGGTCCGTCAGGTGGCGGATTGGTGGTCCGCAATGCGTAAGCCCAGGACCGCAGTCGCGAGCGGGTCTTCACCTCGGACATCACTCGAGACTAGCCCGAGATTAGGGCCTTAGCGCGGGCGGACGGGCACGACCGGCGAGGGATGCGGTTGATTCCGAAAGTCCTCCAGCGACCCGCCGACCTCGACGATCCCGACAAGCGCATTCCAACTCAGCATTGTCAGGTAATCGATCAGCTCGTCGGCACTCATCCGCGGGTTCAGTAACCAGGAGTGGGTGGCCAGTTGCACGCCACCGACGATCATGTACGCCCACGGCTCGACGCCGCCGAGGTCCATCCCCGCCGGCTTCATCCGGCGTCGCAGCATCACGGCGAGCATGCGAGCGATGATCCGTTCGGAGTCGGCGACCACCTTGTTCTTGCCGGCCGAGTTGTTCGCCATCACAAACCGGTAGGGCTCGGGTTCGGCCGCGACGGTGTCGACGTATACCCGGATGATCTCGCGAGTCAGGTCGAAGCCGTCCAGATTCGACGACAGCGCCGCAGCCATGTTGGGGATCAGCGTGATCTGCGCGAACCGCATCATCACCGCGGTCGTCAGGTCGTTCTTGTCGACGAAATATCGGTACAGGACAGTTTTGGAGACCCCGATTTCGCCGGCGATCTCGTCCATGCTCACGTATTGCCCGCGCCGTCGGATTGCCTCGATGGTCCCGTCGATCAACTCATTGCGACGTTCCACCTTGTGCTGGTGCCATCGTCGCTTCCGGCCATCGGTCTTTGGGGTCCCGGCCGGGGCCTGCTGTGCCACTATTGCTGATTCCCATCACTCGACGCCCTCGATACTACTGGTTAGTACTGCTCTGCAGTTGAGGGCGGTAACAGTTACTTCGCGCATTAGATACCTGATAGCGGATGATGGTCTGGTGGTACATCGAGCTAATCCGGCGGCCCGCCCGGCCGTGACGGACTTGATCCCGCTGCCGACGAGGGCGCGCCGAACCGCCGCGTCGCTGGCGGAGTCGTTCGCCGGGGCCGACCCGCAGGCAGACGCTGAGCGGCGCCGGGGACTGCGCCGGATGAAAGTCGTGGCGCTGAGCTTTCTCGTCGGCGCCACCGCGGTCTTCCTGGGTTGCCGGTGGGCCCAGACCGGCGGCACCGCCCCCACGTGGGTGGGTTATGTCGGTGCGGCCGCGGAAGCGGGCATGGTCGGTGCACTGGCGGACTGGTTCGCGGTCACCGCGCTGTTCAAGCATCCGCTCGGTATCCCGATTCCGCACACCGCGATCATCAAGCGCAAAAAAGACCAGCTCGGCGAGAGTCTTGGGACTTTCATCCGGGAGAACTTCCTGTCGCCGCCGGTCGTCGAGACCAAGCTGCGGGATGGTCAGATCGCCGGACGGCTGGGCAAGTGGCTGTCGGAGACCTCTCATGCCCAGCGGGTGGCCACCGAAACGGGCACGGTGCTGCGGGTGCTGGTGGAACTGCTGCGCGACGAGGACGTTCAGCAGGTCATCGACCGGATGATCGTGCGGCGCATCGCCGAGCCGAAATGGGGTCCGCCGGCGGGCCGGGTGCTGTCCACCTTGCTGGCCGAGCACCGGCAGGAGGCGCTCATCCAGTTGCTGGCCGACCGGGCGTTCCAGTGGTCGCTGAACGCCGGAGAGGTGATCCAACGGGTGGTTGAGCGTGACTCGCCAAGCTGGTCGCCGCGGTTCGTCGACCACTTGGTCGGCGATCGCATCCACCGCGAGCTGATGGATTTCACCGACAAGGTACGCCGCGACCCCTTCCACGAGTTGCGTCGCTCGGCCACCCGCTTTCTCTTCGAGTTCGCCGACGATCTGCAGCACGACGAGGCCACCATCGCCCGGGCCGAGGCCGTCAAGGACCAACTGATGGCCCGCGACGAGGTCACCAACGCCGCTGCGACCGCCTGGAAGACGCTGAAACGGCTGGTGCTCGAGGGCGTCGACGATCCGTCCAGTGCGCTGCGTACCCGCATCACCGATGCCGTGGTGCGTATCGGCGAATCGCTTCGCGACGACGCCGACCTGCGCGACAAAGTGGACAACTGGATCGTGCGCGCCGCGCAGCACCTGGTCTCGCAATACGGGGTGGAGATCACCGCCATCATCACCGACACCATCGAGCAGTGGGACGCCCAGGAGGCCAGCCGCCGCATCGAATTGCACGTCGGCCGCGATCTGCAATTCATCCGGATCAACGGCACCGTGGTGGGTTCGCTGGCTGGCCTGGCGATTTATGCGATCGCCCAGCTCATGTTCTGAGTTGTGCTAACTAGTGCTTGCAAAAGTTAGCACTTGGTTCTACTGTAGTGCCCGTCAGCACCGACGACCGACGCCGCCGGGCAAATGAACTAAGGAGCCACTGATGCAGCAGGAGGAGAAACTTGCCGCAGTGGTGTCGACTGCTGCGTCAGACATCGGCAGTTTCATCAGGACGCAGCGCGAGGCGGCGCAGGTGTCGGTGCGGCAGTTAGCGGAGAAGGCCGGTGTCAGCAACCCGTACCTCAGCCAGATCGAGCGTGGCTTGCGTAAACCCTCCGCTGACGTGCTCAACCAGATCGCCAAGGCGCTGCGGGTGTCTGCCGAAGTGCTCTACGTGCAGGCCGGGATTCTTGAGCCCAGCGCGACCAGCGAAGTCCGCGACGCCATCGTTACCGACACGGCGATCAGCGAACGGCAGAAACAGGTTCTGCTCGACATTTACACGTCCTTCGTGCAACAAAACGAAGCCGCCCGTGAGGAGACCAAGTCTGCTGAGCCTGCTTGATGCTGCCTAATCCATGACGTTTGGGTATGCCAAACATCTGTCCGCCAACATGTAAACGATCCACGAAAGGGAAACACCATGGCCGACAACCCGACCATCGACGATCTGAAGGCCCCGCTGCTTGCCGCGCTGGGCGCCGCTGACCTGGCCCTGGCCACCGTCAACGACCTGCTCGCCGAGCTGCGCGAGCGCGCGGGGGAGACCCGCACCGACACCCGCAGTCGCGTCGAGGAGAGCCGCGCCCGCCTGACCAAGCTGCAGGAGGACCTGCCCGAGCAGCTGCGTGAGCTGCGTGAGCGGTTCACCTCCGAGGAGCTGCGCACGGCCGCCGAGGGTTACGTCGAGGCCGCGACCAGTCGCTACAACGAGCTGGTCGAGCGGGGCGAGGCCGCCCTGGCGCGGTTGCGCAGCCAGGCGGGCTTCGAGGACGCGTCGGCCCGGGCCGAGGGGTACGTCGACCAGGCGGTCGAGTTGACCCAGGAGGCGCTGGGCACCGTGGCGACGCAGACCCGCGCGGTCGGCGAGCGTGCCGCCAAGCTGGTCGGCATCGACCTGCCCAAGAAGGAGCAGCCGGCCAAGAAGAGCGCCGCCAAGAAGGCCCCGGCCAAGAAAGCCCCGGCCAAGAAGAGCGCCGCCAAGAAGGTTCCGGCCAAGAAGGCTCCGGCCAAGAAGGTCACCCAGAAGTAAGCGGCTTCACCCACCACTCGACTCCGAGTTGCCCCTGCTGGGGTGACTCGGAGTCGACGTTTTTATGGGCGTCCGCATACGCTTACAGGGTGATGCTCCAAGGTTTGGTCGGCACGATCCTGATGATCGTGCAAGTCGCCGTAGTGGTGACGTCCGTCTATGCGTTCGTGCACGCGGCAATGCAGCGCCCTGACGCCTACACCGCGGCGGGCAAGCTCACCAAGCCGGCGTGGCTGGGAATCCTGGGCGCCGGTATCGTAGCGGCCACCCTGCTGGTTTTCCTTCTCGGCGTGCTGGGTCTGGCCGCCGCTGCCTGTGCGTCGGGTATCTACCTGGTCGACGTTCGGCCCAAACTTCTTGAAGTTCAAGGTAAATCGCGCTAGTCGGATGCGAGCGCTCGCTGTGCCGGCGGCGGCACTTCCCGCGCTGCTGATCGCCGCGCCGGTGGCCGCCGACCCGGGCGCTGCGGGGCCGTCGACGCCCGGATACGCACCGCCGTTTGTGGACCACGCCGAATGGGTGCAATGGGGCCGGCAGTCCAGCCTGCGCGTCTACCCGACCGCGGCGGCGCGCGCCGCTGCCAGGCAGGCCGTCACCGACAACGCGGCCACTGACGAAGCCTGGTTCGAGGTCGTGAGCCGAGCGCCCAACGCCGACACCCCTGGTATGCGCGAACAGTTTGTGTGCCACTGGCAGGTGGCGGAGTTCGTACAGCCCGGTAAGACCAGCTGGAATCTGGAGCCGTGGCGGCCGGTTGTCGACCCGACCGAGATGATCGGTTCCGGCTGCAACCCCGGCGGCTGGGAAGGACCGTTCTAGTGCCGAGCCGACCGACCCGCCGGCAGGTGGCGGCGCTCGTCGACCACACGCTGCTCAAACCGGAAGCCACCGCCGCCGACGTGGCCGCTGTCGTCGCCGAAGCGGTCGAATTGGGCGTCTGCGCCGTCTGTGTCTCTGCGTCGATGGTCCCGATCGCAGTCCGCGCAGGCGATGTCCGGGTAGCCGCCGTCGCCGGTTTTCCGTCCGGTAAGCATCTGGCAGAAGTGAAGGCCCGCGAAGCGGCCCTGGCGGTGGCTTCCGGTGCCAGCGAGATCGACATGGTGATCGACGTCGGCGCGGCCGTTGGCGGTGACGTCGACGCCGTGCGATCGGAGATCGCCGCCGTGCGCGCCGCGGTGCCAACCGCGCTGCTCAAGGTGATCGTGGAGTCAGCTGCTCTGCTGGCACTGGCCGATGAGCGCATGCTGGTCGCGGTCTGCCGCGCTGCCGAGGACGCCGGCGCCGACTTCGTCAAAACCTCGACCGGCTTTCATCCGGCCGGTGGCGCGTCGGCGGCCGCTGTGGCACTGATGGCCGACGCCGTCGGTGGACGCCTCGGGGTCAAAGCCAGCGGCGGCATCCGCACTGCCGCTGACGCGATCACCATGCTCGACGCGGGCGCCACTCGACTCGGCTTGTCTGGCACCCGCGCCGTGCTCGACGGGCTGGACTAGAGGTTGTCGAAGCAGGAGTCCTGACTGGACGACGACGCCGGGATAGCCGCGTTTTGCGTCGAGAACGTGGCCTCGACTCCCGAATCGGTGACCTTCACGCTGTCGGCGTGGATACCCAGCGGGTAATTCTTGGTCGCCTTGGAGGTGAGGTCGTCGAGGTTCTTTTGCACCGTATCCGTCGACATCGTGGAGCCCAGCGCTTTCAGGTCGACCACCTGCAGCGAAACCCCGTTGTCGGCGAGCTGCGGCTTGACGGTGGCACTGTCCAGCAGGCCCTTCAGTTTGATGGTCCCGTCGCTCGGATTGGCGGTGACTTTGCTGGTCACCAGGTTGCCGATTACCGGGATGGCGTCCTGGATCGACTCTTTGATGCCGTCCGTCGACCAAGTGATCGTGCCGTTGAGCGACCCGATTGTGCCCTTGGAATTGCCGCTGCCGTTCAGGTTGACGTCATGGATGTTCAGGTTGAGCGTCATGCCCTTGGCGCTGCGGATCTGATTGCCGGCGGTCTGCACGGAGATGTTGGTGTAGTGGCTGTTGATGTACTGCCACAGCACCGGCGGCGTGGCGGCGAAGGACACCTTGGCGCTGTCCTGCACCTCGCACTGCACCGCGTTGGCCACCTTGCTGTCGGCGGTGTGGCGGGTGTACAACTCGGCGCCGATCAGTCCGGCGAACACCACGAGCAGCACAATCACCAGGATCAGCAGGATCGACGTCCGATTGCCGGAAAATCGGGTTAACACGTTCATTGGCTTGCTTTTGGGCTCTTTGGACTCCGCTGGGGTGGGCAGCTTCGTGGTGGCCGGCTCCGGTCGGTTGGGCCCCGGGGCCGGTTGGCGCGCTTGAGGTTGCGGCGGACGCCCCGGCTGTTGATGCGGTGGCGGCCCGGCCTGCCGCGGCGGCGGGGGAGGCGGACCGGTTGGCTGCGGCCGGTTCGGCGGGGGCGGCGGCTGCGGGCGCCCCCGCCGGGGAATTCGTTCGGTGGGGGATTGGGAGGGGCCTGGACCTGGCCGCGGCCGACCAGACGGCCCTGACGGGCGAGCCCATTTTGACGGGTCGCCGCCCGAAGGTCCTTGCGGTGTCGTCACCAGCGCGATTGTGCCTTACCGAGCTGAACGAAATCTGAAAATGGTCACAGGTTCGCGAAGCAGGGATCGGATTGCCCGGGTGGGATAGCGGCGTCGCGCGTCGAAAAGTGGGCCGCCACACCATCTTCGGTGACTTGCACGCTGTCGGCATGGATACCCAACGGATAGTTGTTGGTCAGCCGGGAGGCGAAGATGTCCAGCGCCGATTGCGCGGTCTCGCTTGGCACCGTGACGCCCATCGCGGCGACTCTGACGACCTGCAGCCATAGCCCGTTGTCGGCGACCTGCGGTTTGACGGTGACGCTGCCCAGGCCCAGCCCGCCGTTGAGTTCGATCGTGCCGGCACTGGGGTTGGTGGCGACGCTGTTGACCAGGCCGCCCACGAAGGGAATGGAATCCGCCACGGTTTCCTTGATGCCGTCGGACGTCCAGGTGATGCTGGCGTCCAGCGACCCGATTGTGCCCTTCGAGTTCGCGTCGCCGTGCAGGTCGACGTCATCGATCAGGATGTCGGCCTTCATCCCCTTGGCGTCACGGACCTGGTTGCCTGCGGTGTGAATCGAGATATCCCGATAGTGGCCCATGATGTGCTGCAGCAAAAACGGAGTGGGACCGAACGACACGCTGACCTTGTCGTGCACAACGCATTCGGTCGCCGCGGCCACCACACTGTCGGCCCGATGGCGAGCGTAGATTTCGCCACCGACCAGCCCGGCGATCGTCAGCGCGACCACGATCACGAGCACCAAAACGACCGAAACCGGGTCGCGCAGCCAACGGCGCCTGTTCTTCACTGGTGCGCCCTCCGACGGCGGCAGTCGCGACGTTGACTCGGTGGGGGCGTCCTCCGAGTAAGGGGGCTGAATCCCGGCAGTCGGCTGGTCGTGGACCGGCGGCGGCGAGTCGGCCTGATCCGGTGGGGACGGTTGCGCAGAACCACCTTCACTGCCGGGGCGAGCCCATATCGACGGGCCGTTGTGCGGTGGTTCCTGCGGATTCGTCACCCGGGCGATTCTGCCTCATCGGCGTCAGCGAAGTCGGCCTGGTTGCGCAGCACCGCGATGGTGTCACGGGCGGCTTGCACGCGGTCCAGGTCGATATCGGCGACCAGCAGCTGCGGGTCGGCGGCTGCGGCGGCCACGACCTCGCCGAACGGCGAGACCACCAGGCTGCCGCCCACTCCGGTCGGGGCGCCCGAGCCGCTCAGTTGCCGGCCGGGGTCGGCCTGCCCGGCCGCGACGACGTAGCTGGTGGAGTCCAGCGCGCGGGCGCGGGCCAGCAACGTCCATTGCTCGAGCTTTCCCGGGCCGGAACCCCACGACGCGGCGACGGCGATCAGCTGAGCGCCGCGGCGCGCCAGCGCTGTGTACAGCTGGGGAAACCGGATGTCGTAACAGGTGGTCAGCCCCACCCCGATCCCGTCGACGTCGATCAGCACCGGTTCACGGCCCGGCGCGACGGTGCGCGACTCGGTGAATCCAAAGGCGTCGTAGAGGTGGATCTTGTCGTAGTGGGTATCGGTGCCCGGGCCGGCCGCGAGCAACGTGTTGGTGACCCGGCCGTCGTCGGCGGGGGTGAACATGCCGGCGATCACGGTGATGCCCGTGTCGGCGGCGATCCGGCGCACACCGTCGGCCCACGGCCCGTCGACCGGCTCGGCGACCGGCGCCAGCGGCACACCGAACCGGCACATCGTGGCCTCCGGAAACACCACCAGCGCCGCGCCGGCGTCGGCGGCGCGGCCGGTGTAGTCGTCCACCAGCTGCAGGTTGGCTGCCGGGTCGGTGCCACTGAGGATCTGGGCAGCCGCAATCCGCATGCCTGCCAGCCTAAAACCTTGCCGAACGTCGACTTGTCGGGCAGAAATGCGTCAAATCGCCCAACAACTCGACGCTCGGCGTGCTCACGGGTTGGTGATCCACATGGTGGTGAAGCGCTGCTCGGCGATCAACAACTCGACGAGCTGGCTGCCGATAAAGTTCTCCAGTTTCCCGCCGACGAGCGGGATCCGAACTTCGACGGTGGCCCGGAATTTCAACCGCGCACCGCCCGACTCGGCCACCGGTTCCAGCACCGCGTCACCGGTCAGTGCGGCCGGCGCGTCCAGGATCGAGCCGACCACAGTGGCGGTGGCGGCGCCGTTGCCGATCGGGTCCCAGGTCTCCTCGCGGCGGATGCATAGATCGCCGCGGTGAAACTGAGTGATCACCCCCGGCAGCCGGTCACTGCGCAGCACCTGGGTGGTGATCACGTCGATCGTGCCGTCCTCGACGCGCATCGAGTCCAGCGTCGCGTCGTCGGCGCCCGAATCGGCCAGCCGGGCCAGCCAATACGCCTCGTCGCTGAATGCTCGAAGAACCTCTTCGACGGTGGCCCCGTAGTCCGTGGACATGTCGAATGAACGCGGCATAGCAAATCACGCTACCGTTACCGCCCGTGGCGGGAACGTTGTTCGCCGGTGCGCATGTCGCCGAGAAGGTGCCGCTGGCGCCGCTGACTACCTTGCGGGTCGGCCCGATTGCGCAGCGCGTCATCACCTGCTCGAGCACCGAGCAGGTGATCACCACGCTGCGCCAATTGGACGCCGAAGAGTGTCGCCCGCTGCTGGTATTAGCCGGTGGTTCCAACGTGGTGATCGCTGATGCGCTGACCGATCTGACGGTAATTCGATTGGCCGCCAACAACGTTCATATCGACCGCAACATCGTGCGGGTCGAGGCCGGTGCAAAGTGGGATGACGTCGTCGCCGCGTCTATCGAGCACGGTCTGGGCGGGCTGGAATGCATGTCGGGCATCCCCGGTTCGGCGGGCGCGACCCCGGTGCAAAACGTCGGTGCGTACGGGGCGGAGGTGGCCGACACCATCACCCGGGTGCGGCTGCTGGATCGGCGCAGCGGCGAGGTGCACTGGGCGGTGCCCGGCGAACTGCGCTTCGGCTATCGCACCAGCGTGCTCAAGCACTCCGAGGCGGCCGTCGTACTGGAAGTGGAGTTCGCGCTGGATGCCGCCGGCCGCAGCGCGCCGCTGCGCTACGGCGAGCTGGTCACCGCGCTGGGCGCGACGGCAGGCCAACCGGCCGAGCCCACGGCGGTGCGAAAAGCAGTGCTGGCGCTGCGGGCTCGCAAGGGCATGGTGCTCGACCCAGCCGACCACGACACCTGGAGCGTGGGATCGTTTTTCACCAATCCGGTTGTCGCGCCGGAGGTTTACCAGCGGCTGACGGACGAAGCGGATCGTCCGGTGCCGCACTATCCGGCGCCGGACGGCGTGAAGTTGGCCGCCGCCTGGTTAGTCGAGCAAGCCGGCTTCGGCAAAGGCTATCCAGGTGCCGCGGGGGCGGCCTGCCGGCTGTCGACCAAGCATGCGCTTGCTTTGACCAACCGTGGTGGTGCCACCGCCGCGGACGTGCTGGCGCTGGCCCGCACCGTGCGCGACGGAGTCCGCGATGTGTTTGGCATCACATTGATGCCCGAACCGGTGCTGGTCGGCTGCGTCCTGTAGCGCGCGCGTGCACGGGGTAGGTCGTTTTCGCCGGTATCTTTGTGTGTCGTGAACACAGCGCGTGACCTGCCGCCGATCAACCGGCGCCGGGCCTTGACGACGCTGGCGGTGGGGATGTTCGCGCCGAACCTTTTGGCGGCTTGTGTCGGGGGATCAAGCAAACAATCGGAAAAGGCCAAACCACCGCCGGCGGCCAGTTTGACGTTCCGGCCGGCCGACAAGGCCGAGGATGTGGTGCCCACTGCGCCGATCAGCGTCGAGGTGCGCAACGGCTGGTTCCAGAAGGTGGCGTTGACGAACACCACCGGCAAGGCGGTGGCCGGGGCACTCAACCGCGACCGCACCGTCTACACCATCACCGAGCCGCTTGGCTACGACGCGTCCTACACCTGGAGCGGTTCGGTGGTCGGCCACGACGGCAAGGCGGTCCCGGTCGCCGGGAAGTTCATCACCGTTACCCCCACCAAGCAGGTCGACGGCGGCTTCCAGCTCGCCGATGGGCAGACCGTCGGGGTCGCCGCGCCGATCATCATCCAGTTCGACGCGCCGATCGCGGACAAGGCGGCAGTCGAGCGGGCGCTAAAGGTCACCACCGACCCGCCGGTCGAGGGCAGCTGGGCATGGCTGCCCGACGAGGCTGCCGGAGCGCGCGTGCACTGGCGCACCCGCGAGTACTACCCGGCGGGCACCAAGGTCAACGTCGACGCCAAGTTGTACGGGCTGGAATTCGGCGATGGCGCCTACGGCAAGCAGGACATGAGCTTGAACTTCGAGATCGGCCGTCGTCAGGTGGTCAAAGCCGAAATCTCGTCGCACCGCATCCAGGTGGTCAGAGACGAAGGCGTCATCATGGACTTCCCGTGCAGCTACGGCGAAGGCGACAAGGCGCGCAACGTCACCCGCAACGGCATCCACGTGGTCAGCGAGAAATACGCCGACTTCTACATGTCCAACCCCGCCGCCGGTTACAGCAACATCCACGAACGCTGGGCCGTGCGCATTTCCAACAACGGCGAGTTCATCCACGCCAACCCGGCAAGTTCTGGCGCACAAGGCAATTCGAACGTCACCAACGGCTGCGTCAACCTGTCGACGGGCGACGCCGAGCAGTACTTCAGCAGCGCCATCTACGGGGACCCGGTCGAGGTGACCGGGAGCCGGATCGAGCTGTCCTACGCCGACGGCGACATCTGGGACTGGGCGGTGGACTGGGACAGCTGGGTGGGGATGTCGGCGCTGCCGCCGGCCAGTGGGTCCAAGCCGTCGCCGGCGTCGATGCCGCGCAGCGCGCCCGCTACCCCCAAGGATGCGCCCACGTTGTCGGGCACCCCGACCACTAGCGCCCGACCCGGCGGCTAGCGGTGGCCTGATCGCGCGGCCGGATCACGATCTGGTCGAGGTTGACGTGCGACGGGCGGGACGCCACGAACCCGATCACCTCGGCGATGTCGGCGGCCACCAGCGGCGTCATCCCCGTGTAGACGGCGTCGGCGCGTTGCTGGTCACCGCCGAATCGCACCAGCGAGAACTCTGTTTCGACGGCGCCGGGCGCAATCTCAGTGAGCCGCACCGGCTGTCCCAACAACTCGCCGCGCAGCGTGCGGTGCAGCGCCCCCTGCGCGTGTTTGGCGGCCGTGTAGCCGGCGCCGCCGTCGTAGATCTCCAATGCCGCCACCGACGTGACGGTGACAATCAGGCCATCACCGGACGCGATCAGTTTGGGCAGCAATGCGCGGGTGACTCGCAGCGTGCCGAGCACATTGGTCTCCCACATCCACCGCCAGTGCGCCAGGTCGGCGTCGGCCACCGGCTCCAGGCCCTTGGCGCCGCCGGCGTTGTTGACCAGCACGTCGACCCGGTCCAACTGCCCCGCCAGCGCCTCGACGGCAGCATCGTCGGTGACGTCGGCGACCACGGCGGTGCCACCGATCTCATCGGCCAGCGCGGTGACCCGGTCGGCCCGCCGCGCCACCGCCACGACGTGGAAGCCCTGGGCAGCGAGGGTTCGCGCGGTCGCCTGACCGATCCCGGCGCTGGCCCCGGTGACCACGGCGATGCGCTGGCCTGACTCCGCTGATCTCATCGGAACGACTTTAGTAACCGTGCTAAATTCCTCAGTGTGTACCTGAGCGCATTGTTCGGTCTGACGTCCGCGTGTCTGTTCGCGGACTGCGCGTGTTGTCGCCGCGCAGTTTGCCGCGCCTGACCGGCCTTCCCAACAACCGAAGCCGGAGTGCGGCCAGACCTCGCCATCGGATCCCGGAGAAGGACACACCCCGTGCGCACAACCGCTCTCACCGCCTCACCCCATAGCAGTCGGCCGTCGCTGCGAATGCGCCACGTCGTGACGCCGTCGCTGCACCTGTCCGACACCGCCGCGGCCTCGGTATTCCGGGCCGTGCGGCTGCGCGGGCCGATCGGCCGCGACGTCATCGCGCAGACCACCTCGCTGAGCATCGCCACGGTGAATCGCCAGGTGATCGCGTTGCTGAACGTCGGACTACTGCGAGAGCGCGCGGATCTTGCCGTGGCGGGCGCGATCGGCCGTCCGCGGGTGCCCGTCGAGATCAACCACGAACCGTTCATGACACTTGGCATCCACATCGGTGCGCGAACCACCAGCATTGTGGCCACCGACCTGTTCGGGCGGACGCTGGACGCCGTCGAGACGCCCACGCCGCGCAGCGGCCAGGCACCTGCCCTGGCCTCGCTGGCCGACGGCGCCAGCCGGTACCTGAGGCGCTGGCATCGGCGTCGCCCGCTCTGGGTCGGGGTGGCCATCGGTGGGGCGGTCGACGGCGCCAGCGGGCACGTCGACCATCCCCGGCTGGGCTGGCGGGAGGCGCCGGTGGGCCCGGTGTTCGCCGACACGCTGGGTCTGCCGGTGTCGGTGGCCTCCCATGTCGACACCATGGCGGGAGCCGAGTTGCTGCTCGGCATGCGCCGGTTGGCTGCCAGCACTTCGACCAGCTTGTACGTCTACGCCCGCGAGACCGTGGGCTATGCACTGGTGATCGGCGGGCGGGTGCACAGTCCGGCGAGCGGGCCGGGCACCATCGCGAACTTGCCCGCGGCTTCGGAACTGCTTGGCGGGTCCGGGCAGCTGGAATCCACCGTCAGCGACGAAGCAGTGCTGGCCGCCGCGCGGCGACTGCGGATTCTGCCCGCCGCCCGCGCCGGCGGTGCCACCGGCACGGTCACCGAGCTGCTGCGGGTCGCACGTAACGGCAACCAGCAGGCCAAAGACCTGCTGACGGAGCGGGCCCGCGTACTCGGTGAAGCGGTCGCGCTGCTGCGTGACCTGCTCAACCCGGACGATCTGGTCGTCGGCGGGCAGGCGTTTACCGAGTATCCGGAGGGTATGGCGCAAGTGGAGGCGGCGTTCGCGGCACGCTCGGTGCTGCCGCCGCGCGACATCCGGGTCACCGCGTTCGGCAACCGGGTCCAGGAGGCCGGCGCCGGCATCGTGTCGCTGGGCGGGCTCTACGCCGATCCGCTCGGCGCGATGCGCCGGGCCGGGGTGCCCGGTTCGGCACTGATAGATACCGACCACGAGTCGTCGGCCTGACGTGGGACGTCGGGTGGTGCTGCAAAGATGACGGGGTGCCTCCGACTGAGATTTCCCGATTGGAGCCCCACCGGCCGGACGCCGCGGAGTTGACCGGTCTGCGGCGGGTGGCGGTGCTGTCGGTGCACACATCCCCGCTGGCCCAGCCGGGCACCGGGGATGCCGGCGGAATGAACGTCTATGTGCTGCAGACCGCCCTGCATATGGCGCGGCGGGGTGTGCAGGTAGAGATCTTCACTCGAGCCACCGCGTCCACCGACCCGCCGATCGTGCCGGTGGCGCCGGGCGTGCTGGTGCGCAACGTGGTGGCCGGCCCATTCGAGGGGCTGGACAAATACGACCTGCCCACCCAGTTGTGTGCGTTCGCGGCCGGGGTACTGCGCGCCGAAGCCGCCCACGAACCGGGCTACTACGACATCGTGCACTCGCACTATTGGCTGTCGGGGCAGGTCGGCTGGTTGGCCCGTGACCGTTGGGCGGTGCCACTGGTGCATACCGCGCACACGCTGGCCGCGGTCAAGAACGCGGCGCTGGCCGACGGCGACGCGCCCGAGCCTCCGCTGCGCTCTGTCGGCGAGCAGCAGGTTGTCGACGAGGCCGACCGGTTGATCGTCAACACCGAAGACGAAGCCGCGCAACTGGTTTCGCTGCATCAAGCCGACCCGGCCGCTGTCGATATCGCCCACCCCGGTGTCGATCTGGACGTGTTTCGGCCCGGTGACCGGCGCGCTGCCCGTGCTGCGCTGAGCCTGCCGCTCGACGAGCAGGTGGTGGCCTTCGTCGGGCGGATTCAGCCGCTGAAGGCGCCCGATATTCTGCTGCGCGCCGCGGCGCGACTGCCGCGGGTGCGCATCGTGGTGGCCGGCGGGCCATCTGGTAGCGGTTTGGCCGCGCCCGACGGGCTGGTTCGGCTGGCCGACGAATTGGGTATCACCGCGCGGGTGACGTTCCTACCGCCGCAGTCGCGTGTGGAACTGGCCAGGTTGTTCCAAGCCGCTGACCTGGTGGCGGTGCCCAGCTATTCGGAGTCGTTCGGCCTGGTCGCCGTGGAGGCGCAGGCGTGCGGAACACCGGTGGTGGCCGCCGCCGTCGGCGGACTGCCGGTGGCGGTGCGCGACGGGGTCAGCGGAACATTGGTGTCCGGTCACGACGTCGACCTATGGGCCGATGCAATCGACGAGTTGCTGCAACTGAGCGCCGGACCGCGGGCCGCGGCCTTGAGCCGCGCGGCGGTCGAGCACGCGGCCACGTTCTCCTGGGACAACACCGTCGATGCGCTGCTGGCCAGCTACCGCCGCGCGATCAGCGAGTTCACTACGCGTCGTCCGGTGCATGAGCTGGCATCGGCGCGGCGAGTCCGGCGCTGGGCGCCACGGCGGGGACTGCGAGCCGCGCCGTGACTCGGGCCGACGACGATGATGCTGGCGTGAAGGGGGATCGTGGGGGTCCCCCCGCTTGCGGGGGAGAGTGGCGCCATGACTGACGTTCAGCGGGTGATCGAGGATGCGCTGGACTCCAGCCAGCTGACGTATTCGCGGCATGAGGGGGCGCACGGCGGGTTGCCCGGGCTGATCGTGGAGTTGCCCGGGGAACGCAAACTGAAGACCAACACCATCCTGAGCATCGGCGAGCACTCGGTGCGGGTCGAGGCCTTCGTGTGCCGCAAACCCGACGAGAACCACGAGGGGGTCTACCGGTTCCTGCTGAGACGCAATCGCCGCCTCTACGGGGTCGCCTACACGCTCGACAACGTCGGCGACATCTACCTGGTAGGTCGGATGTCGCTGGCATCGGTGGACGCCGCCGAGATCGACCGGGTGCTGGGGCAGGTACTCGAGGCGGTGGATTCGGACTTCAACACGTTGCTGGAGTTGGGTTTCCGGTCCTCGATTCAGAAAGAGTGGGAGTGGCGGGTGTCGCGGGGGGAGTCGCTGAAGAACCTGGAAGCGTTCGCCCACCTCATTGACGACGAAGACGACTAAGCGCCCGTGAGAGACTTGCCGGCATGGGAGACACTGCCACGCTGGTGTTGCTTCGCCACGGCGAGAGCGAATGGAACGCCCTCAACCTGTTCACCGGTTGGGTCGACGTCGACCTGACCGACAAGGGCCGCGCCGAGGCGATCCGCGGCGGTGAGCTGATGGTTGAACACGACCTGCTGCCCGACGTGCTCTATACCTCGCTGTTGCGACGGGCCATCACCACCGCGAATCTGGCACTCGACGTCGCAGACCGGCACTGGATCCCGGTGCGGCGCACCTGGCGGCTCAACGAACGCCACTACGGCGCGCTGCAGGGGCTGGACAAGGCCGAGACCAAGGAACGGTATGGCGAGGAGCAGTTCATGACGTGGCGCCGCAGCTACGACACCCCGCCACCGCCGATCGAGCAGGGCAGCCAGTTCAGCCAGGACACCGACCCGCGCTACGCCGATATCGGTGGCGGCCCGCTGACTGAATGCCTGGCTGACGTGGTGGCCCGATTTTTGCCGTACTTCACCGACGTCATCGTGCCCGACCTGCGGTCGGGCAAGACCGTGCTGATCGCCGCGCACGGCAACTCGCTGCGCGCGCTGGTGAAGTACCTGGACGGGATGTCCGACGAGGAGGTCGTCGGACTCAACATTCCGACCGGGATTCCGCTGCGCTACGACTTGGACGCCGACCTGCGGCCCACCCTGGCCGGCGGCAGCTACCTCGACCCCGAAGCGGCGGCCGCCGGGGCGGCCGCGGTCGCCGGCCAAGGCCGCCGGTAGCGCTACTCCAGTGGCTTACCGGCGAGCGTGGTCGGACCCGCTTTTGGCGAACGCCGCGTAAACGGCGGTCGAATACATGGCTCGCAGCGTGTGACATGTCCGATTTTGGCCGCGCGCTACTGGGGTGAAGTTCACCGGGATTTGTAGGATTTTAAATGTGACTGTGTTCTCGGCGCTGTCGCTGGCCGGGGTTTCGATCGTCCTGGCGCTGGCCGTCGGCATCGCCGTCGGTGCTCGTTTGGCGCCGCGCGTCCTCGAGCGACGGCAGCGGGCAGCCGCAGACTGGGCCGGCATCACCGTCGCGCAGATGCTGCAGCGCATCGTCGCACTGACTCCGCTGGGCACCGCGGTGGTGGACGTCCACCGCGACGTGGTGTACCGCAACAACCGCGCCGACGAGTTGGGCCTGGTGCGCGACCGTCAGCTCGACGACGAAGCATGGCGGGCGGCGCGCCGGGCGCTGGCAAGCGGCGATGTTGCCGAGTTCGACATGCAGCCCGCCAAGGCCTCGGCGCCCGGCCGGTCGGGGTTGTCGGTGCGCGGGGAGGCGCGACTGTTGAGCGAGGAGGATCGCCGCTTCGCCGTCGTCTTCGTCTACGACCAGTCCGAGTACGCCCGGATGGAGGCGACCCGTCGCGACTTCGTGGCCAATGTCAGCCATGAGCTCAAGACCCCGGTCGGTGCGATGGCCGTGCTCGCTGAGGCGCTGTTGGTGTCGGCCGACGACCCGGAAACCGTACGCAGGTTCGGTGAGAAGGTGCTCGTCGAGGCCAACCGGCTCGGGGACATGGTCATTGGGCTGATCGAACTGTCCCGGCTACAGGGCGCCGAGCGATTACCCGACCTGGGCGCCGTCGACGTGGATGCCATTGTCTCCGAGGCGATTTCCCGTCATAAGGTGTCCGCCGAAAACGCCGATATCGAGGTCCGCACCGACGAGCCGAGCGGCCTGCGGGTGCTGGGCGACCAGACCTTGCTGATCACCGCGCTGGCCAACCTGGTGTCCAACGCGATCGCCTACTCCCCGCGTGGGTCGCTGGTGTCGATCAGCCGTCGCCGACGCGCCGGATCCGTCGAGATCGCGGTCACCGATCGCGGCATCGGCATCGCACGCAAAGACCAGGAACGGGTCTTCGAGCGGTTCTTCCGCAGCGACAAGGCACGGTCACGGTCCACCGGCGGCAGCGGGCTGGGCCTGGCGATCGTCAAGCACGTCGCCGCCAACCACAACGGCAGCATCGGGCTGTGGAGCCAGCCCGGAACCGGCTCGACGTTCACCCTGTCTATCCCGATGTATGTCGATCCCGGCGACGAGCCCGATCAACCGCCCGAGCCCCTGGCTCGGCCCAAGAGAGTCCAACGAGAGGAAGAACTGCGCAAATGACCAGCGTGCTGATCGTGGAAGACGAGGAGTCGCTGGCCGATCCGCTGGCGTTCCTCTTACGCAAAGAGGGCTTTGATGCCACGGTCGTGACCGACGGGCCCTCGGCACTGGCCGAATTCGACCGGGTTGGCGCCGACATCGTGCTGCTGGACTTGATGCTGCCGGGCATGTCGGGTACTGACGTGTGCAAGCAGTTGCGTGCCCGTTCCAGCGTGCCGGTGATCATGGTCACCGCCCGCGACAGCGAAATCGACAAGGTCGTCGGACTGGAACTGGGCGCCGACGACTATGTGACCAAGCCCTATTCGGCGCGGGAGCTGATCGCCCGGATCCGGGCGGTGCTGCGCCGCGGGGGCGACGATGACTCCGAGGAAGCCGACGGCGTATTGGAGTCCGGACCGGTGCGCATGGATGTCGAGCGTCACATTGTCTCCGTGAACGGAGAGCCGATCACGTTGCCGCTTAAGGAGTTTGACCTGCTGGAGTATCTGATGCGCAACAGCGGCCGGGTGTTGACGCGCGGGCAGCTGATCGACCGGGTGTGGGGTGCCGACTACGTCGGCGACACCAAGACCCTCGACGTGCACGTCAAGCGGCTGCGGTCCAAGATCGAGGGCGACCCGGCCAACCCGGTGCACCTGGTCACCGTGCGTGGGTTGGGCTACAAGCTCGAAAGCTGACCCTCGGCAGCTCGCCGGAAATCGTTGACACGTTGACACAGAAATGTAGTCTTTGTGTCAAAGAGTCATCCGGCTAAGGAGTGGCCATGGGCGCCGGCATCGCACCGCACATCGATCCGGATCGCCTGGCGGGCCCGGTGCGACCCCGGGTGATGGGACAGTTTCGCAAGCACAGCGGCAGCGTGTTCGCCGGCGTCTTCGGAGCCGCCGCGTTCGACGAGGTGGCCCTGGTACCGGTGGCCGCCGCAGTCGACAAGACCGGCCGCTTCGAACGCAACTTCGCCGACCGCGGTGTGCGCAGCGGGTTTTCGGCGCTATTAGCCATTTGGGGCGACGCCGACGACCGCGCGGCCGAGGGCGAACGGCTCAAGCTGCTGCACCGCGACGTCCGCGGCCGCGGCAAGGGGGAGTTCGCCGATGTCCGCTACAGCGCCTTGAGCCCGCAACTGTGGAACTGGATCGCGGTCAGCGGACTGTTCGTGGTGCTGCGGTCCTTTACGCCGGCCACCGGAATCGCGCTGACGCCGGCCGAGGAGGAAGCGGCCTACCAGCAACTTGTCGCCGCGTTCAGCGCTATCGAACTGCCCGGAAAATCCGGCAAGCTGCCGCCGACATACGCCGATGCCATCCGCTACTACGACGACATGGTCGACACCCACCTTCGGGCCAACCCGTTTCTGGATCGGGTAACGGCCGGGCTCACCCGGCTGCCGCTGCCGACACTGCTGTTGCCGGCGCCGCTGCGGGCCGGCATCGCCCCGCTGTGGTTCGCCGCGCGGCCGGTAGCCGGTCGGGTGGTGAAAGTGTGCTCGTTCGGCATCATGCACCCGGGCGTACGGGAACTGACCGGCTTCCGGTGGCAGGACCGCCACGATCGCGAATTCGCGCTCTATACGCGCCTGCTGCAACTGGCCTGGCGCGTGCTGCCGGACCGGCTGCTGCTGGTCCCGCTGGCCTACAACCGGCTGCAGTACGAGAAGCTGGTCAAACTGCACCGATCGGTGGCACTGGACTCTTTCGCCCCGCCCCGGGGCTGCCCCGTCGGCTGACACACTGGTACGGATGCGGCGCACACGGAACACCACTAGCACCACCGAGCAGGAACGGGCCATCCTCAAGGCCGCTGCCGAGGAAGTCTCACTGGTCGGTGTCGGCCGCGCGAGCATGGACGTGATCGCGCGCCAGGCCGGCGTCAGCCGCAGCACGCTGTACCGCCGGTTCCCCAGCCGCGACGCGTTGATCACCGAGCTGGGCCGTCGCACTTTCGAATTCGCGATGGGTCGGCTGCGCACCGTCGGCATCGATTCCGGTCCGAAAGACGCTGCGATAGCGGCCTTCTGCGAAGGTTTGCGGTTGTTGACCACCGAACCCGTGATGCGGAAATTCCTGGAGTTCGACGCCGACCTGGTGGCGGTGCCCGGCATCTTTGCCGAAGCCGAGGCGTTCCTCGACAGCGCGTCCGAGGCGATGGCCAAAGCGCTGCGCGCCGCCGGGGCCGCCATGCCCGATCACGACCTGGCAGCGGTCGCCGAACTGCACATCCGACTGGCTTGCTCACTTGCGCAGGTGCCGAGCAAGGTCCTCGACGTGGGCGACGACGCCGCCGTTCGCGCGTACGCACGAACGCATCTGGCCCCGCTGGTTTGGTAGCGCAGCGTCGTCGTTCCGCGCCGCAGAACGCACGGTCGTTTGGGTCTGGTGGATTACGATTGAGATCGTGTCGGCGGATGTAGCTCTCGGCCGCGGGCGGCTGCCCGCGTTGACGGGGGATGCCCGGGTCGACCGTTGGCGTGAGCACCGAGTTGCAGTGCGCGCCGAGTTGATTGAGTCGACGCTGCGGGCCATCGAGGAATACGGTCCGGACCTGTCGATCGACGACGTCGTCAAGACAGCGGCGGTTCCGCGCCCAAAGCTCTACCGGTTCTTCGCCGACAAGCATGCGTTGTTCACCGCGGTGGGTGAGCGTGCGCAGGAGATGGTCATCGAACGGGTGGTACCCCACTTCAACTTCGCCGGCACCGCGCTGCAGTTGGTGCGCTCGGCAGTGCGTTCGTATGTCGACCTCGTCGACGAGCGGCCCAATCTCTTTCGCTTTCTGGTCGGTTCGCATTTCCGCGACGAGCATTCGCCCACCGAGTTGATCGACAACGCCAGACCGCTGTCAAACGCCACGGTCGACGTGGTGGCCGCGCTGTTGCGCACCCAGGGCGGGAACTCCGGTGACGTCGAGTACTTTGTCGACGCCGCGCTCGGGGCCGTTGCTCTTGGCGTGCTGCGTTGGCTCAACAGTCCGACAATCAGCAAAGATGCCCTCGTCGAACAGCTGACCACCTTTCTGTGGGGCGCATTCTCGGCGTGCGCGGCGGCCCGCGGAGTGGAACTGGATCCAGACTCCAAACTGGATTCTCTGGCTGGCAACGACTAGCTCGGCTCGCATCCCCGATCGAACACCCGGTCCCGTCGCGCTGACCCCTTGTGCCCCCTCACGCCTCGCGGTATTCTGGCCAATACCGGTACTGCTAGTACTAGTTACTAACTGTTCGGGAAAGGCTGAGGTCACCATGGCGGGCAAATTTCGCCGGAAACTTCCGGACGCCACAGCCACGCGCTCGAGTTATCCCACGACGCGACGGGTGCGCTTCGTGTTGGGCGAGGACCGCGCGTACGAAAAGTACTTCGTCAATGACGACATGGTGTTCAGTCACTTCGTGGCCGGGTTGTCCGGCTCCTTCCCACCGGGAGAAGAGTCGTTCATCCGTTCGGTGCGCCGGTTCTCCGACCGCCTCGCCGACAAGGCGTTGCAACAGCGAGTCGCCGGCTTCATCGGTCAGGAATCCACTCACGGCCAGCAGCACCGACAGATCAACGAGAAGCTGATCGAAATGGGTTACCCGATCGGGTGGTGGGATTCGAAGTCGTTCAAGGAACGGTTTATTCACTTCGAACAGCGGCTACCGAGCCGAGTGCACCTGGCAATGACCGCGGCCTCGGAGCACTACACGGCGGTGCTTGCCGAGCGGATACTTGGCCGCTCAGAGCTCCAGGAGATCCCGGGTGAGCCGGAGATATGGAACCTGCTCAACTGGCACGCGCTCGAAGAGCTTGAGCACAAGTCGGTGGCATTCGACGTCTACCGCGCGATGGGTGGCTCGGAACGTACCCGAATTGCCGTGATGTGCGCGATGATCGCGCTCACCTTTCCCATCACGCTGACCACGCTGGTGTTCTCGCTGGCCCGCGATCCGGTCGCGCGGCGGCAGCCGTTGCGACTTGCCCGGGAAGCGCGCGCATTGTTCGGCGGGCCACTGTTCAGTGGCCTGATCTACGACCTGGCGAAATACCTGCAACCGGGATTTCACCCGGATGACATTGACACCCAACGATTGCTGCAGGAGTGGCAACAGGAACTGTTCGGTCCGCAAGGAGCCCTTGTCGACCATCTGAAGTGATCGAACACGACGCCCCGAGGAGACGAGTGCCATGGCCGACAGGAACGTTGCTGTTGCGCGACAGGGGGATTCTGCCCCGATCGGCTATCCGAAGGTACGGCGTATCCGGTTTCGCTTCGGCGATCCGCAACCGATGAACCATCACTTCGTCGAGGGCGACATTGCTTTCAGCCACCTCGTGGCGTTCTTGTCGGCGGCTTTTCCGCCGGGGGAGGAATCGTTCATCAGGTCGGTGCGGCGCGTCGCCGATCGGGTGACCGATCCGGTGCTGAAGAAGCGGGTGGCCGGATTCATCGGCCAGGAGTCGGTGCACGGCCAGGAACATCGCCGACTGAACGAAAAGCTCATCGAAATGGGCTATCCGTTCGTCCGGCTGTTGACCTTCCCCACCGACAGCCGTCGCCACCGGCTGATCCTGCGTCTGGAGAATCGAGCGCCCGCGCTGGTGCACCTGGCGATGACGGCGGCGGCCGAACACTACACCGCAACGCTGGCCGAGCGGGTGCTGTCCCGTGACGAGATCCAAGCGATTCCGGGCGATCCCGAGGTGTGGAATCTGCTCAACTGGCATGCAGTCGAGGAGTTGGAGCACAAGTCGGTGGCCTTCGACGTCTACCGTGCAGTCGGCGGACCCGAGCGGACCCGGATCGGGGTGATGGCGGTGATGTATGTCCTCACCATCCCGGTGGTGACGGCGGCCACCGTGCTGTCGGTGTTGACCGACCCGAAAGGTTGGCGCCCGATCAAGGTGGCGCGGCAGACCATCGGCATCTTCCGTGGCCCGCTGGTGCGGGGCCTGATGGCAGACCTGCGCGTCTACATGCGGCCGGGCTTTCATCCCGACGACATCGACACTCGTCAACTGGTCGAGGAGTGGCGCCAAGAGCTGTTCGGCGCTCAGGGGTCCCTCGTCGGTCACCTCAAGTAACTGGCGGTCCGGCCTTGAGCACCATGCTCGACACCGCGCAGGCCGCCGCTGCCGAGCGGGTATCTCCCGACCACGAGGTTGTTGTGGTGGGCGCCGGGTTCGGCGGGATCGGTGCCGCAATAGCATTGCAGCGGCAGGGAATTCACGACTTTCTCATCATCGACAAGTGGGATCAGGTCGGCGGTACCTGGTATGCCAACACCTATCCCGGGGTGGCCGTGGATATTCCGTCGTTCATCTACAGCTTCTCCTATGAGCAGCGTGGCGGTTGGTCCCGGGTCTTCGCCCCGGGATCGGAACTGCGTCGCTACGCCGACGACATGGTGGACAAGTACGGGCTGCGGGACAAACTGCGGCTGAATACGACAGTTGCCGCCGCGACATTCGATGAACGCCACAGCATGTGGCGGCTGGCCACCGACGACGGCGGCGAGGTCACCGGCCGGTATATGGTGCTGGCGGTCGGCGGACTGGAGCGCCCGAAGATGCCCGACATCGCGGGGCTTCGCGACTTCGGCGGCACGCTCATGCACACCGCGCTGTGGGACCACGACGTCGCACTGGCCGGTAAGCGGGTCGCGATCATCGGCACCGGCGCGACCGCGCTGCAGGTGGTGCCGGCTATCGCCGACGAGGTCGAGCATCTGACGGTCTTCCAGCGGACACCGATCTGGGTATTTCCCAGATTCGACAGGGAAATGAATCCGGTCAGCCGATGGATCATGGAACGCAAGCCGATCCGGTCGGCGGTCCGCCTGGTCGGAACTGTCGGGACCGAAGTTGCCATGAGCGGGGTGTGGATGGGGCCGCGGTGGCTGACGGAAACCGGCCGCCGGGCGCTCGAGGTTTCGACCCGACGCTGGATGCGCAGCCAGGTCGACGATCCGGTGATCCGGGAGAAGCTGATTCCGCGATACGGATTGGGATGCAAGCGACCGTCGATGTCGAACGACTATCTGCGCTCGTTCAACCGTGATGATGTCAGCCTGGTCAGCGACACCATCGAATGCGTCACCGAACGCGGGGTGCGGACCGTCGACGGGGTAGAGCACCGGGTCGATGTGCTGATCTGTGCGACCGGATTCAAGCTGTGGGACACGGGCGCGGTTCCGCCGTTTCCTGTCATCGGCCGGCACGGGCTAGAGCTCGGAGCATTCTGGGACGAGCAGAGATACCAGTCCTATCAAGGGGTTTCGGTGCCCGGCTTTCCGAACGCCTTCGCGATCACCGGCCCCTACGGCTTCGTGCTCGGCTCGTATCTGTGGATGATCGAGGCGACGTCGGCGCACCTGAGCCGAGCGATCGCGGAGGCGAAACGCCGCAAGGCGACGGTGTGCGAAATCCGCCGGGAGGTCCACGAGGAGTACTTCCGCAAATGCCTCAAACGGCAGCAGAAGAACTTTCTGTTCACCCCGGTCTGCGCCGGCTCCAACACCTACTACCTGGACAATAAGGGTGATTCGCCGTTCAGACCGTCGACTCACGGTGAGATGTACTGGCAGAACCGCCATTACGACATCGACGTCTATCGCTACAGTGCAGGCACCGCACAGGAGCGCGCGTGAAAATCAACAGATTGCGGCCGCGCCTCGTCGTCGTCACTGGTGCAGGAAGCGGGATCGGGCGGGCAACGGCGATGAAATTCGCCAAGCTCGGCACTCATGTGGTGGCCTCTGACATCGACGCGGACGCAGCCGCTGCCACCGCCGCGATCATTCGGGGCAACGGGCACCGAGCCTCGGCGGCACGCCTTGACGTCACCGACCCCGACGCGTGGGAGTCGTTCGGTGCAGCGGTGCGCACTGATCACGGTTGCGCCGACGTGCTGGTCAACAATGCGGGCATGCTCGTCGGTGGTCCGTTTCTAGAACTGAGCCCGGCGGACTGGGACCGTCAACTGGGTGTGAACCTGATGGGCGTGGTTCATGGCTGCCGCGTCTTCGGCGCGCAGATGATCGAGCGCGGCGCCGGTGGGCACATCGTCAATATCGCCTCCGCGGCAGCTTTCACTCCCACCCCGGTGATGTCGGCCTACTCGGTGTCCAAAGCCGGGGTGAAGATGCTGACCGAATGCCTGCGGCTTGAACTCGGGCCCAAAGGCATTGGGGTCAGTGCCATCTGCCCCGGAGTGATCAACACCAATATCGGTGAGAACGCGGTCACCGTCGGTGTCGACCCAAAGCTCATCGAGCAAGGCAGGGAGGTTACGCGGCGTCTGCAAGAACTCGGCGAGAAACTTCCGTTCGCGCCGATGAGCCCGAACCTGGTCGCAGCCGCGGCGGTGCGAGCGGTGCGGTTCGACCTCGCGGTTGTGCCGGTTCGTACCGAAGCCTGGCTCGGTTACTTCATGCTACGCATCGCACCCGGCGTCAATCGCCATATGGCACAGCCGTTCTCGGTGGACACCTTGCAACGGCTGGGGAAGCGACTATTGAAGACATCCGGGCGGTAGCGGGCTCGAGTCAGCGATCGTGAGCAAGCGCTCCTGGCAATTGGCTTGTCACTAGTTGCGACCCGCATGTCTGCCCCATCGCCGCCATGACACGGCCGCACGTCCTTGCACGGATCTGAGGGTTCTCGCGGTTAAAGTTAATGCCTGTTTCTCGGGCTGCACGGTGAGGAGCCAGCGGTGACGACGTTGACGGAGACACGGCTCGCCGAATACGTTCGCGACCAACTTCAGCCCCCGCTCGCGACGGTCGGCGGCTTCGCCCGGATGGGCGTGCTGGCGGGAAAAGCACTGTTCCGTGTGCCATTTCAGTGGCAGGAGTTCATCCTGCAGTGCTGGTTCATCATGAGGGTCTCGTTGCTGCCCACTATCGCGGTCTCAATCCCGCTGACCGTGCTCGTGGTCTTCACGCTCAATACCCTGCTGGCCGCCTTCGGTGCGGCGGACGTCTCGGGGGCGGGCGCGGCGCTGGGTGCGGTCACCCAGCTGGGCCCCCTGACCACGGTGTTGGTCATCGCGGGCGCCGGGTCTACGGCCATCTGCGCCGACTTGGGCGCCCGCACCATCCGCGAGGAGATCGACGCGATGGAGGTTCTCGGCATCGACCCCATCTACCGGCTGGTGGTGCCGCGCGTCGTCGCGGCAACCGTCGTCGCCACCCTGCTCAACGGAACCGTCATCACCATTGGATTGGTCGGCGGCTTCTTGTTCGGCGTTCACATCCAAAATGTCTCTGGGGGCGCATACTTGGCCACCCTGACCCTGGTCACCGGGTTGCCCGAGGTAGTGATCGCGACGGTCAAGGCCGCGGTGTTCGGACTGATCGCCGGGCTGGTCGGCTGCTACCGAGGGCTGACCACCAAGGGCGGCCCCAAGGGCGTCGGGATCGCCGTCAACGAAACCCTGGTGTTGTGCGTCCTCGCGTTGTTCGCGGTCAACGTGGTGCTGACCACGATCGGGGTGCGGTTCGGGACGGGGCGCTGAGATGTCGACGACTGCCGTTGTCCGGGCCCGCTTCCCGCGCGCAGCCGCCAATGTCAATCGTTACGTCGGCAGTGCCGGCCGAGGACTGGAGCAGGCCGGACAGCTGGCCCGGTTCGCGGCCAACGGCACCTGGTCGATTGGCTTGGCGCTGCGCCGCTATCGCACGGAGACGCTGCGGCTGATCGCCCAGATCGGCATGGGCACCGGTGCGATGGCCGTCATCGGCGGCACCGTCTCGATCATCGGCTTCACCACATTGTCCGGCGGGTCGCTCATCGCCATCCAAGGCTTCGCATCGCTGGGCAATATCGGCGTGGAGACCTTCACCGGGTTCTTCGCCGCCCTGGTCAATGTGCGTGTCGTTACCGCCTTGGTGACAGGCGTCGCACTGGCGGCCACCGTGGGTGCCGGCGCTACCGCCGAGCTGGGCGCCATGCGCATCAGCGAGGAGATCGATGCCCTGGAGGTGATGGGCATCAAGTCGATTTCGTTCCTGGCGTCCACCCGGATCGTGGCCGGCCTGGTGGTGGTCGTCCCGCTCTATGCGATGGCACTCGTGATGTCGTTCCTGGCGGGGCAAACCGTCACGACGTTGTTCTACGGACAGTCGGTGGGCACCTACGAGCACTACTTCCGGACATTCCTGCGCACCGAGGACGTGTTCTGGTCGGGCATGGAAGTCATCGTGATGGCGGTGGTCGTGATGATCACCCACTGTTACTACGGCTATAACGCGAGCGGCGGCCCGGTGGGGGTGGGCGAAGCGGTCGGCCGATCGATGCGGTTCTCGCTTGTCTCAACGGTGCTCGTTGTCCTGCTGACCTCGATGGCGCTCTACGGCGTCGATCCGAATTTCAACCTCACGGTTTAGTCGCCATGACCATCCCGATCAAGGAACGCAAGCCGCGCACCTGGCCGGACAAGTTGGCCGGCGTGGGGTTATTGCTGGCATGCGCCTTGGTGCTTGGGTTGACCTACGGACAGTTCCGTGGCGACTTCACCCCCACGACACGGTTGACGATGCTGGCCGCGCGGGCCGGACTGGTGATGGACAAGGGAGCGAAGGTCACCTATAACGGCGTCGAGGTCGGCCGGGTCGCTGAGATTTCCGAGATTGACCGGGACGGCAAGCCGGCGGCCAAGTTGGCGCTCGATGTCGATCCGAAGTACGTGAAGTTGATTCCGGCCAACGTCGACGCCAAAATCCAGGCCACCACGGTGTTCGGCAACAAATACGTTTCGTTCACCGCGCCCGAAGATCCGTCTCCCCAGTCGATCTCGCCGGGCGACGTCATCAACGCCATGTCGGTGACCACCGAATTCAACACGTTGTTCGAAACGCTGATGGAGCTTTCCGAGCAAGTCGATCCGATCAAGGTGAACCTGACGCTGAGCGCGGCTGCGGAGGCGCTGAGCGGATTGGGTAAGAAGTTCGGGGCTTCGATCGTCAACGGCAACGCCATCCTCGACGACGTGAATGCGCGGATGCCGACGATCCGTCACGACATCCGGCAAGTCGCGGCTCTGACGGAGACTTACGCGAACGCGGCACCCGATCTCGTTGACTTCATCAACAATGCGCTCACCACGGCGCACACGTTCAATGCACAACAAAACGATCTGGATGCCGCGCGGCTGGCGGCGATCGGCTTCGGCAACACGGCCGGCGACGTTTTCGAACGCGCTGCGCCGTATCTGGAACGCGTTGTCGGCGACCTTGTTCCGACGACCCGGCTACTCGACACCCACAGCCCCGCGCTGTTCTGCACGATCCGCAATATCTCCAATCTCGTACCCAAGATCACCGAGTTGGAGAGCGGTAACCAGTACTCCGCGGCGCTCGGGGTGGCAATCACCGGTGCGGAGAACCCCTACGTCTATCCCGACAATTTGCCCAGGACCAACGCCAGGGGCGGGCCCGGCGGCGCACCGGGCTGCTGGCAGCCGATCACCCGCGATCTGTGGCCGGCGCCGTATCTGGTGATGGACACCGGCATCAACATCGCGCCCTACAACCACTTCGAAATCAACCAGCCCCTCGCCATCGAATATGTGTGGGGACGCCAGTACGGGGAGAACACGATCAACCCATGAGAATCACCGGTCCGGTTATCCGGTTGGCCGCCATCGCGTCGGTGCAGTTGCTGTTCACTGCCATCATCGTGGTGGTTTTCGGTCAGATCCGGTTTGACCGAACCAACAGTTACTCCGCGGAATTCAGCAGTGCCAGCGGATTACGCGCCGGCCAGTTCGTCCGGGCTTCGGGTGTTGAAGTCGGCAAGGTCAAAAAAGTGGACCTGATCGACGACGACCGGCGGATCCTGGTCGTTTTCAGCGTCGAGCGGTCAGTGCAGCTGTACGAGTCGACTACGGCACAGATCCGCTACCAGGACCTGATCGGCAACCGCTATCTGGAAATTGGCCGCGGCGAGGGCGAGGCGGCCAACAAAGTTCTGCCTCCGGGCGGATTCATCCCGCTGGCGCGCACCCAGCCGGCGCTGGATCTCGACGCACTGATCGGCGGGTTCAAGCCGCTGTTTCGGGCGTTGAACCCGCAGAAGGTCAACAACATCGCCTCGTCGATCATCACCGTATTCCAGGGGCAAGGCGGAACCATCAACGACATTCTCGACCAGACCGCCGAGCTGGCTTCGCATCTGGCCGAGCGCGACCAGGCGATAGGCGAAGTGATCACCAACCTGAACACGCTGCTGGACACCACGGTTCGGCATCGGCAGGAGTTGGACCAGACTGTTGACAATATCGAGACATTGGTCACCGGCTTGAAAAACCGCGCCGATCCGCTGGCGGACGGCATGGCACATATCAGCCGGGCAGCCGGAACCGTAGCCGACCTACTGGCCGACAACCGAGAGCTGGTGCGTAGCGCCGTGAGCCACTTGGAGACCGTCGCCGCGCCGCTCGTCGAGAATCGTGGCCAAATCGGGGATCTGTTGTCGCAGTCACCGACCGCCTTCAATCTGGTCGGCCGCACCGGCGGTCTCTACGGTGACTTCTTCAACTTCTACCTGTGCGACCTGTCGATCCGGCTCAACGGATTGCAACCGGGCGGTCCGGTACGCACGGTCAGGCTTTTCCAACAGCCGACAGGCAGGTGCACGTTGCAATGAGAACGCTGGAACCTGCCAACCGGGTACGCGTCGGGGCGATGGCGATCGTCACGGCAGCCCTCGTTGTCGGTGTGGGGCAAAGCTTTAGCAGCGTTCCGATGCTGTTTGCGCAGCCGACTTACTACGTGCAGTTCAGCGACACCGGCGGCCTGTCCAAGGGCGACACGGTCCGCATCGCCGGCAAGGACGTCGGCATTGTTCAGAGCGTCGCCATCGAAGGCAACCACATCGTGATGAAATTCTCGACGGGCACTCACACCATCGGGACCGAAAGCCGATTGGCGATCAAGACCGAAACCGTTCTGGGCAAGAAGGTGCTCGAGGTCCAACCGCGCGGCTCGGAAAGACTGCGCCCGAACGACGTGCTGCCACTGGGGCAAAGCACCACCCCCTACCAGATCTACGACGCGTTCTTCGACGTCACCAAGGCCGCCGCCGGCTGGGACATCGATACCGTCAAAAAGTCATTGAATGTGTTGTCCGAAACCGTGAGCCAGACTTCTCCGCACCTGGGTGCCGCCCTCGACGGGGTGGCCAAGTTTTCCGACACCCTCGGCAAACGAGACGACCAGATCAAGCACTTGCTGACCTCGGCCAGGAAAGTAGCCGGTATCCTGGGGGACCGCGGGGAACAGATCAACGCGCTGCTGGTCAACGCGCGTGCATTGCTGGCGGCTTTCAATCAGCGGGACCGCGACATCAATGCGCTGCTGGGCAACGTCGCGGCCTTCTCCGGGCAAGTGCAGGGACTGATCAACGACAACCCGAACCTCAATCACCTTCTCGAGCAACTGCGCTCGGTGACCGACGTACTGGTCGAGCACAAAAACGACCTTGTCGCCGTGTTGACGAGCTTGCAGAAGTTCACCGCGTCGCTGAGCGAGGCCGTCAGTTCGGGGCCGTACTTCAAAGTCATGGTGGCCAACCTGCTGCCGTATCAAATTCTGCAGCCGTGGGTGGATGCGGCGTTCAAAAAGCGCGGCCTCGACCCGGAGGACTTCTGGCGCAGCGCGGGCCTGCCGGCGTTCCGGTTCCCCGACCCCAACGGCACCCGGTTCCCCAATGGTGCGCCGCCCCCCGCGCCGCCGGTGTTGGAAGGCACCCCGGATCATCCGGGACCGGCGGTGGCGCCGGGATCACCTTGCTCGTACACGCCAGCACCCGAACTGCTTCCGCGCCCGGGCAATCCGATGCCGTGTGCGGGAATTGACCAAGAGCAAGGCCCGTTCGGGCCCAATGGACCCTACCCGGCGTTGCCCGACGTGTTGTCGTCGCCGCCCAACCCCAAGGGCCTGCCCCCGACGCCGGGCATCCCGAGCGGGGGGCGGCAAGGTGTTGCGCCGCCCGACGTTCCGGGCACACCGGTGCCGTTGCCGCCGGCACCGCATGGAGCGCGGACAGAGCCGGTAGGGCCGGCCCCGCTACCCGCGGCGCCGCCGTCGCCGCTGCCACCGGGACCGCCGCCGCCACACGGACCAGGCCCACAGTTGCCGGCCCCGTTCATCACGCCCGACGGGACGGGAGGTAGCAGCCAATGAGCACCATCTTCGATATCCGAAAACTCCAGCTGCCCAGGCTTTCACGGGCGACAATCATCATCGGTTCGCTCGCGGTGGTGCTGGGTCTGGTCGCGACGGTCGCGGGCTGGCAGCTCTACCACCGGCTGACCAACAACACCGTTGTTGCCTACTTTCCGGCGGCGAATGCGCTTTATGTCGGCGACAAGGTTCAGATCATGGGCGTGCGGGTGGGCGCGATCGATGCGATCGAGCCGACCGGCGACAAGATGAAAGTCACCTTTCACTACCAAAACAAGTACAAGGTGCCCGCCGACGCCTCGGCGGCGATTCTCAACCCCACACTGGTGGCGTCGCGCAGCATCCAGTTGGAGCCGCCCTACGACGGCGGTCCGGTGATGGGCGACAACGCCGTAATTTCGATCGAACGCACCCAGGTGCCGGTCGAGTGGGACGACTTGCGCAACCAGGTCACCAACATCATCGACAAACTGGGTCCCACCCCCGAACAGCCCAAGGGTCCGTTCGGCGACGTGATCGAGTCGTTCGCCGACGGGTTGGCCGGCAAGGGCAAGCAGCTCAACACCACGCTGGATGGACTCTCGAAGGCACTGACCGCGCTCAACGAGGGCCGCGGGGACTTCTTCGCGGTGGCGCGCAGCCTGGCATTGTTCGTCAACGCGCTGCACCGAAACGACCAGCAATTCATCGAACTGAACCAACAACTCGCACACTTCACCAACATCTTCACCAGTTCGGATCAGGCGGTGGCCCGCGCAATACAGCAGACCGACGACCTGTTGTCGACCGGGCAGAAGTTCTTGTCCGAGAACCGTGAAGCGCTGACCCACGACCTCAACAACCTCGGCGAGGTGACCACCGCCATCGTGCAACCGACACCGATAGAGGGTTTGGAGACCGGACTCCATGTGCTGCCCCACATGGCCGCCAATGTCCTCGGGATCTACGAGCCGGCGCACGGCGGATTGACCGGAGTGCCGGCGCTGGTGAACTTCGCCAACCCAATGCAGTTCATCTGCAGCATGATTCAGGCCGGCAGCCGCCTGGGCTATCAGGATTCGGCCGAACTCTGCGCCCAGTATCTCGGACCGGTCCTGGATGCAATCAAATTCAACTACGTCCCGTTCGGCATCAACGTGGTCACCACCGCCGATACGTTGCCCAAAAACATCGCGTACTCAGAAGAGCGACTCCAGCCGCCACCGGGCTACAAAGACACCACGGTCCCCGGGATCTTCTCCCCGGATACTCCCTGGTCGCACCGTAACTCCGAACCGGGCTGGATCGTCGCGCCCGGCATGCAAGGAGTCGAGGTATCGCCCGCCACCGCGAGCTTGCTGACGCCAGAGTCGTTAACAGAGCTCATGGGCGGCCCGGACATTACGGCGCCACCGCCACGGCAGAACATGACCGGGCCGCCGAATGCCTACGACGAGAACAACCCACTACCGCCGCCGTGGTATCCACAACCGCTGCCGTCGCCGGCACCGGCACCAGGACCGCCGGCCGATGCTCCGCTCGGTGCCGCCGAGGCACCTGGACCGGCAGGCCCGGGCTCATGATGCGCGCGGTACACGCTGTGCGCCGGCGGGTTTGGCAGGGCGTGGCCCTACTGGCAGCGGCGGTGGTGCTGACGTCGTGTACGAGCTGGCGGGGTATCGCCAATGTGCCGTTGCCCGGCGGTCCCGGCAGCGGACCCGGTTCCTACACCATCTATGTGCAGATGCCGGACACCTTGGCGCTCAACGGCAACAGCCGGGTTCTGGTCGCCGACGTCTTCGTTGGGACCGTGCGGGCAATCGAGCTGAAGAACTGGATCGCCACGCTGACACTGGATTTGGACAAGGGCATTAAGCTGCCGAAGAACGCCACTGCGAAGATCGGCCAGACCAGCCTGCTGGGCTCTCAACACGTGGAGTTGGCAGCACCGCAGCACCCGTCGCCGCAGCTGCTGCAAAACGGCGACACCATCCCGTTGAAACACTCATCGGCGTATCCCTCGATCGAACGGACATTGGCCAGCGTGGCGATGGTGTTGCGCGGCGGCGGCATCCCGAATTTGGAGGTCGTGCAGGATGAGGTCAATAACATTCTGACCGGACGGGCCGGTCAGATCCGTGACTTCCTACACAAGCTGGATACCTTTACCCGCCAACTCAACCAGCAGCGCGACGACATCACTCGTGCCATCGACTCCACCAACCGGCTGGTGTCCTATCTGGCCGGCCGAACGGATGTACTGGATCGAGCACTCAGCGAATTGCCGCCGCTGGTCAAGTATTTCGCTGACGAGCACGTCCGGTTCGTCGAAGCGATCGATGCGGTGGGACGCATCAGCGCCGTCACGGACAAGACGCTGTCGGCATCGCAGGACAACCTCCACCAAGACCTGCAGCTACTGCAGCGACCGCTCAAGCAACTCGGCCGGTCCGCGCCCTATCTGGTGGAGTCGCTGAAGCTGCTGCTTTCGCCCCCGTTCACCCTCGACGCCTTGCCCAAAATCGTTCGCGGTGACTACATCAACGTATCCGGGGCGCTTGACCTGACGCTGAGCACCATCGACAACGCTGCCCTCACCGGCACCGGATTCTCCGGGGCACTGCGTGCCCTCGAACAGTCCTGGGGCCGTGATCCCGCCACGATGATTCCTGACATCCGATACACCCCCAACCCGGCCGATGCGCCGGTGGAGCGAGGGGACTGACGCGATGTTGACTCGGATGATCCGCGGCCAGTTGATCGTGTTCACCGTTTTGACGGTGGTGGCGCTGGTTGTGCTCGGCTGGTATTACCTGCGTATCCCGAGCCAGGTCGGCATCGGCCAGTACACCCTGACCGCGGAGCTGCCGGCTTCGGGCGGCCTGTACCGGACCTCCAACGTGACCTACGGAGGCATTCAGATCGGGAAGGTCACCAAGGTCGAGCCGACGAAGAAGGGCGCCCGGGCCACGCTCAGCATCGACAATCGCTACCGGATTCCGATCGACGCGTCCGCCAATGTGCATTCGGTGTCGGCGATCGGCGAGCAGTATCTGGATCTGGTCTCGACAGGGAATCCGGGCAAGTTCTTCTCGCCGGGGCAGACCATCACCAAGAGCACCGTCCCCAGCGAGATCGGGCCCGCGCTGGACGCCGCCAACCGCGGGCTGTCGGTGCTACCCAAGGAAAAGATCGGATCCCTGCTTGACGAGGGCGCCCAAGCCGTAGGGGGATTGGGGCCGTCGTTGCAACGACTCGTCGACTCCACCCAGGCCATCGTCGGCGACTTCAAGACCAACCTTTCCGACATCGACGACATCATTGCCCACTCGGCGCCGATCCTGGACAGCCAGGTCAACTCGGCGGACGAGATCGAACGTTGGTCCCACAACCTGGACGTGGTCGGCGTCCAGATCGCCGAGAAGGACCAAAACGTGAAAAGCATTCTGCGCCAGGCCGCGCCGACTGCCGATCAGATCAACGCGGTATTCGGCGATGTGCGCGAGGCGTTGCCGCAGACCCTGGCGAACCTGGCCATCGTTACCGACATGCTCAAGCGGTACAACAAGAATCTCGAGCAGCTGCTGGTCTTCTTGCCGGAGGTCGCGTCAATCGCCCAGACGGCGGTCGCCGGGTCGCCGGGGTCGGTGATCATGGACTTCAACCTGTCGATCAACAATCCGCCGCCCTGCCTGACCGGCTTCATTCCCGCATCGGAGTGGCGTTCACCGGCGGACACCAGCATTGCGCCGTTGCCGAGTGGAACCTATTGCAAGATCCCGCAAGACACGCCGGCCAACGCCGTGCGCGGCGCCCGCAACTTGCCGTGCGTCGACGTTCCCGGAAAGCGACGGGCCACGCCCATGGAGTGCCGCGACGACAAACCGTATGTCCCGTTGGGTACCAATCCGTGGTACGGCGACCCCAACCAGATCCACAACTGCCCGGCACCCGGCGCGCGCTGTGATCAGCCGGTCACCCCCGGCCAAGTGATACCGGCGCCCTCAATCAACAACGGCCTCAATCCGGCCTCAGCTGACCGGCTTCCCAAGCCGACTCCTCCGCGCAGCGATCCACTGCAACGCCCGGGAACGGGCACCGTGCAATGCAATGGGCAGCAGCCCAACCCGTGTGTCTACACCCCGGCCAGTCCGACGGCGATCTACAGTCCGTCGAGCGGTGAAGTGATGGGTCCCGACGGCGTGACGTGGGCCGTGCAGAACTCAATCGAAACTGGAGACGACGGCTGGAAGTCCATGCTCGCGCCGGCTGGCTGAGCTAATCCGCTCGGGCAGCGACGATTCCGTCGGCAACGGCCAACGCCATCGCCATGATCGATACCTGTGGGTTGACCTCCGGACAGCTGGGCAGGATCGACGCGTCAACGACCCAGACCCCGTCGACACCGCGCAGCCGGCCCGTCTCGTCGACCGGACAGCGCTGCTCGTCGGCACCGGCAGCGGCGGTACCGGTGGGATGAAAAGCAGCCAGGTGCAGGCTTTTCGGGTTCGTTCGCCGCAGCAAGCTCTGCAGCGCAGGCAGCGAGGATACCGTCGGCGCGCCGGGCAAGCCGGTGAGCACCTCGACGGCGCCGGCGGCGAACAGCAGCTTGCCGATGGCTTCCAGCGCGGTGATCAGCTTGGCGGTGTCGTCCGGGGTGATGTCGTAGCGCACGAGTGTCTGCCCGCGCGGCGAGTAAACCCGGCCCACGCCGCGGTCGGCAATCATCGCTCCGAATGTGGCGACCTGCGGGGCCCGCTCCAGCCAGCTCAGCAGCTCGGCGCCGTAACCGGGAAACACCATCGACCCCATGCCCGGCGGTGTCGACGTCGCTTCGATCAGCACGCCGTGCGTGGCGTGCAGTTCGTCGACCGCGGCGCTTTGCAGGACGCCACGCCATGCCATGATCTCGTCGTCGAAGTAGCCGGCCAGCATGGCGGCCGGATGCAGCGCGAGGTTGCGGCCGAGCCGGGGATGGCCGCCAAGGCCGCTGCGCCGCAGCAATCCCGGTGTCTCGGTCGCCCCGGCAGCAACGACGACGATGTCGGCGAGCACGTCGACGGCGGTACCGTCCGGGCGCCGGGCCCGGACGCCGCGGGCGCGACCGCTCGCCTGCAGTACCCGCTCGACGCGGGCACCCGATACGATCCGCGCGCCGCGCGCGCAGGCTTGCGGCAACGCGTTGAGGTGCACACCGAACTTGGCGTTGCGCGGGCAGCCGATCGCGCATTGGCAGCACGCATCGCAGCCGGGCGCGTTGCGTGGAATCGGCGCCGCGTGCCAGCCCAACGCCGCGGCCCCGTCGAGCAGTAGCCGGCCGTTGCGTCCCATGATCTCCAACGGGACGGGCGCCACCTGTAAGGTCTGCTCCACGTCGTCGAGGTGGCCGGCCAGCCGGTCTGGATCGGCGAGCCGCAAACCGAACTCGTCGCGCCAGCGCCGCTGGACGGGCAGCGGGGGCCGGTAACAGGTGCCGGAGTTGACGACGGTGGTGCCGCCCACCGCCCGCCCGATCGGCAGCACGACGGTCGGGCGTCCCAGCGCCAACGTGGCACCTGCGCCCCGATACAGCCCGGCGTAGCGGTCGATCGGGTGCATATCGCGAAATTCGTCGACGCTCCACCGCCGTCCCTCTTCGAGCACGACGGTGTTGATTCCGGCGCGGGCCAGAGTGTGGGCCGCCATGGCGCCGCCTGCCCCGGAGCCCACCACCACCGCGTCGGCGTGGATCACCGACGGAGCCTCAGTCGACGCGGTGATCGTCAGCGCCGCGTCGGGGCGGGCCACGTCGTGCTCGGTGCCGCGGTGCAGCAACTCCGCGGCGTAGCTGTCGGCGCCATTGGCGAGCAACACGATGGCTTTGAGCCCCTCGACTGCCGCGCCGGCATCGGGGCTGAAGGTGGCGACTCGGCGCAGCACTGCGGTGCGGCGGTCCGGGCTGAGTCGGGACAGCGACCGGCCCGTGGTGAGATAGCCTGCCGCCGCGAGGGATAGCAGCCCCGCGCGTAGCGCACGCCGGGATGCCGTGGGCAGCTGCGTGACGTAGCGGTCGACGCGTTCGACCAGCTGCGCCGGTGACGGGCCGCCGCTTTCCGGCGGAAGAAGCGCGGCCCCGAACGAGGCGGTCGCCCGTTCGGCGAGCCGAGTCATGTTCGTCCGAGCCGGCGGCCGAGCTTGAGAAAGAACGGATAGGTGGCAAAGATGCCGGCTGCCAGCGCATGCATCGGCCAATTCAGCTGCTGGGTGCGCACGCCGAAAACCCCGCTGTTCCACATGAAGTCGCGGCCGTTCTGAGCCCGGAACGGCCGCCACAGCAGGCCCAGCCCCGGCACGTTGTTGTACAGCCCGAACGAGCCGCCGAAGAACACCCCGAGCGTGGCGGCCTCGGCCGCGTCCCGCTGTTCAGCGGGAAGACCGCGTTCGATGAGCACACCGGAGGCGACCAGCATCGGTGGGTCGAGCAGAAAACTCATCACGGAATCCTTTCGTTGACGACGGGCGCTGCTGCGCCGCGCAGGCCGACTTCGGCGTGCCCGGTGCCGATCACCGCCCAACGGCGATTACCGACCTCGACGTGAACATCGGCCTGCTCGGTATTGGTGCACACCGCAGTCGCCCCATCCGGATCGGTGTATGCCAAGCTGACACAACGGGTTTCGGGCTGGTCGACACGGATCAGCACCGACTGTCCGCTGATCCGGCCCTCCAGCTGCCAGTGCTGTAAGCCGAGGATGGTTCGCATCCGCAGTGCCGGCAAGCCGTGGGCGGGCCAATCCTTTCCATCGATCCGGAACCGCACGAAGGCCATCGGTGGCAGCCGGCGCAGCCCGGGGGTGTGCGAGATCGCGGTGACCACTTCGAGGACGTCGCCGTTGCCGAGGTCTGCGTGAATCCAGCCCCAGCGCTTGGCATTACCGCGCCCGTAGATGTGGGCCACCCCGCCGCGCCAGCCGTCGAGGCGGTGCGCGGTGTTCTCGATGCTGACCGAGCCGGTGAACTGTGCGGTGGGGGCCAGAACGACTTGGGCGCCGGGCAACAGTCCGTGCTCCCAGGCCGCGCGCGGAAACGTCCACAGCGGGCGGCCGGTGTCCTTCCAGCGCAGATCCCACGCCAGTGAACCGGCGCGTCCGGCGAATTCTTCGCAGCTGATTCGCGCGTCGCCAAGCCGGAACCAGGCCGGCCCGGTCGCCGGTCCAACCGGTTCGGGACCGAAGCGTTCGGTGCGCGGTGGCCCGTCGACCGGGAACCATGTCGACCAGCCGTGCCCGTAAGGACGCGCTTGGGTCGGTGCCACGGTTTCGTAGTGCACCCACAGCCCGGCGCGGGTCACCGGATCCGACAGCGTCGCGTACCAGACTTCCAAGCGGCCGGGCTCGCCGCGCCAGCGCGGTGCGGCCGCCGAACGCAGTTCGTCGTCCATGAGCGTCTACTATATTGGTTGAGCCAATGAACCAGTCAAGTCCAATCCGGCCACCGGATCGCCAGCGCGTCGACGAGCAGATCGCCGCGTCGATCGCCGACGCGATCCTGGACGGCGCCTTCCCGCCCGGATCGACCCTGCCGCCGGAGCGAGAACTCGCCGAGCAACTCAATGTCAACCGCACCTCGCTGCGGCAGGGCCTGGCCCGGCTGCAGCACATGGGGCTGATCCAGGCCCGGCATGGCAGCGGCAACGTGGTCTGCGACCCCGGCGAGCTGACCCACCCGGCGGTGGTCGAGGCGCTGGTACGCAAGCTGGGCCCGGAATTCCTGGTCGAGGTGCTGGAGATCCGCGCGGCCTTCGGCCGGTTCATCGGACGGTTGGCCGCCGAGCGTGGCACCGGCGAGGACGCGGATGCGCTACGCGCCGCGCTGGACACAGTCCGCGCCACGACGACATCCGAGGCGCGGCAAGAGGCGGACCTAGCGTTCTTCCGGGTGCTCGTCCATGCCACCGGCAACCGGGCGCTGGGATTGTTGTACCGCTGGGTCGAAGACGCCTTCGGTGGTCGCGAACATGAGCTCACCGCCGCCTACGACGACGCCGACACAGTGCTGGCCGAGTTGAGTGCGATCACCGATGCGGTGCAGGCGCGCGACACGACGACGGCCGCGGCACGCGTCGAGGCCTATCTGGAAGCCAGCGCGCTGCGCATGGTCGAGTCCTTCCAGCAGGCTTACCCCGGGGATTAGCCGGCTATTCGGCGGCCCGGGTCGCCGGATGGACCGCGACGAGCCCTAATGCACTGCGCCGCTTGCACATTGCGGCCAGCTCGGCGTAGGCCTTTTCACCGAGCAGCTCAGTCAGTTCGGCGGCCAGGCTTTCCCACACCTGTTTGGCGCCGACATGGGCGGCCGGATCGCCGGTGCAATACCAGTGCAGGTCGGCGCCACCGGAACCCCAGCCGCGGCGGTCGTATTCGGTGACGGTGGTTTTGAGGATCTCGCTGCCGTCCGGACGGGTCACCCACTCCTGGCTCCGTCGGATCGGCAGCTGCCAGCAGACGTCGGGCTTCATTGTCAGCGGCTGCACGTCGAGCCGCAGCGCCGCGGTGTGCAGCGCGCACCCCGGCCCGGCCTCGAACCCGGGCCGGTTCAAGAAAATGCACGCACCCTTGTATTTGCGGGTGCGCCATTGCTCTTCGCCGTCGTGCTCGTCAAGCTCGAGATAACCCTTGCGGCCCAGTCCCTTTTCCCGGAACTGCCAGTCGTCGTCGGTCAGCCGGGAGACGGCATCGTCGAGCCGGGCGCGGTCGTCGTCATCGGACAAAAACGCTCCGTGCGAACAACATCCGTCGTCGGGGCGTCCGGCTACGGTGCCCTGGCAGGCCGGTGTGCCGAACACGCACGTCCAGCGCGACAGCAGCCAGGTGAGGTCGGCTGCGATCAGGTGTTCGGGATTGTCCGGGTCGTAGAACTCCACCCATTCGCGTGCGAAGTCCAATTCGACCTCGCCGGGATGGGCCGGATGCGAGCTGGTCACGATTTCCACGGTAGACCAACGTTCGGTCCGCTCAACGCCAACGTAGGCTGGTGTTTCGTGCGATTGGGTGTGCTTGACGTGGGCAGTAACACGGTCCATCTATTGGTCGTTGATGCGCGTCGGGGTGGACACCCGACGCCGATGAGTTCGACCAAGGCCACGCTGCGGCTGGCCGAGGCCACCGACAGCTCCGGGAAGATCACCCGCCGCGGTGCCGACAAACTGATCTCGACGATCGACGAGTTCAGCAAGATCGCGGTCAGCTCGGGCTGCGCGGAGCTGATGGCGTTTGCGACCTCTGCGGTTCGTGACGCGGAGAACTCCGAGGATGTGCTGTCCCGAGTGCGCGCCGAGACCGGCGTCGAGCTCCAGGTGCTGCGCGGGGTCGACGAGTCGCGGCTGACCTTCCTGTCGGTGCGCCGCTGGTACGGGTGGAGTGCCGGACGGATCATCAACCTCGACATCGGCGGCGGATCGCTGGAACTGTCCAGCGGCGTCGACGAGGAACCCGAGGTCGCGTTGTCGCTGCCGCTGGGTGCCGGACGCCTGACCCGCGACTGGCTGCAAGACGATCCACCCGGCCGGCGGCGAGTCGGCATGCTGCGCGACTGGCTGGACTCCGAGTTGGCCGACGCCAGCGAAACCGTCCTGGAAGCGGGCAACCCCGACCTCGCGGTCGCGACATCGAAGACCTTCCGGTCGCTGGCCCGGCTCACCGGCGCGGCGCCCTCGGCGGCGGGGACCCGGGTGAAGCGGACGCTGACCACCAGTGGCCTCAGACAACTCATATCTTTCATCTCTAGGATGACGACCGCTGACCGTGCCGAGCTGGAAGGAGTGAGTGCCGAGCGGGCGCCGCAGATCGTGGCGGGCGCTCTGGTGGCCGAGGCGAGTATGCGAGCGCTGTCGATCGAAACCGTGGACATCTGCCCGTGGGCACTGCGGGAAGGTCTCATTTTGCGCAAACTCGACAGCGAAGCCGATGGAACCGCTCTCGTCGAAACGTCCGTGCGGGATGCTGGTAACCGGCACGCTGATCGGGCTGCTGTTGGCCGATCGAGGAGCAACACACCATGACTGGACCCAATGACAGCTCGAGCACCCGGCCGATCTCGGTAGCCGAACTGCTGGCCAAGAACGGCACTATCGGCTCGCCGCCGCCCGCTGGCCGTCGTCGCCGTCGGCGCGGCAACGACGACGCGGTGACCGTCGCCGAATTGACCGGCGAAATCCCGGTCGTCACTGAAGACGCCGAGCCCGACGAGACACCCGCTGCCGCGCCGGCATCGCACTCCCGTCGCCCCAATGGCGCGGTCCGGGTTGACAAGCCGGCGGACGATGAGGCCGCCGACACCACCTCGTACTGGTCCGAACCACAGCCCCGCTGGCCCGAATCCCCGCCGCAGCCCGCGCGCGAATCGCGGCCCGAGCGCAGCCCCTACCCGCTGCCCGTGCGCAAATCCGTCCCGGTCGACGATGAGCAGACCGGCGACGATGCCGACCGGACTGCGGCGCAAGCGGGTGCCGAGGGGATGAACCCGGATCCGTTGGAGGATTACGCCGGCATACCCGTCGACGTGATGGACACCGACGTCCGGGAAGCCGAACCGGCCGCTGACGACTCCGCTTACGTGCGGTCGTATCTGCGCGCCTCGGCGAGCCGACTCTTTGGCGGCAAGAATGCATCCGATGAAGCCGAGGCCGACGACGACTACGCCGACTTCGACGACGTCGACGAGGATTACCCCGATATCGACGATCTCGACGGCGAAGTGGCCGCTGATGTCGACGACGCCTACGCGTTGCCCGGCCGCACCGAGACCATGGTGCGCGGCGGTGTGGTTGTGCTGCAGTCGATCCTGGCCGTCGCCTTTGGTGCCGGGTTGTTCATCGCGTTCGACCAGCTGTGGCGGTGGAACAACATCGTGGCCCTGGTGCTGTCGGTGCTGGTCATTCTCGGCCTGGTGGTCGGAGTGCGGGTGGTCCGCAAGACCGAGGACATCGCCAGCACGTTGATCGCGGTCGCGGTGGGGGCACTGGTGACGCTGGGGCCGTTGGCGTTGTTGCAGTCCGGCTAACTGGTCAGTGCGCCCAGCCATCAAGGTCGGTCTGTCGACGGCCTCGGTCTATCCGATGAGGACCGAGGCCGCTTTCGAGTACGCGGCCGACCTCGGCTACGACGGTGTCGAGCTGATGGTGTGGGGCGAATCGGTCAGCCAGGATGTTGCCGCCGTCGCCAAGCTCTCCCGGCGCTACCGGATGCCGGTGCTGTCTGTGCACGCCCCCTGTCTGCTGATCTCGCAACGGGTCTGGGGCGCCAATCCGATTTCGAAGCTGGAGCGCAGCGTGCGGGCCGCCGAAAAGCTGGGCGCCCAAACCGTCGTCGTGCATCCGCCGTTTCGGTGGCAGCGGCGCTACGCCGAAGGGTTCGCCGAGCAGGTCGCCGAGCTGGAAGCCGCCGGCGACGTGCTGGTGGCGGTCGAGAACATGTTCCCGTTCCGCGCCGACCGGTTCTTCGGAGCCGGGCAGTCCATCGAGCGGATGCGACGCCGGGGCGGGGGGCCCGGCCTGGGCATTTCGGCGTTCTCGCCGTCCTACGATCCGCTGGACGGCAACCATGCGCACTACACCCTGGATCTGTCCCATACCGCGACCGCCGGCAGCGACGCGCTGGAAATGGCCGAACGGATGGGTTCGGGCCTGGTGCACCTGCATCTGTGCGACGGCAACGGGCTGCCCGCCGACGAGCACCTGGTGCCCGGCAGGGGCAGCCAGCCGGTCGTGGAGGTGTGCGAGATGTTGGCCGCCGGCGGCTTCGCGGGCCACGTCGTGCTGGAAGTTTCCACGTCGGCGGCGCGTTCGGCCCACGAGCGCGAAGCGATGCTGACCGAGTCGCTGCAGTTTGCCCGTACGTATCTGTTGCGTTGAGGCCCAAAGACGCCGAAGGAAGCTGATGAGCCCTGGATCAACCCTGTTCAGCGACGCGATGATGTTGCACGAGTCGGACGTCGACGGCGTGTTCGAGGGGGAGCTGAACGAGCACTGGACTATTGGCCCCAAGGTGCACGGCGGCGCGATGCTGGCGTTGTGCGCCAATGCCGCGCGCACCGTCCACGGTGACCCCAGCGTGCAGCCGGTCGCGGTGTCAGGCAGTTATTTGTGGGCGCCCGACCCCGGCCCGATGCGACTGGTGACGTCGATCCGCAAGCGCGGCCGGCGAATCAGCGTGGTCGACGTCGAACTCAATCAGGGCGAGCGCACCGCGGTGCACGCCGTGGTCACCCTCGGCGAGCCGGAGCACATGGTCCCGCCGTTGCTGTCGGCCAATCCGGTCACTGAGCTGATGGCGCCCGAACCGCCCGCCGACGTCGCGCCGATCCGTCCTGGGCATCCGATGGCCGGCCTGGTGCACCTGGCCGAGGGCTGCGACGTGCGGCCGCTGGTGTCGACGCTGGAGCCCACCGATGGCCGGCCGCCGATGATCCAGATGTGGGTGCGGCCGCGCGGCATGGCTCCCGATGCGTTGTTCGCGCTGATGTGCGGAGACGTGTCGGCGCCAGTGAGCTTCGCGGTGGGCCGCACCGGCTGGGCCCCCACTGTGCAACTCACCGCCTATCTGCGCGGATTACCCGCCGACGGCTGGCTGCGGGTGGTGTGCACGTGCATGCAGATCGGCCAGGACTGGTTCGACGAGGACCACACCGTCGTCGACTACGAGGGCCGCATCGTGGTGCAGACCCGTCAGCTGGCGATGGTGCCTGGCCGCTGAGTAACCGAGGTCTGCCATGCTTGCCGACATGGCGAGAATCGCGATCATCGGCGGCGGAATGATGGGGGAGGCGTTGCTTTCCGGCCTGCTGCGGGCGGGGCGGCAGGTCAAAGACCTCGTGGTGGCCGAACGGCTGCCCGACCGCGCGCGATACCTAGCCGAGACGTATTCGGTGCTGGTGACTTCGCTGACCGACGCGGTGGAAAACGCGACGTTCATCATCGTCGCGGTGAAGCCCTCCGACGTCGACTCGGTCGTCGGCGAGATCGCGCACGCGGCCACCCAGGCCGAGGACGACCGCCCAGAGCAGGTGTTCATCACCGTCGCGGCCGGCGTCACCATCAGCTACCTGGAAGCCAAACTGCCGGCCGGCACGCCGGTGGTGCGGGTGATGCCCAACGCGCCGGCGCTGGTCGGGGCGGGAGTCAGCGCGCTGGCCAAAGGCCGCTTTGTCGCCCCGGAACAGCACAAAGAGGTTGCCGCATTATTCGATTGCGTCGGCACGGTACTTACCGTCTCCGAGACCCAGCTGGACGCGGTGACCGCGGTGTCGGGGTCGGGCCCGGCGTATTTCTTCCTGATGGTCGAGGCGTTGGTTGACGCGGGCGTCGGCGTGGGCCTGACCCGTCAAGTCGCCACCGAACTGGTCGCCCAGACGATGGTGGGGTCGGCGGCAATGTTGTTGGAGCGGATGGAGCAGGACCGGGCCCCGGCCAGCGAAGCGGCGCCCGACCTCACCATCGACACGACGGCGGCGCGGTTGCGGGCGACGGTAACGTCGCCGGGTGGTACTACCGCGGCTGCGCTGCGGGAACTCGAACGCGGTGGTTTGCGCAGCGCGGTCGACGGGGCGGTGCAGGCCGCGAAAAGGCGCTCTGAGCAGCTAAGAATCACACCAGAGTAATTCATAAATTTTTTCTGATTTCCTACCACCCGTCGCAGGAACCCCACTAGTCCCGCTATTCTCCTCTTTGTATGCACGCGTGCGTGCCAGCGGAGGGGAAGCCGCTGGGACTGCGCGGGCCTGACTGATTGGGTTGCGATGACGTCTATGAACGGGCCATCGGCGCGGGATTCAGGTGGCGGTAAATCGGCACGGGACACGGGTTCGCCCGACGGCCAACAGCCCAGGACACAATTTCTCACTGTGGCCGAGGTGGCGGCGCTGATGCGGGTCAGCAAGATGACGGTCTACCGGTTGGTGCACAACGGTGAACTGCCTGCGGTGCGTGTCGGGCGATCCTTCCGGGTGCACGCGAAGGCCGTGCACGACATGCTGGAGAGCTCCTACTTCGACGCCGGCTAAGGCCCACACCGCGTGGAGAGTGCGGTCACGGCGTCCACTGTGCGCTCAGGGTGGCGCTCGTCGGCGTGTCGTCGCCCTGGATGCACGGTCGACGCTTTTCCGTTCCGGGTGGCGGCCCAGGTAGAGTGGCCGGGTCATTTCACCAGCGGCCACGGTGGACTCGGATGGCCACACAGATAGCGGAGTTATGGGCTCAGTAATCAAGAAGCGGCGCAAGAGGATGTCGAAGAAGAAGCACCGCAAGCTGCTTCGCCGTACCCGGGTGCAGCGCAGAAAACTCGGCAAGTAATTTTTCGGCCCGAACTCGCCGCTGGCCGCCGTTGTTTGGTAACGCCGTAGTAGCACCAGCCCGTTAGGCTGGCGGGGTGGATTCGACGGATGGTCAACCCGGTGCCGGAACGGGCTCCAAAACACGCGGCACGGGCACCGATACCGTCCATTACCCCAAAGTCGTACTGGTCACCGGTGCGTGCCGGTTTCTGGGCGGTTACCTGACGGCCCGACTCGCCCAGAACCCGTTGATCAATCGGGTGATCGCGGTGGATGCGATAGCGCCCAGCAAGGACATGCTGCGGCGGATGGGCCGCGCCGAATTCGTCCGCGCCGACATCCGCAACCCCTTTATCGCCAAGGTGATTCGAAACGGCGATGTCGACACCGTGGTGCACGCGGCGGCGGCGTCGTTTGCGCCGCGGGCCGGGGGCGGCGCGGCGTTGAAAGAAATCAACGTAATGGGCGCGATGCAATTGTTCGCGGCCTGCCAAAAGGCGCCCTCGCTGCGTCGCGTCGTGCTGAAGTCGACGTCGGAGGTCTACGGTTCCAACCCGCACGACCCGGTGATGTTCACCGAGGACAGCAGCAGCCGTCGCCCCTTCCGGGAGGGCTTCCCCAAAGACAGCCTCGACATCGAGGGGTATGCGCGCGGGTTGGGCCGGCGGCGGTCCGATATCTCGGTGACCATTTTGCGGCTGGCCAACATGATCGGCCCGGCGATGGACACCACCCTGTCGCGCTACCTGGCCGGGCCGCTGGTCCCGACGGTGGTCGGCCGCGACGCCCGGCTGCAGCTGCTGCACGAGCAGGACGGGCTGGGCGCGTTGGAGCGGGCCGCGATGGCCGGCAAAGCCGGCACGTTCAACGTCGGCGCCAGCGGCATCATGATGCTGTCCCAGGCGATCCGGCGCGCCGGCCGAATCCCGCTGCCAATACCCGGAATCGCGTTAGGGGCGCTCGATTCGCTGAGACGAGCTAATCGCTACACCGAAATCAACCGTGAGCAACTCGACTATCTCAGCTATGGCCGAGTTATGGACACCACCCGAATGCGCGACGAACTCGACTTCCACCCAAAGTGGACGACGGCTGAAGCATTCGACGATTACCTTCGCGGCCGAGCCATGACTCCCATTATTAGACCGGAGTTGGTACTCTCCTTGGAAGGTCATGCCGTATCCGCAGCGCAGCGCCTAGGCAACCTGAAATCAATCCCATGGGGTGGGGGCAGGTAGATATCGTGGCGGGCGAAAACCGGGCGAAAGTCATTCCGCTGCACTCGAATCCGAATCGTGCAGCCGCGCAGCGGCGTGCCGGTCAACGGACCGACGCCTCGCGTCGACACCCGTCACTGCTTTCCGATCCGGACGCGCGGGCATCGGCCGAGCAGATCGCCGCGGTCGTCCGCGAGATCGATCAGCACCGCCGGGACGCCGGCGGGAGGCCCGAAGCCGCATCGTCCGGCAACGACCTTGCGCAGCGGGTGGGCGCCGTCGCCGAATTCCTCCGCCAGCGGCTCACCGGTGACTACAACATCGACGAGTTCGGCTTCGATCCGCATTTCAACGACGCGATCGTGCGGCCTTTGCTGAGGTTCTTCTTCAAGTCCTGGTTCCGCGTCGAGGTCAGCGGTGTTGAGAATTTGCCGGACACCGGTGCCGCGCTGGTGGTCGCCAACCACGCCGGCGTGCTGCCGTTCGACGGGCTGATGGCCTCAGTGGCAGTGCACGACGAACACCCGGCCGGCCGCGACCTGCGGTTGTTGGCTGCCGACATGGTGTTCGACCTGCCCGTGATCGGCGAGACCGCCCGCAAGGCCGGCCACACCATGGCCTGCACCGCCGACGCCCACCGGCTGCTGGCCGCCGGCGAACTCACCGCGGTGTTCCCCGAGGGATACAAGGGGTTGGGCAAGCGATTCAAGGACCGCTACAAGCTGCAGCGCTTCGGCCGCGGCGGGTTCGTGTCGGCGGCGCTACGCACCAAGGCGCCGATCGTGCCGTGCTCGATCGTCGGCTCCGAGGAGATCTATCCGATGGTGGCAGACCTCAAGCTGCTGGCGCGGCTGTTCGGCCTGCCCTACTTCCCGATCACCCCGCTGTTCCCGCTGGCCGGTCCGGCCGGGCTGTTGCCGTTGCCGTCGAAATGGCATATCGCCTTCGGTGAGCCGATCTCGACGACCGATTACGAAGCGGCCGACGCCGACGACCCGATGGTCACCTTCGAATTGACGGATCAGGTGCGCGAGACGATCCAGCAGACGCTGTACCGCCTATTGGCCGGGCGGCGCAACGTGTTCTTGGGCTAGCACCGACGAGCGGCCGAACGTCGACTTGTTGGGCGAAAAGCCTTGAATTTCAACGATAAGTCGACGTTCGGGGCCGTGAATCAGGCCGCCGGCTTGACCAGAGTGAACTGGCAGACGTCGGTGTTGCCGTTGCGGAACAGATTGGCGCAGCCGGTCAGATATTTCATGTACCGGTCGTAGACCTCTTCGGACTGAATCGCGATGGCCTCGTCCTTGCGCGATTCCAGCGCTGCGGCCCAGGTGTCCAGTGTCCGCGCGTAGTGCAACCGCAGCGGCTGCACGCGGTCGACCCGGAAGCCGGCCCTGGTGGCGTGCTCCTCGACCGTCGCGACTGCCGGCAGCCGCCCGCCCGGGAAGATCTCGTCCATGATGAATTTGACGAAGCGGATCAGCGTCATCGTCGTCTTGATGCCGCGCTGCTCGATCTCCTCAGTGCTGGGGATCACGATGGTGTGCAACATCATCACCCCGTCGGCCGGCAACGCTTCGTAAGCCATCTTGAAGAAGTCGTCGTACCGGTCGAAACCGAAGTGCTCGAACGCGCCGATCGACACGATCCGGTCGACCGGCTCGTGGAACTGCTCCCAGCCCTGTAACCGCACTTCTTTGGAGCGCGGGCTTTCCATCGCGTCGAACGACTTCTGGACGTGGCCAGCCTGGTTTTTGCTCAGCGTCAACCCGATCACGTTGACGTCGTAGCGCTGCACAGCGCGCCGCAGCGTGGCGCCCCAGCCGCAGCCGACGTCGAGCAGCGTCATCCCCGGCTGCAGGCCCAGCTTGCCCAGCGACAGGTCGATCTTGGCCAGCTGCGCCTCTTCCAGCGTCATGTCGTCGCGCTCGAAGTAGGCGCAGCTGTAGGTCTGCGACGGGTCGAGAAACAGCCGGTAGAAGTCGTCGGACAGGTCGTAGTGCGACTGCACGTCGTCAAAGTGCGGCGTCAGATCGGTGTTCATTGGCTCGTTGGCCCCCTGGTTCATCGCGCTGACACTAAGCCCCGCCCCGAATCGACGCAATTGCGGCGATCGTCGCGGCCGTATCGGTGTCTGGGTTGGATGATTCCCCAAGCATAGTGACGATGCTGGTGATCACTGGTGCGCCGTCGGCGTCGGTGACCTCGCTGCGGATCTCGGCAATCACCGTGCCGTGGGACTCGATCACCGAGTCCAGATAGGTGTCGAAGTACAGCCGGTCGCCGGCCATGATCGGCCGGTGGAAGACGAATTTCTGGTCCCGGTGTAGCACCCGGGCGAGATTGATCGGAATGTCGAATTTGGTGAAGACGTCCAGTTGGACGCGCCGCCCGGCGACGGCGAGGAAGGTCAGCGACGCGACCACCGCCGGATGGCCCGCCTCGGTGGCAGCGGTTTCGGAGATGTGCATGGGGTGTTCGTCTTGGACCGCAGTCGCGAACTCGCGGATTTTTTCGCGTCCGACCTCGAAGTAGTCCGGGAATCGGTAATGCGTGCCGATGAGTTCCTCGGTACCTTCGGGCACTGCCATGCGCTGCTCTCCGCTCGTATGGGCTCAGCGGCGCAGCCTACCAGCGGAATTGCCGATTAACCGCCTCGCGCGCTACCCGCGCTCGTGTCGACGCGACACGCGGCCTATGCGGTCGGTGCGCCCCTCGCGCGTTACTCGCGCTCGTGTCGACGCGACACGGCCGCCGCCAGGGCCCCGCCGGCCGCCCCCAGCGCCAGCGCCGAGGGCACCCCGATCCGGGCCGCTTTGCGGGCGGTCCGAAAGTCGCGGATCTCCCAACCGCGTTCCCGGGCCAGGCTGCGCAGCCGGGCGTCGGGGTTGATGGCGACTGCGGTGCCCACCAGCGACAGCATCGGCACGTCGTTGTAGCTGTCGGAGTAGGCGGTGCAGCGCCTGAGGTTCAGCCCCTCCCGGATGGCCAGCGAGCGCACGGCGTGGGCCTTGCCGGTGCCATGCAACAGTTCGCCGACCAGCCGGCCGGTGAACACCCCGTCGACCGATTCGGCGACGGTGCCCAGCGCCCCGGTCAAACCCAGCCGGCCGGCGATCGTCACGGCGAGCTCGTAGGGCGTGGCGGTGACCAGCCACACCTGCTGGCCCGCGTCGAGGTGCATCTGCGCCAATTCCCGGGTGCCCGTCCAGATCTTGTCGGCGATGATCTCGTCGTAAATCTCCTCGCCGAGCGCCATCAGCTCGGTGGTCGGCCGGCCTTCGATGAACGCCAGCGCCTTGCGCCGGCCGGCCGCGACGTCGTCGCTGTTTTCTCGGCCGGACAGCTGAAACTTGGCCTGCGCGTATATGAACCCGAGCACGTCGCGGTAGGTGAAGTACTTGCGGGCGGCCAGTCCCCGGCCGAAATGCACCAGCGAGGAGCCCTGTACCAGGGTGTTGTCCACGTCGAAGAATGCGGCCGCGGTGAGATCGATCGGCGGCTGCTCGGCATCCGGCGCGTCGGCGGCATGCAACCCGTCGAGCGCACGTTCAGCGCTGGCGTTGGAAGCTACCGTCTGCGGGTCGACTCCGCCCGGGCCGAAAGACGCCATCTCCGACCTCCTCTCGGTGCGCCGACTGTGCCGGTTCAACCCTATCCGCCCAGGGCTTACGGCCTCGCTCCCTGAGACAGGTGCCACACTGTGGCCGTGGGCCTCCGACAGGTGGAGTTGCTGACCCGCGACGGATGTGCGATCTGTGCGCGGGTCTACGCCCAACTGGCCGAGTTGGCCGCCGAATTGGGTTTCGAGCTGTCGGCCACCGATGTCGACGCGGCGGCGGCCGACGGAAATCCCGGGCTGCGCGCCGAATTCGGCGATCGGCTGCCGGTGGTTCTGCTCGACGGCCGCGAGCACAGCTACTGGGAAGTCGATGAGCCCCGGCTGCGCGCCGATCTGGCCGAACGGTGACGTCCGCGGCCGTCGTTCTGCGGTGACTGTGCGGTTTTATCCGCGATCACCGGCGAGTCGCGGATAAAACCGCACAGTGAGGAGCAGCACGCGAATTTGGTGGCCAACCTGTCGAACGACTACCGTGGATGTCAGTTCGTTCACTGGACTTCGTTCGTTTTTTTGGGCAAAGGGGCAGGCCAGGTGATTCAGCCGTGAGCGTCCTGCTCTTCGGGGTCTCCCACCGCAGCGCGCCGGTTTCCGTTCTGGAGCAACTGTCGACCGATGAATCCGACCAGATCAAGATCATCGATGAGGTGCTGCAGTCGCCGCTGGTGACCGAGGCCATGGTGCTGTCGACCTGCAACCGGGTCGAGGTGTACGCGGTGGTCGACGCCTTCCACGGCGGGCTGTCGGTGATCGGGCAAGTGCTGTCCGAGCATTCCGGGATGTCGTTGGGAGACCTGACCAAATACGCCTACGTCCGTTACAGTGAGGCCGCCGTCGAGCATCTGTTCGCGGTCGCCGGCGGCTTGGATTCGGCGGTGCTCGGCGAGCAGCAGGTGCTCGGCCAGGTGCGCCGCGCGTACGCGACCGCCGAGGCCAACCGCACGGTAGGCCGGGTGCTGCACGAGCTGGCTCAGCGCGCGCTGGCCGTGGGCAAGCGGGTGCATTCGGAGACCGGGATCGACGCCGCGGGTGCCTCGGTGGTGTCGGTGGCGCTCGGCATGGCCGGCAACAAGCTGGGTGAGGCCGGGCTGGCCGGCAAGACGGCCGTGGTGATCGGCGCCGGCGCTATGGGGGCGCTGTCGGCGGCGCATCTGGCCCGGGCGGGCATCGAGCACGTCCACGTCGTCAACCGATCGCTGCCCCGCGCGCAACGGCTGGCCCGCAAGGTCCGCGAATGCGGCGCCAAGGCTGAGGCCTGGAGCCTCGAGCGGCTGCCCACCGCGCTGGCCGACGCCGACGTCGTGGTCAGCTGCACCGGCGCGGTGCGTCCGGTGGTTTCGCTGGCCGATGTGCACCACGCGCTGGCCGCCGCCCGCCGGGACGAATCCGCTCAGCCACTGGTGATCTGCGACCTCGGCATGCCGCGTGACGTCGACCCGGCGGTGGCCGGCCTGCCCGGCGTCTGGGTCGTCGACATGGATCGCGTGCAGCGTGAACCGTCGGCGCGAGCCGCAGCCGCCGACGCCGAAGCCGCCCGCCACATCGTCGCCGGCGAAGTTGCCAGCTACCTGGCCGGCCAGCGGATGGCCGAGGTGACTCCGACGGTGACCGCGCTGCGTCAGCGCGCCGCCGACGTCGTCGAGGCGGAGTTGCTGCGCCTGGACAATCGGCTGCCCGGGCTCGAGGCCACGCATCGCGACGAGGTTGCCCGCACCGTACGGCGGGTGGTGGACAAACTGCTGCACGCGCCCACCGTGCGGATCAAGCAACTGGCCAGTGCACCCGGCGGCGACAGTTACGCCGAGGCGTTGCGTGAGCTTTTCGAACTCGATCAGACCGCCGTCGACGCTGTCGCCACGGCTGGCGAATTGCCCTCCGTCCCAACCGATTCCGCTGAGTAGCCGCTTGACCGACGTGATCCGGATAGGCACTCGGGGAAGCTTGTTGGCCACCACCCAGGCCGGTGGTGTCCGAGACGCTCTGCTAGCTGCTGGCCATTCCGCGGAATTGGTGACCATCACTACCAAGGGCGACCGCTCGTCCGATCCGATCGCCACCCTCGGCGTCGGCGTGTTCACCGCGGCGCTGCGCGAGGCCATCGAGGACGGCCGCGTCGACGCGGCGGTGCACTCGCACAAGGATTTGCCCACCGCCGACGATCCGCGCTTCACGGTGGCGGCCATACCTGCGCGGGAAGACCCCCGCGACGCCGTGGTGGCCCGCGACGGACTGGTGCTGGCGGAGTTGCCGGTGGGCTCGGTGGTGGGCACTTCATCGCCCCGGCGGGCCGCACAGCTTAGAGCACTGGGTCTCGGTTTGGAAATCCGCCCCCTAAGAGGCAACCTAGATACCAGGTTGAACAGGGTAAGCAGCGGTGATCTCGACGCGATCGTGGTGGCTCGGGCGGGTCTGGCCCGGCTGGGCCGACTCGACGCTGTCACCGAGACGCTCGATCCGGTGCAGATGTTGTCGGCGCCGGCTCAAGGAGCGCTCGCCGTCGAGTGCCGCGCCGGGGATACCGGGCTGGCGGCACTGTTGGCGGAACTCGACGACGTCGACACCCGTGCGGCAGTCACCGCCGAGCGTGCCCTGCTCGCCGAACTGGAGGCAGGTTGCTCCGCGCCGGTGGGCGCGATCGCCGAGGTGGTCGAGTCCATCGACGAGGACGACTCACATGTCTTCGAGGAGCTGTCGCTGCGCGGCTGCGTGGCGGCGCTGGACGGATCTGACGTGATCCGCGCGTCCGGTATCGGCAGTCCGGGGCGGGCACGAGAGCTGGGGCTCTCGGTGGCCGCGGAGCTGTTCGAGCTGGGGGCTCGGGAACTCATGTCGGGCAGCGCGCGGTAGGAACCCGCGCGAGAACGAGGTGGGAGTAGCACATGACTCGCCAAGTAGGCGTACGAGGACGTAAGCCGAAGCCGGGCCGCATCACGTTTGTCGGCTCCGGTCCGGGAGACCCCGGTCTGCTGACGACGCGGGCCGTCGCGGCGCTGGCGAACGCCGCCCTGGTCTTCACCGACCCCGACGTGCCGGAGCCGGTGCTGGCATTGATCGGCAAGGACCTGCCGCCGGTATCCGGTCCGGCCGAGCCCGGTGCCCAGGCTGAAAGCGGGGCGGCTGAGAGCGCCGGTGAGGATCCGACGACCGCCGCGGTGGTGTCGGTCGGTCCCGACATCCGGCCGGCTCTGGGAGATGCGGCTGAGGTAGCCAAAACGCTTGTCGCCGAGGCTCGTTCCGGGGCCGACGTCGTACGGCTGGTGGCCGGTGACCCGCTGTCGGTGGACGCGGTCATCACCGAGGTCAACGCGGTGGCGCGCAGCCACCTGCATTTCGAAATCGTGCCGGGACTGGCGCCCAGCTCCGCGACCCCGACGTATGCGGGGCTGCCGCTGGGCTCGTCGCACACCGTCGCCGACGTGCGCGCCGACCTCAAAGAGGACGACTGGTCGGCACTGGCCGCCGCGCCGGGCCCGTTGATCCTGCAGGCCACCGCATCGCATGTGGCCGACGCGGCGCGCACCCTGGTCGAGTACGGGCTGACCGAGTCGACGCCGTGCGTGGTGACCGCGTCCGGCACCACCTGCGCGCAGCGTTCGGTGGAGTCGACGCTGGGCGTGCTGGCCGAGGGGGCCGCGTTGGGCGGCACCGACCCGGCCGGGCCGTTGACCGGACCGGTGGTGATGACCATCGGCAAGACGGTGGCCAACCGGGCCAAGCTGAACTGGTGGGAGAGCCGCGCCCTCTACGGCTGGACCGTGCTGGTGCCGCGGACCAAGGATCAGGCCGGCGAGATGAGCGAGCGGCTGACCGGACACGGTGCGCTGCCGATCGAGGTACCCACGATCGCCGTCGAGCCCCCGCGCAGCCCCGCGCAGATGGAACGCGCGGTCAAGGGCTTGGTCGACGGCCGTTACCAGTGGGTGGTGTTCACCTCCACCAACGCGGTGCGTGCGGTGTGGGAGAAGTTCGGCGAGTTCGGGCTGGACGCCCGGGCATTCTCCGGAGTCAAGATCGCCTGTGTGGGCGAGGCGACCGCCGACCGGGTGCGCGCCTTCGGGATCAGCCCGGAGCTGGTGCCTTCGGGTGAGCAGTCCTCGCTGGGCCTGCTGGACGAATTCCCGCCGTATGACAGCATTTTCGATCCGGTCAACCGGGTTTTGCTGCCGCGGGCGGACATTGCGACCGAGACGCTGGCCGAAGGGCTGCGCGAACGCGGCTGGGAGATTGAGGACGTCACCGCGTATCGGACGGTGCGCGCCGCCCCACCGCCGGCGGCCACCCGCGAAATGATCAAGACCGGTGGATTCGATGCGGTCTGCTTCACGTCGTCGTCGACGGTGCGCAACCTGGTCGGCATCGCCGGCAAGCCGCACGCGCGGACCATCGTCGCCTGCATCGGCCCCAAAACCGCCGAGACGGCCGCCGAATTCGGGTTGCGGGTCGACGTACAACCGGAGACCGCCGCAGTGGGTCCGCTGATCGAAGCGCTGGCCGAGCACGCGGCCCGGCTGCGGGCCGAGGGCGCGTTGCCGCCGCCGCGTAAGAAGAGCCGCAGGCGCTAGATGGCCTATCCGCGGCAGCGCCCGCGCCGGCTTCGTTCGACACCGGCGATGCGCCGCTTGGTGGCGGAAACGTCGGTTGAGCCACGGCATTTGGTGCTGCCGATGTTCGTCGCCGACGGCATCGACGAGCCGCGACCGATCGCGTCGTTGCCCGGCGTGGTGCAGCACAGTCGCGACTCGCTGCGCGCCGCGGCCGTCGAGGCGGTGACCGCCGGGGTGGGCGGGCTGATGCTGTTCGGGGTGCCCCGCGAGCAGGACAAGGACGCCACGGGCACGGCCGGCTGTGATCCCGACGGCATCCTCAACGTCGCATTGCGCGATTTGGCCAAGGACCTCGGCGAGGCGACGGTGCTGATGGCCGATACCTGCCTCGATGAGTTCACCGATCACGGGCACTGCGGCGTCCTCGACGAGCGCGGTCGGGTCGACAATGATGCTACGCTGACGCGGTATGTGGAACTGGCTGTGGCGCAGGCAAATTCGGGCGCTCATGTGGTCGGGCCAAGCGGAATGATGGACGGGCAGGTGGCTGTCATCCGCGACGGGTTGGATGCTGCCGGTCACACCGACGTGGTCATCATGGCCTATGCCGCCAAGTTCGCGTCGGCGTTTTACGGCCCGTTCCGGGAGGCGGTGAGCTCAAGTTTGTCCGGCGACCGCCGCACCTATCAGCAAGAGCCCGGCAACGCTCGCGAAGCGCTGCGCGAGGTGCAGTTGGACCTCGACGAGGGTGCCGACATCGTGTTGGTCAAACCGGCGATGGGCTATTTGGACGTGGTCGCCGCGGCCGCGGACATCTCGCCGGTGCCGGTGGCCGCTTATCAGGTGTCGGGGGAGTACGCGATGCTTGCCGCGGCCGCGGCCAACGGGTGGATCGACAAGGGGGCCGCCGTGCTGGAGTCGTTGACGTGCATCCGGCGCGCCGGCGCCGACGTCGTGCTGAGCTACTGGGCCGCCGAGGCGGCAGGCTGGCTTTCATGACTGAACCGCCCAGCTGGCCGGGCTCCCCGCCGGGACCGCCCGGGCCGCCGGCCCCGCTTGGTCCGCCCCCGGGCGAACCGCAGACCCGCCCGGTGGACGTCGATACCGGCTTTTGGCTGTGGCTGGCCGCGCTGCCGTTGATGCTGATCGGCTATGTGGTTGACCTGGTCGCATCCCCGACCAGTACCGGATCCGGGTTGGTGTTGGCCGCATCCTTGCTGTTCGCGGCGGTGCTGTGCGCAATCGTCGTCACGTTCCTGATCCTGATGCGGGCCGGTTATCGCTGGGCCCGCACCATATTGACCGGCGGCGGCATTGCCGCGGTTGTCTACATCGCGAGCCGGTTGTTCAGCGTGGACTGGCCGCCGGTGGCGGCGGTGATCTGTGCGGTCAGCGGCATTATCGGCTGCGTGCTGATCGCCGGGGGGATGTTTTTGCTGCATCGCAGCGACGCCCACGACTACTTCACCCGGTGAGCGTTTAGTCTTCTGCTTCGCGCTACCCCGCATCGTCGCCGCGATAGGCTGGCGCGCGGCGTACAGCTCAGATCAGGGGACAGAATTTCAGTGACCGCAGAGACGGGTACCAAACCGGCTCCGTTGTTCTACGAAGCCGGCGCGAGCTGGCTGTGGGTGCTGGCCGGCCCGCTGTCGGCGGGCGCCATGCTGATGATCGAAAAGTCCAGCGGCTACGGCTGGCAGCTGCTGGTCCCGATGGTTTTTCTGGTGCTGGTGTCGGGGTTCGTCGGCCTGCAGGTGAAGGCTGCCCGGATCCACACGTCGGTCGAACTGACCACGCAGACCCTGCGGCAGGGCACCGAGACAATCCAGGTGGCCGACATCGTGAAGGTCTACCCGGATGCCGAGCATCCGCTGGTTTCGGAAAAGGAGTTGCAGCGCTGGCAGTCGGCGCGCGCGCTGGGTGAACTGATCGGTGTGCCGCGCGGCCGGGTGGGTATCGGGCTGCGGCTGACCGGGGGCCGCACCGCTCAGGCCTGGGCACGCCGGCACCGCTCGCTGCGGGCCACGCTGACCCCGCTGGTCGAGGAGCGGGTCGGGCCGGCCGCCGAGGTCGATTCCGCCGACGAGGACGGATCAAGCTGGTGATGGCCCGCGTCCGCGCCGTCGTCCAGCTCGCACTGGCCGGCGCCGCGGTGCTGGGATGCGCGCTCAGCTGGTCACAGGTGCGTTCGACAGTGGCCGTAGCCCCGATCCTGGACGGCCAGCCGGTCACCACCTCGGTGGTCTACGACCCGCCGCTGCTGTTGCTGACTCTGTTGCTGGCGACGCTCGCGGGAGTGTTGGCAGTGGTCGGAATCACCAACGGGCGACAGACCCGGCATACCCCATAGGGGTATTCTCGACGTTATGGCCACCACCGATCTCGACCTTCGCGGGATGAGCTGCGCGTCCTGCGCGGCGCGAATCGAGCGTGGTCTCAACGAGCTCGACAGCGTGCGCGCGACGGTGAACTTCGCCGTCGAGCGCGCCCACGTCGAACACGACTCCGTCGTCTCGGCCGATGACCTCATCCGCGCCGTCGAGTCGGCCGGCTACCAGGCTTCGGTGGTCAGCGAGCACGCCCACCACCACGAAGACGTTCCCGAGAGCCAGCTGCGGTCGCGGTTGGCCGCTTCGACGGTGCTGGCAATCCCGGTGGTGCTGCTGTCGATGGTGATGGCCTGGCAGTTCGCCGGCTGGCAGTGGCTGGTGTTCGCGCTGACCACCCCGATCGTGGTGTGGGGCGGTTACCCCTTCCACCGGGCCGCGCTGCAAAGCGCCCGCCACGGCGCATCGACGATGGACACGTTGGTGTCGCTGGGCACGCTGGCCGCCTACCTGTGGTCGGCGCTCGCGGTGCTGCGCGGCTCGGGCCATGTGTACTTCGAGGTGGCGGCCGCGGTCACGGTGTTCCTATTGGCCGGCCGCTTCGCCGAGTCGCGGGCCAAACGCTCGGCGGGCGCGGCGCTGCGGGCATTGCTGGATCTGGGCGCCAAGGACGCAGCGGTCCTGCGCGACGGCGTCGAGGTTCGGTTGCCACTCTCGGAGCTGCACGTCGGGGACGTTTTCGTGGTCCGTCCCGGGGAGCGCGTCGCGACCGACGGGGTGGTTGTCGACGGCGTCTCGGCGGTGGACACCTCGGCGATGACCGGTGAGCCCATGCCCGTCGACATCACCGTCGACGACGACGTGCTCGGCGGCGCACTGAACACCTACGGTCGGGTGCTGGTCCGCGCGACCAAGGTAGGCGCCGACACCCAGCTGGCCCGGATGGCCCAACTGGTGGCCGACGCGCAAAACGGCAAGGCATCCATCCAGCGATTGGCCGATCGGGTCTCGGCGGTGTTCGTGCCGGCGGTGCTGGTGCTCGCGGCGCTGACCCTGGCCGGTTGGCTGGTGGCCGGTCAACCCGCCGCGGCGGCGTTCACCGCGGCCGTCGCGGTGCTGATCATCGCCTGCCCGTGCGCGCTGGGGTTGGCCACCCCGACCGCCATCCTGGTCGGCACCGGGCGCGGCGCCCAGCTGGGCATCCTGATCAAGGATCCGCAAGTGTTGGAGACCGTCACCGGCATCGACACCGTGGTGCTGGACAAGACGGGCACGGTCACCACCGGCGTGATGACCGTCGATGCCGTGGAGCCCGCTCAGGGCGAGGACGCCGAGATGGTGCTGGCCCGTGCGGCTGCCGTCGAAGCGGCGTCTGAACATCCAGTGGCGGCCGCCATCGTGGCCGCCGCCGGCGACGGGGTTCTGCCGCTGGTCGCCAACTTCGTCAACGATCCCGGCACCGGTGTCCACGGCGATGTCGACGGTGTGACCGTCAGCGTGGCCAAGGCGCAGGAGTGCGACGGGCGCACCAGCGTCGAGGTCCGCTGGGACAACCGAGCGCGCGGCATTATCCGACTGGCCGACGAAGTGAAACCAACCAGCGCACAGGCGATTTCGCAGCTACGACAGATGGGTGTCCGGCCGCTGCTGCTCACCGGCGACAGCGCTGCCGTCGCACGCCGGGTGGCCGCTGAGGTCGGCATCGACGCCGCCGACGTGATCGCCGGGGTGCTGCCGACCGGCAAGGCTGACGCCGTCAAGGCGCTGCAGGCAGAGGGCGCCCGGGTGGCGATGGTCGGTGACGGCGTCAACGACTCAGTGGCGCTGGCCACCGCCGACATCGGCATGGCGATGGGCACTGGCACCGACGCGGCGATCGAAGCAGGCGACGTCACGCTGGTGCGGGGTGATCTGCGCACGGTGCCGACGGCGCTGCGACTGTCGGCGCGCACCCTGCGCACCATCCGGATGAACCTGTTCTGGGCGTTCGGCTACAACGTGGCGGCGCTGCCAATGGCGGCGCTGGGCCTGCTCAACCCGATGATCGCCGGCGCGGCGATGGCGTGCTCGTCGGTGTTGGTGGTGGCAAACAGCTTGCGGCTGCGGCGATTCGCCCGCTGACTCAGCTGCGGCTCTAGCAAAAGTCCGGATTTCCGGACTTATGAAATGGAATCCAATTACCTGTGTAATTATCGCGGCTACTGGGCGCTAATAACTCGGCGACGAAACAGATTTAGGGAGGAATTCAATGAATTCTATGCGGTTTTCCGGTGCTCGTCGCGGTGTTGCGAAGGCGGCGGTCGTGGGTGCTTTGATCGCCGCGCCTGCCATCGCGGCGGCCGTCCAAGCGGGCGCCGATCCTGCCAACCCCGACCCGTTCAACCCGGCCGACTGCATGGGCAACGCGAACGCCATCTGCAATATCGGCCCCTACGGTATGGATAGTCCTTCTAATCCGGCGAACCCGAATAGCTTGTTGAATCCGGACAATCCCGCAAATCCCGCCAGTCCGATGAACCCGGATAATCCGGCGAACCCGATGAGTCCGATGAACCCGATGAGTCCGATGGACCCCATAAACACCGGCACCCCCGGCCAGATCTGATCCCGCCCGTCGAGACTGCGCCCAGCGCATCGAGACTGTACTGGTAGCGGTTGTCGGCGCCGATTCACGCGCTGGATGCAGGCTCGGTGCCGTGAACGCAGACTCGAAGCATCGGGTCAGGAGTCCAGCCAGGCCAACTCATCCGGTAGGTGCTGGTGCCAAAAGTCCACGTCGTGTCCGCCTGGATAGAAGCCGCCGGCCGGCGGCGTCGGTAGTTGATTGACGAATTGCTGTGTCGCGACGTAGAAGCCGTCGCCGGTGCCGCAATCGATGCGCAGCGGGATTGACCCCAGTTGCGGCGGCAGGCTCAACGCCGAGTTCTTGCGCCAGTCGTCGAGACTGTCGAAGGCGTCATGCGGCGCACCCCAATACGTCATATATAGCGCCGGGCTGATCGCACAAATCGCTGCGGTGCGCGCCGCGCCCAACCGGGAGCCCAAAAGCAGCGCGCCGTAACCACCCATCGACCACCCCATGAAAGCCACTCGCGCGGTGTCGATGTTCTTGGTAGCCAACATCGGGATCAGTTCGTTCAACACCATCGCCCCGGAGTCCTGCCCGGAGGCCCGCCGGCGCCAGAAGGAGTTTCCACCGTCGACACTGATGACAGCGAACGGCGGCCGACCGGATGCGACCAATCGCGCCAACGCATCCTCGACACCGAGGCCCATCACGCCCGCGGCGTCGCTGTCCATCCCGTGCAGCGCAATCACCGGACGCAACACGCCGGTTTGGCCCGGCGGGCGGGCGATGATCCAGTTGGTCTGGATGCCGCCGCGGGCCGCGGAGATGAACGAACCGGACTCCCGGGTGGGCAACGGGCTTGCCGCGGCGGCGGGTGGTTCCACCGGGTCGGGCAACGCGCGCGGCTTCGGCGGATCGAGTAAGGCTCCCAACGCCAACAGTCCCGCGGCGCCCGTTCCCGCGGCCGCACCGGTGACGCCCAGACGCAGCGCCTGTCGGCGGGTCAGCGATTTCACCAGCGCATCATGCCAAGCAGACGAGCGCGGCAGGTATCGGTGCGCCACACTATCCGGCCACAGCCCGATAACGGCCCCACGCTGGCTGTAGATGGCCGGGGCGGGGGTTGGTACAAAGTTCAGAATATGTAACACTGTTTCACATGACCGAACTCAAGGAGCCGGCCGCGTCCGGCCCGGCGACGGATTTGCCGCTGGGGCCGCAGTCGCTGGTGTGGCGCTACTTCGGCGACAACCGGATGTTCCTGACCGGTCCGCGGCCCGCGGTGCTGCAGAACATGCTCGCCGAACTCGGGCAGGGCGTACTGGACCACTCGGTGTTTTTTTCCGACACCGCCGCGCGGGTCAAACGTTCGCTGCCGCCGATCTTCATGACGGTCTACGGCGCCGACGACGACCACCCGGGCCAACAGGTGCGCGACTTCCACCACGAGATCAAAGGTGAAATGCCCACCGGGGAGCGCTACCACGCGCTGGATCCGGAGACCTATTACTGGGCGCACGCCACCTTCGTCGAGCAGGTGTTCTACTTTGCCGATACCTTCGTCAAGCGCCTCACTGACGAGGAAAAAGAACAGATTTACGCCGAGTCGAAGACGTGGTATCGCCGATACGGCGTCAGCGACCGGCCGATGCCGGCCGACTACGCCGAGTTCCAGCGGTATTGGGACGACATGCTCGACAACGTCGTCGTCGCGCACAAGACCGCCAAGTACGGCGTCGGTTATGTCACCAAAGGCTTCCCGTGCCCCAAAGGCGTGCCGCCACTGGTGTGGCGGGTGATGTCGATGGCGTTCAACCCGGTCGCGGCGTTCCTGACGACCGGCGGCCTGCCGCCGCAGGCCCGCGCCCTGCTGGAGCTGCCGTGGAGCGAGCGCCAGGAGCGCCGCTACCAGCGCTTCGCCGCGGTGTGGCGCTCGCGGCCGGTCAACTGGTTGTGGGACCATCTGCCGATGCGGTTGCGCTACAACAAGTTTGCTCAGGCGGGGTATGCCCGCTGACAACGCTGATCCAGCGACCCGCGCCATCCTCGACGCCGCCGTCGTCGAGTTCGGCCAGCATGGCTTTCGCCGGGTCGCGCTCGACGAGGTAGCCCGCCGCGCTCGGGTCAGCCGCACCACGATCTACCGTCGCTTCGCCGGCCGCGACGAGCTGGTCGCCGCCGTCATCGACCGGGAAAACGCGGTGCTGTTCGCCGACATCGCTGCTGAATTGAAAAGCATTCGGCCACAGTCGAACTACTATGTCGAGGCGTTTACACTGTCGATTTTGCGGTTCCGCCAGCATCGGGTGCTGACCCGGATGATCGCCGACGAGCCCGGCCTGATGCTCGAGTTGGCCCACCAGCACTGGGCCGCGGCGGTCGAGCGGATGGCAGCCGCGTTGCGGGTGATCTTCCCGGACGGGTTCGCCGAGCGCATCGGCGCCCGGGCCGTCGACGAGTTGGCCGACACCATCCTGCGCTACGCGGCACTGGTGCTGCTGCTGCCCAGCCGCCATCCGCCGGCCACCGCCGACGACATCCGCGGGTTTGCCACCGAGCATTTTCTGCCAAGCCTTCCCGCTGCGCTGCGCGCCGTGCCGGTGTAGATCCCGGTGTGCGGAGCGGACCACCGCGGTCGCTCGACAGGTTCGCCGAATGCGTCTCGGCTGCCGCTGCGGGAGGCGACTATTAGGTGGTTACTCAGCCCGTGCACTCGGACTGAACCCGACATCGCTTAGGAGGAAAGCACATGTCGTTCGTCACCACGCAGCCGGAGATGTTGTCAACGGCGGCCGGACACCTGGCAGGAATCGGCTCGGCAGTGGCCGCCCAGAACGCCGCTGCCGCCGCCCCCACCACGGTGGTTCCCGCCGCAGCCGACGAAGTATCGGCTCTGGTAGCGACGCAGTTCGCCGCACATGCCGCGAACTATCAGGCGGTCAGCGCCCAGGCGTCGGCGGTTCATGACATGTTCGTGGCCACGTTGGGCGCCAGCGCGGGTGCGTACGCGGCCACCGAATCCGCCAACGCGGTCGCAGCGGGCTGACGGGGGTTAAGACATGGATTTTGCAGCGTTACCGCCGGAAATCAACTCGGCGCGAATATATTCTGGTCCCGGCCCAGCGCCGATGCTGGCCGCCGCGTCGGCCTGGGGCGGGGTGGCCGCTGAATTGAGTTCGGCGGCAACTTCCTACGACGCGGTTGTTGTGGAGTTGGCGAGTGCCACATGGCTGGGACCTGCTTCGGCCTCGATGGCAGCCTCGGCCGCGGCTTACGTGGCATGGCTGCGCGCCACCGCCGGGCAGGCCGAGCTGTCGGCCAACCAGGCTGGAGCGGCCGCGGCCGCATACGAGGCAGCGTTTGTCGCGACCGTGCCCCCGCCGGTGATCGCGGCCAACCGCGCTCAACTGATGATGCTGATCGCGACCAACCTCTTGGGACAGAACACCTCGGCGATCGCGGCCACCGAAGCCCTCTACGGAGAAATGTGGGCCCAGGACGCGACCGCAATGTACGGCTACGCCGCTTCGTCGGCGGTGGCCTCGAGATTGGCACCGTTCACCGCGCCGCTGCAGAGCAGCAATCCGGCCGGTCCGGCCGGGCCGGTCAGCTCCGCCGTCGGCACGTCGGCCGTGACGAACGCGCAGGCGACCGTGTCTCAGCTGGCCTCGGTGGCGCCCGCCGCCGTGCAGCCGTTGCAGGTTCTGCCCCCGGGGTTCGGTGACCTTGCGGACGTTGTGAGCGTTGTGGAGGGTCTGAGTCTCACGCCGGCAGGAGCAGCCTTGTCGGCGGTTGGTATAGCCGTGGCAGGCGCGGCGTTTCAGGCGGCGTCGATGGATAGTCAAGAGATCCTCGCCGAACAGGATTTTCTATCGGACGAGCACGACGAGATCTTGAACGCGATCCGCCAGTCGCGAACGGCGGCGGTGACGGGCTCGAGCGGCGCGACGGCGGTGACGGGAGCCATGGGCCGGGCAGTCCCGGTCGGCGGGTTGTCGGTGCCGGCGAGCTGGACGGCGGCTGCCCCGGAGATACGCGCGGCCGGCTATGCGTTGTCGGCCACCAGTGCCGCTGCCGCGCCGACGGCGTTGGTGGGTAGCGCGGGAACAGCGTTCAGCGAGATGGCCCTCGCCGGCATGGGCGGAAGTGCACTGGCCGGTACGGTCGGCTCGGCTCGGGCCGAGCGTGCCGGGGTGGCGGCGGGTCGACGCGCGAAGCCGCCGCAGACCTCACCGGCCAGTCCAGTGACGTCACTTGCCAGCGACTTGCGCGAATTCGCCGCCCTTCACGACGAAGGAATCCTGACCGAGGAGGAATTCAACGAGCAGAAGCGCCGCCTGCTGAGCGCGGCTGGTGCGATGCCCGAACGCCCCCAAGCACTTCCGTGAATCTGCGCGGCGCGTCTGCGCGCCGCGCCGATGTGAGCGTCGACGGGTGTTAGCGTCCGCTAATGCTGCAGACGCCCACCCGATCCAGCGTGAGCACTGGCTCAACGCTTCCGCACGGGTTGTCACAGCGGCAGCTCAACATGATCGCGATCGGCGGGGTGATCGGCGCGGGCTTGTTCATCGGATCCGGCGTAGTCATCAGTGCTACCGGCCCAGCCACGTTTGTGACCTACGCGCTCGCCGGGGTGCTGATCGTGTTCGTGATGCGGATGCTCGGCGAGATGGCCACCGCCAACCCGTCAACCGGGTCGTTTGCTGACTATGCGCGGCAGGCTCTGGGGGGCTGGGCAGGGTTTTCGGTGGGCTGGCTGTATTGGTACTCCTGGGTGATCGTGGTGGGTTTCGAGGCCGTCGCGGGCGGAAAAGTCCTCGGCTACTGGATCAATGCCCCGCTGTGGGTGTTGTCGCTGATCCTGATGGTGACGATGACCGCGACGAACTTGTTCTCGGTGGCATCGTTCGGCGAGTTCGAATTCTGGTTCGCCGGAATCAAAGTCGCGACCGTTACCGTCTTCATTGGGCTGGGCACACTTTTCGTCACCGGTATGTGGCCGCACCATCACATGGATTTCGGCCACCTCACCGCTCACGGCGGTTTCTTCCCGACCGGTGTGGGCTCCGTCGTCGCCGCTGCCGCAGTAGTGGTTTCGGCGATGACCGGCGCCGAGGTCGCCACCATCGCCGCCGCAGAAACCCCCAATCCGGCCCGCGCGGTGCGCCGCGCGACCAACACCGTCGTCGTCCGCATCCTGATTTTTTACGTCGGCTCGGTCTTTCTGCTCGCCGCAATCCTGCCCTGGAACTCCCTCGAACCCGGTACCTCGCCCTACATCGGCGCGCTCACCGCGATGGGCATCCATGGCGCCGGTCATCTGGTGAACGCGGTCATCCTCACCGCGGTGCTGTCGTGTCTGAACTCGGGGCTGTACACGGCATCTCGCATGCTGTTCGTGCTCGCCGCCCACCACGAGGCACCACTGCAGTTGGTCAAGGTCGGCCGGCGCGGAGTCCCGGCAACCGCCATCTTGTTCTCGTCGGTGGTGGGTTTCTTGTCCGTGCTGATGGCCTGGATCGCCCCGGACACCGTGTTCGACTTCCTGCTGAAATCGTCGGGAGCGATCGTTCTTTTCGTGTACCTGTTGATCGCGCTGTCCCAGATTGTCCTGCGCCGCCGGACATCGCCGGACAAGCTTCGGGTCAGGATGTGGTGCTTCCCGGTGCTGTCGATCCTCACTGTTGTCGGCATCGTTGCGGTGCTCGTGCAGATGGCGTTCGACGACGGCGCCCGCGCGCAGCTGTGGCTGGGCCTGTTGTCCTGGGTGGTCGTCCTGGTGTTGTACTTCCTGCCCAGATTCTGGCGCCGGCCCACACAGCTTGATGCCGGCGGTCCACCAACCGGCAAAGCCACCCGGGTTTTGGTGCTGGCGAACAAAAACGTCTCCGGCAGTGAGCTTTTCGACGCGCTGCGGCGGGTGGATACCAAGCGGCGAGCCGAATATTTCGTCTGTGTGCCGGCAAGCCCTGCCGACACCGGCCAAGCTGGGAACACCGGTCCGGTCTATGTGATGAACGCGACCGTGCAAGCCGCGCAACAACGACTGGACGCCATCCTGACCGAAATGCGCGACATCGGACTGTCGGCCGGCGGCGAACTCGGCGACTACCGTCCGCTACGTGCGCTGGCCAGTGCGGTGCAGAGCTTCGGCCCGGACCAGTTGGTCATCGCCGAAGGCCGGCAGTCCTGGCTGCGGCTGGGCCTGGTGGATAAGGCTCGCTCGACGCATCCGATTCCGGTCACTCATGTGGTGTCCCGCGAGGCGGCAACCAATGTGGTGGGATAGCGCGCTGCTCACTATGCGATTCATCGCTTTCGTGCGGTGAGGAGCAGGTACTCCCATTCCATCGTGCCGCCGCTCATGTGTCGCTGAGCGAGTTGGACGAGTTGGGTGTCTAGCGTGGCGGCCAAGACGGGGTTGCTACCGATCTGGCGGTAGGCGTTGATTGTTGGGCCGTAATGCTGCTTGAAGTAGTCATGGACAGCTTTAGCGTTCTCGAACCGGTCCACTTTCAACGTGTCCCGGTGCGCGCGGATGTCGCTGATGCGGTTTCTCATCAGCCCGGTGACGTAGTCCTGACATCCCCACAACGCGGCTGGCGGCATACCGGGTGCCAGGGTCGGCCTATACGGCCTGAGGGCGGCGAGCATCTGGCCGAAAAATCCATCCGGTGTCCAGCTGATCAGTCCCAGCGTTCCGCCGGACCGACAGACCCGGACCAGCTCGTCGGCTGCGCGCTGATGATGCGGCGCGAACATCACACCGATGGCCGACAGTACAAAGTCGAACTGTCCGTCGGCGAACGGCAGGCATTCGGCGTTGGCTTCTCGCCATTCGAGTGGCACACCCTGTTCGGCCGCCCGCATCTGGGAGCGGTGCAGCAATTCGGGGGTCAGGTCGCTGGAAACAACCGTGGCACCCGTCACGGCCGCGGGGAGCGAAATGTTTCCGGATCCGGCAGCCACGTCGAGGACGCGATTTCCTGGGCCAATCCCAGTGGCGCTGACCAATATCGGGCCGAGTGGGGCCATTACCTGCTCGGCCATGAGGGCGTAGTCGCCCATCGCCCACACGGCGCGGGGTGTGGTAGCGACGGCGTGGTTTTCGCCGACCGGGATATCGATGCTCATCAAACCTCCTGATAAGGCAGGGCTAGCTGCTCAGACACTCTGGCGGTGCCAGCAGCGAAGCTTGGCGCATACAGCTAGGCCCTGCTCGAAATATAGTAATGATAGGCAATAATTGCACTTGATAATAGTAGCCTCCTACTAATAAGCTGCCTCGTAGCTGTGAGTGCCCGTGGCAGAAGGGCGGAATGGATGAGCACGGAAAGCGCGACAGCGACCGACGAGTCGCTAGATGCAATCACTGACGCGTTGCTGACCGCGTCGCGGTTGCTGGTGGCGATTTCGGCTTACTCGATAGCCCGAGTTGACGAGGCGATCACGATCCCGCAGTTTCGAACGCTGGTGATCTTGTCCAATCGGGGCCCGATCAACCTGGCGACGCTGGCCGGTCTGTTGGGTGTGCAGCCGTCGGCTGCCGGCCGGATGGTCGATCGGCTCGTGAGCGCCGGGCTGATCGACCGCCTACCACACCCCACATCTCGGCGTGAACTGCTCGCCGCGCTCACGGCGCGCGGCCGTGAAGTCGTGCGGCAGGTCACTGCGCACCGACGCCGCGAAATCGCCCGTATCGTCGAGAAAATGCCCCCGTCAAAGCGCCATGGGCTAGTGCGCGCGCTAACGGCGTTCACCACCGCCGGCGGTGAGCCCGCCGCCTATCTCGACGCCGAATCGTAGAGCCATCCGAGCGTCGCTCGTCCGGTAACCGCTCCGATCGTCGGTCCCAATGCCGTAGGAGGCGTCAAATGTTCTACCTGATCGGTCAGTATTCACAAATAGGCTGGACGGCATTGAAGACGGTCCTTCTGTTCACCGTCGCGATTATTGGTCTCCGGGTGTCGCGGCGGCGAATGCTCGCCGAGCTCAATATATTTGACTTCGTTGTGGCGGTGGCGATCGGTGCAATCATCGGCCGGACGGCGACGTCGTTGGCAACGTCGTTCGTCACCGGTGCGGTGGCACTGATCACTCTGTGCGCCATACATCGCGTCGTCGCCGAGTGTCATCGCCGTGGCTGGCTCGGTGGGCTGTTGACGCGGAAACCACTGATCCTGCTGGCGCGCGGGCGCTTGCAAGCGACGGCTCTGCGAACCGCCGGATTGGCCGATCGTGATGTGTACCGGCTACTACGCCAGGCCGGCGAGAGTGATGTCAACGAACTGGAGTACGTCCTCTTCGAAGAGCGTGGTGAGATCACCATCGTGCGCGCCGGTCAACCATACGGAGAGGCGATACGAGTTGGACTTGCTGAAGCGGGGATTGAGAATAGGCAATGACCCTCAGCAGCTCCGGCCTCGGGTGGTTGCACTACCCTCGCAGCCACTCCCATGCCTGGTTCAATTGGTCGAGGCGAAATGTCCGCATTTCGCCGTTTATCAGCAGTGTCGCGGCCGTATTCGCGCACCATTCCTCCCATTTGGGGGCGCCGACCATCGCGATCTTCTCGAAATCGCGCCGATGCTTCACATCGAAGACGGTGTTGGCCCAGGCCGCTCCGAGGCTCCAACCTTCGAAGGCCTCGTCCATCAGAAATAGCACCTTCACCCTTGGGAACTGGTCAAGCAACGACTGGATGCGCGGTGCGAGCACCTCGCGGTAATCCGGCCAGCTCAGCTTTCCGCTCGCTTTTATACCGAGGATATTGCCGGTACTTTCGTTCATCACCTCGATCACGTCATCAACACCGTCCAGAGTCGTGCGTACTGCGCATTTCGCCGGAATGCCTCGTTGCGCTGTAGGGCGCGAATAGTGCATCGGCCGCCGCGCTGGCGTGTCCCGGCGCCTCGATCACGAGTGTGCATGTGTCCTCTTCCTCCCGAAGGGTGAAATTCAGGAACGGGCAGCACTCCTTTTCGCGGTGAACGAGCTCCCGCACTCGGGCTACCGCCGCAGGGTGATAGATGAGTTCGATTCGTGAGCCGTGGCGGCAGTAGTTGCGTAACGTGGACGCGTTGAGCTCTTGGATCCATGCCAGCCGATCTTTGTGGTCGGCCGCCGGCAGCATGCAGGCGGCTACGGACGGCTCGACTTCCATCGCTATGTCAGCTCCTTCACCGCTTCTCGGCGTTGACATGCGGGACCGTTCGGTCCACGCTTCCAGTGTGGATCTTCAAGTTGCTTGATGTTCAAGAGGTGAGCGAAAGCAGCACTGATGGAGCTAAAGATCGGCGAACTGGCACGCGCAACCGGCACAACTGCGCCCACCATCCGCTATTACGAAGACATCGGCCTTCTGCCTCTGCCCAGCCGCACCGGCGGCCAGCGCCGATACGGCGACAACGATGTGCGGCGGCTGACATTCATCCGACGCTGCCGAGACTTCGGGTTCCCCATCGAGCAAGTCCGAGTCCTCGCCACACTGATGCAGGACAGCGAACGTTCCTGCGTGCACGCTCGAGATCTGGCGGATGCGCATCTTACCGAGGTGCGCGGGAAGCTGCGGGAGTTGCGTGCACTCGAGCGCAGCATCGCGAAATTTATCGAAACGGCCGATGCCGTCTGCCCCGGCAGGTCAGGCTCGGATTGTGTTGTCCTCCAACAGCTCGCTGACCCGACTCAGCCGCTCAGGAATTGAACTCGACGCTGCCAAAAGAGGCGGCCCCAGTTAGGCCCTACCGTCGAACGTGTCCCGCCAGCCGGTCGCGTCAGGCCACTTGCCCGCCGGCGTCGCCGTCCAAGAGACCTAGCTGGTGCAGATCGGCGACGTATTTGTCGATCAACGCCTCGCTGAGGTGTGGCACATCGTTGTCGGCGCCAATCTGAGCGGATTGCACTGCGGCACGGAACTTCTCGGCAGGCATCGTGGTACCCGCCATCGGCGCTGCCGGTCGGGCGTAGGCGCTCAGCAGCGGCAGCACCGAATTCTTCTTCTGGTCCTCGGGCAGCTCCTTCATCGCCGCCTCGAATCGGCTAAGCCACTGGCCGTAGTCGTCGATCCGTTCGATCTTCCGGCCATCGGCGATGAGCCAGTCGACAAAGGTGTCCAGTGAAATGCCGTCGTCGTGGTTGTTGAGCACGTTATAGGTGTGATAGCCGTCGGTGACGTGAGCACCCAGGGTGGTGATCGCCTCGACGGTGAAATCGACTGGCAGCCCGTCATAGTGCGCACGCTGCGGGTTGCCGTCGGCGTCAAGCTGATAGAAGGAGCGCGGCGCGAGACCGGTCGCCAGAATGCTCAAGATCAGCCGGGTGAACATGTCGGTCACGTTGAGCTGTCCGGAATAGCGGCTGTGCGCCAGGATCATGTCGGAGCGAAACACCGCCCCCGGTAGCCCACACAGATCGTGCGCTTCGCGCAGCAGCACCTCACCGGCCCACTTGCTGGTCGCATAGCCGCCGGCATACGACGTGTCCAGCGACCGCGACGCCGACGCCTCACGCACGTCAACATCCTCTCCGAGGAAGCTCCCGTCGGGCAGCGCTGTTACCGCAACGGTCGACAGATAGCTAACGGGCTTGAGCCGCTTGGTGATTGCCAGTTTGATGATCTCGGCGGTGCCCACCACGTTCGGGCCGAACAGCTGACTGTAGGGCAGCACATGATTGACCATCGCGGCGGCGTGCACAATCAGGTCCACCGATTCGGCGAGCCGATTCCAGGTTGGTGTGTCGACACCGAGATTCACCGCGCCCAGGTCACCGGCCAACACCTCGAGATGCTCGGCGGCCAGCGCACGATAGTGCGCGGACAAGCCGGGATCGCCGCTGTCGATCGCAGCCTCGATGCGCTGTCGAGCCGCGACCGGATCGGCGCCGCGCACGATGCAGATCAGCCGCCCGCCGCACTGCGACAGCCGCTCCAACCACTCCAGACACAAAAATCGGCCCAGGTAACCGTTGGCACCGGTCAGCAGGACAGTGCCGACGGCACCGTCTGCCGTCTCCAGTCTCGGTGCGGCAGCCAATGTTTCGGCATCGATGAACTTGTCCAGGGTGAGATCCGACGCGCGGGCCACCGTGGCGTCGCGGCCGTGCACCGACGCGAACGTGGGCCGCATGGAAGCCGAGTCGCGCTCCCCGTCGATGTAGCCCGCGATGGTGGCCAGCGTCGCGGTGGGACTGACGATCGTCTGCACCGGAACGTCGACATGGTAGATCTGCTCCAGCAGCGAGCCGAAAGAGAACGCAGACAGCGAATCTCCACCCAGCTCAATGAATCTCGCATCGGCAGGCATGTTTGCGTCGGCGGCCTCCAAGCCGAGGGTGGCCACCGCGGCACGCCGCACGGTGTCGATGGTCGGCAGGTCACCGGCCGCGGCGCGCAGCTGATCGAGCTGATTTTCCTGGCCCGCCGCGATCTTGTCGTACATCGCGTCCAGCCGTTCGCCGTAGCGTGACCGCAGCGCCGGCCGCAGCAGCTTGCCCACACCGGACAACAGCCCGTTGTCGCGGGTGAACGGCTCTGATTCCAGCAGGAATTCCCGCGGAATCTCATACGGATTGAGCCGGTTCTCGACGCCGATCTGCTGTAACGAGGCGGCAATCAACCCGCGTGCGTCGCCGTCGCCGACCGCATCGAGGTTGGGCACGATCACCGCCAACAAGAACGGCTGGTCGCTGCTGCCATGCAGGAAGATCTGCCGGATGTAGGGGCTGGCGGCATAGGTGGCTTCGAGCTGCGACACCGCGACGAACTCGCCCTGGGAGAGCTTGATGACGTTGTTGCTGCGGTCGAGATATTTCAGGCGGTCCGGGCCGAGCTCTTCCATGATGTCGCCGGTCTTGTAGAAACCGTCGTCGTCGAAAATCTGGGCAGACAGCTCCGGATGCCGGAAATAGCCGGGGATGACGTTGCTGGCTTTGACATACAGTTCGCCGCGGGGATGCGGTTTGTCGGTGGTGAAGTAGTTGAGCTCCGGCACGTCGACCAACTTGTACTCGGTGACCGGCGGACGGCGGACGATGCCGTTGCGCAGAATGCCGCCGCCGGTTTCGGTGGCCCCGTACCCGTCTGCGACGGCGACGTCGAGCAACGACTCCATGAACGCGTGCATCTGCTTGGACAGCGGCGCGCTGCCGCACATCGCAGAGACCACGCGTCCACCGAGAAAGTCTTGCCGCAGTTCGGCTTTCACCTCATCGTCGGCCGGGCCGCCCTCCGTCGCGGACCGAAGATCCAGCTCTCTGCGGTAGCGCCGGAAGATCAAGTCGCACACCCGCGGCACAAGGTTCAACGCGGTAGGGCGGACCAGTGCGATGTCGTCGAACAAGGTGGACATGTCGCTCTTGGCGGCGAAGTAGCCGATACCACCGGATGCCAGCGTGGCGATCAGCCATTCCAGTCCGAAGACATGGGACAGCGGCATGTACTGCAGATGGATGGCCGGGATTTGGATGCCGATGTCCAGCGACGGGCTATGCGGGCGTTGCCACAGCCGGGTCATCATGTCCGCGGTGTACATCGCCCCCTTCGGGGTGCCGGTGCTGCCCGACGTATAGATCAGCGTGGCCAGCGGATTCTCGCCGGTCGGCGGGACGAACGCGGGCGGCACCGGCAGCGAACGCCCGTCTTCGAGTTCCGTCAACAACGGCATGACCTCGACCTCGCGGCCGGCCGCGGACAGTCGCTCGAGCGCGGCCTGGTAGCGCCCGCGTTGCTCGTGGTCGTAGTTGAAATAGTCGAACACCACCAGCCGCTGCACCGACGGCGCGTCGATCACCACGTCGATTGCGGTGTCCAGGGAATCGATACTGGCGGCGAACACCCGCGGCGCGGTCTCGGCCACGATCGGCTGCAGCTGTTGCGCCGACGAGCTGGTTTGCAGCGGGACGAACACCGCGCCGAGCCGTAGGCAGGTCAGGTAGATGATCGCGTAGCCGATGCTGGTGAAGCCCAGCACTGCCACGAAGTCACCGGGATTGAAGCCGCCCGGCAGGTTCGATTGCCAGCCGCCGGAGAGCGCCTCGACGCGTTCACCCAGCCTGCGGTAGGTGATTGTCTCGAAACCCGGCAGCAGGGTCGATGTTGCGCGCCCGGGGGCGTCTTCGACGGGGGTCAGCTCGCGGACCCGTTGTCCCAGCGCGGGTCGATCGGCGTAACCGGTGAGGTATTGCTCGACGACCTGCCAGGGCCGCAGTCCCGCTTGGTGAGCGGCGGTCGTCACTTCCGGTAGCGGCGCGGCGCCGCGAAACTGCGGGTCGTTGGCGTACAGCTGCTTGATGCGCTGAGCCAGGCGTTGCTCTCGTCCAGTTTCGGTCATAGTCGGCCTCCGGTCGCGGGTATACCCGTGCGGCACTCGGTCCAGTCGTGCGTTGTCAGGCGCGGGTGAGCAGCAGCGCAGATTCGACCCCGGCCGACCCCAACAGTTGTCGCCACGGGGTCTTCAGCGCGCCGACCGCCTCGCCGGTCGGAACAACCCGAGGATCGCTCACGTCAAATGTCTTGCCGTACAGCGTGACCCGTCCGCCGTCGGCGGCCTGCAGGTTCTTCACCCAGTCCCGGTTCGGTCCGTACACCAGCAGCACGGCGACGCCCTCGTCGGTGCGGAACATCGAGACCGGCGTGCGGTAGGTCTTGCCGGATCGACGTCCGACGTGCTCGATGACCGACCACAGCGGCAGCCAGCCGCTGATCGGCAGAAACAGCGGGTTGGTAACCCGGCGGTTGAATCGGGCCCGCCGTTCGGAGAACTGCACGGCTAGTCGATCCGGGTGAGCAGGACCGCCTGCTCGAACGGCAGCCTGCTGAACAACGCTCGCGAGCGGGCGCTGACATACGGCGCCGCCTCGGCCTTGGTCAGCGTGCGCGGCTGGATGAGGCCGAAGGTTTTGCCGTTGCGCCGCATCCGTCCGCCGCCGGCGGCGTTGAGATTCTTCAGCCAGTCACGGTCCGGGCCGTAGGTCAGCAGGATCGCCACGGCGGGCTTGTCGTCGACCTCCGCGCTGAACACATTCAACGGGGTGCGGTACGGCTTGCCCGAGCGTCGCCCGACGTGCTCGAGAATCCCGAAGCCGGGCAGCCAGCCGGCCCACATCCGTTGAACGGGGTTGGTCACGTGCCGGTTGAACCGGGCGAGCCGTTGCGGTAGTTGCATGTTGCTATCCAACTCGGTCACCGCCCCCCGGCTCAAGAGCCCGGCGGTCCCGGATGCGACTCCTGTGACTGGTGGGACCCCGGCGGTAAAACTACACCCTGTAGTCGAGCCGGTTCGAGCAGCTGGGACACTGGTGACCATGGGTATCGACGCCTCGGCGAAGTTGTTCGAGGACGCCTGCGCAGTCATTCCCGGCGGCGTGAACTCTCCGGTGCGCGCCTTTCAGGCCGTCGGCGGCACTCCGCGCTTCATCACCGAGGCCAACGGATGCCTGCTGACCGACGCCGACGGCAACCGCTACGTCGACCTGGTCTGCTCGTGGGGCCCGATGATCCTCGGCCACGCGCACCCGGCGGTGGTCGAGGCCGTACAGCAGGCCGCCGCCGGTGGGGTGTCATTCGGGGCGCCGACGCCGGCGGAGACCGAGTTGGCGGCCGAGATCATCGATCGGGTGACACCGGTGGATCGGATCCGGCTGGTCAACTCCGGCACCGAGGCCACCATGAGCGCGGTGCGGCTGGCCCGTGGGTTCACCGGGCGCGCCAAGATCGTCAAGTTCTCCGGGTGCTACCACGGCCACGTCGACGCATTACTGGCCGACGCCGGATCTGGGGTGGCGACACTCGGATTGCCGTCCTCGCCCGGTGTCACCGGCGCCAGCGCCGCCGACACGATTGTGTTGCCGTACAACGACATCGACGCCGTGCAGGATACCTTCGCCCGATTCGGTGACGAGATCGCGGCGGTGATCACCGAGGCCAGCCCCGGCAACATGGGTGTCGTCCCGCCGGCACCCGGCTACAACGCCGCGCTGCGGACCATCACCGCCGAGCATGGCGCGTTGCTCATTCTGGACGAGGTGATGACCGGCTTCCGGGTCAGCCGAAGCGGTTGGTACGGCATCGATCCGGTGCAGGCCGATCTGTTCACGTTCGGCAAGGTGATGAGCGGCGGGCTGCCGGCCGCGGCGTTCGGCGGGCGCACCGAGGTGATGGAGCGGTTGGCGCCATTGGGGCCGGTGTATCAGGCCGGCACGCTGTCGGGTAACCCGGTGGCGATGGCCGCCGGCTTGGCCACGCTGCGCGCCGCCGACCACAGCGTCTACCGCACACTGGACGCCAACGCCGACCGGCTGGCCGGTCTGCTCTCGCAGGCGTTGACGGAAGCTGATGTGCCACATCAGATCCCGCGCGCAGGAAACATGCTCAGCGTGTTCTTCGCCACCGAGCCGGTGACTGACTTCGCGTCGGCCAAAGCCAGCCAAACCTGGCGCTATCCGCCGTTTTTTCACGCGCTGCTGGACGCCGGCGTCTACCCGCCGTGCAGTGCCTTCGAGGCGTGGTTCGTCTCGGCTGCCCTCGACGACGACGCCTTCAACCGCATCGCCGATGCACTACCCGCGGCGGTCGCCGCCGCCGCCAAGGAGCCCAAACCCTGATGGCCGAACAGACCCGAATCCATTTGGTCCGCCACGGTGAGGTGTACAACCCTGCCGGGGTGCTCTACGGACGCCTACCCGGATTTCACCTGTCCGACAAGGGTATTGGACAGGCGCAGGCAGTGGCCGACGCCCTGGCCGACCGCGACATCGTCGCGGTGATCGCTTCCCCGCTGCAACGCGCGCAGGAGACCGCCGCCCCGATTGCCGCCCGTCACGACTTGGCGGTGGACACCGACGGGGACCTGATCGAGTCGACCAACGTACTGGAAGGCCGGCGGATCTCGCCCGGCGACGGCGCCTGGCGCGACCCGCGGGTGTGGTGGCACATGCGCAATCCGATCAAGCCGTCGTGGGGTGAGCCCTACGCGCAGATCGCCACCCGGATGGCGACTGCAGTGGCTAAGGCGCGCGCCCGCGCCGCCGGACACGAAGCAGTGTGTGTGAGCCACCAATTGCCGGTATGGACGCTGCGACTGCACCTGACCGGCAAACGGCTCTGGCACGATCCGCGGCGCCGGGAATGCGCCGTCGGGTCGGTGACGTCGCTGGTGTACGACGGCGACCGGCTAGTCGACGTGGTGTACTCCGAACCGGGCGGCTGTTGAGCATGTGGCGGCTGGCGATCGTCGCCGCAGCGGTGGCCGGTCTACTCGCTGGCTGCTCGACCGGTGACGACGCCGTCGCCCAGGGCGGCACTTTCGAATTCGTCGCGCCCGGCGGGAAAACCGACATCTTCTACGACCCGCCCGACCACCGGGGCCGCCCCGGGCCGGTGAGCGGACTGGACCTGATGAACCCGGCACGCACCCTGTCGCTCGACGACTTCCCCGGCAAGGTCGTCGTCATCAACGTGTGGGGCCAGTGGTGCGGGCCGTGCCGAGCCGAAATCACCCGCCTGCAGCAGGTCTACGACGCCACCCGCGACGACGGGGTGGCGTTTCTGGGCATCGATGTGCGCGACAACAACCGCCAAGCCGCCCAGGACTTCGTCACCGATCGCCACGTCACCTTCCCGTCGATCTACGACCCGGCGATGCGGACCATGATCGCGTTCGGCGGCAAATACCCCACCACGGTCATCCCGTCCACCCTGGTGCTCGACCGCCAGCACCGGGTGGCCGCAGTCTTTCTGCGCGAACTGCTCGCCGAAGACCTGCAGCCGGTCGTCGAGCGGCTGGCAGCCGAGGATCAGGCGCCGCCGGGACCGCAATGAGCAGCGGGTTCACTGAAATCGCCGCCGCGGGGCCACTGTTGGTGGCGCTGGCGGTCTGCCTTCTGGCCGGACTGGTGTCGTTCGCCTCGCCGTGCGTGGTGCCGCTAGTGCCGGGCTATCTGTCGTACTTGGCCGCAGTCGTCGGCGTCGACGAAGCGCCCGGGGCCGGTGCGCTCAAAGCGCCGCCGACCGCGCGGTGGCGGGTCGCCGGGGCGGCGGCGTTATTCGTGGCCGGTTTCACCGTGGTGTTCGTGCTGGGCAGCGTCGCCGTGCTGGGCATGACCACCACGCTGATCAGCAATCAACTGCTGCTGCAGCGGGTCGGCGGGGTGCTGACCATCGTGATGGGCCTGGTCTTCATCGGATTTATCCCGGCCCTGCAGCGCCAGGCCCGCTTCACGCCGCGGCAGTTGTCGACGGTGGCCGGGGCGCCGGTGCTGGGCGCGGTGTTCGCGCTGGGCTGGACACCGTGTTTGGGGCCGACGCTGACCGGGGTGATCACCGTCGCCTCGGCCACCGACGGCGCCAGCGTGGCCCGCGGCATCGTGTTGGTGATCGCCTACTGCCTCGGCCTGGGAATCCCGTTCGTGCTGTTGGCGTTCGGGTCGGCCAGCGCGGTGGCCGGGCTGGGCTGGCTGCGCCGGCACACCCGGGCACTGCAGATCATCGGCGGCGTGCTGCTGATCGCGGTGGGCGCGGCGCTGGTCAGCGGAGTGTGGAACGACTTCGTCTCCTGGCTGCGCGACGCGTTCGTGACCGACGTGAGGCTGCCGATCTAGTGGGGGCGCGAGCAGACGCAGAATCGCACGCGCGGGAGCCGCGCCGTGCGATTCTGCGTCTGCTCGCCATAACCCGCAACACCTGGCGGGCGCTGACATCGATGGGCACCGCGCTGGTGCTGCTGTTTTTGCTGGCGCTGGGCGCGATCCCCGGCGCGCTGTTGCCGCAGCGCAGCCTCAACGCCAGCAAGGTCGACGAGTATCTGGCGACCCATCCGGTGATCGGGCCATGGCTGGATCGACTGCAGGCGTTCGACGTGTTCGGCAGCTTCTGGTTCACCGCGATCTATGTGCTGCTGTTCGTGTCGCTGGTCGGCTGCCTGACCCCGCGGATGATCGAACACGCCAAAAGCCTGCGCTCCACCCCGGTCGGCGCCCCCCGCAACCTGGCCCGGCTGCCCAAGCACGCCACCGCCACGATCGCCGGTGACCCCGACGTGCTGGCCGCGACGATGGCCCACCGGCTGCGCGGCTGGCGCAAAACCATCCGCCGGCACGACGAGACTGTCGAAATCTCCGCCGAGAAGGGCTATCTCCGGGAATTCGGCAACCTGGCTTTCCATTTCGCGCTGCTGGGCCTGCTGGTGGCGGTCGGTGTCGGCAAGATGTTCGGCTACGAGGGCAACGTGATCGTCATCGCCGACGGCGGCCCCGGCTTCTGCTCGGCCTCGCCGGCCGCGTTCGACTCGTTCCGCGCCGGCAACACCGTCGACGGCACCTCGCTGCATCCGATCTGTATCCGCGTCAACGACTTCGATGCGCACTACCTGCCGTCGGGACAGGCCACGTCGTTCGCGGCCGACATCGACTACCAAACCGGCGCCAACCTGACCAGCAACACCTGGCAGCCCTACCGGCTGGAGGTCAACCATCCGTTGCGCACCGGCGGCGACCGGATCTACCTACAGGGCCACGGCTACGCCCCGACGTTCACCGTGACATTCCCCGACGGGCGGACCCGCACGTCGACCGTGCAATGGCGACCCGACAACCCGCAGACCTTGCTGTCGTCGGGTGTGGCGCGGATCGACCCGCCGGCCGGCAGCTATCCCGATCCCGCCGAGCGTCGCCAACACCAGCTGGCGATCCAGGGCCTGCTCGCCCCGACCGAGCAGCTCGACGGCACCCTGCTGTCGTCGAGCTTTCCCGCGCTGAACGCCCCTGCGGTGGCCATCGACATCTATCAGGGCGACACCGGCCTGGACACCGGCCGGCCGCAGTCGCTGTACACCCTGGATCCCCGGCTGATCGACCAGCACCGGCTGATCAAGCTCAAGCGGGTCAACCTGCGCGCCGGCGACGAAGTCCGACTCGACCAGGACGGCACGGTGGTGCGCTTCGACGGCGCCGTCCCGTTCATCAACCTGCAGGTCTCCCACGACCCCGGCCAGGTCTGGGTGCTGGTATCGGCGATCACGATGATGGCCGGGCTGCTGGTGTCGCTGCTGGTGCGACGGCGGAGGGTCTGGGTGCGGATGGTCCCGGACGAGGCAACGGCTACGGTAAACGTCGAGCTGGGCGGCCTGGCCCGCACCGACAATTCCGGCTGGGGCGACGAATTCGAACGGCTGACCGGCCGGCTGCTGACAGGTTTCGACGCCGCGACGCGCCAACCCGTCGGCACCACCGGAAAGGACGCGAGATGAACACCCCGAACATCGACGTGGGGTTGGCGCGTACCTCCGATTGGGCCTTTACCTCGGCGCTGGTGGTCTTGGTCGTCGCGTTACTGCTGCTGGCCGTCGAGCTCGCCTATGCCCGCACCCGGCGGGACGAGCGTCAGCTGGTCAGCGCGGGAGTCGCTGCCGACAGCACGACACCCGGCGTCGTGTTGGACGCACCACGGCGGCCGTTCGACGAACGCATCGGCCGGGGCGGTCTGGCCCTGGTCTACGTCGGGATCGGGCTGTTGCTGGCCTGCATCGTGCTGCGTGGCCTGGCCACCGCGCGGGTGCCGTGGGGCAACATGTACGAGTTCATCAACCTGACCTGCTTCTGCGGCTTGATCGCCGGTGCGGTTGTGTTGCGCCGGCCGCAGTACCGCCCGCTGTGGGTCTTCCTGTTGCTGCCGGTGCTGATCCTGTTGGCGGTGTCCGGACACTGGCTGTACGCCAACGCCGCGCCGGTCATGCCGGCGCTGCAGTCGTATTGGCTGCCGATCCACGTGTCGGTGGTCAGCCTGGGCTCGGGGGTGTTTTTGGTAGCCGGCGTGGCCAGCATCCTGTTTTTGCTGCAGACCTCGCGGTTCGGCGATCCGCAAACCGCGGGCGGATTGGCTCGTATGGTGCAGCGGCTGCCCGACGCGCAGACCTTGGACCGCATCGCCTACCGGACGACGATCTTCGGGTTCCCGGTCTTCGGCTTCGGGGTGATATTCGGCGCAATCTGGGCCGAGGAAGCATGGGGCCGGTACTGGGGCTGGGATCCCAAGGAAACGGTGGCCTTCATCGCCTGGGTGGTGTACGCGGCCTACCTGCATGCCAGGTCGACTGCGGGCTGGCGGGACAGGAAAGCCGCCTGGATCAACGTGGTCGGCTTCGTGGCAATGGTGTTCAACCTGTTTTTCGTCAATCTGGTGACCGTCGGCCTGCACTCCTATGCGGGCGTGGGCTGACCTGCACAGCAGAGGCGTCGGGCGGCGCTGCGATATGTTCGTTAACAGGGCAAGTTGTTAAGAGTTATCCGAGCGATAACAAGCGACCCGAGTACAGCAACGAGGGGAAGTGCACGTGTCTGAGCATCCGACCCCGGGCTCCGGAACGCCTCGAAGCCCGGAAGACCATCCGACAACGGAGTTGCCGCCCCAGCCCCACCCGGGTGAGCCGGACTCCAAGACCAGCGCAGCCGAGACGAAGGCCTTTGCGGGGTTTCGCACGGAGCGCCGCTTCAGCGAGAACCAAACGGTAGGCGGGTTGGCCCCGGAAACCCGCATCGAGCCGCGGGCATGGGCGGCCACCCCGGCCAAAGGACTTCCCCGGGTGGTCGATTCACCGCCCTACGGCGGCTATCAGCCCGGGCAGGCCGGGCGGGCCGGGCGGGCACCTGAGACGACGGGCAACACCGCGTTCCGCCAAGGTGTCACGCCTACGCACCACCCGCCGTCGCCGTACCCGGAACTGTCCACCAGCACGCTGTTACGGCAGGTCAAGCCGCCGCCGTCGGAAGGCTGGCGGCGGTGGCTCTACGTTTTGTCGGGCCAGTTGATCAACGTCGGGGAAAGCCCGCGGGTCAATCGCTACAACGACCTGATCGTGCAGGTCAACCGTCCGTTGCGGGGCTGCTACCGCATCGCGATGCTGTCGTTGAAGGGCGGCGTCGGCAAAACCACGATCACCGCCACGCTGGGCGCTACGTTCGCGTCGATTCGCGGAGACCGGGTGGTGGCCGTGGACGCCAATCCGGACCGCGGCACGCTGAGCCAGAAGGTGCCGCTGGAGACGCCGGCCACCGTCCGGCACCTGCTGCGGGACGCCGAGGGTATCCAGCGCTACAGCGATGTCCGCAGCTACACCTCGCAGGGGCCCAGCAGGCTGGAAGTCTTGGCGTCGGAGAGCGATCCGGCAATGTCGGAGGCGTTCAGCGCCGACGACTACACCCAGACGCTGGAGATCCTGGAGCGGTATTACGGCTTGGTGCTCACCGACTGCGGGACAGGGCTTTTGCACTCGGCGATGTCGGCGGTGCTGTCCAAGGCCGACGCGCTGATCGTGGTGAGCTCGGGATCGATCGACGGGGCGCGGAGCGCCTCGGCGACGCTGGACTGGCTCGATGCGCACGGCCACGAGGATTTGGTACGCGGGGCTATCGCCGTCATCAACGCGGTCCGGCCCCGCTCCGGCAAGGTCGACATGCAGAAGGTGGTCGACCACTTTTCCCGACGTTGCCGCGCGGTGCGGTTAGTGCCGTTCGACCCGCATCTGGAGGAGGGCGCCGAGATCAGCCTGGAGCGGCTGAGGCGGGAAACCCGCGAAGCGCTCATCGAGCTGGCAGCTGTGGTCGCCGACGGATTCCCGAACGACGAGCGGCGGAATACCGCCTTTATCTAACGCGGGTTGTTATCGCCGTGGCCTAACCGCCACAGGAATTCCGGATCATCGTCGGGTCCGATGACGCGCGTCTTCGGCCGGTTCACCTGCGAACGCGCAGCCCGCCAGCCGATGTAGATCAGCGTCCCCAAAACCAGGACGAGGAGCAGGTAGAGCACTCAACACCTCCTTGGACCGAATATACCCGCGCCGTAGGCTCGAGCTGTGGCAGAAGGTCGAAGCTCCGCGGGCCGCGCTGTCGTTGACATCGTGCTGTACTCGGCGGCCCGGCTGATTCTGGTCCTCGTGCTCGCGGCGGGCATCTACGGATTGGCACGACTGCTGGGCGTACACGACTTCCCGGTGGTCATCGCGGTGCTATTCGCGCTGGTGATCGCCATGCCGCTGGGCATCTGGCTGTTCAGCCCGCTGCGTCGACGGGCCACCTCCGGGCTGGAGGCGGTCAGCGAGCGCCGTCGCCGCGACCGCGACCAGCTGCGGGCCCGGCTGCGCGGCGAAGAGCCATCCGGCGACGACTGAGTTCCCCTCCGTTGACTCTGCGGTGACCAGGCACGCTACTCGCACTTCTGCGCGATAGACGCAGAGTCAAACGGCGACAGTCAATGCCACCGCAACGGCGATCGACCAGATCAGCATCGCCAGTCCGGTATCCCGCAGCACCGGAATCAGCTCGGCGCCCACCCGGCCCGATCGCACCGGCGCCACCGCCCGCAGCGCCACCGGCGTGGCGATCATGCCCAGCAGACACCACGGGGTGGCCGCCGCCAGCACCAGCGTCAGCGCCGCGGCGAGCGCCAGCAGCAGTTGGTAGAGGGCCCGAGTGCGGACCGCGCCCAGCCGCACCGCCAGCGTGATCTTGCCGGACTGCGCGTCGGTCGGGATGTCTCGCAGGTTGTTGGCCACCAGCACCGCCGACGACAGCGCGCCCGTCGCCACAGCCAGCGTCAGTCCCACCCAGTCCACCCGCAAGGCCTGCGTGTACTGAGTGCCCAACACCGCGATCAGTCCGAAGAATACGAACACCGCTGCTTCGCCAAAACCCGCATAGCCGTAGGGTTTCGAGCCGCCGGTGTACAGCCAGGCGCCGGCGATACAGGCCAGCCCGACCGCGACCAGCCATAGCGCGCTCGTCCAAGCCAGCACCAGCCCGGCGATTGCGCCGACGGTCAGGCTCACCACGGCCACCGCCAGCACCGACCGCGGCGTTGCCAGCCGCGACCCCACCAGCCGCACCGGGCCGGCCCGGTCGTCGTCGGTGCCGCGGATGCCGTCGGAGTAGTCGTTGGCGAAGTTGACCCCGATGATGAAGGCCAGCGCGACAGCCAGCGCCAGCAACGCCTTCCACCACACCGCGGCGTGTAGCCACGCCGCAGCCCCGGTGCCCGCAATGACGGGGGCAACCGCGTTGGGAAGCGTGCGCGGTCTAGCGCCGGCGATCCACTGCGTAAGGCTGGCCACCCATCGATCGTTCCATGCGCTGTATGACAATGAGCAGGTGCTCGCCGGCGACGATGCAGAGCGAAGCGATGAGGAGGAGCGGCGTACATGTTGGGAGTGATCGGCGGCAGCGGCTTCTACACGTTCTTCGGATCCGACGCGCGCCGCGTCAACCTCGACACCCCGTTCGGCGAGCCCAGCGCCCCGGTCACGGTTGGCACCGTCGGCGAGCACGAGGTCGCCTTTCTGCCTCGTCACGGGGCCAACCACCAGTATTCGGCGCACACCGTGCCGTATCGGGCCAACATGTGGGCGCTGCGCGCGCTGGGTGTGCGACGAGTCTTTGCGCCGTGTGCGGTCGGAAGCCTGACCGCTGACCTCGGGCCCGGCTCGGTGGTGGTGCCCGATCAATTGGTGGACCGCACCCGCGGTCGCGCGGACACGTACTTCGAGTCCGGCGGCGCACACGTGGCCTTCGCCGACCCGTACTGTCCGATGCTGCGCGTCGCGGTCGCCGGACTGCCCGGCGTGGTCGACGGCGGCACCATGGTGGTGATTCAAGGACCGCGGTTTTCCACCCGCGCGGAAAGCCGGTGGTTCGCCGCCGCCGGGTTCACTCTGATCAACATGACCGGCTATCCGGAGGCCGTCCTCGCTCGTGAGCTCGAAATATGCTATGCGGCAATCGCTTTGGTGACCGATTTGGACGCCGGCATCGAGGTGGGCGGGGGGGTGACGGCTATCGACGTGTTCAGTGAATTCGAGAAGAACATCGAGCCGTTCAAGAAGCTGGTGTATGAGGCCATCGGTCAGGTCGCCGGAGAGCACACCTGCACGCAGTGCCTGTCGCAGAGCGGCGTCGAGCTGCCATTCGACCTGCCGTAAGAGTCCGCTAGGTCGTGTCGTCGAAAGCCCTAAAGATCCTGGGTTCTTTGGTGGGTGACGAGTCGTCGCGGTAGATCCGCGGCGCTTCGTCGACGGCGACCGGCCGGGCAGTGGTGAGTGGCTGTCGTTGGCGCAGTCGACCGGTGCCGATAGCCACGGCCAGAATGCACAGGGCCAGCCCGCACAGCACGACGTCGAACGTGCTGGTGATCTGTTGTGCGAGATTGCTGCCATAGACCGGGTTCGCGTCGACGGGACCGGCCAGCCGGGGAGCCAGTGCGACGCCTATCACGATCCGAGAAACCGTGAGCACGACCAGAACTCCGCATAGTGATGCGATCACGGCCACCGGCAGTGCGCGGTTGACCAAGTTGAGGTAGAGCCACACTGCAAGCACCGCGGTGACCAGATCGAACGCGGCCATCGCCGCGCTGTCGTAGGGCGAGTACGGCAGGTCCAAAACAACGGACACGACGATGTCGGTGAGTCGCATCAACACCGAGCCGATGCTCCATACGATGATCATCAGCAAGCCTTTTCGTGCAGTCCGCCGCCAAATGCTCTGAGCGATCTGCTGGTCGGTCAGGATGCGCAGCAGCGTCAGCGGTGCGAATATCGCTGCGGCCGCCGCCCAGGCCAGATAGCCCTCGAATCCGACTCCGGCCGTCGAGGTGTTTTGTGCAATACCGTGAAACCCATCGATGTCGCGACCGATGGGCAGGCTCCACACGATCAGCCCGGCAACCAGTGTCGATGCTCCCAGCGCAACCACCGCCAGTCGAGAATCCGTGCTGCGCTGCAGAATCCATCGAGATGCCACCACAACGGCGATCAACGCCACGATGCCATACACGACGGCCGTCGCGATGATTGCGAGATTCTGCTTGCCAAAACTGGATGAACCCGTGGGCAGCGCGGCTTTGATCCGCCAGAACAGGTTGAACACCACGCTCAGCAGCGCGAGAACAATCGATGCGTAGCCGACCAGCGGCGCGGAACGCAGCCACCCGCGTAGCCTGTCGTCGTCCACGGTGCCGGTGATCGACGGCTGCGCACTCAAGACTGCGCCGGCGACGCCAAGCCATGCCCCCGGCCCGACACCGCCCGGCACCGTCGCGCTCCCGCCGTATCGCACGGTCTGGACCACGTCGAAAACCACAAAGCCCAGCACTAGCAGCAGGTATGGGACGTTGAGGGCGACCCGTACCGCAGGACCGACGCGTCGGCCGCCGGCGATAGCTGCCAGCGAAAGAACCGTGCACGCGATCAGCAGCGCAAAGACTGCGCGATGGCTACCGGGGACGGTGAGGCCGAAATACAGATTCCACGGGAAAACCAGCGCAAGGACCAACAGAACGACGGCGGTCACCTCGCAGCCGATGTTCCATCGGCGGATCGACTTACGGCTCACCAGCGATCGCGGTGGTTGCTCAGCCGGTATGCGCGCAATCCTTGGTTTGCCGCCGTGACGGGCAGCAGGCGTGTCGTCGCGGCCGTTGCTCACGGAACCGACAGTACTTCGAAGCGCGTTGGATGGTGTGGCCAGCTAACTGCGGAGCTGCAGGTCCTGAAGCATCCTCGGTCAGATGTCGCAGGGATGGCATACCCTGGCTAACTCGGCGGGAGTGCGACGCGGGGTTCGATCGTTGAACCCTTGTCGGCCGAACGGTTGATGCTGCAGTGTCAGGAGAGGAGAACCGCGATGGACGTAGCTCTGGGCGTCGCGGTGGACGGTCCGGTTGCCCGCCTGACGCTGGTCGGCGCGGGGGCCGATAGCGATGTGGTGATCGACGAGTCGGTGGTCGATGTAGGGGCGGACCCCATCGACAAGCTGGCCGAGACGGTGGTCGGTACGCATCGGCTACTGGCAGCAGAAGACCATCGGCTGGTCGGGACTCGGCTGTGGTGGTCGGATCAGCGTCAAGCCGATGAATTGCGCCAGGCGCTCGACGATTCCGGCGTCGAGAATGTGACGTTATTGCCCGAGGCCGAGGCGGAGACATCGCTGATGGCGTCTTCTGGCGCCGCCGCCGACGCCGACGAGGACGGAGCCACCTCATCGTTGCCGGACGATCCTGCGTTCGCAACGGCGCGGGCCGCTGCCGTGGCCGCGGGCTCGGCGACAACGACCCAAGCAGCCATACCAGCGCAAGACTCGACGATGCTGGCACCGGCAGCCGCGATGGCCGATGCGGCCATGCCCAGCGACGCGACGACGATCAACGAGCCGGCGGCGGAGATGACCGATTCTGGTCCGCAGCTGGCCTACTCGATGACTGACGACGACTCCGAGTTGCTTTCGATGGAGTACGCCGGAGACGACGACGAGTACGAGTACGACTACGACCAAACCGAAGCGATGGGCGTCGCAGCGCCGGTCGGCCGTGCCTTGCTGATCGGCAGCTCCGTCGGCGGGATCTTGGTCGCGGGATGCGCTGCGCTGGCCGTCGCAGTGACGATCGGTGTCCGCCCAACCGCGGCCAATCCGGCGCAGCCGCACGTGCAACCGCAGCAGCAGCAACAGAAACCGGTGCCGGGAAACTTCATGCCGGTGTTGCCGGCGCCTAACGCGCCGAGTCCGCAAGTGCAGCCGCCGGCAGTCAGCCCCGGCGGTTCCCCGCAGGGCGTCTCGGGTCCTGCGCCGGTTCCCGCCGCGCCGCCTGCGCCGGCTGCGCCTCCCGCGGTCGACCAAGCACCCCCTGCCGCCCCGCCGGCACCTGGGTTCAATCCGGTTCCCATCCCGATACCGATTCCACTTCCCATTCATGTGCCGCAGGGACCGATCGGCATTGGCGGTAACCAAGGCGGTGGAAGTCAGAACGGCGGGAGCCAGAACGGCGGGAGTCAGAACGGCGGGAGTCAGAACGGCGGGAGTCAGAACGGCGGGAGTCAGAACGGCGGCAGTCAGAACGGCGGGAGCCAGAACGGCGGCGGTCAGAACGGCGGGAGCCAGAACGGCGGGAGCCAGAACGGCGGGAGTCAGAACGGTGGCAGCCAAAATGGCGGCGGTCAGAACGGGGGCAGCCAGAACGGCGGCAGCCATAACGGTGGCAGCGGGACTGGCGGCAACGAAAGCGGTAGCGGCGGTACGGGATCGGGCGGCGTCGGGTCTGGTAGCGGCGAGAGCGGCTCAGGTAACGCCGGGTCAGGTAACACCGGCTCCGGCTCCGGCAGCACTGGCGGCGGCAGCGGGTCGGGCAGTACCGGTGGCGGAAGCGGGTCTTCCGGCGGGGGGTCGGGTAGCGCCGGCGGCGGAAGTGGTTCGGGCGGCACCGGTGGGGGTGGCTTCGGGTCTGGTAGCGAGAGCGGCTCGGGTAGCACCGGCGGCGGAAGCGGTTCCGAAAGTATCGGTGGTGGAAGCGGCTCTTCCAGCGGTGGTTCGGGTAGCACCGGTGGGGGTGGCTTCGGGTCCGGCGGGTCCGGCTCAGGTAGCAGCTCTGGTAGCAGCGGCGGCGGCTTCGGGTCGAGTGGTTCTGGCGGCTTCGGCTCCGGCGGCGGGTTTGGCTCTGGCGGCAGTAGTTCGGGCGGCTTCGGCTCTGGTGGAGGCTTCGGATCGGGTGGTTCCGGATCGAGCAGCAGCGGTTCCGGTAGCGCGAGCACCGGTCGCTGACCCAGCTCACGCGCCCAAAATTTGGTGCTCTAGCGCCCCCTAGGACCGCGATACGATACTTTCGCCGACCGAATATGACTCGGTCCGGGCGCCAAAGTCGGCCAAAGTATTGGGGCTCTCATGGGTGAGTTGAAGGTAGATCCCGCCGCGGTGCACGCGTCGGGCGTCGAGTTGCACGAGGTAGCGCAGACCCTGCACTCCGAACTATCTGCAGCCGACGAGCAGATCGCCGCATCGCACGCCGGCTGGGTCGGCCAGTCCGCCCAAGCGCTGGCGGCAAAGGCCGCTGAATGGCGCGAGGCGACCCAGGCACACCACAGCGATCTCACCACGCACGGACACAACTTTGTACAAACCGCACGCGCCTACCGCGGCGTGGACGACGAGGCTGCCGATCAGGTAGAGGACGCTGGATCGTCCGTCGGCGCTGCAGCGGTCGACCCGCGCTAATCTCATGAGCTTGTCGATCGCCGACATCGATCGGTGGGATTCGGATGCGATCAACGCGGTCAGTCAGGCAAGCACAAACCGTGCCCAATCGACTACACAGGCAAGCGGCGCACTGGGCGGATTATCCGCATTCGACTCCTGGAAAGGTCCGGCGTCCACGGCGGCATTGGCACGAACCCAGCTGCACGCCACTGGACTCGAAACTCACGGCCAGGATGCCTCTGGCATTGCGAATGCCACCCGAGTTGCCGCGAACGAGGTCAACCAGATCAAGACCGAGCTGAGTTCACTTCGATCCAGCGCCGCCAGTTGGGGAATTCGGATCGATCCGGAGACCAGTAGGGCGATTCCGCCGCCCAATCTCGACTCGCTGAGCGACGAGACCAAGCGGCTCGTGCAGACCATGACGAAGAGCACGCAGGCGACGATCGATAGTTTGCGTACCGCCGCCGACAACGCAGACGGGTTGCTGGCCAGGGCCGTCAAGAACAGCAAGCATGAGGTGACGCTCACCAAGGACGGACCAAAATGGGACGACCCGAAATACCAGAAGAAACCGAAGCCCAAGGAATTTGGCGACCCGAAGAAGAAGAAACCGGATAAGGGCCCGCAGGTAGCAGTCGCCGAGGCTAAGACGAGAAAAGTTGGCGCGGTCGTCGACAAGGATCTCCTGAAGGGAGAGCACAAGTTCGGTGAAAATGGCCCCACCGTGAAGGGCAACGTCAGCATGGATGCCTTCACTGCTCAGGCGGGCGCTAACGCGAAAGCCTCTTCCAACGGTATTTCGGCGGGTGCGAACGCCAACGCCACCCTGGTAGGCGCGGAGGCAAAAGGTTCGGGCAAGTGGGGCATCGCCTCTGGAGAAGTCAGTGGCCGGGCTGCTGTCGAGGCCAACGCCAAGGCCAACGCGTCCATCGGTAAGGACGGAGTGAATGCTCACGCCGAGGCATTTGCGGGCGGGCGCGTCACCGGGGACCTTTCGGGGGAGGTAGGTGGCGTTGGCGTTGGGGGGCACGGAGAGTTGCAAGCTGGCATCGGCGCATCGGCAGACGTGAACGCCGGTATTAAGGATGGAAAGCTCAAGGTCGGCGGCGAACTCGGAGCCTGTCTGGGCGTCGGCGGCAAGGTCTCGTTCAACGTCGAGATCGATCCGGGTAAGGTCACGCACACCGTCCAGGACGGCGCAAAAAAGGTGGCGAAGTGGTTCGGATTCTAAAGGGGTGACGTGGCAAGCCAGGGTTTCGAACTGACGGGATCCGTTCCAGATGGCTGGATCTCGGTTGAACCCAAAGTAGTGAACGAAGATGCCGCCTCGATGGTGCTAGTGAGAAAGGCGGACCTCGACAGACCGTTCACGACGAACATCACGGTCTCTGAGCAGGCGATCAACGCCGGTGATGATTTGGCGCTGTTGGCTGCCGACTATCGACGAAGCTTGGAAGGCCAAGCGGAGAGCATAGCTGTCCTGCGAGAAGGTCTGATTTCTGATTCACCGCCGCGTCAATACGCCCAAGAGCTTCGATTCACGGTCAATCTTGGCGGGCGCGATGTCGATATCATGCAGTCTCAATTCCTGTTCGAGGTTCCCACCAACGAGCCGACGATACTTCTCCTGTTGCAGCTTCTGTTTAGCGCGCCTGACGACGTCTATGACGTCGCGAAATCTGCGGTCGTGGAATTCATGGACTCGATCAGTGCCGAGGTCGCCGGTACTACGGTTTCTGCGAGAGATCAGGCACCGCGGGACCCGAATCAGACTGGCGAGGTATCGAAGGAACAGTTAGAGATCCGGGTGAAGGAGCTTATTGAGCAGTTTGCGGAGCAAAAGGCCGACGAGTTGGTATGCAACGGCGGTCTGCGTGCGGAGGTCGGCGCGATCCAGCGGTGTGCGTTGATCGTTGGCGCGGACAAGCTTGGTGTCACCGTCACCGTCCTCAATGTCGATGACGGGGACATCAAGTTCGACATCCAGATCGATGAGCGGCCGATGGTTTGACAACTGCCGTAGTGAAGTTCACGAGATCAGATGGGGTTGGTGAGACATGGCACGGATGGAACGCACAATAGGACGCAGTATCGCGGCATCGTTGTTGGGCACAATCGTTCTTCTAAGCGGGTGCTCAGTGCACGGGGAAGTTGGTAAATCGGTGGCCGTGCCGAAGGACAAACTGGCGGCGACTGTTAAGCAAAAGCTTGAAGCCAACGCTGGCGAGGAGGCTGATTCCGTCGTTTGCGACGGCGATCTTCCGGGCAAGGTAGGCGCGACACAGCGGTGCGTGCTGACCGACGGAGGCACGAAATACCGTGTGACCGTGACGACTACCGGCGTTGACGGTGACAATGTCAAATTCGACGCGGTAACCGACGACAAACCCATGAACTAAGCTGCGCTAGAAGGAATGTGGGCTTCTCGGATACACACGGCAGTTCTGGCCTGGCGTTGTGGTTGACTAGTCTCCATGGCATTTCGCGACCGTGTGCGGGGGATCACCAGGCCCGATCCTGATGTCTTGACTGTCGACCCGGAAGAGCTTCGCCTGCGGTTGATGGGGTTGAATCAACCCTCCGCGGCATGGCAAGTACGCGACGGTGCGCCCGAGAAAGTCGACCTAGTGGCGGAGTGGAAGACAACTGACCCGCACTGGCAGGAAATCTTCGCCAAAGTCAGGCTCAACGAAACGTTCACTACCCAACTACGGTTCCGCCCTGACGCACATGAGGTCCGGTCGAAAGACCGCTGCTTTAGCGGAGATTGGTACACAGATTCTGACGGAAACTCCTCTTACCGCGAGGGCTGGAAGACCGGTCAGATGCATGACGCATCCGAACGCACGGTGAACGGCCAGCATTACTGCTTCGATACCAGAGACTTCAAAGATGTCCTTAAGAAGACCGTCCTCGAGGCTGGCTGGATATACCGGGCTCTGGTCCTGCGCCGGCTCTGAGCGCGCGCCTGATCGCGGTCGTAGCTGTCCGCTGCCATGATTGACTAGTCCGCATGGGATTTCGTGATCGTATCCGGGGTATCACCAGGCCCGATCCTGATGTCTTGGCTGTCGACCCTGAAGAGCTACGCCTGCGGTTAATGGGGTTGAACCACCCCACATCTCCGTGGCAGGTGCGGGACGGTAGTCCAGAGAAGGTTGACTTGGTGGCGGAGTGGAAGACCACCGACCCTTACTGGAAGGACATCTTGACCGAAGTCGGGGTCAATGACACTTTCGCAACCCATCTACGGTTTCACCCCGACGCGAACGAGGTCAGGTCGAGGGACCGTTGTTTCGGTTGGGAAACAACTACAGATAGTGATGGATTCTCCAGCTCTCGGCAGACTTGGAAACAAGGCCAGTTGGACGAGAAGGCCGAGGGCAAGGTGAACGGCCAGCTCTACCGGTTCAACACCAAGGATTTCAAAAATGTTCTGAAGGAGACGATCATCGGTGCGGGCTGGATCTACCGCGCGATCGTCATACGGCGGCTTTGATAATCGTCACCCATCGGTGAGGTGCTCGATCAGATCGTCGATCCGCTTCTGATCGGCCACCATCGAGGCCGATGCGGCATCGGTGGCGTGACGAAGCGCTTCGTTGAGACGCTGCTCGACGGTCTCTGCACCCAACCGCAGCAGACCATTGCGGATGACGACACCGGTTAACTGACGATGCCCGTTGAGGGTGACCTCAACCGAGTCGGCATCGTCGGTGGCCGTGAATGTCGCATGGGTCATCTTGTGAAGCTGGTCGTCCATGATCGACACCAACCGCCGCGCATCCGTCAGCGGTGCGGCTACTTCCGGATGAATGTCGCCCGTCATGTCGTGTCAGCGTAGCTGCTCGCCGAACCGGCGCGCCAACGCTTGGCGGTCCACTTTGCCGATGCCGCGCACTGGCAGCGCATCGACGACGTGCAGCTCGCGTGGCGCCGCCGTGACGTCCAGCGTGCTGGCCACATGTGCCCGCAGGTCCTCCAATGTCGGTGCGGCACAACCATCTGCCACCACCACCGCGGCGACCACCCGTTGACCCAGCCGATCGTCGGCGACTCCGAACACCGCGCAGTCGGCGACAGCGGGGTGCGTGCGCAGCGCCGCCTCCACCGGCTGCGGCAACACGGTCAACCCGCCGGTGCTGATCGCCTCGTCAGCCCGGCCCAGCACTCGCAGCGCTCCCGAATCATCCAGTGCGCCAATGTCATCGGTGCGGAACCAGCCGCGCTCGGCGAACGGGTCGGGATCCGCTGGATTGCGATAGCCGTTGGCCAGCGTCGCACCGCCGATCATGATGCGGCCATCAGATTCCACCCGCAGCCGCACCCCGTCGAGCGGCATACCGTCGTAAACACACCCGCCGGCGGTCTCGCTCATTCCGTAGGTGCGGACCACGGCGATGCCTGCGGCTGCAGCTGACTCCAGCACTGGCGGCGGCGTAGGCCCACCGCCAATGAGAACAGCGTCCAAGACAGCCAAGGCGGCGGTGGCCGCCGAATCGGACAACGCTTTGGCCAGCTGCGCGGCGACTAGCGACGCGTAACGCCGCCCGGGGCCGAGACGCTCGACGGCAGAAAGTAATTGGGCAATATCGAACCCAGCGGATACGTCGAGCTCGACCGGCTCGGTCCCGGCCAACAGGCTGCGCACCAGCACCTGCACGCCGGCAATGTGATACGGCGGCAACGCCAGCAGCCAGCGGCCCGGTCCGCCCAGACGCGCATGGGTGGCCGAGGCGCTGGCGGTCAGCGCCGCAGCGGTCAGCAGCGCACCCTTGGGCGCACCGGTGGTTCCCGACGTCGTCACCACCAGCGCCACCTCGTCGTCGATCTGCTCGCCAACCCCCAACCCCGACACCCCGGAAGCCGAAGCGGGTACCGGCAGCAGCGCGGAATCACGGCCGGACAGAACAGCTTCCAGCGCCGGCATCAGCGTGCGCACTGCAGAACCCGGCGGGACGGCAAGTGCGCGCAGGACGGCTATTCGCGCTCCTCGCGGACATCATCGAACGGCCAGCCCTTGGCAGCCAAGCGTTCCCGCACCCGCTCGATATCTTCTGGGGCCGGCAAGTTGTCGGTGAACTGGGTGATCACCACGCCGATGTCGATCTGATCGAAATCGCCACGCTGCATCAGTTCACTGGCCACCGCTTTGACCTCGTCGTTGGTCAGCCGTCGGGACAGCAGTGCCAGCAACGGGATGTAATCGGTTTGTGGCACGCCGTCGGGATATCCCGCGCGCAGCCAGGTGACGATCGAACTGAGGAATCGGTTCACACCTGCGTCAACTCCCCCGCTACGCATAACTGGGCAACGAATTCGAGCTTACGTGGGTTTGGCGCCGAGGATGAACCAGCCGGTGTGGTGTCCGATGAAGTCACGCGCGATGAACAACACGCCGATCACGACCGCCGCCAGCGCGATGGCGTACATCGTCCAGCCGAGCGCGACCAGTGCGGGACGTTTCCGGGTGACGGCGTCGCCGCTGATTCCGGCGCCGGCGGCGCCGAGCCGCACGCCGAGCGCAAACATTGCCGGCAGCGCAGCGCCGACCAGCAACCCGAAGACCAGGATCTTCAGGGTCGCGGCATAGTTGAACCAGGTGCTCACGACGCGTACAGACGTGGGGTGGACTCAGGGTGGTCGGCCAGCGCACCGGCATCCAGTTCGTGGACCTGCCCGTTGACGTGGGGAGCCTGGCCGTTGGGCGAGTCCAGCCCGGCCGTGAGGTTGCCGGCCCATTCACTGTTGACGTTGGTGTGGTCGACGCGCACCTTGCGCGACTGCAGCCAGATGGCCAGCGATACCGCCGATAGCAGCGTGAAGCCGACGATCACGCCCAGGTAGCCGCCGATGCTGTGCACCAGCAGGTAGGTGACGGCGCCGACGATGCCCGCCGACGGCAGCGTCACCCCCCACGCGGTGGCCATCCGGCCCGCCACGCCCCAGCGCACCTCGGCGCCGGGCTTACCCACGCCACTGCCCAGTACCGAACCGGTGACCACCTGGGTGGTGGAGAGCGCGTACCCGAAGTGGGCGGACAGCAAGATGATTGCGGCCGAAGATGATTCGGCCGCCATGCCTTGCGGCGGCTTGATCTCGACCAAACCCTTACCCAGGGTGCGGATGATCCGCCAGCCACCGAAGTAGGTTCCCGCGGCCATCGCCAGCGCACAGCACACGATGACCCACAGCGGGGGCAGGGTGGCGCTCTTGCTGACTGCGCCGTAGGACATCAGCGCCAGGAAGATCACACCCATCGTCTTCTGCGCGTCGTTGGTGCCATGGGCCAGCGACACCAGGCCCGCCGAGAACACCTGGCCGCGGCGGAAGCTGCGTTCGCTGCGCTTCTCTGGAACGCGGCGGATCAGACGGTAAACCAGCCAGGTGCCGACTGCTCCGACCACCGTGGCCAGCACCGAGGCCACCACCGCCGGGATCACGACGCGGGAGACGACACCGCTCCAGATCACCCCGTGCCCGCCGACCGCAGCGATCATGGCCCCGACAATGCCGCCGACCAGTGCGTGCGAGGAGCTGGACGGTATCCCGAGCAGCCACGTCAGCAGATTCCACACGATCCCACCGACCAGACCCGCGAACACCAGTTCCAAGGTCACCAGGTGAGCGTCGACCAGATCCTTGGCGATCGTTGCCGCGACAGCGGTCGACAAAAACGCGCCGACCAGGTTCAACACCGCCGAGAGAGTCACCGCGGCCTTGGGCGTCAGTGCTCCGCTGGCGATAGAGGTCGCCATCGCGTTGCCGGTGTCGTGGAACCCGTTGGTGAAGTCGAACGCGAGTGCCGTGATCACCACGATGATCAGGAGGAACAACTCAAGGTGCACGGGGCCAATTCTGCTGGCCGGGAGGTTCGAATGTCGAACAAGTCAGGCTCTGAAACGCGGGTGATTCTGACTAGTTGCCAGATGTTTGCCTGCGGTTAACCTTCGGTTCCGCGACGTTCACCTCGGGTGTCGCGACGCAGCGGATGATCGCCGGGCACCTCGACAAAGATCAGTGTCACGCCGTCGGGATCGGTGACATGCATCTCGTGCAGCCCCCAGGATTCGCGACGGGCTTCCCGGGCGATCGGCACGCCCCTGCCCTCGAGCTCGGCCTGAGTGGCGCGGACGTCGCGCACCTGCAGCCACAGCGCTCCGGGGAACGGCCCGGCCGCCTGGTTTGGCGCGCCGTGCCCGGCCAGCTCGATCAACGACTGGCCGGCGTAAAACACCGTGCCCGCGCCGTATTCGCGGGCAATCGCCAACCCGAGCTGGTCCCGGTAGAAGCTCAGCGATCGCTGATAGTCCGCCGGCCGGAACAACACCCGGCTGGCCAGTATCTCCATGCCGTCGTGTCTATCACGTCGATCCGGTGTCCCGCCGTTTCATCAGCGTGGTGACCCCGAATGGGCTTGCGATGTCGAGCGCCTTGATCGCCAGCGCCATGCGCGGCGCAATCCGAACCGGTCGGCTGCGCGCGGCGGTGATCATCCAGTCGCCCGCCTCGTCGGCGGTCAGGCCGGGTCGGTTGGCGAAGGCTTTGGTCGGCGCCACCATCGGCGTGTGCACCAGCGGGTAGTACAGCGTGGTCGACTGCACACCCTTTGGGCTCCACTCCGTCTCGATCACCCGGCTCACCGCGGACAGCGCCGCCTTCGACGCGTTGTAAACCGAGAACAGCGGTGACGCCTCGCTGAACACGCCCCAGGTGGCGACGTTGATGATGTGGCCGTCGCCGCGCTCGAGCATTCCGGGCGCGATCCCGCGGATCAGCCGCAGCGGCGAGTAGTAGTTGAGCACCATCGTTCGCTCGACGTCGTGCCAGCGTTCCAGCGACTCGGCCAGCGGGCGGCGGATGGACCGTCCGGCGTTGTTGACCAGGATGTCCACTCCGCCGAGCCGCTTTTGCACGTCGGCGACCAGCGCGTCGACGGCCTCCATGTTCGACAGGTCGCACGGGATCGCCAGGGCGGTGCCGCCCGCTTTCGTGATGCGTTCGACGACCGCATCGAGGAGTTCTTTGCGGCGGGCGACGGCGACCACGGTGGCGCCGCGCCGGGCGAACTTTTCCGCGGCGCTCTCGCCGATCCCCGACGATGCGCCGGTGAGCAGTACCCGCTTGCCGTCGAGTTCGACCGGCTTGGCCGCCGGTTGGTAGAGGCGCAGTTGCGGCGCAATGGGCGGCCGCATGGCGGTCAGGGCGATCTGCTCGGTGATACGACGTAACGGACTCTTGCTCACGTCGCGAGTCTAGGTGGCGGCCGCCGGTCAGAAATATCGCGGGAAGCGACTCCAATCGGGTGGGCGCTTCTCCAGGAAAGCATCGCGGCCTTCGACGGCCTCGTCGGTCATGTAGGCCAAGCGGGTGGCTTCGCCGGCGAACAGCTGCTGACCCACCAGGCCGTCGTCGAGCAAGTTGAAAGCGTATTTGAGCATCCGTTGTGCCTGAGGCGATTTCGCGTTGATCTCGACTGCCCACTGCACGCCGGTGGCTTCCAATTCAGCGTGGTCGACGACGGCGTTGACCGCGCCCATCGCATGCATCTGCTCGGCGGTGTAGTCGCGGCCCAGGAAGAAGATCTCGCGGGCGAACTTCTGGCCCACCTGGCGGGCGAGATACGCGCTGCCGTAGCCGCCGTCGAAGCTGCCGACGTCGGCGTCGGTCTGCTTGAACCGGGCGTGCTGGCGGCTGGCCAGGGTGAGGTCGCACACCACGTGTAGGCTGTGTCCACCGCCGGCCGCCCACCCGTTGACCAGGCAGATGACGACTTTGGGCATGAACCGGATCAGCCGCTGCACTTCAAGGATGTGCAGTCGCCCGGCGCGGGCCGCATCGACGGTGTCGGCGGTCTCGCCCGAGGCGTACTGGTAGCCGCTGCGTCCACGGATGCGCTGATCCCCGCCGGAGCAAAAGGCCCAGCCGCCGTCTTTGGGTGACGGCCCGTTACCGGTCAACAACACCACCCCGACGTCCGGGGACATGCGGGCGTGATCCAAGACGCGGTAGAGCTCGTCGACGGTATGCGGCCGAAACGCGTTGCGTACCTCCGGCCTGTCGAACGCCACCCGCACGGTGGCGTCATCGACGTGGCGGTGATACGTGATATCGGTCAGCTCGCTAAAGCCGTCGACCGGACGCCAGGCCTCGGGGTCAAAAGGGTTGTCGCTCAAGGCTGTTGGGCTCCTAGTAGGTCCAGGCGAAACACCGGGCAAATCCCGGCCAGCGCCTCGAATTCCTCCGGGCGGCCGTCGGTGACCAGCCCGGAGCGCTTCAGGAAGCCCACGCCAGTGGGCACCTCGATCGGCCAGATCCGCAGCAGCGGCCGTGCCTCGTCGGCGGAGAGCTCGACGACCCGCACTCGTTCACGCCGCCGACCGCGGGCCACCGTGGCTTCGGCGGCGGCGCGGACGTTCGCCACCCAATCGGCTCCCGGGAATCCGCCGACGATGTACTCCTTACCGTCGACGGTCATCGGGGTGACCGGCGTCGAACGGGGCTGGCCCGATTTGCGTCCCGGCACCGTCAACACCACCGGGCTCTCGCCGCCGAATCGCAAACCCAGCCGCGACATCCGGATGAACAGCTTGTTCATCGGCTTGAGCCACCACGGCGGCTTGAGCGCATCCGCTTTAGCCATGGCTGCCACAGTAGTGCGCGAGTGTGAAACCAGTTTCACGTTGGGTCGCGAGCGTGAACCTAACTTCACGCTCGGCGATACGAGCAGGCGTCAGCCGACGGCTCGGCCGGCACCCTCCCAGAACTGCGCGCGCACCGCCTTCTTGTCGGGCTTGCCCAGCCCGGTCAACGGCAGCGCCTCGACGACGACCACCCGCTTGGGCGATTGCACCGACCCCTTGCGGTCCTTGACCGCGGCCTGGATTTCGGCGGTCATCGCCGCGACCGCGTCGTCGTCGGACGGTGCGTCGGAGCGCAGCACCACCACCGCGGTGACGGCTTCGCCCCACTTGTCGTCGGGCGACCCGACCACGCATACCTGCGCGATGGCCGGATGCTCGGCGACGACGTCTTCGACCTCACGCGGGAAGACGTTGAAACCGCCGGTGACGATCATGTCCTTGACCCGGTCGACGATGTAGTAGAAGCCGTCCTCGTCCTCGCGGGCCATGTCGCCGGTGTGCAGCCAACCGTCGCGGAAAGTGTCGGCCGTCGCGTCCGGCAAGTTCCAGTAGCCCCCGGCCAAAAGTGGTCCGCTGACACAGATTTCGCCCACTTCGCCCTGCGGTACCGGGTTGCCGTCCAAGTCGAGCAGCGCGGTGCGGGCAAACAGCGTCGGCCGGCCGCAGGATGTCAGCCGCTTCTCGTCGTGATCGGCCTTACCCAGATACGTGATCACCATCGGCGCTTCGGACTGCCCGTAGTACTGCGCGAAGATCGGCCCGAACCGCCGAATCGCCTCGGCCAGCCGCACCGGGTTGATCGCCGAGGCGCCGTAGTAGACGGTTTCCAGCGACGACAGGTCGCGGGTGTGCGAATCCGGGTGGTCCATCAGCGCGTACAGCATCGACGGCACCAGCATGGTCGCCGTGATCCGTTGCTCCTCAATGATTCTCAGCACTTCGCCGGGATCGAACTTGCCCAGCACGATCATCTCGCCACCCTTGACCACGGTCGGGATGAAGAACGCCGCACCGGCATGCGAGAGCGGGGTGCACATCAAAAACCGTGGATGGTCGGGCCATTCCCATTCGGCCAGCTGCACCGACGTCATCGTGCTGATCGACTGCGCGGTGCCCATCACGCCCTTCGGCTTGCCGGTGGTGCCGCCGGTGTAGGTCAACCCGATCACCTGGTCCGGTGGCAGATCGGCGGCCACCAATGGACGCGGCTCATATTTGTCCGCCTCTGCCGACAAGTCGACGGCCACGTGCTTCAACGCGTCCGGCACCGGGCCGATGGTCAGAATCTGCTTGAGCGAGTCCACCCGCTCCAGCAAACCGACTGCGCGCTCGACGAACATCGGGTTGGGGTCGATGATCAGCGAGCTGATCTCCGCGTCGGACAGCACATAGGCGTGGTCGTCCAGCGAACCCAGAGGGTGTAGCGCGGTGCGCCGGTAGCCGCGGGCCTGGCCGGCGCCGATGATCATCAGCACCTCGGGCCGGTTGAGCGACAGTAACCCGACCGCGGCGCCGGTGCCGGCGCCCAGCGCCTCGAACGCCTGGATGTACTGGCTGACCTTGCCGGCCAGCTGGCCGCCGGTCAGCGTGGTGTCGCCGAGGAACAGCACCGGCTTGTCGCGATGGCGCTTGAGCGCGCCCACCAGCAGATGGCCATTGTGGGTCGGGTTGCGCAGCAGCTCGTCCGTCATGACCCCAAGACTAGAACGTGTTACAGAACAGCTGGGCCCGTCCTCCACCCTGATATCACATACGCCATCATGTTTGAGGAGGGCCTCATCGTCGGAAGCTGGTGTTGGAGTGACTCCCGGTAATCATGAGACCGACGCGGCAGCTGTCCATTAATATCGCCGCGTATGGCCGTCGCTGACCTTGTCATCACCGGCACGGTGCTCACCGTCGACGCGAAGCGGCCCACCGCCGAGGCGGTAGCTGTCGCCGACGGCCGAATCGTCGCCGTCGGCAGCCGGGCGGACGTCGACGGGCTCATCGGCCCCGACACCCACACCATCGACGTTGGTGATGGCTGCGTGATGCCGGGATTCGTCGAGGCGCATGGACATCCGCTGATGGAGGCCGTCGCGCTGTCCGACCGGCTCGTCGACATCCGGCCGGTCACGATCCGCGACGCCGACGCCGTCGTCGATGCGATCCGACGGGAGACCGCCCAGCGCGGTGAGGCCGGCGCCTACCTCAACGGGTGGGATCCGCTGCTGCAGCCCGGACTTCCGGAGCCCACGCTGGCCTGGCTCGACGACATCGCGCCCACCGGGCCGCTGGTGATCATGCACAACTCCGGCCACAAGGCCTTTTTCAACTCGCACGCCGCACAACGTGCCGGCCTGACTCGGGATACCCCGGATCCCAAGGGCGCCAAGTACGGTCGCGACGCCAACGGCGACCTTGATGGCACCGCCGAAGAAACCGGCGCGGTTTTCCCACTGCTGGGCGGCGCCATCGAACCCGGCGACTACCCGGGCATGCTGCTGGCCGAGTGCGCCCGGCTCAACCGCGCCGGGCTGACCACCTGCTCGGAGATGGCGTTCGATCCGGCGTTTCGGCCCGTGGTCGACCAAATGCGCGGGCACCTAACGGTGCGGTTGCGCATGTACGAGATCTCCAATCCGCAGATGTCCACCGACGCCGCGCCGGGCGACGGCGACGACATGGTGCGCCAGGTCGGCATCAAGATCTGGGTGGACGGTTCGCCCTGGATCGGCAACATCGATCTGTCGTTTCCCTATCTGGACACCGACGCCACCCGCACGATCGGGGTGGTGCCCGGCTCCTGCGGGCATGCCAACTACACCCGCGAACAGCTTGCCGAAATCGTCGGCGCCTACTTCCCGCTGGGCTGGCCGATGGCTTGCCATGTGCAGGGCGACGCGGGGATCGACACCATCCTCGATGTGTACGAGGAAGCGCTGCAACATAATCCGCGCGTCGACCATCGGCTGCGACTCGAACACGTCGGCGCCATCCGGCCCGACCAGCTGCACAGAGCCGCCGACCTCGGCGTCACCTGCAGCATCTTTGTCGATCAAATCCACTACTGGGGCGACGTCATCGTCGACGGCCTGTTCGGTCCGGAACGTGGATCACGTTGGATGCCGGCCGGTTCCGCGGTAGCCACCGGGATGCGTATCTCGCTGCACAACGACCCGCCGGTCACTCCCGAGGAGCCGCTGCGCAACATCAGCGTCGCCGCGACCCGGTTGGCGCCCAGCGGTCGGGTGCTCGCTCCTGAGGAGCGGTTGACGGTCGAGCAGGCGATCCGCGCACAGACTATCGACGCCGCCTGGCAGTTGTTCGCCGACGACGTCATCGGCTCACTGGAGGTCGGCAAGTACGCCGACATGGTGGTGCTGTCGGCCGACCCGCGCGCCGTACCGGCTGAACAGATCGCCGACCTCGACGTGCAGGCAACGTTTCTGGCCGGCCGCCAGGTCTACCGCCAGTGATACCCGCGCTCGACGACATTCTCGACCGCCTGCATGTCGTCGCGCTACCGATGCGAGTTCGCTTCCGCGGCATCACTACTCGTGAAGTCGCGTTGATCGACGGCCCCAAAGGGTGGGGTGAGTTCGGCGCCTTCCTGGAGTACGGACCAGACGAGTCCGCGCATTGGCTGGCCGCCGCCATCGAAGCGGCCTACCGGGCGGCGCCTCCACCGCGACGAGACCGCATCGCGATCAACGCCACCATCCCTGCCGTCGACGCCGCCCAGGTACCCGAGGTGCTGGCGAGGTTTCCGGGCGCGACCACCGCCAAGGTCAAGGTCGCCGAACCCGGGCAGACATTGGCCGACGACGTTGCCCGCGTCGACGCCGTCCGCGCGCTGATTCCCACGGTGCGGGTCGATGCCAACGGCGGCTGGAGCATCGCACAGGCCGTGGAGGCCGCGCATGCGCTGACCACCGACGGGCCGCTGGAATACCTCGAGCAACCCTGCAGAACCGTCGACGAGCTCGCCGAGCTCCGGCGACGCATCGACGTGCCGATCGCCGCCGATGAAAGCATCCGCAAAGCCGATGACCCGCTCAACGTGGTCCGCGCCAACGCCGCCGACATCGCGGTGCTGAAAGTCGCTCCGCTGGGCGGGGTTTCGGCGCTGCTGGACATCGCAGCGCAGATAGACATCCCCGTCGTGGTTTCCAGCGCATTGGATTCCGCGGTCGGGATCGGCATCGGCCTCACCGCCGCCGCCGCGTTGCCCGAACTCCACCACGCTTGTGGGCTGGGCACCGGCGGGTTGTTCGTCGACGATGTCGCCGAGCCGATAACACCGGTCGACGGCTATCTGCCGGTCGCAGCGATCACACCGGACCCGGCGCGGCTGCGGACGCTCGCGGCGTCGCCGCCAAGGCGGCAGTGGTGGATCGACCGCGTCACGACCTGCCATCGAATTTTGGGGTAGGCGCCTACTCTAGGCCGCTGCAGGGGGCCGGCCCGAAACTTCCTGATATGACCGGATTTCGCGTGGGCATTCAAGATGGCATCGTCGCCGCTCGCCCGACGGCCGACGCCTTCACCCGGGCCAACTACCTCAGCGCGGTGGCCAGCCGGGTCGACTCGTTCTGGGTGCCGGATCATCTCAACGCGCTGTTTCCCCGAGCGCTGTGGCAGCCGAAGTACGCCGGCGCCACCAAGCTCATGCCGTCGGTGGACGCCTTCCTGGAGCCGTGGACCATGCTCGGGCATCTCGCCGCCCGCAACCGCGTCGGCCGCATGCGGCTGGGCACCTCGGTGACCGACACCGGCCGGCGCAATCCGGCCGTCACCGCGCAGGCCGCCGCAACCTTGCATCTGCTCACCCGTGGTCGGGCCATTCTGGGTATCGGCACCGGTGAGCGGGAAGGCAACGAGCCGTACGGGGTGGACTGGTCCAAGCCAGTGGCCCGGTTCGAGGAGGCGATGGCTACGATCCGGGCGCTGTGGGACTCGAATGGCGAACTGGTCAACCGGGATTCACCGTACTTCCCGCTGCGTAACGCGCTCTTCGAGCTGCCGCAGTACCGCGGCACCTGGCCGCCGATCTGGATCGCCGCGCACGGGCCGCGCATGTTGCGCGCCGTCGGCCGCTACGCCGACGGGTTCTATCCCGCCGCGCCGCACCAACCGCAGGAGTACGCGCAGCGGTTGGACGCCGTTCGCACGGCGGCATCGGATGCGGGACGCGACCCGATGTCGATCGTTCCGGCCATGTGGATGGGTGTCGTCACCGGCCGCAGCGCCGCCGAGGTGGATCAGGCCCTGGAATCCGAAATGGTCAAAGCGTGGGCGCTGAACGCAACCGACGCGGTCTTCGCCCGACACGGTGCACAGCACCCGTTGGGGGTCGGCTTCGGCGGTGGCCAGGATCTGTTGCCGCACGACTGGGACGAGCAAACGGCGCTGTCCTACATCAAGGGCATTCCGCCGGAAGTCCTACGGGACACGATGCTGGCCGGCACCCCCAGCGAGGTCATCGATCAGGTGGCGGAGTGGCGGGACTGCGGTGTTCGCTACATCGTGCTGGCGAACTTCAGCGCGTTCCAGCGCAGCCTGCGCAACGGCTTGGCCGCCAGCGTGCCGTTCTACAAGCTCGTGCGAGGGCTCAAGAAGCTGTAGGCGATGTCCTGATCTGTGGGATACCCGACCTAGACGCCACCATGTCGGTGCTGAACACTGACAGCTATGACCCGCACCGTAGTGTTTTTCAGCTTCTCCGGGATGCAGACGCTGGACCTCGTCGGCCCGCTGGAAGTGTTCGCGACGGCCTCGACAAAGCTCGCGGCAGAAGGCCGCGACGGATACCAGCCGGTCGTGGTGTCGGTCGATGGTCAACCGGTCACGACGAGCTCCGGGCTCGCCGTCTCGACGGCCAAGCTTCCCGACCCCGGCCAACCGGTCGACACCGTGGTGCTGCCCGGCGGCGCCGGCGTCCACAAGGCCCGGGCCAACCCCAAGGTCGTCGACTGGATCCGCGCGGTCGCCACCCGCAGCCGGCGGGTGGCCAGCGTCTGCACCGGCGCCTTCTTGGCCGCGCAAGCCGGGCTGCTGGACGACTGCGTCGCCACCACGCACTGGGGGTCGGCCGAGCGGCTGGCAAACGAATTCCCGTCGATCGTCGTCGATCCCGACCCGATCTTCGTGCGCAGTTCCGACAAGGTATGGACGGCGGCCGGTGTCACCGCGGGCATCGACCTGGCGCTGTCACTGGTCGAAGACGATCACGGCACCGAGATGGCGCAGACGGTGGCCCGCTGGCTGGTGCTCTACCTGCGGCGGCCCGGTGGACAGACGCAGTTCGCCGCACCGGTGTGGATGCCGCGCGCCCGGCGACAGCCGATTCGTGACGTTCAGGAAGCCATCGAGGCCGAGCCGGGCGGCGTGCACAGCATCGCGGAGCTGGCCCGCCGAACCGAGATGAGTCCAAGGCATTTCACTCGGGTGTTCACCACGGAGGTCGGCGAATCGCCGGGGGCGTACGTTGAACGTGTCCGCACGGAGGCCGCCCGCCGGCAACTCGAGGAAACCGACGACACCGTGGCGGCCATCGCGGCGCGCTGCGGCTTTGGATCCGCAGAGAGCATGCGCCGCAACTTCGTTCGCCGAGTCGGCATCTCGCCGGATCACTATCGCAAGACGTTCGCCTAACCGATAGGAGCAACATGACGTCAACCCACGAAAAGGCCGTGGCGTCCGCCGAAACCACCGACCAGTTCGTCGGACGGATGGCCGGCGCGATCGACGGCGCCTGCCTGGCGGTTCTGTTGAGCATCGGCCACCAGACCCGTCTGCTCGACGTGCTGGCCGACCTCCCGGCGGCCACCAGCGCCCAGATCGCCGATGCCGCCGGACTCAACGAACGCTATGTGCGCGAATGGCTGGGCGGTGCCGCGGCGGGAGGAATCGTCGACTATCAGGCTGCTGATGCGACGTACACCCTGCCGCCCCATCGGGCCGCCGTGCTGACCAAGGCCGCGGGACCACACAACCTGGCCCGGATGGCGCAAATGATTCCGATGATGGGTGAGGTCGAGCAGAAGATCGTCGGCTGTTTTCGCGACGGCGGCGGGCTGCCCTACAGCGAGTACCCGCGATTCCACGCGCTGATGGCCGAGGAGAGTGGCGCCCGGTTCGACGCGGCGTTGATCGACGTGATCGTGCCGTTGGTCGACGGCCTGCCGGACCGGTTACGCGACGGTGCTGATGTGGCCGACTTCGCCTGCGGCAGCGGCCATGCCATCAATGTGATGGCGCAGGCCTTTCCGGCGAGCCGGTTCACCGGCGTGGACTTCTCCGAGGAAGGTGTTGCCGCGGCCAACGAGGAGGCCAAGCGCCTGGGCCTGTCGAACGCCACCTTCGAGCGTCGTGATCTGACCGAGCTCGACCTCGCGGATGCCTACGACGTCATCACGGTGTTCGACGCGATCCACGACCAGGCCCAGCCGGCGCCGGTGTTGGCCAACATCTATCGCGCACTGCGGCCCGGGGGAGTGTTCCTGATGGCCGACGTCAAGGCGTCGAGCCAACTGGAAGACAACATCGGCGTCCCGTTCGCCCCGTTTCTCTACACCATCTCGACGATGCACTGCATGAGCGTGTCGCTGGCGCATGACGGCGTCGGACTCGGCACGGCGTGGGGGCAGCAGCTGGCCACCGCGATGCTCGCCGACGCCGGATTCAGTGACGTGCGAACCGCGGAGATCGACGACGATCCACTCAACATCTACTACATCGCACGGAAGTAGGAACCCATGCAGATCGCTGTCGTGCTCTATCCGGGCTTCACCGCGCTGGATTTCATCGGACCCTACGAAGTGCTGCGCTGGTTGCCCAAAGCCGAGGTGCGTTTCGTCTGGCATGAGCCGGGCCCGATCACCGCGGACTCCGGTGTGCTCGTCGTCGGCGCCACGCACTCATTCGCCGAAACACCTTCTCCCGACGTGGTTTTGGTGCCAGGCGGGATGACCTCGGTCGAGCACGCCCGTGACGAGGCGCTGTTGAGCTGGTTGCGCACGGCACACGAGACGACGACGTGGACGACGTCGGTGTGCTCCGGCTCGATCATCCTGGCCGCCGCCGGACTGCTGACCGGTCAGCGGGCGACGTCGCACTGGATGGCGCTGAGCGGCCTGAAGGCCCTCGGGGCCATCCCGGTCGACGACGAGCGGATCGTGCCAGTCGGCAAGGTGGTCACCTGCGCGGGGGTCTCGGCGGGCATCGACCTGGCGTTGTGGCTGGCCGGGCAACTCGGCGGCGAAGGCCGCGCCAAGGCCATCCAGCTGTCGATGGAGTACGACCCGCAGCCGCCGTTCGACTCCGGGCACATGTCCAAGGCGTCGGCGTCGACCAAGGCCGCGGCGACCGCGCTGATGGCCACCGAGCTGGTCAAACCGGCGCAGCTCAAGGCCGCGACGCTGCTGGTGTGGGACCGCGCCCTGAACATGGCCCGCACGGCCCGGAAACAGAAGCTTGTACCGTCCATGAGGTGACCAACCTTGCTTACGACGACCGCGGCAGCGGTGAGCCGGTCGTTTTCATCGCCGGCAGCGGTGGGGCCGGGCGCGGCTGGCACCTGCACCAGGTCCCCGCGTTCCTGGCGGCCGGCTACCGCGCCATCACCTTCGACAACCGTGGAATCGGCGCGACGGAGAACGCCAGCGGCTTCACCACACAGACCATGGTCGCCGACACGGCGGCGCTGATCGAGAGTCTCAATGTGGCCCCGGCCCGCATCGTCGGGGTGTCGATGGGCGCCTACATCGCTCAGGAGCTGATGGTGTCCCGGCCCGATCTGGTCAGCAAGGCGGTGCTGATGGCCACCCGCGGCCGGTTGGACCGCGCCCGGCAGTTCTTCCGGACCGCCGAGGAGGACCTGATCAAGTCGGAGACCCGGCTGCCAGCGATCTACGACGCCAAAGTACGTATGCTGGAGAGCTTTTCACCCAAAACACTCAACGATGACAAGACCGTGGCCGAGTGGATCGACATCTTCACCATGTGGCCGATCAAGTCCACCCCGGGCCTGCGTTGTCAGCTCGACGTCTCGCCGCGGAACAACCGGCTGCCGGCCTACCAGAGCATCACCGCGCCGGTCCTGGTGATCGGGTTCGCCGACGACATCGTGACCCCGCCGCATCTGGGCCGTGAGGTCGCCGACGCCATTCCCAACGGCCGCTACCTGCAGATCCCCGATGCCGGGCATCTGGGATTCCTGGAGCGGCCGGAGACCGTCAACGCCGCGATCCTGCAGTTCCTCGCCGGCACGGCGGCCTAGATAGCCTGGACAGGTGAACCCCTCGACGGCACAGGCCCGCGTCGTCGTCGACGAACTGATCCGCGGCGGAGTCCGCGACGTGGTGCTGTGCCCGGGCTCACGCAACGCACCGCTGGCCTTCGCGCTGCAGGACGCCGACCACGCCGGCCGGCTGCGATTGCATGTCCGCATCGACGAGCGCACCGCCGGCTATCTGGCCATCGGGCTGGCCGTCGCCGAGGACGCGCCGGTCTGCGTCGCGATGACGTCGGGCACCGCGGTGGCCAACCTCGGGCCCGCGGTGGTCGAGGCCAACTACGCCCGAGTGCCGCTGATCGTGCTCTCGGCCAACCGGCCCTACGAGCTGCTCGGCACCGGCGCCAACCAGACCATGGAGCAACTGGGCTACTTCGGCACCCAGGTCCGCGCCACCATCAGCCTCGGGTTGGCCGAGGACGCGCCCGAGCAGATGGATGCGCTCAACGCGACCTGGCGGTCGGCCACCTGCCGAGTCCTGGTGGCCGCCACCGGCGCTCGCACCGCCAATGCCGGGCCGGTGCAGTTCGACATCCCGCTGCGCGAGCCGCTTGTTCCCAATCGCGGTACCGCCCCGACTCCGCCGGGGCGGCCCGACGGCAAACCCTGGACGCGTACTCCGCCGGTCAGTTTCGACCAGCCGCTGGACATCGACCTGAGCGCCGACACCGTCGTCATCGCCGGGCACGGCGCCGGCGTCCACCCCAACCTGGCGGCGCTGCCGACCGTCGCCGAACCCACGGCGCCGCCCGCGGCCAACCCGCTGCATCCGCTGGCATTGCGGCTGCTGCACCCGCAGCAGGTGATCATGCTGGGCCGGCCCACCCTGCACCGCCCGGTCTCGGCGCTGCTGGCTGACCCGTCGGTGCCGGTCTACGCGTTGACCACCGGGCCGCGCTGGCCCGATGTGTCCGGCAACTCGCAGGCCAACGGCACCCGGGCGATCACCACCGGCGAGCCGAGTCCGGCCTGGCTGCAGCGCTGCGCCGAGCTCAACCGGCATGCAGTGGACGCGGTGCGCGGTCAACTCGCCGCGCACCCGCTGACCACCGGTCTGCACGTGGCCGCCGCCGTCGCCGACGCGTTGCGGCCCGGCGACCAGTTGGTGCTGGGCGCCTCCAACCCGGTGCGCGACGCGGCGCTGGTCGGGCTCAATCCGCAGGGCATCACTGTGCGGTCCAACCGCGGCGTCGCCGGGATCGACGGCACAGTGTCCACCGCGATCGGCGCCGCGCTGGCCCACGAGCGCGCCGGTGGGCGCACCGTCGCGCTGCTCGGCGACCTGACCTTCGTGCACGACAGCTCCGGGCTGCTGATCGGGCCCACCGAGCCGGTGCCCCGGCAGCTGACCATCGTGGTGTCCAACGACAACGGCGGCGGCATCTTCGAACTGCTCGAGCAGGGCGATCCGCGATTCTCCGACGTGTCCTCCCGCGTTTTCGGCACCCCACACGACGTCGACGTCGGCGCGCTGTGCCGCGCCTATCACGTCGACTCCCGGCAGATCGAGGTCGACCAGCTCGGCACGGCTCTCGACGAGCCGGCCGCCGGCCTGCGGGTGCTGGAAGTCAAGGCCGACCGGTCGTCGCTGCGGCAGCTGCATGCCGCGATCAAGGCTGCTTTGTGAAGCGTCTAAAGACGTTGGCGCACATCTTGATCCACGGTCGCGCCGAAGCCGCGCCGGATACCCGGGCGCGACGCCTGCTGCGTTGGGCCAGGATCGGCGTCCTGGTCGCGGTCGTGCTGGTCACCTTGCAGTCGGTGTTGTTGGTCGCCGGCGCCGTGCGCAATGACCTGTCGATCCAAAACGACATGGGCGTGGCGCAGGCCGAGGTGCTCAGCGCCGGGCCCCGGCGCTCCACCATCGAGTTCGTCACGCCCGACCGGATCACTTATCGTCCCGAGCTCGGTGTGCTCTACCCGTCGGAATTGGCCACCGGCATGCGGATTTACGTCGAATACGACAAAAGGAACCCGAATCTGGTGCGCGTGCAGCACCGCACCGCGATGCTGGCGATCATCCCGGCCGGCTCGATTGCGGTGGTGGGCTGGCTGATCGCGGCCGCCGCGCTCGCCGGTCTGGCGCTGCTGGAGAAGCGGCTGGACCCTCAGCCGAACAGCTTGTCGAGCCAGTCTGGATCCTGAATATCGACAACGCTTTTCGCGTTCAGGTCATAAACCGTGGGGGTGCCGGGCTCGGGGGTCTGCGCATGGAGGCGTGCCTTGTTGGCGGCATTGATCGCGCCGGTGTCGATGGTGTCATCGCCGGCCGCGATCCGCTCGGCCACCGGCTCGGGCACTCCGCTTTCGCGCGCCATCGCCGCAATGTCGTTGTTGTCGGGGCCGTCGGTGCTTTGGTGGCGGTAAAGGTCTTGCACGAACGCCTGATACGCGGTTGGCGAAGTCGTCGGGTCAGCCGCCACAAACAGCGCAGTGGTCATGCGTGCGGACGCGTCGTTGTGGTGTTTGTCGTCAAGGAAGGTCAGCCAGCGATACGTGACCGCCAGTCGACCGCTGCCGACTTCGCTGGCAATCCGGTCACCATCCGATGCCTCCAATTCCGCGCAGTGCGGACATTGCGGTTCGCAGAAGATCTCCAACTGCACTGGCGCGACAGGAGACCCGACCATGATCCCGTCGCTGTCGCCGGTGCGCGGAACATCGGCATGCGCGGTGCCGACTGCGACCAACCACACCGCCGCCATCAATACGCCAAGCCAGCGCCGCATGGTCACCCTTTCCGCCGAGCAGACGCAGAATCGCATTGCGGAGCCCTTCCGCATGCGATTCTGCGTCTCCTCGCGCATGATTTCGCACACCGTATGCTCGTCGGCAACCTTATCGACAGCCGGCGCTGCCACGGTAGTGGTGTGCGCGTAGCCATCGTCGCAGAGTCGTTCCTCCCGCACGTCAACGGTGTCAGCAACTCGGTGGTCCGCATCCTCGAGCATTTGCGCCGCACCGGCCACGAAGCTCTGGTCATCGCCCCCGACACTCCGCCCGGGCAGCCGCCCGCCGAGCGGATTCACGACGGCATCCGGGTGCACCGGGCGCCGTCGCGGATGTTTCCGAAGGTGACGTCGCTGCCGCTGGGGGTGCCGCTGCCGCGGCTGCTGCGGGTGCTGCGGGGGTTCGAGCCCGACCTGGTGCACCTGGCATCACCGGCGCTGCTCGGCTACGGCGGGCTGCGCGCGGCCCGCCGCCTGGAGGTGCCGACGGTGGCGGTATTCCAAACCGACGTCGCAGGTTTCGCCTCGGCGTATGGAGTCGGTGCGGCATCGCGGGCAGTGTGGGCGTGGACCCGTCATTTGCACCGGCTCGCCGACCGAACGCTGGCGCCATCTACTTCCGCCATGGAAGACCTTGCTGCTCAGGGTATCCCGCGGGTACACCGCTGGGCACGGGGAGTCGACGTGACCGGGTTTGTGCCGTCGGCACGCGACGAGGGGTTGCGCCGGCGGTGGTCGCCCGACAGCAAGCCGATCGTTGGCTTCGTCGGCCGGCTGGCCCCGGAGAAGCACGTCGAGCGGCTGGCGGATTTGGCCCGCGCCGATGCTGTGCAGCTGGTCATCGTCGGCGACGGGGTCGATCGGCCCAAGCTGCAAAACGCCATGCCCACTGCAGTTTTCACCGGCGCGCTGTACGGCGAGGAGCTCGTCGCGGCGTACGCCAGTATGGACGTCTTCGTGCATCCCGGCGAGCACGAGACGTTCGGGCAAACCGTGCAGGAAGGGCTGGCGTCGGGGCTGCCGGTGATCGCCCCCGACGCCGGCGGCCCGCGCGACCTGGTCGCCCCCTGCCGAACCGGGCTACTGCTGCCCGTCGACGAGTTCGAGGTCAGGCTGCCGGCCGCCGTGGCGCATTTGCTCGACGAGCGACCCCGCTATTCGCTGGCCGCCCGCCGCAGTGTGCTCGATCGTTCCTGGCCGGCGATCTGCGACGAGCTGCTCGAGCACTACGAGGCGGTGCTGGGGACGCGACGGGCAGCGGCGGCCTGACCGGGTAGCGTCGGGCCGGTGAGCCGCGCCACCCTGGACAAGGATCCCCGTGAAGTCGCGTCGATGTTCGACGGCGTTGCTCGCCGCTACGACCTGACCAACACGGTGTTGTCGGCCGGGCAGGACCGCTACTGGCGGCGGGCCACCCGCTCGGCGCTGCGGCTGGCGGCCGGGGAGAAGGTGTTGGACCTGGCGGCGGGTACCGCGGTGTCGACGGTGGAGCTGGCCCGCTCCGGAGCGTGGTGCGTGGCGGCGGATTTTTCGGTTGGGATGCTGTTGGCCGGTGGCGCGCGCCGGGTGCCGAAGGTCGCCGGTGATGCGACCCGACTGCCGTTCGCCGACAACGTTTTCGACGCCGTCACGATCAGCTTCGGGCTGCGCAATATCGCCGACCGCGAGGCGGCCTTGCGCGAGATGGCCCGCGTCACCCGGCCCGGCGGCCGGCTGGTGGTCTGCGAATTCTCCACGCCCACCAATCGAGTGTTCGCCGTGGCGTACAAGGAGTACCTGATGCGGGCGCTGCCGCGAGTGGCTGGCGCGGTCTCGAGCAACCCGGAGGCGTATGTGTATCTGGCCGAGTCGATTCGCGCCTGGCCCGACCAGGCGGCGCTATCGCACGACATTTCGCGCGCCGGATGGTCGGCGGTGCGCTGGCGCAACCTGACCGGTGGGATCGTCGCCCTACACGCCGGTCACAAGCCGCTGCGCTGACAGCGCGAACGTTGCGCAGTTGAGAACGAGGATGCCTGCGGCAAGCCCGAATTGAGCGGAGATGTCGTGGGCGAGTACGTGGGTGTACATCGCGCAGACAAAGAATATGATCAGCCCGGCCGCTGCGGCCACTCCGATCACTGGAATCCACAGCCCGACAATAAGTCCCACGGTGCCGAGCACCTTGAGCGTGCCGATCGGGAACGTCAGCCATGAGATCGGCACACCGGCCGCTTGCATGCCGGGAATGATCGGGGCGAAGTGCACCAGGGCGCTCACCCCGGAAAACCCGTTGACGGCGATCGCCACCAGCGTCACGACCAGGTATGCGGTGTGCACGGGGGTCAGCTTCCCGGCAGTGGGTCGAACCGGAAGACCGCGCAGCGGCCGGCCAGTGCCTCGACCTCGTCGGGGGTGCCGTTGTGTATCAGGCCGGAGCGTTTCATGAAGCCCACACCGACTGGCACTTCGGCGTGAAACACCCGCAGCACCGGGCGCGCATCCTGCGGGTCCAGTTCCACGATCTGCACCTGCCGCGACTTGCGACCCCGGGTCAACGTTCCGGTGCCTGCGGCGCGGGCGTTGCCGGCCCAGTCGGCGCCGGGAAAGGCCACGCCGTGCAGTCGGCCGCCGAAGGTAAACGGTGTCATCGGCGTGCTGCGCGGCTGGCCCGACTTGCGGCCCGGCACGGTCAACACCGTTACCGGTCCTGCTGTGATGCCGAGCTTCTGGATGGCCAGCATCACTTTGTTCATCGGCTTCAGCCAGCCGGGCAGCTTTGCTTCGGACATCGTCTAGGTATATCAACCCGCCTGATATATGTCAATGGGGTTGATATGCGCCAGAACTAACAGAAGGGCTTTCGGCGATCGGCCACTCGCGACAGCACGCCGCCGGCTCGCCACAGCCGGGCCACCGCGTCGGCATCGTCATCGGTGACCAGGTTGCCCATCACCCGTACGGCGATGCTCATCAGCCGCGTCGAGCGCATTGCCAGCGGCCCGGCCGCCGGCAAGAACCGCGGGAACGTCAGCAGCAGCGCCAACCGGCGCGCCACCGAAAACCCGCGACCGTAGTGGGTCTGCAGCACCTGCGGCCACACCCGCGACATGTCACCGGTCCCCAACAGCTCGGCGGCCAGCCGCCCGGTTTCCAACCCGTAGTCGATGCCCTCGCCATTCAAAGGGTTGACGCAGGCCGCCGCGTCGCCGATCAGCATCCAGTTCGGCCCGGCCACCCCCGACACCGCGCCGCCCATCGGCAGCAGCGCCGACGACACCGCGCGCGGCTGACCGTCAAACCCCCATTCGTCGCGGCGCAGATCGGTGTAATAGGACATCAGCGGCTTGAGCGCCAGATCGGCCTGCCGCTTGGTCGTCGACAGCGCGCCCACGCCGATGTTCACTTCGCCGTTGCCCAACGGGAAAATCCAGCCGTAGCCGGGCAGCACCGCGCCGTCGGGGGAGCGCAGTTCCAAATGCGACGTCAGCCACGGCTCCTCGCTGCGCGGAGTGGCCAGATACCCGCGGGCGGCAATGCCGTAGACGGTCTCCTGATGCCACCGCCGGCCCAGCACCCGGCCCAGCGTCGAGCGGGCGCCATCGGCCACCACCAGCTCCCGGCATGTCACCTGCGAGCCGTCGCCCAGCACCACCGACGCTACCCGCCCAACCGAGTCGTGGTGTACACCAACAGCCTTGACGCCCAACAACATTCGCGCACCGGACTCCTCGGCCACCTTGCGGATCCGGTCGTCGAGCTCGACGCGGGCCACCGCGCTGCCCGTCGCCGGGAACGATGGGCCCGGCCAGTCCACTTCCACCTCGCCGCCGAAGCCGCTCATCCGCAAGCCGCGATGCCGGATGCGGGCATCCAGCCAGTCGCCCAGGCCCAGCCGTTCCAGCTCGGCGACCGCGCGGGGGGTCAGCCCGTCGCCGCAGGCCTTATCGCGCGGGAAGCTCGCCGAGTCGATCACCAGCACGTCGCGACCCGCGCGGGCGGCCCAGGCCGCCGCCGCCGAACCGGCCGGTCCGGCGCCCACGACTACCACGTCGGCGTTGCTGCCCATGCTCACCAGTATGTTGGTCGCGTGAGGACTCCGGCGACTGTGGTGGCGGGTGTGGACTTCGGCGACGCCGCATTCGCCGCGGATGTGCGTGCGGGTGTCGACCGCATCGAGCAGTTGATGGAGACCGAGCTACGCGGCTCCGACGGCTTGATGACCGAGGCGGTGCTGCACCTGTTCGAGGCCGGCGGCAAACGGTTCCGCCCGCTGTTCACGGTGCTTTCCGCGCAACTCGGGCCGCAGCCGGACGCGCACGAGGTGACGATCGCCGGCGCGGTCATCGAGCTGGTGCACCTGGCCACGCTGTATCACGACGACGTGATGGACGAGGCGCAAGTGCGCCGCGGAGCGGCCAGTGCCAACGCGCGGTGGAGTAACAACATCGCGATCCTGGCCGGCGACTACTTGTTTGCGACGGCCTCGCGGCTGGTGTCGCGGCTGGGGCCCGACGCGGTGCGGGTGATCGCCGAGACGTTCGCCCAGCTGGTGACCGGACAGATGCGCGAGACCCGCGGCGCCGCGGGCGGCACGGACCCGATCGAGCACTACCTGAAGGTGGTGTACGAGAAAACGGCCTGTCTGATCGGCGCGGCGGGCCGTTTCGGTGCAATGTTCTCCGGCGCCGGCGACGATCAAATCGAGCGGCTGGACCGGCTCGGCGGCATCGTCGGCACCGCGTTCCAGATCTCCGACGACATCATCGACATCGACAGCGACCCGGACGAATCGGGCAAACTGCCCGGCACCGACCTGCGTGAAGGCGTGCACACATTGCCGGTGCTCTATGCGCTGCGCGACACCGGGCCCGACGCCGACCGGCTCCGCGAGCTGCTGGTCGGCCCGGTCGAGGACGACGAGGTGCTGGCCGAGGCACTTTCGCTGCTGCGCGGCTCGGCGGGCATGGCCCAGGCCAAGGACACTGTGGCGCGCTATGCGGCGCAGGCCCGCGAGGAGCTGGCCGCGCTGCCCGATCTGCCCAGCCGGCATGCGCTGGCCACGCTGGTCGACTACACGATCAACCGACACGGCTAGTCTGCGGAACCCGGCGGACGGCCCCGGGCGTTTAATGACTAAGACCCGGGTGTTCGTAGGAGGAAACTCATGACCTGGCATCCGCATCAGAACACGTTCAAGACGTTCGCGCTGCTGGTGGGCATGTCGGTGCTGATCGTGCTCGCCGGCGCGATGTTCGGCAGGACCGCGATGTGGCTGGCGGTGCTGTTCGCCGTCGGCATGAACGCTTACACCTATTTCAACAGCGACAAGTTGGCGCTACGGGCGATGCACGCCCAGCCGGTGTCCGAGGTGCAGGAGCCGGCGATGTACCGGATCGTCCGCGAGCTGGCCACCGCCGCACACCAGCCGATGCCGCGGCTGTACATCAGCGACACCGCCGCGCCCAACGCGTTCGCCACCGGGCGCAATCCACGCAACGCCGCGGTGTGCTGCACCACCGGCATCTTGAACATGCTCAACGAGCGCGAGTTGCGCGCCGTGCTCGGCCACGAGCTCTCACATGTCTACAACCGCGACATCCTGATCTCGTGTGTGGCCGGCGCGCTGGCATCGGTGATCACCGCGTTGTCCTACATGGCGATGTTCTTCGGTGGCGGTAACCGCGAGGGTGGCAATCCTTTTGCGCTGGTGTTCGTTTCACTGCTCGGCCCGATCGCGGCGACGGTGGTGCGGATGGCGGTCTCGCGTTCACGCGAGTACCAGGCCGACGAATCCGGCGCGATGTTGACCGGCGACCCGTTGGCGTTGGCCTCGGCGTTGCGCAAGATCTCCAGCGGCGTGCAGGCCGCGCCGCTGCCGCCGGAGCCGCAGCTGGCCAGCCAGGCGCACCTGATGATCGCCAACCCATTCCGGGCGGGCGAGCGGATCGGGTCGCTGTTCTCGACGCACCCGCCGATCGCCGACCGGATCCGCCGGCTGGAGTCGATGGCCCGCGGTTAGGTCTCAGTCGCCGGCCGAAGGATTAGCATCTCCTCCAAGTTGACATCGCATGTGATATCACCTGGGTATGAACCGTTACACGTATCGTGCTGAATGGTCCCCGGAGCAATCGGAATACGTCGGGCGCTGCATCGAACTGCCCTGGTTATCGGAGCGGGCGCCGACGATGCGGGAAGCGATTGCCGCCGTCGAGGAGGCCGTCGACAAAGAAATCGCCGAGCGGCACGCGACGGGCGGCAGCGTCCCGAGTCCACTCACCGAACGGCAATACAGCGGCAAATTCGTGGTCCGAACGTCGCCGGCATTGCATGCCCGGCTCACCATCGAAGCCGCCGAGCAGAACGTGTCGATGAATCAGTGGGTCGTGCAGAAGCTCTCCGACCGGCAGCAGCGCGGCCTCCTGGATTGGTGATAGCTACAGCATCCCGACGACGCGCACCGTCCCGCCGGTGGCGTGGTGCTGTCGCTGCCAGTCGTCGATCGCCTGATGCGCGGCATGGTCGAGGTAGTGGGCCAGCAACTCGACGGTGACCACGGTGCCCGCCGGGATCGACGCCAGGGCGGCGGTCAGTCGGGGCAGCGACATGAAGGTGCAGATGCCTTCCACGACCACGCGCCAGTTCTCGCCGTCGTGTTCGGTAGCGATTTTGGCCCGGATCACCCGCCAGCCGGTCAATGCGACGGCCAGCAGCAGTCCAATCGCTACGCCGTGCAGCACGTTGAGGAAGACAACAGCAAGCGTGGTCACCAGGTAGATGGCGAAATCACCGTTGCGGCGGGCGATTTGGATCTGAGCCGGCTGCAGCAGCCGGATCCCGATGACAATGAGCAGGCCGGCCAGTGCTGCACTGGGGATCTTTTGGACCAATGCTGCGAACGGCAGGGCGAACAGCAGAATCCAGAAGCTGTGTAGAACAGCTGAGGCGCTGGATTTCGCGCCCGCATTGATGTTGGCCGTGCTCCGCACAATCACCCCGGCGATCGGCAGCCCGCCGATTGCGCCGGACGCGATGTTGGCGGTGCCCTGTCCGATCAACTCGCGGTTGAGATCGCTGCGCGGCCCGTCGTGCAATCGGTCGACGGCAACGGCCGTCAGCAGGCTTTGAACACTGGCGATCAGCGCGACGGTGAGCACCGCCGTGGCGAAGGCTCCCCAGTTGCCCTTGGGGATACCCGGCAACGTCAACGCATCCAGCAGCGACCCGTCCAGCGTGATCCGGCGGACGTTGAACGGCAGCACCAGCGAGATGCCCGTCACGCCCACGATGGCGGCAAGCGGGCCCGGCACATTCGAGATCGGTTTCGGCACCCAGCGCCAGGCCACCAACGTGACGATCACGAGCATGCCCAGGATCAGCCCGCGGCCATGTGCGCCGAGTAGTTGGGCGGGCAGGCCGACGAGGTTATGCCACGAGGTGCTTTTGGATTCTCCACCCAGCAGCACATGGGCTTGCTGCAACGCGATTGTGATGCCGATGCCGGCCAGCATCGCGTGCACGACGACGGGCGAGATCGCCAGCGCCGCTCGGGCAACCCGGATCAGCCCGAGCAGCACCTGCAGCACACCGGCGGCCACGGTGATCAGACATGTTACCGCCCAACCGAATTGGGCGACGAGGTCGGCGACGACGACGGTCAGACCGGCCGCCGGACCACTGACCTGCAGCGGTGATCCGCCCATGATCCCGACGACGACGCCGCCGACGATTGCGGCGATCAGCCCGGCGAGCACCGGCGCGTCGGAGGCAATCGCGATGCCCAGCGAGAGTGGCAGCGCAACCAGGAACACCACGAGCGATGCCGGCAGGTCATACCGCAGAATCGATCGCAGCCGATCGCTGCGCACCGCCGCTGGGTCAACGTCGTGGTCGGCCAGTGCTTCGGTGTGCGGAATCGGTCGCTCCTTTGTCGGATCGCGGTCCATGGATGTGGAGCGTAATGACCTGCCGGTTAACACTTGAATATCTGAGGTTGCGACGACGTAAACTCTTGCCGCACATAACCTTTACCGATACTCGGGCGGCCCCTCGACGCCCAATTGCTCAGTCCGAGCCTATTTATCGGGCGAAGGGGTGGTCAAACCAGGCCGCCGGATACATAGAGAACACAAATTTGGGCCGCCGCCGGCCGCTGGGATCTATGTCCCAAAAAAATTGGATTCATCTATATCGAATTCGGTATAGTGGATGAGACGGTCAATGGTGAACCGTGAAAAGTGGTGATCCCGATGGCAGAAATCCAAACAGCAGATATCCGTGAGGCCGGATGGCCGATGACCTTGGCCGGGCTGGTCTACGAGACCCGGGCGGGTGCCGGGATGACGCAGGCCCAGTTGGCTGCGGCGCTGGAAACCAGCCAGTCAGCGGTCGCCGCGTGGGAGAACGGTAGCCGCGCGCCGACGGTCGAGGCACTGGAGCGAGTGGCTCGAGCATGCGGCAAGCGCCTGCATATCAGCATCGACGTCGACTGACGCACCGGCAATAGGGTCTAGAAGCCGGCGCCGTGCACCTCGTGCCCCGGTGCCTCGGCGATCAAGCCCCGGTAGGCCTGCTCGACGTTGGAGCCGTGGTTGATCACGCCGTCGACCTCACGGGCGATCGGCATGTTCAGCCCGTACTTGTCGGAAAACTCCATGATCACGCTGGCGGCTTTGACGCCCTCGGCGACTTGGTTCATCGACGCGATGATCTCGTCAATCGGCTTGCCGGCGCCGAGTTGCTCGCCGACGTGGCGGTTGCGGCTGCGCTGGCTGGTGCAGGTGACGATCAGATCGCCCATGCCGGCCAGGCCGGCGAAGGTGTCCCGTTGGCCGCCGGCCGCCTCGCCCAGCTTGGACATCTCACGCACCGAGCGGGCCATCACCATTGCGCGGGTGTTCTCGCCGATGCCCAACGAGTAGCCCATCCCCACCGCGATCGCATAGACGTTCTTCAACGCACCGGCCATCTCGACGCCGACCACGTCGTCGCTCGTATAAGTGCGAAACCGCTTGGTGCGGAACAGTTGTGCCAGCCGAGCAGCGAGATGCTGATCGGGCATTGCCAGCACGGCGGCGGCCGCGTATCCCTCGGCCACCTCGCGGGCGATGTTGGGGCCGGCCAGGATGCCGGCCGGGTGGCCGGGCAGCACCTCGTCGACGATCTGCGACATCCGCATATTCGTGCCCTGCTCGAGGCCTTTGACCAGTGACACCACCGGCACCCACGGCCGCAGCTCGGCGGCCAGTTCGGTGAGCACCCCGCGGAACCCGTGGGACGGCACTCCCATGACGACGACGTCGGCGCTGTTGGCGGCCTCGGAGAAGTCGGTGGTGGCACGCAGGTTCTCGCTGAGGTCCACGCTGTCGCCGAGATAGCGGGTGTTGCGGTGGTTGTCGTTGATGTCCTTGGCGGTGTCCTCCGAGCGCACCCATTGCAGCGTCGGTGCGCGGCGCGCGCAGATGGACGCGACGGTGGTGCCCCAAGAGCCGCCACCCAAGACGACGACGTTCGGTTCGCGCAGAGCAGGTGCCATGGCGATCAGCGTATGGCGTCTAGCCGGCCAGCGCTGCGGTTTCCTCGGCGCGGCCGAACACCATCGCTTCCTCGACCCGGTCGAACTGGTAGTCGAGCGCGTCGGCGAAGTAGTTCTGCCGCACATTCCACGGCCGCTTGGTGCCCGATTTGGGCAGCGCATGCAGTGAGCGCAGCACATAGCCGGCCTGGATATCCCACGACGGCTTTTCCGGCATCGGCTCCGCGCCGAGATGCGGATACGCATGGGTGTAGCCGTGAGTCTTCATGTGCGCCAACAGCTTTGCGGTCGCGCGGGCGGTAATGTCGGCGCGCAACGTCCATGAGGCGTTGGTGTAGCCCACACACCAGAACAGGTTGGGCACGTCTTCGAGCATGTGCGCCTTGTAGACGAATCGGTCCTGGGGCTTGATTTCGGACCCGTCGATGGACACCGTGACACCGCCGAGCGCCTGCAATTGCAGGCCGGTGGCGGTGACGATGATGTCGGCGTCCAAATGGCCACCGGACTTCAAAACGATTCCGGTGGAATCGAAGTGGTCGATATGGTCGGTGACCACCTCGGCGCGTCCCTCGCCAATCGCGACGTAGAGGTCGGCGTCGGGAATCAGGCACAGCCGCTGGTCCCACGGGTTGTAGCGCGGCTTGAAGTGAGTGTCCACGTCGTAGCCCTTGGGCAGGTTGCTGATCGCGATGCGGCGGATCCACCACTTCATGAAGCCGGGTGTCTTGCGGGCCAAGAACCAGATCAAGCCTTCGAACAGCGCGTTGCGCAACCGGATGATCAGGTGAGCCAGCCTGCGCGGCAATAGCTTTCGCAGGCCGTCGGCGAACCAGCTGTACTTCGAGGCCGAGAACATGTACGTCGGTGAGCGCTGCAGCATCGTGACTTTCGACGCTTTCTCGGTCAGCGACGGGATCAGCGAAATCGCCGTCGCACCACTGCCGATCACCACCATCTTCTTGCCGGTGTAGTCGAGGTCCTCCGGCCAGTGCTGCGGATGCACGACGGTGCCGCCGAACTGCTCGAGGCCGGGGAAATCCGGGGTGTAGGCCTCGTCGTAGTTGTAGTAGCCGGAGCCGAAGAACACGAACCGGCCGCGGTAGGTCGTCGGCGCGCCGTCCTGCTCGGCGGTGACCGTCCAGGTGTCGGTCGAGGAGTCCCAGTCGGCCGAGCGGACATAGCTGTTGAACCGGATGTGCGAATCGATGCCGTACTTGTGCGCGGTTGCTTTCAGGTAGGCACGGATGTCGTCGCCGTCGGCCACGCCTTCTTTGCGGGTCCACGGCTCGTAGGGGAAGCACAGCGTGAAGATGCTGCTGTCCGAACGCACGCCGGGGTAGCGGAACAGGTCCCACGTGCCGCCGATCTGCTCGCGGCGCTCCAGGATGACGTAGCTCAGACCGGGGTTGCGTTCGGTGAGCCGATAAGCCGCGCCCAGCCCGGAAATGCCGGCGCCGATGATTACGACGTCGAAGTATCCGGTGTCCTCTGGCGTTGCGGTCATCGCGAACCTCGCTTCTGGCGACGGTGTGGTCTTGGTCACCAGGGTAGGCACCCACCGGTTGATTGGGCCAGAGCGGTACAGATTAGGACGGCTGAGGCAGCACGTCGACATGCAGCGGTGCGCACAGGTCGATCAGCCACATCTGGTCGGCAGGGCTGGCGAAGATGCGTGCGTGCGAGACGTCCTGAACGAAGGCGTCGGCGCACCGATCGCCGAAGAACACATACGCCTTACTGTCATTGCACAATCGCGACATCCACACCACGCCATCTAGGCCGATCCCGTGCGCGGCTTCGGCCCATTGCACCGTGCTCGGGTAGCTGGAAGCCGGGCTCGACGTGACATCGTCGGCATTGACCTTGAGGCGTCGTAATCCCATGCCGTAGAGGACGGCGAGACGCAGCTCGCGGGTCACTTCGAGACGGACGAGTGCTTTGTGGGAGTACCTGTCGTAGGACAGCACGCCCCCTTCGGTCGGGACGTTGTGCAACAGCGATTCGGCGACCGCCGCTTCTTCGGTCTCCGCCGTGTACATGATCGGTACGACTGGGTCGCCGAAGAAGCCGAACCGGGTCGGGCCGCCGATGCCGGGGTTGAACTCGATGGGTTTACGGGCAGCCGTGAAGGCGCGATATAGCAGCTGCCCGACGGGCAGGGTGTCGATGGCTGGGTCGAACGGAGTCGGCGGCCTTTTCACCACTCGATGGACAAGTCGTCCGCTGCCACGGCGACGACGCGGTCCGGATCTTCGGCGAGGTGATCGACGGGGCGATCCCCGTCGAAGTACGTCGTCGGCGAGCACAACCACTGCACCAGGCCCGCCTCCGACCAGTCACTGGTTTCGGCGATTTCGCGCAGCCGGTGTATCACGGCGAGCGGCTGCCCGTCCGGCCCGAACTGGAACCCCGGATAGGCGAGGTAGTTGCCCTGCCGTACAGCAACCAGTTGGTTGTTGCGGTGCGCGGTGGTGGCGAGATTGCGCGGGGCACGGGACCGCGACCCCATCCGTTTGCCGGCTTCGGTGCTGGTCAGCATGCCGAACTCGGCCTCGATTCGCGCGTAGAGGTTGTGTTCGGCTTGCACCGCCCGCGCGATGGCAGGCTCGGTGTACACGGCAACGGATGCAAGCGCAGCGCCCACGGCTCGAGCACTCTCACGGACGCGCCGCGTTGCGACGGTGAGGTCCTCGACAGTGGTCATAGTGACCAGCATATATGCACTTCATGCGCTGACGCTAGGCGCACGAATCGCACGACCTACCGATAGTTGACGAACTGCAACGCGACGTCGAGGTCAGCGTCTTTCAACATGGCGATGACGGCCTGCAGGTCGTCGCGTTTCTTGCTGGACACCCGGACCTCGTCGCCCTGGATCTGGGACTTGACGTTCTTGGGTCCTTCATCGCGGATCAGCTTGGTGATCTTCTTGGCGTTCTCGCTGGAAATGCCCTGCTTGAGGGTGCCGGTGATCTTGTAGGTCTTGCCGGAGGCCTGCGGCTCGCCGGCGTCGAAGGCCTTGAGGCTGATGTCGCGACGAATCAGCTTTTCTTTGAAGACGTCGACGGCGGCTTTGACGCGCTCCTCGGTGGACGATGTCAACTCGATCGCCTCGTCGCCCTTCCACGCGATCTTGGTGTCGGTGCCGCGGAAGTCGAACCGGGTGGCCAGTTCCTTGGCAGCCTGGTTGAGGGCGTTGTCGACCTCTTGGTGCTCGATCTTGCTGACGACATCGAACGATGAATCCGCCATTGGATCCGTTCCCCTTCCATCGGTATTAGCCGTTTGTACTCCGGGTACATCCTCGTTGTACTCTGCTACCCGTAATACATACGGCAGGTTGCCCGAGCGGCCAATGGGAGCGGACTGTAAATCCGTCGGCTTACGCCTACCCAGGTTCGAATCCTGGACCTGCCACCACGGCTCAGGGGTCTGTCGGCGTTGGCGCATTGACGGGCGCGGGCCCGTTCCGGACGCGCGTAGTGTGAAAAGCATCGGCGCTGTCTCTTCCGCTAACCCACCTGGTTGCGTCTTGGCCGAATCCAACAATTTGGCCGGTTCTTGGTCAAGACCGTAACGGCGCTAGTCGGTGCCCGGGATAGGTACAGAGCAATGAAAAATGACGACCCGATATTCAAAGCACTCAGCGAGTTTGGCATTGGCGACATGCCGTCCGAAGCGGTGATCTCACAACGCATGCTTCGGCGACTCGAGGACATCGACAATGCGACCACCGCAGGCCCTACCACCGAGGCTGCGCGCGCTGCCCTGGCCTTGAGCGTGGTCGCTCATGCCGTGGTCGAACTGGAGATCCAGCTCCTCGAGTTGAAGCGCCGACTGGGACAAAGAACATGAACGTCGCCGGATCTGCCGGCACGATGGGCTTGATCGTTGCGACCCGACAGCCTTCCGTGGCTGAAGCGGGGGCCTGCTGATGGGTACCCGATTGTCAGAAGCGGATACGCGGTGGTTGCAGGTCGAGGATTCGACGACGCCGGCGGATACTGTCTCGCTGATCATCACCGAGCCGTCCGATCAGCTCAGCCACGAACGGCTACACCAGTTGGTGGCCTCGTCGCTGCCGCGACTGGCGCGCTTCCGTAGCCGGCTGGTGGGCAAGCCGCTGGGCGTGGGTCAGCCGTTGTGGGCCGAGATCGAAGACTATGACCCAACGTCTCAAATCCATAGTGCAACGATTCCCGCTCCAGGCGGGCGGTGCGAGCTCGCCGATCTGATCGCGCAGCTGAGCACCGCGCGGCATGACCGGCGCAGAAGCCTGTGGGAAGCCTGGAGCATCGACGGACTGGCGGGCGGCCGGTGGGCGCTCGCCGTGAAGATGTCGCCTGCGTTGAACGACGGCGGCCAGGGCGCAGCGTCTGTGTGGTCGCGACTGCTCGGTTGCCGTCCCGGTGACAACCCTGCCAACGAACGGCCTATCCAGCCGAGCTTGGGCACGGCGCCCTCTTTCGGCGAACTCGCCACCGATCTCGTCAGCGAGATCGTAGAAAACTACGTCAAGGGCATTTGTATCGTTGCCGAGACCGTGGCAGGTGCACTGCGCACCGTGGGCGGCACCATTCAACCCGCCCGGGCACAACCAGCGGTGCCGTCGACAAGCAGGCCGCTGCCGCAAAGCGTGTTCGACACTCCGCTGACTCAACGCCGATCGGTGGCCTTTGCGTCGGTCCGACGAGCCGACCTGGAGAGGGTGAGTAACGCGTTCGGAGGCACCCTCACCAACGCGTTCCTGGCCGCGTGCACGCTGTCGCTACGTGCCTGGCTCCAACGACACCACGTCATGCACGACGGTCCACTGACGATCCAGATACCGCTGCAGCCGGCCAGCATCGACCCCAACGCTATGGGAAATTCGTTGGCCATCGGTCGAATTCGCATTCCAGTCCAGCTCGATGACCCCGTACAGGTGCTCACGAACCTGCACACCGCCACCGAGAGGGCGAGCGCCGCGCACACGCGCGACGTCGAAAAGACCGGCCAAAGAGTCGATTTTGCGCGTATCGCGGCACTCCTACCGCCCGCCACTGTCCGCACTGGTATGCGGTTGTACAGCGGATTGGGCCTCCGGAAAACGCGACGGCCGATCTGTCACGGGAGCGTCTCATATGCTGCTGGTCAGCCGGAATCGACGTACTGTGCCGGTGCCAAGGTCGTCGGTATGCACACCGTCGCGCCGCTGACCGAACACTGCGGCTTGAATTTCACCCTGACCCGCTACGGCGACGTCATGGACCTGAGTGTGTGCGCATGCCCCGAGAACGTGCCCGCAGTCGACGACATCGCGACCGGCGTCGCCGAATCGGTCGACATCCTGGTGGCGGCCGCGCAAGAATCCCCCCGCGGGCAAGGCCGCTCAGTGGTGACGGAGATGACCTCACATGCCACCAACCGTTGGCACCCCCGAAACTATTGGTTGCCGCAATAGCTGTGCGTGCCAAAGTTATGGAATGACGGCCGTACTGGAAGCTCAATTGAGAGCCTTTAGGTTTTACCTTCTGCCCGTTGACATTCGAAGTTGCACCCTCGACTTCTGCGCGCTTGGCGGCACATTTTTGTTCGAGCGTCCGGATCGTATGCCTCCCGGCGATGAGCAGTCCAAAAACACCGGTGGACTGGCAGGAAATTGCCTGCCAGCCCACATGGATAACAAGTTCACTAAACGATGAAAATTCGGGTTGCAGTCCAACGCCGCAGAGTTGCTGGCCCCGTCTCCAGTTGCCTCATGATGGCCCGCGCAACACGCGGGGTGTAGCGTCGAGGGTGAACCAGTTCGTATCAAGTGCGATCCGATTCAATCGTCGATCCCTACACGCATGTACCGGGTCAACCTCGAAGTGAAGGGATCGTTCGTGCATTACAACACCTCACGCTCGAGGATTGCCGAATTCGTTGCTACGACTGACTGTTCGACCCTCGCCACTTGGGTCGCGGGGCCATCAACCCCATGAACAGCTCTGCGCGTGGTCGGCGCTTGGCGAGTCCAGTGCGGCTGGCCCTCGCTATGGAACTGGGTGGGGATCTTGACGGCGCGTGGTGGCCGCACACTGCCTCGATAGCGCGCGAGCTGCCCGAGCTGATCGAGGCTTTGTCGACGCGACTGGGTCACATCATCGATATCAGCGTCAACTGGTCGTCTTTGGAAGGCTCGCCAGTCCTCGACCCGCATAATCGGGTAATCAGCGGTGACAGCGGCCAGGTTCTCAGTCACCAACGCCTGATGGTGATCACTGGCAGTTCGGCTTCGACGAGTCTTCTGGTGATCCCGTCCGGGACCTCCACGTCGTTAGCCGTGATGGTCTTGCGGCACGCCGCCGCCCGCACTTTCATGTCCGCTGAACGGGATTCTCAATCATTCCGGACGGCTGACAGCATTGTGCATGCCGCGCGCGCTGAAAGCGCACTGTGCGCGCAACGCCTGCGCGATGCAGAACTGGCCCACGTCGCTACCGCGCAAGCAGCCACCGCATGTGACGAATACGCTGCCGAGGTGTGGTCCGAGACCATTGAACGCGGAACGTAGAACACGGCTTCCGAAACCCGACAACAGCTCGCCTCCGCGAGCAGATAACGAGACAGCCATGACGAAGGCCGCCGGAGTACGCCCGGGTGTCCGCGCCCCGCTAACGGTCAGGGACATCATTCGTGCGGGCCTTCGTCGGAAGGCCAGACGCAGGGAAATGACTGCAGCACAGTCGACGTGGGAGTCCGAGGGAGGTGCAACTGAGAAAAGTGGGCCGCCGCTCAACCGCATTCAGTGTCGCGCACCCCGGGGCCTCGGTGGTTGATCCATGCCGCTTCCCATCGCATCCACACCGGTCGGTTCACTTCAGCTGGTGGAGTGTGTAGAAATGTCCGTGCCACTGCGACTCCCGTTCGGTTAGATGTGGCGGTTCACGACGAGCTTCGCGCGGCCGTCGACGGCCGGCGTGGCACCGTGGCCGCCGACTCGCTGTGCGAGGCGTGCGTGACATTGTTCGGCATTGACGCGGCGGCTATTTCGTTGGTCTTCGCTGGGGTCACCAGCGGAACCTTGGGCTCCAGCGGCGCACCGGCGCGCGTGTATGACGAACTCCAGTTCACCCTCGGCGAGGGGCCTTGCCTGGACTCCGTCACGCTTCGCGCTCCCATCCTCATCGCCGACCTCGCCGACGCCAAGGGCGGGCGGTGGCCTGCCTACGGCCCGGCCATGCTCGACCACAAGATCCGGGGTGTATTTGCGATCCCGCTCGTGCTGGCCGGCCAATATGTCGGTGCCCTCGACCTGTTCCGCGCGCAACCCGGCGAGCTCCACGGCGAGCATCTGGCCGGCGCAATCGTCGCCGCTGAACTGGCCGGTCTACCCCTGCTGGACCTCATGGATGCCGACCTGCAGGCGGCGGTCAACGACCCTGACAGCGCCGCCTGGGCGGAGTTCAATGTATTGAGCCGCGCAGAGGTCAGCCAGGCCACCGGCATGCTCGTCGCGCAACTCGAGGTCGAGCCCGCCCAGGCGCTGGTGCGACTGCGCGCCTACGCCTACGCCGCTGGCCGCAGCGCGACCGACGTCGCCCGCGACATTCTCGCCCGACGCTTGACACTCGAGTCTGACTGATGCAGTCCGAAGGAGGGCAACGTGACCGATACCCCTCGGGAAAGCCGGGTGCTGGACGCGGTTGTGTCGCTCGTCGACACTCTGCTCGACGACTTCGACGTCGTCGATTTACTCACCGAACTCACTGAGCGCTGCGCAGACTTGCTGGATATCGCGACCGCGGGCTTTCTGCTCGCCGATCCGTTGGGGCAACTCCGCTTGCTGGCTGCGACGTCCGGGCAGACCCACGAACTGGAACTGTTCCAACTGCAGGCCGATGAGGGTCCTTGCGTGGATTGCTATTCCACCGGCCAACCCGTCTCGGTCGCAGACCTGCGCGCCGAAACCTCGCGCTGGCCGCGGTTCGTTCCCGCCGCGCTGGAGGTAGGCGTCGCCTCCGTGCACGCGGTGCCGATGCGCGCCGCCGGAATTGTGTTGGGCTCTTTGGGCTTGTTCGGTGCCCGGCCCGGCGAGCTCAACGAGGCCGATTTGCTGGCCGGACAGACGCTGGCGCATATCGCGTGCGTGGCGATCCTGCAAGAACATCCGCCGACACCCTCGACGGTGACGCCGCGGTTGCGCTCGGCGTTGACCAACCGCATCGTCGTTGAGCAGGCGAAGGGGTTCTTGCGCGCCAGCCTCGATGTTTCATTGGACGAGGCATTCGCGCTGTTGCGCAGCTACGCCCGTACCCACGACGATCACCTGACCGACGTTGCCCGGCAATTGATGACCGAACCGGGTTCCCGTCCGGCGCTACTGGAAGCGATGTCCGAACTGGCTCACGGCTGAGCCCGCCGTGCTTGGGCACGCCGCACGGCCTCCTCGACCAGTCGCGCAGCGACCACACGGAGCTTGACGTTCTCGGCTTGACTCATCCGGACGAGCCGCGCAAAGGCCACTTCGGCGTTGGCGCCCGACCGGCTCCGGATGATGCCGATCGCCTGATCGATCACTGTGCGGCTAACCAACGCCCGTTGCAGTTGTTCGGCCCGCTCTCGAGCCCCGGCCAGCAGTTCTGCGTTGTAGATCGACACCGCCGCCGGCCCGGCGAACTGCGAACCCAATTGCACGGCGTGCTCGCCGAACGCGTCGTGGTTAGTCGCATAGCAGTTGATCGCGCCCGTCACCTGTTCGCCAACCATCAACGGCAGTGACAGCGCCGAGTGCACGCCCATCCTCGCGACCCGGCCACCGAAGTGCGGCCAGCGGCTGTCGCTCCCCAGCGATCCACTGACGATGGTCCGTCGCGACTCCATACACGTGATGCACGGTCCCTCATTCAACTCGTCGTACTGTACGGAATCGATATCGCGAACGAATCCCGCTGTGGCGGTACCTATTTGGAGCTTCGGTCTGCCTTGATCTGCGTCGATCAACGCAATTCCGGCACCGTCGACCCCGGGTATGGCATGGGCCGCAAACTCGGCGACTTCGCCCAGCAGCTCGAACACGGCCCGGGCACCGGCCACCATCCCGGCCAGCCCTTGCAGTCCGGCGTGCAAGTCGAGATCGTCCGCTTCCTGTTGGGCGGCGGACAATTTCGGATGCGCGGGCGCTTCGCGGCCGGGCTGGGCATCGTAGTCGACCATTGCACCGACAAATGTACGCCCGCTATCTAGGAAACCAGCGCCAATGCGTAGGCACGCCGCAGTTTTCCCGACGGCGTTTTGGGGATCGTTCCAGGCTCAAGCACAACCACGTTGCGGGGGCGGACATCGACCTCGGCCACGACCTCGTGCGCGACCTCACGCTCGATGCGGCGCACCTCGGCCAAGTCCTCCCAGGCGTTGCATTCGACGGCCACGGCAAACGTCTCCCGCGGGTGGCCGGCGTCAAGGCGAACTGCGACGGCACAGCCGGACCGGACCCCGTGAACACGAGAAGCGGCGCGCTCGATATCGGTGGGGTGGACGTTACGCCCGGCCATGATGATCACGTCCTTCAACCGGCCACATACCACCACCTCGCCAGTCTCGGTCAAATAGCCCAGATCGCCTGTGTCGTACCAACCTTCGCCATCCTGGGCGGTGACGAACCCGGCAGCGGTCGTGTACCCCCGGGTTACCGGTTCGCCGCGCACTTCAATGACGCCGACACCGCGAGCCGGCAGCACTTCGCCGTTCTGCTCGACGATCCGGGCTTCCAGCCCCTTCAGCGGACGACCGAGGGAAGCCAAGCGCCGGGTTTTGCCACGGGAGGCCGGAACGGCTCGGTGCAGCACGGCGAGCAGGTCGGCGTCGATTTCGTCGACCATCAGCCCGCGGCCACATTCGGTGAACGACACCGCCACCGTCGTTTCGGCCATGCCGTAGGCGGGCACGATCGCTTCCGCACGCAGCCCGAACGGTGCACCGGCGTCGCGCAGGTCCTCGACGTCAGCGGGCTCGACTTGCTCGGCGCCCGAGAGCGCCCACCGCAGCGTCGACAGGTCGAACTGGCCGGGCTGAGCTTGTTTGCGTAGGCGTTTAGCGAACATCGTGTAGGCGAAGTTGGGCGCCGCCGTCATCGTGCCGTTGTACTTGTCGATGAGCTTCGCCCACAGCAGGGTGTCGCGCAGAAAGTCCATCGGCGTGACCTTTACCAACTCGACCCCGAAATACATTGGCACCGCGAGATAGCCGGTCATGCCCATGTCGTGGAAGCACGGCAGCCAGCTCACGATCACATCCGATTCGCGATCGACGTTTGCGCCGACAAACATCGCGTCGGCATTCGCGACGAAGTTGCGATGACTGATCTGGACGGCTTTAGGGGATCCCGTAGAGCCGGACGTCAATTGCAGGAGGGCTATGTCGTCTTCGTCGGTAGCGATCGGGTCGATCGAACGGCTGTCGAGTAACCCGTCGATGGTCAAGACCCGAATTCCCAGCTGGGACAGCAGCGGCGCCGCGGCCATGAACGGATCGGAGACCACTATCACTTTGGCGTCGATCATCTTGATGACAGCTGTCGTTTCCTCGGCCCAGCGTTGCAAATCGGTGCGCGGTGTGGGCTGGTGCAGCATGGTGAGGCTCCCCCCGCGCATCCATATCCCCTGCGCGGTCGGCGCGATCTCGACCGGCGCCCCGGCCAGCACTGCGACCGCGTCGCCGGTGCCCACACCGGCCGCGGCCAGACCCCCTGCAACGCGGCGGGCCCGATCGTGGACCTGACTCCAGGTGTGCCGGACCGGTGCGTCCGGCTCCCCGGTGACCATGCCCTTGCGACTGCTGTGGGCGTTGTCATACATCGTCTGGGTGAATCGGCTCACGACAAATCCCCTGGCTTTCGCGTGACCCCGCGGCATGCGTTGGTCGGATTGGCGGTGCGATTGCAGTGACGGAGCCGATGGGGTTCGACCGTGGAAGAGTGTGGCCCTCTCTTGTACACCCCAGATGGTGTCGGATGGGCTGACTGTACAGACTCGACCGTCGTCGAACGGCGAGGCGCGCCAGCGACCACTGGACCTGCTGTCAAGCGAGACCTCCGACCTCGGCAAGCACAACTGACGAAACTGTCGGCCTACATCGGGCCAAAGCCGCATCGGCGGGGAAATCGCATCGCCGCCGTGACGTTGCCGTGAGGCTGGAGGGTCAACCGCCTGTGACGGTACCCGGCCGGCTGGCTGCCCGCCAGCAACTCATTGCGTGTTGGTAGTCCCAATGCGGGTGCGACGCGCCGTGGCCATATGGTTTCATGGCACCGATTCGGGGAGTGGCCGGTGCAATCGGGGATGGGCGGTATGTGAGATGAATCGTCGCGACATGATGCTGACGATGGGCTTCGGCGCGCTGGCGGCCGCGATCCCGCTGCCAGAGGCCCGGGCCGACCGCCAGGGGAACTACATTTTCCACGACGAGTTCGACGGCCCGGCGGGTTCAGCCCCCGACAAGTCGAAGTGGACGATCGCCCGGGCCCGCGAGTCGATGAAAGACCCGACGTATTGGGAACGACCGGAAAACGTCGGCCAGTACCGCGACGATCGCCAAAACGTTTTCCTCGACGGCAAATCCAACCTCGTTCTGCGCGCCGCCAAAGACGGCAACACCTACTACAGCGGCAAAGTGCAAAGTCCGTGGCGCGGCGGCATCGGCCACACCTGGGAAGCCCGGATCAAACTCAACTGCCTGACCGCCGGGTGCTGGCCGGCCTTCTGGTTAGGCAACGACAACAATGGCGAAATCGACGTGATGGAGTGGTACGGCAACGGCAGTTGGCCGTCGGCCACCACCGTCCATACCAAAGCAAACGGCGCCGAATGGGCGACGCACAACATCGCGCTGGACAGCGGGTGGCACACCTGGCGATGCCAGTGGGATGACGCCGGTATGCGGTTCTACCAGGACTACGTCGACGGCGCGCAGCCATATTTCACGGTGCCGGCGAATTCGATTGGCGACTGGCCGTTCAATGACCCTGGTTACCAAGTCTTTCCGGTGCTCAACCTTGCGGTCGCCGGTTCGGGTGGCGGTGATCCCGGGCCGGGCAGTTATCCGGCGGAGATGCTCATCGACTGGGTGCGCGTCTGGTAGCTGCTAGTGCACGCCGTCGTTGGCGCCGAGATCGATGGCCTCGGTGACGACGGCGCGGTCGATTTGGCGCAGTGCATGCAAGACGGTGAGTAGTCGTTGAGTATCTGCTTCACCGTCCAACTGGCAGGCGAGAGTCTCTGCGGCGTCGACGTAGTCGGTGGCGGGAACCACCGGTGTGCGCTGGTCGCGGGTGTCCAGCACGTCGATGTTGCGGCGAACCTGCGCGGCGGCTGAGGTGATCGCGTCGGCCAGTTCGCCGGAGGCATCGTCGTAGCGGTCGCTGCTGCGGGCCAGGCTTCGTCCGTAGTGGTCGCAGGCGTTGAGCACCCGCAACCCGCGGCGAATGCTGCGCCGCCCGTTGAGCCCGGCGACGCCGGCCAGCAGCGGTTTGGCGGTTACCCGGAACTGCTGCAGATCGCGGTCGAGTTGGCGGGCCTTCTCGGTCGGGCTCGCGACGGCGCCGTCACCGAGCAGCGTCGCAACCGAGGTGTTGATCAGCTCGGCCAGCGTCGTCAAAAATGCGTGGGCGTCGTCGCGCACCGCCGCGCGAGTGTGGGTCGGCAGCACCAGGATTGCGACGGCGACGCCGATGACGGCGCCGATTGCGGTTTCTTCGATCCGCAGCACCAGCAGGTGAAAGGTGAACTGGCCCAATAGCCCGTACAGCAAGGCCAGCATCGTGGTGATCCAGAACGTCATCAGGCTGTAGGCGACCTTCATGAAATAGAAGGAGCAGAACAGACATACGAAGATCAAGAACAGCGACGCCACACCATTGCCGGAGACCAGGGTGGCCACCAGCACACCGCTGGGCACCCCGAGCGCGGTGCCCAGTAGCCGCTGCCAACCCTTGGTCAGGGTTTCGCCCCAGGAGTTGGTGCCGGCGAACACCACGAACGCGGCGATCACCGCCCAATACCAGCGGTCCGGCGAGACCAGCTCGCCGGCGATGATCGCCAACGACGCGGCGACGCCGGCCTGGACGGCTTGCCGCGTGGTGGGCCGCAGACCGGTGACGGGTTGTTCATCGGGGACTGCGGGCGCCGGCGGCGGTTCAGTAGCGCTCTCGGTGACCGCTTGGTCGACCAGCGCGCGCACCTCGGCGGCCGCGGTGGCGGTGGCGGTGATCGCCAGGGCCAGCCGGCGCACGGCGGCGTCGTCGGCATATTGGTCAAGCAGCTGCTGCGCCAGGCCAGCAGCCCGCTGCAACTCACCGGACTGGGGCGCCCGGATGGCCCTGGCGAGCTGAGCAAGTGTTAAGGCCAGGCCGGCGCGGGCAGCAGCGGGGATGTCGGCGTCCGCGGCTCGTGCGCCGGCCGTCGCGACCCGTTCGACGGTGAGCTCGGCGTCGAACAACCACAACGCCAGCTGCTCGCCGGTGACCCCGGCCCACACCGCGGCCGGGTTGACCTTGTCTTCGATCTGGCTTTGCACCATCAACGCGGTCTCGTTGAGCCGCGCGGTGCGGACCCGCAGCCGGCGGCGGCGTCGCTCATCGAACCGGCCGGCCTGCAGCGCCTCGGCGGTGGTGTCGACGACGATGGCCATCCGCGCCCGCAGTGAACGCATGCTGGCCCGCAGCACGCGTTCGGGTCGGTCGGGCAACACGTACACGCCGAGCACCAAACTGCAGATGGTGCCGACCACGATGGCGCCGATCAGCCACGGCAACTCGGTGGTGCGGGCATGCAGGAACAACGTGAAGAAGTACGACATGAACGTGACCATCCCCAGCGCCCGTCCCCGCGGACCGAACCGGCGGACGTAGACCGCGCCGAACACGACCAGCACGAACACGGCGTCGCTGACCACCTTGTACGGTCCGAGCAGCGTGCCGGCCGAGACGGCCACCGCCGCGGGCAGCGGCAGCAGCAGCATGGTGATCTTCTGTCGGCGCGGGTCGGGCTCGTTGACCGATCGCGCGGAAATCATGGTGATCAGCACACCCAGCAGCGCCACGGTGACGGGCTGGCCGGTCGCCCTGGTCAGCAGGTAAAGGATGGCCAGGGCGCAGGCCAGCGCGGCGGTAGTGCGGCCGGCCATCCGCAGCCGCAGCAGGCCGGGATCGGTGCCGATCACCCAGTTCTGCGCGCGCTCATAGCGCGCGGTGATCCGGGTGTCGTCCACGCTGTCGATTATTGTTCGACGCGTGACGGCGCCGATCCGCGCGGAGCTGGCCGATGGCCGTGACCTGCTGTTCTTCGCGCTGCCCGGCCATGTTCCGGCACCGGTTGCCGATCAGCGGCCATTGCCGAAGCGTGACGGGCTCCACTCGCAGTTGCGATTCGACCGGTCGACTGGGCAGTGGGTGATCGTCGCCGCGCTGCGCCAAGACCGCACCTACAAACCGCCGCCCGATCAATGCCCGCTGTGTCCGGGACCGACCGGGCTCACCAGCGAGGTGCCCGCGCCGGATTACGACGTCGTCGTCTTCGAAAACCGGTTCCCGAGCCTGTCCGGCGCGGGCGAGTCAGCGCTGGCGGTGCCGGAGGGGTTCGTGTCGGTGCCGGGCCGCGGCCGCTGCGAGGTGATCTGCTATTCCAGCAATCACACCGGTTCGTTCGCCGCCCTGGAACCGCCGCATGCCCGCCTGGTTGTGGAGGCGTGGCGACACCGCACCGCCGATCTGATGGCGCTACCCGGGGTTGAGCAGGTGTTCTGCTTCGAGAACCGCGGTGAGGAGATCGGAGTGACGCTGAATCATCCGCACGGTCAGATTTACGGCTATCCCTATCTGACCCCGCGAACTGCGACCATGCTGGGCCAGGCTGGTGAGCATCGAAAACAATACGGCGGCAATCTTTTTGCTGACCTGCTCGAGCGTGAGGTGGCAGACGGGAGTCGCATTGTCGCGCGCACCGAGCTGTTCACGGCGTTCGTGCCGTTCGCCGCACGCTGGCCGGTAGAGGTGCACATCTATCCGAACCGGTTCGTGCACAACCTCGTCGAACTCGATGCGGCAGAGCTGGACGGGTTCGCTTCGATTTATCTCGACGTGCTGCAGCGGTTCGATCGGATGTATTCCGCGCCGCTGCCGTACATGTCGGCACTGCATCAGTACACCGAAGCCCAGCGGGAGGGCTACTTTCATGTCGAGCTGATGTCGATTCGTCGCAGCGCCACCGCGCTCAAGTACCTGGCGGCCTCCGAGTCGGCCATGGATGCGTTCATCAGCGACGTGACACCGGAGAGTGTGGCTGGGCGGCTGCGAGAACTCGCGTGACGGTCCGGTATTCCGCACCGGGGCGAATAAACCTGATCGGCGAGCACACCGACTACAACCTCGGTTTCGCGTTGCCGATCGCGTTGCCGCAGCGCACTGCGGTGACGTTCGTGCCCGAGGACACCGATGCGATCACGGTGTGCAGCGACGGCGTCGACGGCTCGGTGCGGATTCCGCTCGACACGGCGCCCGGCGAGGTGACCGGCTGGGCCGGGTATGTGGCCGGGGTGGTGTGGGCGCTGCGCAGCGCCGGCCACCCGGTGCCCGGCGGTGCGATGTCGATCACCAGCGACGTCCCGATCGGGTCGGGCCTGTCGTCCTCGGCGGCATTGGAATGTGCTGCGTTGGGCGCGATGCTGTCCGCCGCCGGTCACAACATCGACCGCATGGAGCAGGCCCGGTTGGCGCAGCGCGCGGAAAACGACTATGTCGGTGTCCCAACGGGTTTGCTGGACCAGTTGGCGTCGCTGTTCGGTGCACCGTCGACGGCGCTGCTGATCGATTTTCGTGAACTTACCGTGGCGCCGGTGGCGTTTGATCCCGGCGCTTGCGGTGTGGCGCTGCTGCTGATCGATTCCCGGGCCCGGCACACTCACGCGGGCGGCGAGTACGCCGCCCGTCGCGCATCCTGCGAGCGCGTTGCCGCCCAGCTGCACGTGCCGTCGCTGCGTGACATCGGGGACGTTTCGGCGCTGGACGGTGTTGGTGACCCGATCGATGCTCGTCGTGCCCGCCATGTGCTGACCGAAAATCAGCGTGTCGTCGCTCTCGTTGCCGCCCTGGGTGATTCCGACTTCGTCGAAGCCGGGCGGCTCTTCACCGCCTCCCACCTCTCGATGCGTGACGACTTCGAGATCACCACCGCGCACATTGATCTGATCGCCGACAGCGCGGTGCGCGCGGGGGCGCTGGGTGCCCGGATGACGGGCGGTGGCTTTGGCGGCTGTGTCATCGCGCTGGTGCCGGTCGATCGGGTGGCGGCAGTCAGCGAGGCGGTGCGACGCGCGGTGCGCGAAGCGGGTTATGACGAGCCGGCGATCACCCGTACCCACGCCGCCCGCGGTGCTGGTCTGACGCCGACCGTGTAGTTGAGGTGCATGATTGGTGTATGTCGCGCACCAATATCGACCTCGATGACGAACTCACTGCCGAGGTGATGCGCAGGTTCGGCCTTACGACAAAGCAGGCAGCAGTGGACCTTGCGCTGCGTCGCTTGGTGGGTGCTCCGTTGAGCCGTGAGTTCCTGCTTAGTCTCGAAGGCGTTGGCTGGGAAGGCGACCTCGATGGTTTGCGGAGCGAGCGACCAGACGAATTTGCATGAGCCTCGTCGACACCTCCGCGTGGATCGAATACCTTCGCGCGACGGGATCGGCCGCCGCGATTGAGGTGCGCCGGTTGCTCTCCGAAGAAGCAAACCAGGTCGCGATGTGTGAGGCCATCGCAATGGAGATTTTGGCCGGAGCGATCGATGACGGCAGACATGCAAAGCTCGAGCAGCTAGTGAATGGTCTGCCGTCGTTGTCTGTCGACGATGCCGTCGATTTCCGGGTGGCGGCGGGTATATACCGCGCTGCTCGGCGGGCGGGTCAGACGATTCGGAGCCTCAACGACTGTTTGATCGCTGCGATCGCAATTCGCCACGGCGCGCGTATGGTTCACCGAGACGCCGACTTCGACGTCATCGCGGGGATTACCGACCTGGTTGCCGCATCGTTTCCATAACCGGCCGCGCGGGTGCCGGCAGTGATGCTACGAATGTGCTACATTCGTAGCATGTCCGAGGTAGCTTCCCGTGAGCTGCGCAACGACACGGCGGGCGTGCTTCGCCGCGTGCGAGCGGGGGAGAATGTCACCATCACGGTCAGTGGGCGCGCCGTCGCGGTTCTCACAGCAGTTCAACCGCAGCGTCGACGTTGGCTGAACAAAACCGAGTTCCTGACGAGATTGCGCCGCGCACAAGCCGATCCAGGTTTACGCGACGACCTCGCGGCGCTCGCCGGCGACACGACAGACGAGCTCGGGCCGATCGTATGAACGATATGCCCGACGCGGGTCTGCTCGACACATCAGTGTTCATCGCAACCGAAACCGGACGACAACTCGACGAGGCGCTGATACCGGCGGAAGTCGCCACCACTGTCATCACCCTCGCCGAACTCAACGCCGGCGTACTGGCTGCCAGGACTTCTGGCATCCGGGCGCGACGATTGGCCACCCTTGAGTCTGTTAGCGACATGGAAACGTTGCCCGTCGATGAGGATGCCGCGCGCATGTGGGCGCGGCTGCGTATACATCTCGCCGAGAGCGGCGGCCGCGTCCGGATCAACGATTTGTGGATCGCGGCGATCGCGGCATCGCGGGCACTGCCGATCATCACCCAGGATGGCGACTTCACCGCCCTCAACGGCGTCGCTGACCTCACTGTCGTCCGGGTCTGATCGGGCACGGCGTTGCACGGTGGCGAGGCCCTGCGCGAGCATGAGGAATGGTCGGCTATGTGGACGTACGGGCCTACGCCGAGCTCAACGACTTCGTGGGCGCCGAGATGCGCGGTGCGACCGTGCGTCGGCCGTTCCGATCGCATCAGACAGTCAAGGATGTGCTGGAGGCGATGGGCATTCCGCACACCGAGGTCGACCTGATCCTGGTCAATGGTGATCCCAAGGACTTTGGCTTCCGCCCAACAGCGGGCGACCGCATTGCCGCGTATCCGATGTTCGAGGCGCTCGATGTGGGGTCGACGGCGCGGCTGCGGCCGGTGCCGTTGCGCGATCCGCGCTTTGTCGTCGACGTCAACCTCGGCCGGCTCGCCCGGCTGCTGCGTGTGCTCGGCTTCGACGTGTGGTGGTCGCATGACGCCGACGACCAGACCCTTGCCGATATCAGCCTGCGGCAGCAGCGGATTCTGCTGACTCGCGACCGCGGACTGCTGAAGCGTCGCGCGATCACCCATGGTCTGTTCGTGCACGCAGAGCAGCCCGAAGAACAGACGCTCGAGGTGATCCGGCGGCTGGACTTGCGCCAACGGCTGGCGCCGCTGACCCGGTGTCTGCGGTGCAACGGCACGCTGGCCGACGTCTCCAAAGGCGAGGTGATCGAGCACCTCGAACCGTTGACCCGCCGCTACTACGACGAATTCCGTCGCTGCACCGACTGCGGTCAAATCTATTGGCCCGGTTCACATCACGCAGGCTTGGCGGCTTTCGTCGAAAGACTCCAGGACCAGTTGTGAGAATCGCAATCAGTGGCGCAGGCGTGGCGGGGACGGCGCTCGCCTACTGGCTGCACCGCACTGGCCACACCCCGACGCTGATCGAGCAGGCGCCGAAGTTCCGCACCGGCGGCTACATGATCGACTTCTGGGGCGTCGGCTACCAAGTGGCCCAACGGATGGGCATCGAGAAATCAATCCTCGACGCCGGATACGACATTCAACTCCTCCGCTCCCTCGGCCCGAATGGTCAGGTGAACGCAGACCTGGACGTCGGCGTGTTTCGTCGGGTGCTCGGAGCCGACTTCACCAGCCTGCCCCGGGGCGATTTGGCCGCCGCGATGTACACCACCATCGATGGTGAGGTCGAAACGATTTTCGGCGACAGCATCACCGCCATCGACGAACACGACGACAATGTGCGCCTGAGCTTCGAGAACAGCGCGCCGCGTGATTTCGACCTCGTCATCGGCGCCGACGGGCTGCACTCCAACGTGCGTCGTCTCGTCTTCGGGCCGGAAGACGACTTCGAGCACTACCTCGGCTGCAAGGTCGCCGCGTGTGTGGTCGACGGCTACCGGCCCCGCGACGACCTGATCTACGTCACCTACAACGCTCCCGGCCGACAGGTCGGGCGCTGCTCGCTGCGCGGCGATCGCACCATGTTCCTGTTCGTCTTCCGCGCCGAACACGATGACGCCCGCGTGGCGCCAAAAAACCAGCTGCGCAACCAGTTCGGTGATGCCGGCTGGGAATGCCGGGACATCCTGGCAGCACTCGACCGAGTTGACGACCTGTACTTCGACGTCGTCAGCCAGATCCGGATGGACCGATGGTCGCGCGGCCGGGTACTGCTGGTCGGCGACGCGGCCGGCTGCATCTCGCTGCTCGGAGGCGAGGGCACCGGATTGGCGATCACCGAGGCGTACGTGCTGGCCGGAGAACTGGACCGCGCTGCCGACGACCATCGCCGCGCCTTCGATGCCTACGAGGCGCGGCTACGTCCGTTCATCGAGAGTAAGCAAGCCGGCGCGGTGAGGCTGATCTCGTTCTTCACCGCGCGAACCCGGTTCGGGCTGTGGTTGCGCAACGTGGTGATGCGCACGATGAACTTCGGGCCGCTGGCCACGCTGTTCGCCGGCAGCGTGCGCGACGACTTCGACCTGCCCGACTACGGCATATGAGCTGCCTGCAGTCACATCTGCCACGCCAGTCACCGGCAGGAGGCATGTGGATGTTTGCCCGCCTCTGAGCGACTAATGCGGTGCAGCAGGCCGCCAAGTCGCTCAGAGGCGGGCACATCGGCACATGCCAAAGATTCTGAGACGCCTGGGACCGTCATTCGGGGCGGCGCACGCCATGATGGATGGATGGCCGAACGCGATCGGGACGAATCCGGGCGAGCCCGCAATGCTCGCCCGCGCGATGCGCTGGGCCGGCCGCTTCCCTATGGCAGTGACGGCATACCCCGCATTCCCGACGACCTCGAGCTGAGCCCGGCGGAAACCCTGACCTATGCGCAGCAGCTGTTGGATCAGGGCATGGCCTTCAACGCCCACGAGGTGCTTGAGGCGGCTTGGAAGAACGGGCCCGACGACGAGCGATCCCTCTGGCAAGGCCTGGCCCAGCTCGCGGTGGGCCTCACCCACGTCCAGCGCGGCAACCCCAAGGGTGCCATCAGCCTGCTGCGCAGCGCCTCAGGTCGTCTTTCGCGCAGCGACGGCCGCTACGACATCGACGTCGATGGCTTGACGGATTTCGCCGACGCGCTGGTCAGCGACCTCACCGCCGGCATCGAGGTCACCGCGGATCGGCTACGACCCTGCCTCACAGAAAGCTCACGTACCGTCGGCGACGAGTAGTGCTGGTGAGGAGGAGCGACGGTGCCGAGAAGCGACAACGACACATGGGACATCACCGAAAGTGTGGGCGCGACGGCGCTCGGTGTGGCCGCGGCGCGCGCCGCGGAAACCGAGAGCGAGAACCCGCTGATCGACGATCCGTTCGCGCGGGTCTTCCTCGACGCCGCCGGCGAAGGCATGTGGACCTGGTTCGCGGCTCCCAACCTGCCCGATGAGGTCATCGAAGCTGCCCCGGAACTGCCGCTGCGGATGCAATCGATGCTCAACTACATGGCTTCCCGCACAGCGTTTTTCGACCGGTTCTTCATCGATGCGGCCAACGCCGGCGTGCGACAGGCGGTGATTTTGGCGGCCGGGCTGGATTCGCGGTCGTGGCGGCTTCCGTGGCCCGACGGGATGATTGTCTACGAGCTCGACCAGCCCAAGGTGCTCGAGTTCAAGTCGTCGACCCTTTGGCAAACCGGCGCCAAGCCGACCGCCGGGCTGGTCAACGTCACCGTCGACCTGCGGCAGGACTGGCCAAAAGAGCTGCAGCAGGCCGGGTTTGATCCCGCCGCGCCGAGTGTGTGGTCGGCCGAGGGGTTGCTGCCGTTTCTGCCGGCCGCCGCGCAGGACCTGTTGTTCGAGCGGATTCAGGAGTTGAGCGCGCCCGGCAGCCGGATTGCGGTGGAGGCGCCGGGCCCGGGCTTCAACGATGCGGACGTCCACGCCAAGCAGCGCAACCAGATGCAGCGGATCCGCGACATCATCGCCAAACTGGACGAGTCCCGCGACATCCCCGACGTCCAGGACCTGTGGTACATGGAGGATCGCACCGACGTCGGCGAGTGGCTGCGTGGACACGGCTGGGACGTCGACGTGGTGGCGGCCGAGAAGCTGATGGCCGGCTACAACCGCCCGCCGGCCGATGTCGAGGACTCGGCGCCGCACAGTCTGTTCGTATCGGCGCAGCGGTTGTAGCCGACGGCAACGCTCCGGTCAATCCGCTGTCAGGTGCCACGGGTTGATGACGGGTACACCGGCCGCTTCGAAGGGTGCGGTGTCTCGGGTGGCGACCGCCATGCCGTTGTTGGCCGCTGTTGCTGCGATATACCCGTCTGCGGCGCCGATCGCGATTCCGGCCGCCCGGGCCTTGGTCATCAGGTCCGCGTAGCTCTGGGAGGCAGATAGATCGAACGCCAAAACCCGCCCGGCAAATAAGGGCAGCACGCGGCGTTCCAGGTTTTCATGTAGACGGGCCCGGCGCTGGCCGGCCGACAACGAGGCAACACCGAAGCGCAGTTCAGCAACTGTTATGGCGGATAGGAAGAGCGTTTCGATCGGCTGGGCGTCCATCCATTCGACGACACGCGTATCCGGGGCTGTGCGCAGCGGCTCTGAGATGACGTTCGTGTCGACCAAAATCATGGGATGCTGATCGGCTGAGCCGGCGTGCTGTCACGCTGCTCAAAGACCGCGAAGTCCTCATCGGTGAGTTTGGCACGGCGGCCGATGTCAGCCAGCAGGGAACCGAGCTTGATGCGGCCCTCTGGCTTTACTGCTTCTTCCAAGATGGCGCGGACCTCGGCTTCCGTACTGCGGCCGTGCAGCGCAGCACGTACCCGAAGAGCACGGTGCACCTCGGTAGGCAAGTTGCGCACTGTTAGGACCGACACAAGTCATTTCTTCCATCTGCAGTCGATGCAGTCATTATATGCATATGCATGCAACGTGGGCGCTCCGGTGGGAGAGCGCCCCTTCGCGCCGACGCTACGGGTGCGGCATAGCCGACGCACTTCAGCCGACGGCGGCTGTTAGATCATTTCGTTGCGGGTGAGCCAGCGCATCACCGGCCAGCCGACGAAAACCGGTAGCCAACAGGTCAATACGCGATACAGCAACACGGACGGCACGCCGACCGCGGCAGGGACGCCGAAGGCGGCCAGCCCACCGATCAGCGCCGCTTCGACGGCGCCCACCCCGCCGGGAGTGGGCGCGGCTGAGGCCAGCGTCCCGCCGACCATCGTCACCACGGTGACGGCGACGAAGGTGGTGCCACCGCCAAAGGCTTCGACGCTGGCCCACAGCGCCAACGCCGCACCGAGAGTCGTTCCGGCAGCACCTAATACGATCAGCGCCAGTCGTTTCGGTTCACGGGAGAGCGCGGCGAGGTCGCTGCTCACCTCGGTCAACTTGGGCCGCATCTCGGTGGCCAGCCAGCGCCGCAGCCTGGGGACGGCCAGGAATACGCCCACCGCGCCCAGCGCCACGCCCGCGATCAGGTACAGCACGGTGGCACTCGGCACGAAGTGCGACAGATCGGTCGAGGCGCCGGCCGCGGTGCTGAACAGGATCAGCAACGCGATGTGGACGATCACCTGGACCGACTGCTGCAGCGCCACCGCCGCGGTGGCCCGCACCGCGTTGAGTGCGCCCTTCTGCAAAAACCGGGTGCTCAGCGCCAGCCCGCCCACGCCGGCCGGGGTGGTAGTGGCCGCAAACGTGTTGGCCACCTGCATAATCGAGAGGTTCTTGAAGCTCACCAACCCGTCGGCGCAGGCCCACAGTGCTGCTGCCGCGCCGACATACGTCAACGCTGACACCGCCAACCCCAGCAGTGCCCACCACCAGTTCGCCCGGCCCAGTTCGGAAAAGAATGTCGGCACGGTGCTGATAAATGGATAGGCCACGTAGACCAGCGCCACCAGCAACACCAGTTGGATGAGTTGGCTGCGGGTGAACCGGGTAATTGTCGCGGCCTGGATTTGATCGGCCCCGGTTTGGTGCATCACCTCCGTGCGGGCCTGAGCGATGACAGCGCGCGGATCGGTCACCGCATCTCGGATACGCCGGGGCACAGCGGTTTTGGTGAGTCGGCGCGACGCGGTCAGCACGGTGTCCTTGCCGAACGCGTCGATGGCCGCGCTTACCGCCGATTGCGCACCATAGCGCGCCGAGGTGGTCACCAACAGCTGGGCGATGTCGGATTGCAGTTGGACGTCGGTGGCACCGTATTCGGCGTGGCGGTACCCGCCGAACAGCACGGCGCCCTCGTCGACCGTGATCTCGCTGCCACGCAAGTCACCATGCGCGATCTGGTGATCGTGCAGGCTGCGCAGCGCCGTCCACACCCGGGCAGCCGGAGTCGTCGCGCACTCATCGATCGCAGCACCACGAGCGGGCTTGTGCGCGTACAACGTCCAGCCGCGGTCGAGCGCACCGACGGCGATCGTCGATGTGTTGGCAAGCCCGACATCGCCGATGGCAATCGAGAGCAGCGCGCGATGTTCGACGGCGCGTTGCAGGGAGGCGTGCAGCGGCGCGGTCTCGCTGCGGCGCAGTCTGAACTTGCGCCAGAGTTGGCGCAGTGCGCCGCCGCTGCGTTGATGCGGGCCGTACAGCTCGATCACCGCTGGATGCTCGGCGGCGGCGGACAGGATCAGCGGCCCACGCCCGGCCGGCTGCAGCACGGTGAGCCCGGAGACGACGAATCCGCGCTGCGCCAATGCGCGCACCGCACCGTCGAGCGGCACCTCCAGCGCCGGCGTCCCCGAGATCAGCACCACCAGCGCACCGACCCACCAGCCCACCGCCAGTCCCAGCAACGAGCGGGCCGGCACGATGGCACTGACCACGAGATGGATCGGCACGAAGGCCAGCAGCAGTGCCCACCACCAGCGTCGCCAGCGGGCGGGCAGCCAGGGTCCGGACACGGTGAGCATCGCGGCGAGCATCGCGATCCAGCGCGGGTCGTCGAGAAACTGCGACAGCACCGTGGACAGCCGGTCCCTGAGGTCGAAGTGCCAGCGGGGTGCGGCGATGCCTTTGCTGTTGATCGACAGCGGCAGGATGGCCAGCAGCCCGGCGGCCGCGTAGGCGCCGAGCAGTGTCCACTGCCGGGCGACGATCAGCCCGATCAGGATCATGAACGGCAACGCCAGGATCGCGATGCCGTAGGCCAGGTACACCAGATTGGACTGAGTGGGGGAGAGCAACCCGATGATCTGCGAGACAGATTTCTCCAGCGTCATCCACTGCCTGCGGGTGATCAACGAGCTGGCGATCACGACCGCGAGGAACAGCCCGGCCAGCACCAGCCGCAGGATGTCGTTGGTGCGCCGGGTCAGCGGTTGCAGCAAGCTGCCGGACACGGTGATCTCGCGTCCGTCGACTCGCATGTCTCAATGGTCCTATGGTTCGGCGCCGCGGCTGGCGGCGGCTCGCCGCCAACTTAGCCGGATACCGGCGTCGTAGAAACACCTCCGGAGCAGACAGCTTTGCAGTAGAGACAGTTATGCGGTCACGAAGGCCCTTCGCCGTGCTTGTCGCGGTGGTGTGCATGGTGATGTGGGTTGCGCCCGTCGCTCACGCTGAAGAGGCCGGGTTCGTCGCGCACCCAGTGAGCTACGTCGACACGCTGATCGGCACCGGGACCGGCGGCGAGATGGTCGGGGAGATCAACAACTTCCCCGGTGCTTCGGTGCCGTTCGGGATGGTGCAGTACTCGCCGGACACCACCCGCACCTACGCCGGCTACAACCACGCCAACGAGCGCTCCACCGGATTCAGCATGACCCACGCCTCGGTGGGCTGCGCGGCGTTCGGCGACATTCCGATGCTGCCGACCACCACTCCGATCGGCGCGCAACCGTGGCACGCCTGGGAGCGGATCGCCCACGACGACACCGAAGTGGGGGTGCCCGGCTACTACACCGTGCGCTTCCCTGACACCGGCGTGATCGCCGAACTCACCGCCACGACCCGCACCGGCGTCGGCCGGTTCCGCTATCCCGACGACGGCCGGCCCGCCCTGCTCCAGGTGCGCCCGGGCGGATCGATCGCGGGCAACTCCGCGGCCAGCATCGCGATCGGCGAGGACAACACCACGATCACCGGATCGGCGACCACCGGGGGTTTCTGCGGTGCAAAGAACACCTACACCGTGTATTTCGCGATGACGTTCAGCCGGCCGTTCACCTCCTACGGCACCTGGGACGGCGACTCGGTTTCGGCCGGTGCCCGCAGCGCGGAGTCGAAACACAGTGGGGGATACGTCCAGTTTCCGGCCGGCTCGGTGCTCGAAGTGCGGACCGCGCTGTCATACGTCAGTGTCGAGGGAGCGCAGGCGAACCTGGCCGCCGAGGGCCGAGCAAGCTTCGACGACGCTCGTGCTGCCGCTTCCAACGAATGGAACGCGATGCTGTCACGCATCGCGGTGGCCGGCGGCAACGACGCCGACATCACAACCTTCTACACCGCGCTGTATCGATCGTTCTTGCACCCCAACACTTTCAACGACGTCGACGGACGCTACATCGGATTCGACGGGGTCATCCACGCCGTTGCCAAGGGGCACACCCAGTACGCCAACTTCTCCGACTGGGACACCTACCGCTGCCTGGCTGCGTTGCAGGCACTGCTGTTTCCACAGCGAGCCAGCGACATGGCGCAGTCGCTGGTGAACGACGCCGCGCAGAGCGGGTCGTTTCCGCGTTGGGCCCTGGCGAATTCGTCGACCGGCATCATGACCGGAGATAACCCGGCTCCGCTCATCGTCAACCTCTACACTTACGGTGCAACGGATTTCGACGTGAAAACCACGCTGTACTTCATGGTGAAGACGGCGACCGACGGCGGTGCCGGACGCGACGGCTACGTGGAGCGACCGGGAATCACCAGCTACCTCACGCATGGCTACGCGCCGCAGACCCAGGCGTTCGGCGCCGGCCACGACATCGCCGGCGCTTCGATCACGCTGGAGTGGTCGGTGGACGACTTCACCATCTCCCGATTCGCCGACGCACTCGGATACACCGCGATCGCCGCCGAATTCGGCAATCGGGCGCAGTATTGGCACAACGTGTTCAATCCGGCCACCGGGTACATCTCGCCCCGCAGTGCCGACGGCGCGTTTCCCGACGGCCCCGGGTTCGTCGAACCTGCCTCAGAGGCGTTCGGCCAGGCCGGGTTCGACGAGGGCAACGCCGAGCAATACCTCTGGCTGGTCCCGCAGAATGTCGACGGACTCGTGGCCGCGCTCGGCGGCCGCCAGGCGGCAGTCGACCGGCTGGACCGCTTCACGACCGAACTCAATGTCGGCCCCAACCAGCCGTATCTGTGGATCGGCAACGAGCCGGACTTCGGGGTGCCGTGGCTCTACAACTACATCGGCCAACCGTGGAAGACCCAACAGACGGTCGACCGGGTGCGTCGCGAACTGTTCGGCCCCACGCCCGACGGCGAGCCGGGCAACGACGACTTGGGCGCGGAGTCCAGCTGGTACGTGTGGGCCGCTCTTGGCCTGTACCCAGCTACGCCGGGAACGCCGATCCTCACGGTGAACACGCCGCTGTTCGACCGCGCCGAGATCGCGCTGCCCGCAGGACAATTCATCCGCATTTCCGCGCCCGGTGCATCGAACGGCTTGACGTACATCAACGGCCTGGCGATCGACGGCCAGCCCACCGATCAGACCTATCTTCCGGAGTCGATCATCCACACGGGCGGCGACCTCGCGTTCTCGCTCTCGCCGGTCCCGAACCGGGCGTGGGGCAGCGCCGAATCCGCCGCGCCGCCGTCGTTCGGTGGAGGCAGCGAAGGAGCATGACTGGCCGTATCGTCGGTGTGTGCTGACCGGGTTACTGCTCGCGCTCTGCTGCTCGGTGTGCTACGGCACGGCGACGGTGCTGCAGGCGATGGCGACGCGATCGGTGGAAGCCGGCAGCGGCTCGGGTATCGACGCGGTGTTGCTGTTGCGCGCCGTGCGGCAGTGGCGCTATCTAGCCGGCTTCGGCCTGGACGGCCTCGGCTTTGTACTACAGGTGGTGGCGCTGCGCTTGGTGCCGATCTACATCGTCGCCGCGGCGATCGCCGCCTCGCTGGCAGTCACCGCCATCGTGGCCGCGTGGCTGCTGTCGGCGCGCCTGTCATCAGTCGAGTGGACAGCCGTGGCCGTGGTCTGTGCGGGCCTGGCGATGCTGGGGCTCGCTGCCGGACCGGAGGGTTCCCGGCGCGGGCCGGCCGGGCTCGCCTGGGCCCTGCTGGGGGTGGTCGCCGCGGTGTTCGTCGCCGGCGCTGTGGGAGGCCGATTGAGCGACCGCCCCCGCGCACTGGTTCTGGGGCTTGGCGCCGGAACCGGTTTCGGTGTCGTCGAGGTCGGCGTGCGCCTGGTCGATCCGATCGATCCCACCGCAGCCACGTTCTATACCAACCCGGCTCTGTACGCGGTGCTCGCAGGCGGGACCGCAGGGTTTCTGTTGCTGACGTCTGCGCTGAACCGCGGATCTGTGACGACGGCTGTCGCGGGAATGGTTGTGGGAGAAACGATCGGGCCGGCGCTCATCGGAGTGGTATGGCTCGGTGACCGCACTCGCGGCGGCCTCGGCTGGATGGTTTTCGTCGGCTTCGCCATAGCAGTCGCCGGAACACTGGTGCTGGCCCGATTCGGCGAAGCGCCTGCTGCTGAACCTACGAAGAACCTGCCGACGCAGCCACACGTGTAATAGCCGGCTCATTGCGGCGGCGAGACGAAACTCACCTGCCCGCTGTTGGGCGGATGAACCACCGTGATGCCGACGTCGGTGCAGGCTTGGATGCCGGGACGTGGCTGCGGGTCGGTAGGCCAATTCCGTTGTCCGGCAACGTAGAACAACGCTGCCGAGTTGGGTTTTGCGCCGGGGCTAAACCGGCTTTGATAGATGCCGCTCGCTGCGACTTTCGTGTCAACCGCCGCTGGTGGCGTTGCCGGTTGAATACCTCACGCCGTCGATCGAAGATGGAGCCCTAGAAGTTCAGCTACTGCTCGCTGACAAAGGGATGCACCGTGGGCCCTCGATACCCGACCTGATCATTGCCGCGACCGCCGAGCTCACAGGCTTGATCGTCCTACACGTCGACAAGGACTTCGACGTCATCGCAAATGTCACAGGGCAATCAATGGAGCGACTGAATACCTGATGGGTTGCGCCGGGTTCCCACTACGTCATTACACAGGGTCAAATGCTGGACGACGACTGACCAAGCAGCGATTTGGTCCGGACGATTCGCAGCGTATAGACGCTATATACGGATACGGTATCTTTATACCATGGGGTTGAACATCAAGAATGAGCACACCACCGCACTGGTGCGAGAACTGGCCCAACGGACCGGCCTGACCCAGACCGGCGCGATCGAGGCGGCGGTGCAGGCCAAGCTGACCGAACTCGACCGCGGCCAGACCGCACAGGATGATGCGCGGCGGGTGAAGGCACAGCAATTGCTGGATGAGTTGCGCACGTCGCTCACCGACGCCGAGCGCGCGGAACTCAAAGCCGCCGAGCGACAACTCTATGACGACGCCGGACTACCTTCGTGATCGTCGACACCTCGGCGATCGTCGCGATCGTCCTGGGCGAAACACACTCCGACGGTCTCGCCGCGGCTTTGGCCGACACGCCGGCACCGAAGATGTCGGCGGCAACCGCCGTAGAAGTCAACGCCGTTCTGACCCGCCGCCTGCGGCCCGAGGACCAACGACGGGTCGAGCGTCTGCTCGAGGTGTGGGAAATCGAACTGGTGCCGTTCGATGCGCAGCAAGCCGAAATCGCCAGCAGGGCTTACCGCGATTTCGGCCGCGGCAGCGGGCATCCGGCGGCGCTCAACCTCGGCGATTGTTTTTCCTACGCCCTGGCGCAGGTGACCGGTGAGCCATTGCTATACGTGGGTGGCGATTTCGTTCACACCGACATCAGCGCCGCTTTCCCGGTGTAGGCGGCACAACATCAGACGCATAAATGCGTAATGGCCACAGCAGCCTCGGCAGTCACCGCGGGGAAGGATTTATTGATGTGCCCGCCTTTGCGCGACAAGACGATCAGTGCCACAGCGGTCGTGCGGGCACGCCTGCCTTACACAACACCTGGTGTAAGTTGATGTGTATGCGGACCAACATTGACATCGACGACGAGGTCTTGCGGGAGGCCCAACGCTTGGTCGGGATGCGGACGAAGCGTGAGACGGTGAACCTGGCACTGCGTGAACTGGTTGCCCGGCATCGCCAGATCGGCATCCTTGAACTGCGCGGGAAGGTGCACTGGGAAGGCGATTTGGCGCAGAGTCGTCGCGGCCGGTCGTGATCGTTGTCGACACCAGCGTCTGGATTGACGTATTGAACGATGCCCCCTCCACCCAGGCCCAGCGTTGTGTGGAGCTGATTGAATCGGGAGAACCCATCGCCCTCACCGATGTCATCCTGACGGAGGTGCTCCAGGGGCTGCGGTCGGACCGGGAGGCGGCGTTGGTGGAGCGGCATTTGCGCGCCTTTCCGATCCTTCGTCTGGAGGATGTTGATGATTTCGTGCTTGCCGCCAAGCTGTATCGCACGGCACGACGCGCCGGCGTGACCATCCGGAAGACGCTCGACTGTTTGATCGCCGCCCCTTGCGTGCGTACCGGTGCGCCGCTGCTGCATGCCGATCACGACTTCGACCGCCTTGCCGGCTGCACACCGCTTCGGATCTGGTCAAGCTGACACGGAGAACCGCAGGCGCGGGCCGGCATCGGTCAGAGTCACGTGGGAGTAGGGCCGCCGGCGAGCAAGTCGGAGAATGCTTGGCCGCTTCGCCGTGCACGATCGCCGCCGCCGTGAATGACGCCCAGTACGTCGCTGAAGTCCTCGTGCGGGTCGGCGGTCAGGACCGCGTCCGCGCGCTGGGTGGCAGCCTGGCGAATGAATTCCGACAACGAGACGCCGGTTATCGAAGCCGCGCGTTGCAGCCTCTTTTCGAGCTCGGGGTCCAGTCGGAGTGACTTCACGACGGTCAGCGTATCGCGCTAGATGCAGCCCGTGATACGCCTCCGGCAACCGCCTCGAAGCTCCACCCGCGGCGGACCCTACGGCCAGTGCAACCGGACTTGTCGGTACCCCGCGCTACCTTGATGTCGGCTTCATGAGACGCCGCCGGTAAGGGCGTTTCGCGGGGGAGGCATCGGGCATGAGGAGGTATCTATGGCGCATTTTCCGGATCACTCAGCGGCGGGATCGCGGGTCGTTTTGCTCGGCGACCACGACACGGTGCAGCACCGTGACGAGCTGTCCGGGCTTGCGGCGCAGCAGAACTGCGTCATCGCCGACGCTTTCGGGTTCGCGGAGGGCGCGGCGGCGTCGACCGATGACCTGACCGAGGTCGACGCGGTGGTCTCGGCGCTGGGTTGCGCGATCGCCGGCCGGATGGACGTCTGGGTGCCCTTCCTGTGCCCGGACCTCGGACGCGAGCAGCACTGGCGACGGCTGGGTCTGGTGCTGCAGCGCCACGGCCTCAACCTTCGGTTCGGCCGGCAACTCGAGTCGTTTCCGACCACCGGCGGGTACAGCGAGATCGACTTCGCGCTGCGGCGCGAAGTCCAGGTGGTCGACGAGCTCGACCATGCGGCGCTGGCGGCGGTGGGAGCCGAAAGCCTCGGGCGGGAAATCGAACTGGCGCTGGTGGCCGCGGGCGCCTCGGCGTCGGTGACGCCGACGGCGCGACGGGTTCCGTCGGGTGTTGGCACCGAGGCGAGTTCGGACACCGAAAGCGTTTCGGCGCCGATCCTTCCGGCGCCGACGACGCCGTGGTCGCAGCGTCAGCCGATGCTCAAGCGCTACGTGCGTTGGCTGGTGCACGGCTGCGGTGTCACGCAGGCGGCCACGGCGCGGGTGCTGAACTCGACGGGCCAGCGCACGCCCAAAGGCCGCCCCTGGCAGCCGGCGACGGTGTCAGCACTGCTCAACGGCCGCTACGACCACGGCGCCAAGGCCTGCCGGTGATCGACCCAGGCCCTGAAGGAGGTAACGCATGAAACTTGATGCCGCACAATTGGACCGGGCTTGTGGAGTGCTGCTGGCGACCGCCGCCGGCGACGCGTTGGGTGCACCGTTCGAGTTCGGCGACCCGCTGGGGCCCGACGCGAAGGTCGCGATCGATGACGAGGTCAGCACGCGTTCGATCTGGGAGACCGGTGAATGGACCGATGACACGTCGATGGCGATTGCGATCGCCGAGGTCGCGGAAACCGGCGTGGATCTGCGGGATGAGACCGCGCAAGACGCGGTCGTGCGCCGCTGGCATCAGTGGGCAAACGAGCCGGGCACCAAAGACGTCGGCATTCAAACTCGTGCGGTATTGAGTGCAGTGGGCCGGCAGGGACTCTCGGCGGCGGCCGCCCGCCAGGCGTCGTCGGCGGAGCACCGGCGGGAGGGCAGGAGCGCGGGCAACGGCTCGTTGATGCGGACCGCCCCAGTGGCGTTGGCCTACCTGCACGACGAAGTCGGTTTGGTGGAGGCGGCGCGCGCAATCAGCGCGCTAACTCACCATGAGCCGGACAACGCGGATGCGTGTGTGTTGTGGTGCTGCGCGATCCGCCACGGTGTCCTGACCGGTGACTTGGACGTGCGGATTGGGTTGGATCACCTCGATGCCGCGGCGCAGACCCGGTGGTCGGCGCTGATCGATACCGCCGAGCGGTCACAGCCGGCGGACTTCACCAAGAACGGGTGGGTGGTCGAGGCGCTGCAAGGAGCGTGGTCGGCGATCTCGACGACGCCGGTGCCGCAGGAGGATCCGGCAGCCGCGGTGTTCCACGCCGATCATCTGCGGTTGGCACTGGAAGCGGCCGTGCGTGGTGGGCGGGACACCGACACCGTCGCCGCGATCGCCGGTGGGCTGCTCGGCGCGGTGTGGGGCGCGTCGGCGGTGCCCGCGCAGTGGCGGCGCCGGCTGCACGGTTGGCCGGGGTGGAACGCGCGCAAGCTGGTCGCTGTCGCGACCACCATCGCGCTGCGCGGCCAACCGGATACCTTCGACTACGGCTACGCGACGATCCCAGAGCAGGGACCGCTCTTCAAGCATCCGCACGATGACGGGGTGTGGGTTGCCGGCGTGCGGGCGCTCAAGTCATTGCCCGACGGCGTCGGTGCGGTCGCATCACTGTGCCGGGTCGGCGATTTCGACCTGCCCGATACGGCCGAGCACCTGGACGTGCGGCTCATCGATCGGGTCGGCGAGAGCCCGAACCTCGACTTCGTGCTGTACGACACCGTGCGCGCGATCGAACAGTTCCGCGCCGAGGGCAAGACCGTGCTGTTCCACTGTGTGCAAGCGATCAGCCGCACGCCAACCATCGCGGCCCTCTACGGCGCGCGTCGCAAGGGCATCACCATCGAGGACGCGCTCAACGACGTCACCGCCCTGCTGCCAGGTGCGTGGCGAACGACGAATTCCGACGAGCGCTGCACCGGCTGCACCCGGAGCCGGACGCTGCGTCGTAGAGGCGGCCTGGCGCGGCTGAAGACAGCGGCGTTACGCCGAGGAGTTCACTGCGGACAGCGCCGCGTCGTAGTTGGGCTCCTGGGCAATTTCGGGGACAAGTTCCGAGTACGCGACCTTGCCGTCGGTGCCGATCACCACGACGGCGCGTGCCAGCAAGCCGGCCATCGGGCCGTCAGCCAGGGTGACGCCGTAGTCCTCGCCGAAGCTGTCGTGGAACGCCGATGCTGACTTGACGTTCTCGATGCCCTCGGCGCCGCAGAACCGCGCCTGCGCAAAGGGGAGGTCTTTGGAGACGCACAGTACCGAGGCACCGCTGCCGGCGGCACGCTCGTTAAAGGTCCGCACGCTGGTCGCGCACACCGGGGTGTCGATGGATGGAAAGATGTTGAGCAGCAGGGGCTTATCGCGGAACTGGTCGCTGCTGACCGCGCCGAGGTCGGTGCCGGTCAAGGTGAAGTCGGGAGCCGAGGAGCCGACGGCCGGGAGCTCGCCAACTGTGTTGATCGCATTTCCACGCAAAGTTATCTGTGCCATGGGGACAGTCTGCCAAGCGCCATCCGTTGCTTCGGACGAGGGTCCGTAGCACGGGTGGGTGTGCTGGATCGTCGTCACGAGCCACGCAGGCGAGGCACAAGTCAAGCGCTGGGTTCTGCCCCACCGCCATCCCTGGCTGCAGGCGGGATTGCGCGCCAAGGTCCCCATCGAGCCGACGGCCAACAGCCGGCGATCAGGCGACTTCAAGACACCCACTCAGGAGCTGAACACTATCCAGAAGCTTCGCGGGGAGGTCGCCCAGCCTGAAGCAACCATCCGCCAGCTCAAGCAGATCGTGCAGGTACTCGCACTTGAAAAACACGATTGAAGGACCGCAAACGGCGAGCGTCCCGCCAACGGACTCAGTGGTTCCCGACAGGAGGATGGGCCACAGGCAGCGTTCGGCGGGCGATCCACGACACGAGCGACAGTCGGCGCTAGTGCGGCCGTTCGGTTCGGACGGCATATTGCAGTGTTTCAAAGCCAACCCTGCCCTAACATGACCTCTGCGGCCCGACGGACTTCCCCGGCGTTCTGTAGCCGGCACGGATATGTCCCCACCCGCACGGATGTATTCGTGCTGCTCTGGGGACCTCGACGTGACGCTCATTCGGACGACTGCGGCTCGTGTTCGTGAAATGGCGCCTGAGTCATTGGTTGAGCAGTTGCTGGAGCAGATGCTGTATCGGACTGGTCGCCGGGCTGCACCCGCCGAGCAGGCCTCGTGGAAGCGCAGTCTTCCGGTCTTGGCTGCCGACCTTGCCGATGCTGGCCTCGGCGAGGTCGAGATGCTGGTCGAGTATCACCTTCCATTGACATCTCAACGGGCCGATGTCGTCCTCGCTGGCACTCACCCCCGGACGGGCGGGGTGTCATACGTCGTTGTCGAGTTGAAGCAGTGGTCAGCGGCCTACACTTTTGAAGGCGACCCGGAGATCGTTGAAGTGCCGGGGGCCCCTGGGGGACCGCGGCTGCATCCGGTGATTCAGGTGCGCGGCTACTGCGAGTACCTCCTGGACTTCGCGCGCGTGGTGGCGGATTATCCCGATTCGGTGGCCGGGATGGCCTATCTGCACAACGCCTCGAATCCCGCTCTGGTCAAAGATTTGCTGGCCGTGCCGATCTCTACGTCGGGCCGCCTCTTTACCGCAGGTGAAAAGGGTGCCATGCTCGACTTCCTTCGGTCTCGCCTAGCTCCGGGGCCCGGACGGCAGGCGGCCGATCTGTTGGTGAACTCTCCGGTGGCTCCGTCCAAACAGCTACTGAAGCTCGCTGCCGCGGAGATCCGCGACCGGCCGCAGTTCCGCTTGATCGGAAACCAGCAGCTGGCAGTCGATTTGGTCATGCACGCCGTCGAGCACGCGCGTGCCGGAAATAGCAAGCGGGTGATCGCTGTAACCGGCGGCCCCGGCAGCGGCAAGAGCGTCATCGCGCTGTCTCTTGTCGGCGAGTTGGCACGACGGGGCCGTACCGTCATCCATGCGACGGGGTCGCGCTCCTTCACCCAGACGCTCAGGAAGGTCGCCGCCGTCAGGGCTCCTAAGGTCAAAAGACTGTTCAAGTATTTCAATCAATTCATCACGGCTGATCCCAACGGCTTGGACGTCCTGGTCATGGATGAGGCTCATCGCATCCGGAAAACGTCGGTCGACCGGTTCACCCGCGCGGAGTTGCGCACCGATCGCTCGCAGATCGACGAACTCATCGCCGCTGCACGGGTCCCAGTTTTTCTGCTCGACGAACACCAAGTGGTGCGCCCCGGTGAGATGGGAACCCTCAAGCAGATCGAGCACCACGCACGGCACCTCGGACTCGACCTTCAGCATATTGAGCTCGGCGAACAGTTCCGCTGCGGTGAAAGTAGGGAATACGTGCACTGGGTGGTCGGGCTGCTTGGACTCGACGGCGCTCATCCACCGGTGGCATGGTCCGGTGATCCCCAGTTCCACGTCCGCTTTGCTGAGACTCCTGAGGAGTTGGAGCATTATCTGCTAAGCCAATCGCACCAGGGATACTCGGCACGTATCACAGCCGGGTATTGCTGGCCATGGAGCGACGCACGGAAAGACGGGACGCTCATGCCAGACGTTCGGATAGGGACGTGGTCGCGACCGTGGAACAGCAAGAGCGACAGGCGGGTCGGAGAGGTGCCTCCCAGCTCACTATGGGCGACTGACGACGGCGGATTCGAGCAGGTGGGCTGCATCTACACCGCCCAGGGTTTCGAATTCGACTGGAGCGGTGTGATTCTCGGACCCGATCTCGTGTGGCGCGACGGGCGGTTTGTGACGGTCCGCAGTGCAAATAGGGATCCCGAATTTCGAAACTCGAAGACAGTGCCCGACAACAGGTTCGATATCCTCGTGCGTCACGTTTACAAGGTCCTTCTGACGCGCGGGATGGTCGGAACAGTCATCTACTCCACCGACCGCGAGACGCGGGAGGCGCTACGCATGCTTGTCGCCGCTACTCAACGCGTGGAGCATTCCTGGCCTATGGCGGGGGTAGCCGCCGCCACAGATACCAGCGACTGCACGGAGGGCGGTCCGTTCGTAGCGGGGTAATCGCGCCGACGGTCCCACAGACAGGGAACGAGCGCAAGCGCCTGGGCTCAAGCACGAACGACTACTGCGATGAGGCGAGGAAGGCCCTAGCAAAGCATTAGGACTCCGGCAGCGGGTGCTTAGCTACTAAGACCTGAAAAAGGGTTTCGCCGGGATGGTGGCGGTCAGCGGTGACCGGGTTTTGGGTTGGCCGGTCGGCTGTGGTGTCGGTTTCATGCTGCCAGGGTGCTGATCTTGACCAAGTTGTGGGCGAACACGCCATGTCCGCACCAGGTTCGGACACCATCGATGCCGGTGAGGTGTGTGCGGTTCCAGCCGTAGCTTCGTTTGAGGTGGTTGATCCGGCCTTCGGATCCGGTGCGCCATTTGATTTTTTCGCGGAAGGATCGTCGGTGCTCGAACTCGCGACGGGCCGTACCGGGATTGCTCATCCGGGGAATTGCCGCGTTACGCACGCCGAGCTGGTGTAGGTCACGTTCGACCGACGCGAGACCGTAGCCGCGATCGGCTGTCACTGCCCGTGGTGAGCGCCCGGTTCAGCGGGTGATCCGTTTTGATCGCCGGCGCCAATTGCGGTGCACCGGTGGGGTTTCCGATCTCGACGCTGTGGTCGAGGATCACTCCGTCGGCGTTGTCAACAACCTGGGCTTTGTAGCCGAACTCGACCGGTTTGCCCAGCCGTCCCTTGCGGATCGGGCGAGCATCCACATCGTGGAGACTGACCACTCGCTGCGCCGACTCAGGCATTACCCCGGCCAAACGGCTGCGGGTCTGGGCCACCACCCGCTGGGTGCGCTCCACCACCGTGGTGAGGTGGTTGATCGCCTGGCTGAGCCGGCCCCGACGCGCCCCAACAGCAGCGCGCATCACGCGTTTGGCGTTGCGCAGTACCACCGCAGCCTCGCGAGAGACCTGCTCGGCGATGTCGGCGAACTCCCCAGTAATGCGCCGCACCGCGGCCTGGGACCTGATCACGCTGCTGCTGTCCACGCAGCCGCAGCTTGGACGCGATCGACCGAGCCCGTCGACCCGCCGCACGGCGCCGGTCACGAGCCCGGGTGCGGGTAGCACCGCCAGCGGCTTTGATCCGCGCGATGGTGCGACACATCGACCCGACCGCCTTGGCCAGCAGCCCCGAATCGGTCGGATAGCCGGCATCGGCCTCCACCACCGTGGTGTCGGCGCGCACCCGATCGGTACGCAGCAACTTGCCGGCGGCCGCCTTGGCCAACAGCGCCTCGTTGAGCCCGGCTATCGCGTCATCGCCACAACGGCCGGTGATCTTCATCAATGTCGTGGGATGCGGCACCCGCATACGCAGCGGAATCCGGCAAAACCGCTGCCAGGAGATCGAATCGGCCACCTCGCGACACAGCAGCTCATAGCCCAGCCGGTAGCGAAACTTCAATAACATCAATCGCAGATAAGTCTCCATCGGGATCGACGGGCGGCCGATCCGCGCATCGAAATACGCCGCGAACGGCGCGAAGAACACCGGATCGTCCAGCAGCGCATCCACCCGACCCAATTCCGTCGGCAACACCAACAGCTCCGGCGGCAAGATCGCGTCCCACAACGTCGCCTGGTCGATTACAATTCTGAACACGATGGCCTCGATCCCTTCTAGCCCAAGGGGTTGAGGCCATGTTCCCTGTCCAAGGCGTTCCAATCCCGAACCAACGCGCCGACTTCAGGTCTTAGTAGCTAGAGGGACCACGGCTCGAAGCATGACCGGGCTAAGCAACGCCTGAGCCAATTCCTCCGCGTCTTCACGGTGCCGAGTGTGCGGCATGACTGTAGTGGCTTGATTGTGAGCCAGGTGTCGGACCGCTCCTGCTACCGTCCCGAGCGTGGACGAGGGTCTCTACGAGTCGCTGCTGACGGAGCGGTTGAACCAGGCACTGGCCGCGCGAGCCGAAGTACGCGCCGAGATTGAGCCGGTCGACGAGGCCGAACAACCGCTGACCATCGCGCGACACCTGACGCCGCTCATCGAGCGGTCCTTACGCGGGGCGGCAACGCCGGAGGCGCGCGCGGCATTGGTGCGCAAGATCTTGGTTGCGTTGGCCGATCCCGACGTGATGGGCGAGGCGCTACACCAACGCGACCCCAGCAGGATTGAGCGCCTGGATGGCGTCGTGGCGGCCAACCGACTCGGGATCGCTAGGTTGCCGCGGCCGGCTACCCCATTGTCGGACGCCGCGCTAATGACCAATGCCCGCAATGAGCCGACATTGGCCGCCGAGTTGCGGGCCGAGCTAGCCAGCGCCAATCAAGTGGATTTGTTGTGTGCGTTCGTCAAATGGCAGGGCCTGCGGCTGCTCGAAGGGCCACTTACCGAGCTGCGTGAGCGCGCCGTGCCGTTGCGGATCATTACGACCACCTATTTGGGCGCTACGGATGCTCGTGCGCTCGACGCTTTGGTGGACGAGTTCGGGGCCGAGGTCCGGGTGAACTACGAAACTGACCGTACCCGGTTGCACGCCAAGGCGTGGCTGTTGCGGCGCAACACGGGTTTTCATACGGCGTATGTCGGCTCGAGCAACCTGTCGCATGCGGCACTGGTTGATGGACTGGAATGGAATGTGCGCCTCTCGGCGGTGTCGACGCCGCATCTGCTGGAGAAGTTCCGGGCGACCTTCGAATCCTACTGGGAAAACCGCGAGTTCGAGCGCTACCAGCCCACTGTTGACGGCGACCGGCTCCGTGCCGCGCTAGACGTGGCCGCGGGCGGCCGCCAACGCGACCGACTCACGGTCACTCTATCTGGCCTGGAGGTTCAGCCCAAGCCATACCAAGCCGAGATGCTCGAAGAACTCGACGCCGAACGTGTGCTGCATGATCGCCACCGCAATCTGATCGTGGCAGCCACCGGAACTGGCAAGACGGTCGTTGCCGCGCTCGACTATCGCCGATTGGTTCGCGAGATCCATGGCGGCGACTTGACATTGCTGTTTGTGGCGCATCGCAAGGAAATCCTGCAACAGGCCCGCCGCATGTATCAGGAAGTGGTGACCGATCCAACATTCGGTGAACTGTTGGTCGACGGTAACGAGCCGATCAAGTGGCGCCACGTATTCGCCAGCATCCAATCGCTATCCGACGGCCGACTTTCCAAGCTAGAGCCCAACCACTTCGACGTGGTGGTGATCGACGAGTTCCACCATGCCGAGGCTGCCTCCTACCGTCGATTGCTTAGCCATGTGCAACCCATGGAGCTGCTTGGGCTGACCGCAACGCCAGAGCGCGGTGACGGCGTGGATGTGCGGGAGTTCTTCGGCGGTCGCGTGGCCGCCGAGCTCCGGCTCTGGGAGGCGCTGGAGCAAAACCTGTTGTGTCCCTTCCACTACTTTGGCGTTCACGACCAGACTGACCTCGGTGAGCTGCAGTGGAGGCGCGGCGGATATGACCTTGCTGCGCTGAGTCACCTGTACACCGGCAACGACGCCCGCACGCGCATCGTGCTCAAGGAGCTGCAAGACAAGGTGGCTGACGTGGCCGCGATGCGCGCTTTGGGGTTCTGCGTGAGTGTCGATCATGCCCGTTACATGGCGGGCAGGTTTGCTGCCGCGGGTATTCCGGCGCGTGTTGTGTCTGGCGAGACGTCGGCCATCGAGCGCCAGGCGGCACTGAATGCGTTGCGTAACAGGGAAATCAATGTCCTATTTGCCGTCGATCTCTTCAATGAAGGTCTGGATATCCCTGAGGTCGACACTGTGTTGCTTTTACGACCGACTGAAAGCGCCACAGTCTTCCTACAACAACTCGGCCGTGGTCTGCGGTTAACGCCGGGCAAGACCGTGCTGACCGCGTTGGACTTCGTTGGCAATCAACGTCGCGAGTTCCGTTTCGACCAGCGCTTCCGGGCGCTAACCGGGCTGAGCCGCAAGGCCCTTGTTCGACAATTGGCGCAGGGGTTTCCATTCCTGCCTTCGGGTAGCCAGATCGTGCTTGACGCCGTGGCGCGAGACCTGGTGCTGGAAAATATCCGCCAGCAGGTGGCGCCGCGCTGGGCGGCCTTAGTCTCTGAAGTGCGAGACCACCCGAACGCCGATCTCGCCTCCTATCTCGATGCTTCGGGTCACGGACTGGAAGATGTGTTGCGCTCCGGTCGGTCGTGGACGGCGTTGTGCCGTGAAGCCGGAAAGCTCGCTGCCGAACCCGGCCCGCGTGAGCGTGAGTTGGTCAAGCGGGTTCGCGCGCTAGCCCATGTCGATGACCGCCTGCGCCACGACGGCTACCGAAAGATCTTGGACGGTGATGTGCAGGAAGTCGGTCCTACTGAGGAGCGGTTGGCCGAGATGCTGTTGTATTCACTGTTTCCCGATGGCGGCGGATTCGACAGCGCCGCAGCGGGACTTGCGGTGGCCATGCAAGAGCCGGTGGTCGACGAGATGCGCCAGATTATCGACATCGCCTTCGAGACTGCGCACCGCAGCACGTATTCGCTGGGCGAACTCATCCCTTTGCTGAGCGATCTACCGCTGGCACTGCACGCCAGCTACTCCCGCGAGGAGATTCTAGCGGCGCTGGGTGTGGCTTCGCGGCGCCGACCGAGCACCTTCCGTGAGGGCGTTGTATGGTGCGAGGGCATCAACACCGACGCCTTCTTGATCACGTTGAGGAAGACGGAGACGGACTACTCACCTACGACGATGTACCGCGACTTCGCCCTCAGTCCGGAGCTATTCCATTGGGAATCGCAGTCGACAATTTCTTCAGTATCGCCGACGGGACAACGCTATATCCACCATCGCCACCGCGATTCACATATCCTTTTGTTCGTCCGTGAGGCCAAGACCAACACGCTGGGCACCGCGCCGTATGTCTTTCTCGGACCAGCGGACTACATGTCGCACGAAGGTGATCGACCGATGGCGATCACCTGGCGGCTGCAGCGGGCGATGCCGACGGAGGTGTTTATGGCGTCGCGTGCCGCGGTGGCATGAGGATTCTGTGTTGTGGCCCGAATAATTGCGAGCGCAAGCGACGCGGTTACAACAACAGCTTGGAATATTCGATGCCAAGCTCAGTTACGCAGAACAGCCCATTGGACGCGACCACCTCGAGCTGAAGCGAAGTGGTGATTTGCCGGTATGGCGGCGGCCCTATTCACTCCCGCTCATTACAGCTCATCCCCACTTCGGCAGGAAGCCGATATCCAGCCGCTCAGTCTGCTTGTAACCCGACCACGTCGGGACTCCGACGGGCTGCCCGCGATAGATACCGCGAGCAGCGGCCACGACACGGTCATGCTGCGTTGGCCACTGAATCTGGGATGCGATCTGCTCCAGCACCCCTCGGTCGCGGTCCAGCACCCGGTCGACTATCGACACCGCCGGCAAAGCACCGCTCTTGTCGCCATTACAGCGCGCGCATGCCAGCACGAGGTTGGCCAGACCGTCGATACCGACCAGGGACCACGGCAGCACGTGATCGACCGGATTGTTGGACGGAAGGTAGGTTCCGCAGTAGAAGCAGTGCGGGCCGAATGCTTCCTTAAACGGCTCGCGGACTGCGGCCAGTGCGGTGCGTTCACGACCGAACAGGTGACCTGCGACGTCGGGTACTTTGTCGTAGAGGAACTTGTTCATCCGACGCACGTCATCAACCCACATGATCTCCAGCGCCGGCTTGAGTAGCCCGGCCAATCGTGCGAGACCGTGCGCCACACCGGGTTTAAGTTGTATCGCGTCGCCGTGGGTCCGCAGGGTCGACCGCGACACTTGGTCATGCAAGAACGAGTCGTCGTATAGAAATGGGTCACTCGCGGACGACCCCGGCAGTTTTTGCAGCCGATGCAGCGGCTGCTGCGCAAGGCACAGCGCGATCTCGTCGATGGCGCTTCGATATATGGCAGGCGCGCGCAATCTGGCAATGTCCACCGACACGGTGGTGCCTGTGACCCCGGCCGCTTTGCGTAGCGCAGTCGTGGCATTCAGAATTCGCGCCCGCGGCTGCGTCGATTGGCGTAATTCGTTGCCCTCGAACGGGCGCGCCTGCTGCCAGTAGATCTCCAGTACCCGGTGCGCCAGATCGGCAATCGGTACCTCCAGCACATCGCTGGACTGCCCGGGCATGTTCTCGATGCAGTGATCGATCAATGCCATCAACGTGGCCAGCTTGTAGGTGGCCGTGCGCTGGCCGGTCTCCAGGATCGCGACCACGCGTTGCCCGAGCAGAAGCGGGTCGGCGGTTTCATCGCTCACGGCGCACCCTCGCCGGACGGGTCGGATAGAACGGCACCACCGCATTATTGCGATCGGACGGGACAACATGGGCACACTTGCGCGGGACAAGATGCCCGGCAATATTCGGGCCTCCGGACACACACCTCGTGTAACGACGCTGCGCCTGGGCGAGTACCGAGCCGCGTTGCACGACAAGTTGCTTGAACAGGTCGACGAGCTCATCACCGCTCATATTACTAAGTCCTCACTGCGATTACCGGCGCTCAAGGCCTCACGCTCGACAGCATTGTCGCTGTTGAAGAACGTAAGCGCACGGCGAAAGGAGATTCGGGCATGCGGCTATGCTGAACACGTTGACCATTAAACGGGTCACCGCGGCAATCCGCCGGGAGGTCTCACTCGGCAAACAGCGCAAGGTAGCTACCTGTAGCCGTAGGTGCAGCTGCTCCCATATCTCCCATATGTATCTGCTGAGACTGTCCGCAGTAACGAGTGCCGAGGCGGCGGCTCACCCGCAACGGCGTTGATCGCGGGTCATGACCAGCATCCCGAATCAAGCCTGAGAAGTCCATGACGGCTCCGGGTCGGCGCCGGCCGCAGACTTAACCCCTCGCCGGAACGAACACGTCCTTCATCTCGCGAAGCCACGACTTCAACGGCAGCGCCTCAAAACCAAGCATCTCAGGGGTGAAGTGTCGTTCGGTGCCGTGCAAGCTGTTGCCGTTCTTCAGCAGCTCTTCGATGAAGGGAACTTCGTGGTGACAGTAGGTGAGGATGTACTCGGCGGCGTCATCGCGGCGGTAATAGGTGCGCAGCCCGACGCCGAGTTCGCGCAGGAACGCCTCGTCGCTGCCGTCGTAGCTGATCGGCACGCCCCACGCATCGCTCATCATCTTCGGGATGGTGCTGAACCTGACCAAGTCGTCGACGCCGTTCTCCAGATGAACCGTCTCGCCAATCTCGGTCAACGACGGATCCAGCAGCAACTCAGCAACGCAACGCCCGATGTCGCGAGTGGCAATGAAATTCATCGGCCGGTCGGCGGCCATCACGAACGTCTGCTTGTCGCGGATGGGCTCCAGCAAAAACCCGGAGAAGTCCTCGAAGAACCACCCCGGCACATTGGCGTAGACCACCGGCACGCCGGCACCCGTTAACACCTTGCGGGCCCGCAGATGCTGCACGTTCGTCTTCTCGCCGTCGAAGCCCGGCAACGGAGTAACTTCCGACTCGTCGCGCAGCCCGGGCGGGTCACCGATCAACCGGATGAGTCGCACCAGTCTGCCCGATGCCTTGATCGCCTCGGCCACATTGGCCATCGCGGTATGCTCGTCCAGGAAATCGGGAGTGACCACGAACGCCGCATCGATGCCCTCGAACGCCGCGACCATGTCCTCGCCGTTCAGATAGTCGGCGATCATGACCTCGGCGCCCGGGTGCATCGTGGCCAACTCGTCGGCCATCTCTGGGCGGCTCGAGACGACGCGGATGGTAGCGGTCGGGTGGCGCTGGGCGAGCCACTGCGCACAGGGACCACCAATGTGCCCGCCGGCACCGAAGACCAGAAACGACGGGTCGGACGGCAATGTCATGCTGACTTCCTTTGTAGTGCCCAATGATTCGGTGTCTAGCCGACGATGACGTTCTCCTCCTGGACATACATCGTCACCCCGCCGGTCGCGAAGTTGGCGACATCGGCGCCGGCGGCGCGCATCTCCGGCGAGGTCAGCCCCGTCTTGAGCGACTCGGCGGTCTCGAACCCCAGCCGGGCCACCATGTAATACGGCGGTTCGGAACGATCCAGCGACTGGCACGTACCCGTGGTAAAGCTCACCAGCCCCGGCACTTTCAACGCCAACGGCGTGTGCGTGGCGGCGTAATAGTCGTCGAACGCGGCCGGGTCGGTGGGCTGGCCGTAGCAGACGGACACGACGTGCATCAGTGCTCCTCGGAGGTCACGGGTCGCTTGGCCACCAACGTCAACACGTCGTAGGTCGCCACCGGCGAGTCATCCTGGTTGGTGACCACGGCGTCCCACCGGACTTCGCCGTAATCGGCGGAGATCCTCGGCGTGAGCTGTTTGGCGGTCAGCGTGACGGTCAACGCGTCGCCCGCCTTGACCGGAGTGAGGAACCGCAGCCCGTCGACACCGAAGTTGGCCAGCACCGGGCCAGGGTTAGGCTCGACGAACAAGCCCGCCGCCAGCGACACCACCAGGTAGCCGTGCGCGACGATGCCGCCGAACAGCGGATTGGCCGCCGCCGCTTCGGGATCGGTGTGCGCATAGAACGTATCGCCGGTGAACTCGGCGAAATGCTCGATGTCCTCGAGCGTCACCGCGCGCGGGCCACCGACGATGGTGTCACCGATCCGCAGCTCCTCCAAGTGCTTCCGGAACGGATGCACATCGCCGACCTCGCGGGCGGCACCGGCCGTCCAACGCCCGGTGATGGCGGTCAGCATGTCGGGGGAGGCCTGCACGGCGCTGCGCTGCATGTGGTGCAGCACGCCGCGGATCCCGCCGAGTTCCTCACCGCCGCCGGCCCGCCCCGGCCCACCGTGCACCAGGGTCGGCAGCGGCGACCCGTGCCCAGTGGACTCCTTGGCGTCGTCGCGGTCCAACACCAGCATCCGGCCGTGATACGGCGCGATGCCCAGCACCACACGGCGCGCCACCTCGCGGTCATGGGTGACCACCGAGCCGACCAGGCTGCCGCGGCCGCGGGCGGCCAGCGCGACCGCCTCGTCGACATCGCGGTAACCGATAACGGTGCTGACCGGGCCGAACGCCTCCACGTCGTGCAGCGCGGCGGCGGCACCGTCGTCGGCGCGCAACAGCAGCGGCGGCACGAACGCGCCGCGCTCGGCGCCGGCGCCCTCAACCGCGAAGTTGTCCGGGTCCCCGCTGACCAGTGTGGCGGCGTCAGTCAGACTCTTCAGCGAGCGCAGGACTTCCTCGCGCTGGGCGATGCTGGCCAGCGGACCCATCGTCACGCCGTCGACGCCCGGCTTGCCCACCACCACCGTGGCCAACCGGGCCGTGGTGGCCGCCACCACGTCGTCGACCAAATCCCGTGGCACCAGGGCGCGGCGGATGGCGGTGCACTTCTGTCCGGCCTTGGCGATCATCTCGGCCACGAGTTGCTTGATGTAGAGCGCGAATTCGGGGGTATCGGGGGTGGCGTCGGGTCCCAGGATCGAGCAGTTCAGCGAATCGGCTTCGGCGTTGAACCGCACCCCGGCGCCGACGACGTTCGGGTGCGCCCGCAGCGCCGCCGCTGTGCTGGCCGAGCCGGTGAACGCGACGAGGTCTTGCTCGTCGAGTTGGTCGAGCAACCCGTGCGGGCTGGCGCACACCAGCTGCAGCGAGCCCTCCGGCAGCAGGCCGGTGTCGATGATGTGGCGCACCACCAGCTCGGTCAGATACGCCGTCTGGTGGGCGGGTTTGACGATGGTCGGGACACCGGACAAAAACGCCGGCGCCAGCTTCTCCAACATGCCCCACACCGGGAAGTTGAACGCGTTGATCTGCACCGCGACGCCGAGGCGTGAGGTGTAGATGTGCTGGGCGCTGAAGGTTCCTGCGCGGCTGATACTTTCGGCCGGGCCATCCAGGTAGATGGTGTCGTTGGGCAGCTCGCGGGTGCCCTTGCTCGCGTAGCTGAGCAGCGTGCCGATGCCGCCGTCGACGTCGATGGCCGAGTCACGCGCCGTCGCGCCGGTCGCCAGCGACAGCGGATAGAACTGCTCCTTGTCGGCCATCAGCTGCTTGCCGAGCTGCTTGAGCAGCGCGGCCCGTTGATGGAAGGTGAGCTCCCGCAACGCCGGCCCGCCCACGCGCCTGCCGTAGTCGACGACCGCGGCGAAATCGAGGCCCGTCGTCGAAAACCGTGCCACCGCCTCGCCGGTCGCGGCGTCGGCAAGGATGACGCCGTCATCCGGCGCGGTGCTCCACTGCCCGTCCACATAACTCTGCAACAACGCCGCCATCCGACCGCGATCCTTTCCCAACCGTCCGTTCGTTCGGTTATCAGACTGGCAGCCGGAGCGGGTCGGCGTCAAGAGGCGCCGCGACCGCGGCGGAACCGGAAAGCGTCAGCGTTGATCGGAGGAGGGCACCCGCAGGCCGTCGAACAGCGCCTTGACGACGGCGTCGGCCAACTCGTCGGCGCCCAGGCCACGCGTCGGCTTGTACCACTCGACGAGCGAGTTGACCGTGCCGAAAATCAGCCGGCTGGTCAGGGCGGGGTCGACGTCGGGGCGCACGCTGCCCTCCTCGGCGGCCTCCTGCACCAGCTGCTCGACGATCTGATCGAACTCGCGACGGCGCGCCAGCGCGCGGCGCTCGACGGTGGTGTTGCCCCGGATTCGCAGCAGCAGTGTCACGTACGGAAGTTGCTCTACCAGCACATGAATGCTGCGCCGGACCAGATTCTCCAGTCGATCGATAGCCGGCCCGGTAGTGGTGTCGAGTTCCCGGGTGGCCGCGAACAGCGCATCGAGTGCCCGATTGACCGACAGCCGCAGCAGCTCGGCCTTGCCGGGCACATGGTGATAGATCGACGACTTGGTGATCCCGAGCCGGCTGGCCAGATGCTCCATGCTGGTGCCGTCGTAGCCGCGCTGGTTGAACACCGTCACGGCGACGGCCAGCAGCGAGTCCAGGTCGTAGCCCGGGCGTCCGACCTGGCCGACGGGTCGCGAACGCGGCGCAGCCATACCGCACATCATCGCACTGCGGAAGCCGGTCACGGCGCCGATCGAACAACCCGGGCTTGATACCCGACCGAAAGGTCGGTTATTGTTGGCTGTTGTGATGGTCTTCGACACGCTTCGGGTGCACGCGGCCGACGACCGCGTCGTCGTCGAACTGCACCGACCCGAACAGCGCAACGCCATCAACGCCGCGATGGTCGCCGAACTGCACCGCGTCTGCGCCGACCTGGAACGCGATCCGCGGCTGCTGATCATCACCGGCGCCGGGACCGACTTCGCCGCCGGCGCCGACATCGCCGAACTACGCACGCGGCGCCGCGATGACGCGCTGGCCGGGATCAACCGCGCCGTGTTCGATCGGATCGCCGCGCTGGCGATGCCGACCATCGCCGCCGTCGAAGGCAATGCGTTGGGCGGCGGCGCCGAACTTTCCTACGCCTGCGACCTCCGAATCGCCGGCGCGGGAGCCCGGTTCGGCAACCCGGAACCCGGGCTGGGCATTGTGGCCGCGGCCGGCGCCAGCTACCGGCTCGCCGACCTGGTCGGTATGTCTGTGGCCAAACACGTCATCCTAGGTGGACGGCTGCTCGATGCCGACGCTGCTTTGCGCCATGGGCTGGTGTGCGAGGTCGTCGAGACGGGCTCGGCGCTGTCGGCCGCCCACGCGCTGGCCGACCGGATCGGGCGCTCCTCCGCGCTGGCGCTGCGGCTGTCGAAAGGCGTGCTCGATGCCGCATCGCCACACCCACTGCTCGACGACTTCGCGCAGGCGCTGTTGTTCGAGAGCGCCGATAAGGCCGAGCGGATGACCCGGTTTCTGGAAAAGAGCCGCGCATGAGTTGCCTTGTCGCGGTGATCGGCGGCGGACGGATGGGTGCCGGTATCGCGCAGGTATTCACCGCCGCCGGCGCGACGGTCATTATCGCCGAAGCCAACGCCGATGCCGCCCGGGCCGCGCGGGAGCGGGTGGCCCGCGGCCTGGCCAAGGCCGCCGAAAAGGGTGCCGCCCAATTCGACACGGCGCTGGACCGCCTGCATCCCGTCACTGCGCTGACTGATCTGCCGTCCGACGCCGGCCTGGTGATCGAGGCGGTGCCCGAACGCGTCGAGGACAAGGTCGCGGTGCTCAGCGCCGCCGAGAAAGTCGTCGGCCGCGACACGGTGCTGGCCAGCAACACCAGCTCGCTGTCCATCGCAGATCTCGGTGCCGCGCTGAAGCAGCCACACCGCTTCCTGGGCATGCACTTCTTCAACCCGGTCCCGGCGTCCAGCCTCGTCGAAGTGGTGCGCGGACCCGACACCGCCGACGCCACCATCGAGTCGGCCCAGCAATGGGCGCACGCGCTGGGCAAAACCGCTGTCGTGGTGAATGATTCGCCGGGCTTTGCGACCAGCCGCCTGGGCGTGGCGCTCGGTCTGGAAGCCATCCGCATGCTCGACGAGGGGGTGGCCGACGCCGCGACGATCGACTGCGCCATGGAACTGGGTTACCGCCACGCGATGGGGCCGCTGCGCTCTACCGACCTGGTGGGCCTGGATGTGCGGCTGGCCATCGCCGAGCATCTGCACGCCACCCTGGGCGAGCGGTTCCGCCCGCCGCAACTGCTGCGCGACAAAGTCGCCCGCGGCGAGCTGGGCCGCAAGTCCGGCCAGGGCTTCTACTCGTGGCCGCACACCGAAGGAGGACAGCCCCGATGACCACCGTCAGCTACACCGTCGACGACGGCGTCGCCAGCATCGTGTTGGATCGGCCCGCCGCGTCCAACGCCCTGGATTGCGCGATGAAAGAACAACTCCTGGAGGCGCTGTCAAAGGTCCGCGCTGACGCCAGCGTCCGAGCGGTGGCCCTCACCGCGTCCGGGAAGAACTTCTGTGTCGGCCAAGACCTCGGCGAACACGTCGAGGCGCTGCGGGCTGACCCCAGCCACGCCATGGACACCGTTGCGCAGCACTACAACCCGATTATGCTGGCGCTGGACTCCATCGAGGTCCCGGTCGTCGCCGGCATCGGCGGAGCCTGTGTGGGCGCCGGTCTGGGCATCGCGTTGGGCGCCGACATCCGTATCGCCGGGCAGCGCAGTAAGTTCGGCACCGCGTTCTGCGGCATTGGGCTGGCCGCCGACTCGGGGCTGAGCGCAACCCTCACCAGCTTGATCGGCAAGAGCCGGGCCACCGGGCTGTTTCTCCTCGGCGACACCATCGACGCCGACACCGCACACGGCTGGGGACTGATCCACCGGGTGGCGCCCGACGCCGACGTCGCCGACGAAACCGCCGCGGTGGCACGGCAACTCGCGGGCGGTCCGACCGCTGCGTTCAAAGCCGTCAAACAGCTGATCGCCGAGAATAGCGGCGCCGACCTCGCCGACGTGCTCAGCCGCGAAGCCCACGCCCAGGCGCTGCTGGGCGCCAGCACCGATCACAGCGCCGCCGTCGAAGCGTTCCTCGACAAGCAACGCCCGACCTTCGTCGGACAGTGATGACCGACACCTTCGACGAGATCATCGCTGCGGGGCAGCGGATAGAGCCGCGCGATCAGATGCCCGACGGCTACCGCAACACGTTGATCCGCCAGATCGCCCAACACGCGCATTCGGAGATCATCGGCATGCAGCCGGAAGGCAATTGGCTGACCCGGGCGCCGTCGCTGCGCCGCAAGGCGATCCTGCTGGCCAAGGTGCAAGACGAAGCCGGCCACGGCCTGTACCTGTACTCCGCCGCGGAAACCCTGGGCGCCGACCGCGACGACCTCACCGCGAAACTCATTGCCGGGAAGCAGAAATACTCGTCGATCTTCAACTATCCGACGCGCAGCTACGCCGATATCGGCGTGATCGGCTGGCTGGTCGACGGCGCCGCGATCTGCAATCAGGTGCCGCTGTGCCGCAGCTCCTATGGACCGTATGCCCGCGCGATGATCCGGATCTGCAAGGAGGAATCGTTTCACCAGCGGCAGGGCTACGAACTGCTGCTGACGATGATGCGCGGCACCGACGAGCAACGGGCGATGGTGCAGGACGCGGTGGACCGATGGTGGTGGCCGACGTTGATGATGTTCGGCCCGCCCGACGACCAATCGCCCAACACCGCCCAGTCGATGGCTTGGGGCATCAAGCGCCACACCAACGATGAACTGCGGCAGCGGTTCGTCGACATGACCGTCCCGCAGGGCGAGGTCCTCGGCGTCGGTTTCCCCGACCCCGAGCTGGCGTGGAACGAGCAGCGCGGCTGTTATGACTTCGGCACACCCGATTGGTCGGAGTTCCTGGCCGTCGTCCACGGCGACGGGCCGTGCAACCACGAACGGATCGCCACCCGCAAATCCGCCCACGACGAGGGCCGCTGGGTGCGGCAGGCCGCCACCGCTTTCGCCGACACAAGGAAACACGATGAGCGACAAGCAGGTTGACGCGGCCTGGCCGCTGTATGAGGTGTTCGTCCGCGGCAAACGCGGCCTCAACCACGTCCACGTGGGATCGCTGCACGCCGCCGATGACGAGATGGCGCTGCGGCACGCCCGCGACGTCTACACCCGGCGCAACGAGGGCGTCAGCATCTGGGTGGTGCGCTCCGCGGCGATCACCGCCTCGAGCCCCAGCGAAAAAGACCCGTACTTCGCGCCCAGCGGCGACAAGATCTACCGCCACCCCACCTTCTACGACATCCCCGACACCGTCGCGCACATGTGAGGCCAGGACCAGCCATGATTGACCACGACTCGGCCTACACCGGCCTTGTTGACATCGATGCCGCCGACCAGTGGGCATTCGGGACCAGCTTCGACGATCCGCTGGCCGGGGTGGACACTCGGCTCGGCGACGGCATCGACGGCACGGATCTGGCCGGCTACTGCCTGATGCTCGGCGACGATGCGCTGATCACCGCGCAGCGCCTGACCCAATGGCTCACCTGGGCACCCGAACTCGAAGAAGAAGTCGCGCTGGCCAACATCGGCCTGGACCTGCTCGGCCAGGCCAGGCTGCTGCTTGCCCGCGCCGCCGCCGCCGACTCCGACGTGGTTCCCGCCCTGCCCGAGGGATCGCCCGTCCCCGCCGAGGACGCACTCGCGTTCTTCCGCGACGAACCGCAGTTCCGCAACGTGCGACTGGCCGAACTGGACAACGGCGACTTCGCGGTCACCATCACCCGGCTGCTGGTATTCGCCACCTACCGACTGTCCCTGCTGCAGCAGTTGCGCAGCTCGTGCGACCCGGTACTGGCCGCAGTGGCGGTCAAGGGCGTCAAAGAGGTCACCTACCACCGCGACTACGCCGCCCGCTGGCTGATCACCCTGGCCTGCGGCACAGCAGAATCGCGGCGCCGCATCGATGCCGCGCTCGCCGCGGTCTGGCCTTACGTCGGCGAACTGTTCACCAGCCATCCGATCGAGACGCGCCTGGCCGCAGTCGGCGTCGGCGTCGACCCGGCCGACCTGCGCGCAGAATTCGATGCGGTGATACGCCAGGTGTTTCACGCCGCCGAACTCCCGATTCCGTCGCCGGCAACTCCGGGCGAGCGGAGCGGGCGCGACGGTTGGCACACCGAAGCGATGGGGCCGCTGCTGACCGAAATGCAATCCATTGCCCGGGAACATCCGTTGGGGCAGTGGTGATCCCGCTGGACCGGGCGCGACGGGTGGCCGCGGAGGTCACCGATCCGGAAATGCCGATCCTGACACTCGCCGACCTCGGGGTGTTGCGCGACGTGTCCAGCGACGAACACGGCCGGGTGGTCGTCACCATCACCCCCACCTACTCCGGGTGCCCGGCCATGGGCACCATCCGCGCTGACCTGCAGCAGGCACTGGCCAGGGCCGGGTTCGACGACGCGCAGATCCGCACCGCGCTGAGCCCGGCCTGGAGCACCGATTGGATCAGCGACGACGGACGCCGCAAGCTCGCCGACTACGGCATCGCCCCACCCGGGCCCGCGCCGAGTCACAGCTGCCCGGTCCTGCTCACCCTGACTCCGCGCCGCCAGGTGGTCCACTGCCCGCGGTGCGGATCGGCCGACACCGACATGACGTCGGAATTCGCTGCCACACCGTGCAAGTCGCTGCACCGCTGCCGGTCCTGCGCCGAACCGTTCGAGCGGGTGAAGGAGATCTAGGATGGCTACCCGCACCCAACCGTTTCACCCGCTGTCGGTGGCCGCGGTGCAGCACCTCTGCGACGACGCCGTCGCCGTCACATTCCGTGTGCCCGACGAGCTGCGGCCGGCCTTCGCGTTCCGGCCCGGCCAGTCCGTGACATTGCGAAAGCGGTTGGGCAGCACCGAAGAACGGCGCAGCTATTCGATCTGCGCACCGACGGGCCAGCAGCTACGGATCGGAATCCGGGAAGTAGCAGGCGGAGCCTTCTCTCCGTGGTTGGTCCGCGACCTGCGCCCCGGCGACACAGTGGAGGTGCAGACCCCGGCGGGCAGCTTTGCGGCCGAACCCGGCGGCGGTGCCCGGCACGTGCTGATCGCTGCGGGATCCGGTATCACCCCGATCCTCTCGATCGCCGCAAGCGTGCTGCAACAACCGGATTCGCACGTGACCCTGTTCTACGGGAACCGGCACGCCAACTCGGTGATGTTCGCCGAGGAACTCGCCGACCTCAAGGACAGCTATCGCGCGCGATTCGAACTGATCCACGTGCTCTCGCGCGAACCCCGCGGCGTGGACCTGTTCAGCGGCCGGCTCGACGCCGACCGCATCCGGGCGCTCCTGCAGACACTGGTTCCGATCGATGCCGTCGACCACTTCTGGCTGTGCGGCCCGCACGGCATGGTCGTCGACGCCGAACAGGTGCTGCGCAATCTCGGCGTCCCCGACGACCGGGTCCACCGGGAACTGTTCTTCGTCGAAGATGTTGCCCCGCCACCGGCTCACCACCTCGAGGCCACCGCTGACGGCCCCACCAGCGAGGTCACCATCATCCTGGACGGGCGCGCTAGCACGCTGCGCCTGCCGCGGCACAGCACGGTGCTCGACGCTGCGCAACGAACGCGCGACGACTTGCCGTTCGCGTGCAAGGGCGGGGTGTGCGGCACTTGCCGCGCCAAGGTGACCGCCGGCGCCGTCGACATGCGCCGCAACTACGCACTCGAAACCACGGAAGTAGAAGCGGGTTTCGTGCTGACCTGCCAATCGCTTCCGTGCAGCGACGCCGTCACCATCGACTTCGACGCCTGACCGAGGAGTCACATCATGACCGAGATCGTCGACCTCCCCGTGGCGTGCAGCACCCGATCGCCCGATGACCTCGAGCCGATCGAGACCGCGTCCCGCGACGAGATCTCCGCCCTGCAGCTACGTCGGCTGAAATGGTCACTGCAGCACGCCTATCGCAACGTGCCGCACTACCGCGCAGCGTTCGACGCCAACGGTGTACACCCCAGCGACCTCAACGAGCTCGGCGACCTCGCGTTGTTCCCGTTCACCACCAAGGCCGATCTACGGGCGAACTACCCGTTCGGCATGTTCGCGGTGCCGCAGTCCCAGGTGGCGCGGCTGCACGCCTCGTCTGGCACCACCGGGCGCCCCACCGTCGTCGGCTACACCGCCGCCGACATCGACACCTGGGCCAACCTGGTCGCCCGCTCGCTGCGCGCCGGGGGCGTGCGCTCGACCGACAAGGTCCACATCGCCTACGGCTACGGGCTTTTCACTGGCGGGATCGGCGCCCACTACGGCGCCGAACGACTCGGCTGCACCGTCATCCCGGTGTCGGGCGGCATGACCGACCGGCAGGTCCAGCTCATTACCGACTTTCGGCCCGACGCCATCATGGTCACCCCGTCCTACATGCTGACCATCGCCGATGCCATGGATGCGGCCGGCATCAACCCGCGCAGCACGTCGTTGCGGATCGGGGTCTTCGGCGCCGAACCGTGGACCGAAGAGATGCGTGTCGAACTCGAACACCGCCTGGGCATCAGTGCCGTCGACATCTATGGCCTGTCCGAAGTGATGGGTCCCGGTGTCGCCCAGGAATGCGTGGAAACCAGGGACGGCCTGCACATCTGGGAAGACCACTTCTACCCGGAGATCATCGACCCGGTCACCCAGGAAGTATTGCCCGACGGCAGTGACGGCGAGCTGGTATTCACGTCGCTGACCAAGGAGGCGTTTCCCGTAATTCGGTATCGCACCCGTGACCTGACTGCGCTGCTGCCCGGCACCGCCCGGTCCATGCGCCGGATACGCAAGATCACCGGCCGCAGCGACGACATGATGATTCTGCGCGGTGTGAACGTATTCCCCAGCCAGATCGAGGAATTGATTCTCCAGCAGCCCGCCCTGGCGCCGCAGTTTCAGTGTGTGCTCGACCGCCCGGGCCGGCTTGAGCAGTTGACCGTGCGGGTCGAGCACCGCCGTGGCGTTGGGGTTGAATACCGCCAGCTCGCCGCTGACGCGCTGGCGCAGCAGATCAAGAATCGTATTGGCGTCAGCGTGATCGTGAGTGTGGTGGCAGCCGGTTCGATCGAACGATCAGTGGGCAAGGCTAACCGGATCGTGGACCAATAGGACAGTTTCAATTGCGATATCACCGGCGATATCGCAATTGAAGATCACCTCATGGTCAGCTCACGGTACTGATGTGGCTCAAGTGATTACGACAGTACTTCGGCCTCGTCAGCAGTCAGAATTCCCGCGTCGGCCAGTCTCGCCACAAAGCGCGGCAGCCTCGGGTTGCGTCGGGTGGCGTCAGCCAGCAGGCGTCGAGCCTCGGCGCGTCGCCCCCACCGGGCATGCAGCACCGCCGACCAAAACGTCGCCTCGGGGTTCGGTTCCAGCACACCATCGGCAGCCGCGAGTGTCGCGGCGGCCGCGACGAATTCGGCATCCCGTTCACCGAGAACGGCGCCCAATGGGTTGAACACCACCCGGGAGACATCGTCGTATGCGTCGCCCAGATCGATGAGTCGAGTGAGTTCGCCGATCGGATCGGGGTGGTCATCCACCCGCACGTCGCGCAGCACACCGTCCCACGGGGAGTCGGTGGGTTGACCGTCGACAACCAGCAGTGCCGCCGACTGCCTGCCCCGGATATCGCCGCCGGCGTCATCGCCGCCGCGCAGACCGGCGACTAGACGATGCGCAAGATCGCCCTCCACCTGCTCGAAGCCGCGCAGCATCGCGCCCAGCACCTCGTCACTGTCCAGCATGTTGCCCAGCGCGGCGGCATGATCGGTTGTCGCCACACCGGCCGCGGCTACACACCGCTGTCCGCTGTGGATTGCCAAGCCGCCGCTAGAGTCCAGATAGCCGACTTGCCGCAGTTCCCGATCAGGGTCGGCGTCGAGTAGCAGTGACAGTGCCTCGCGTGCAGATCGGCCGTCACGCATTAACGCCAAGCCCTGCGGCCCGTACGAACGTTGCGGAAATGCCTGCGTCGCCACCACTCCCACGCCCGCTTCCGCCCACGTCACCACCGCACCGACGCCGAGATAGTGCGACTGCGATGCGACGCCCAGCGCACCGGTGGCCGGGTCGCGAGCCAGCAGCGAAAAGGTCATTCAAAAATCGGTTTCCTCGACCAGCTGCGCGTAATGATTGCGGTATTCGGTGGTCTGCGTAATCGGCATGAGCGCAGCCAGCTTCGCGACATTGCCGGTCAGCTTGACCCGGCCTTGCATGAACGCGGCGTTCGGCGCCAGTTCGCCGCGCAGCATCGCGACGGAATCGGCATACGACGCCGACATGGTGCCGTCCGCAGCCGGGTCATCGCCGAGTTGCTGCAAGACGATCCGGCCATCCTGCACATCGGCGAAATAGCGGATGTCGGCACCGTCGGGCGCCTGGGTGAGCCGGTATTGCACCCGCGCCGACGCGCCGGGCCGCCGGCCGAACGCTTGTTGCAGCTCGCGCTGACGGTCCAGCCACTCCTGCGATGCGTACTTCATACCTTCTCCTTGGGTTGAGTTGTGCTGGGCTGTCGATCAATCACCGCCAGCAGGTGTTCCGCGGTGATCGGAATGGTGTCGACGACGGTGCTGCTGTCGCCATCCAGCGCGTCGCGGATGGCGTTGGCCAGCACCGCCGGCAACGGAATCGCGCCGCTCTCACCGGTGCCCTTGGCGCCGTTGAGCGAGAACGGCGTGGGTGTTTCCAGGTGCACCAACTCCACGGCGGGCATGTTGGCCGGCAGCGGCGGAAAGTAGTCCCACAGCGACTCAACCACCGGTTGGCCGTCCGCGGTGTACGGCAGCTGTTCGTAGAGCGCGGCGCCCAGCCCCTGCGCCGCCCCGCCGATGATCTGGCCGGCGACGTTGGCCGGATTCAGCTGTACACCGCAGTCGTGCCCGAACACCATCCGCTGCACCGACACCGCGCCTGTGTCGCGGTCGATCTCCACCACCGCGGCGACCGCGCCATAGGAGAACGCGAACGCCTGCGGATCGTAGGTATACGACGATTCCAGCCCGGGTTCGGTATCAGGCGGAAGATCCCGCGCTTGGTAGGCCGCTTCGGCGACCGCGGAAACCGTTAGCGTGCGCCCGGATTCGTGGGCGAAGCCGCCGTCGACGTCACGCACCGCATCGGCCTCCAGCAGGTGGGCCGCGATACTGCGCATCCGATCCCGCAGCCGGCGCGACGCCATCATCACCGCCGAACCGGCCACACCGGCGCCGCGGCTGCCGCCGCTGCCATAGCCGGTGTACGGGCAGGACAACGTGTCCCCGCAGATCACCGACACCGACTCCAACGGTACCCCGAGCTCGTCGGCGGCGACCTGCGCCAGTACCGTCTCGAGACCCTGCCCCATCGGCATCTGGCCGGTCAACACCGTGACCAACCCCGACGCATCCATCCGCACTACCGCGCGGTCATGCCCGGGGCTGTTGATCCCCATCATCGCCGCGGTCAACGACGGCCCGAAATTCGTGGCCTCCAAATAGCACGCGACACCGACGCCAACCAGCCGGCCGGCGGCGCGCGCCTCCGCCGCCTCCAGCCGAGTTCGGCCCCAGTCGATCTGCCCTGCAACGAGATCCAGCATCTCGCTGTAGCGTCCGCTGTCCAAACACATCATCGCTGCCGTCCAATACGGCAGCTCGTCGGGTCGCAGTAGGTTGCGGTGCCGAATCTCGATCGGGTCCATACCGAGTCGGCGCGCACCTTCGTCCATCGCGCGTTCGATCGCGAACGTGGCTTCGGGCATACCGAATCCGCGGTAGGCGCCAATCGGCGTCTTGTTCGTGACTACGGCCACCAGCTCGCTGAGCGCGTCGGGAATCCGGTACGGACCGAGCACCGTGGCGGCGGTGACCATCCCGGTCCCACAACCCACCATGTACGGCGTCGCCCCGCAGTCGAGGAACACGTTGGCCCGCAGACCCGATACCGCTCCATCGGCGGTGAATCCCAGTTCGAGGTCGACGACGGTTCCGCGACCGTGAACCGTGGCGACAAACGCCTCCGACCGGCTCTCGATCCAGCGGACCGGCCGGCGCACGACGCGGGCGGCGAACGCCACCAGGGTCTCCTCGATATAGGCGCAGGCCTTGTTGCCGAACGCGCCGCCCATATCCGGGCACAGCACCCGCACTCGACTCTCCGGGACTCGCAGCGTCGCACTCAGCGAACCGCGCACCTGATGCGGTGACTGTGTCGAGGTCCACACCGTGACCGACTCGCCGGTTATATCCCAGGTAGCCCGCACCCCGCGGGCCTCCAACGACAACCCCGCGACCCGGCTACTGGTATAGCGGCCACTGATGACCACCGCCGCGTCGCCAAGCGCCGCGGCGGCATCTCCTGCCTCGAAACGATTGCGGCCGAACACATTATCCGGCCAGTCGTCATAGAGCAGGGGTCGGCTGTCCGGGCAGGCGTCGACGACGGCGGGCAGCTTGCGGTAGCTGACGTCGACGAGTTCGGCGGCGTCCTCCGCCTGATACGCATCGTCGGCGATGACCGCGGCGATCGGCTCACCGACGTAGCGGACTTTGTCCGTGGCTAGGCACCAGGTGGGCGCATCGGCTTGGATCTGGGCATTCCACATCATTCCCATCGGCTCGGTGCAGTCGCGGATGTCCGCGCCGACGAGCACCGCGTGCACGCCGGGCGCGGCGCGGGCTCGCTGCGGGTCCACCGTGATGCGGGCGTGCGGTTCGCGCGAGCGGACGATCACCACATGCAGTTCGCCGGCCGCGTATTCGTCGGCCAGATAGCGTCCGCCGCCGGCCGCCAACCGCGCCAGGTGCAGCCCCGGCGGGCCCGCACCGACGTGGCTCATCGGCTCTGCTCGACAATCTTGGCGGCGACGAGTTCCTCCGCGGCCGCCACGATCGGCGCGTACCCGGTACAGCGACACAACGACGCGGCCAGTCGATCCCGCAACTCCGCTGGGGTGGGCCGAGCACCCGCGTCGACCTCGGCCAGCAGCTCTTCGATCAACACCACGAATCCGGGTGTGCAGAATCCGCACTGCAGCGCACGGTGTCGAACCAGGCAGTCCTGCACAGGGGAGGGTGCCACCGGCTGGCTCAGGCCCTCGATCGTGACGACATCCGACCCGTTGGCCTGCACGGCTAGCGTCAAACACGCTCGCACCGAACGAGAATCGAGTAACACATTGCAACTGCCGCACAACCCCTGGCCACAGCCGATGTGAGTGCCGGTCAGGCCGAGCCGCTCGCGCAGGAAGTCGGCCAGCGACATCCGTGCCGGCACGTCCGCGCGGGTCGGACGACCGTTCACCCGTAGTTCGATGGTCACGGCACGTCCTTCCGTAATCGACGCAGCAGCCGCGCGACCATGCGCACCGCGAGCCGACGGCGATGGTCCCCGGAGCCGTGCGCATCACCGGTGAAGGTGAGACCCGCCGCAAACGCGTCGGTGAGCACCGGTACTTGTCCAGCACCCCCGACCACGATGCGCACACCGGTGGCCTCGCCGTCGACCACGGTCGCGGTGACCGCGGCACTGATCAGCGGCGTGTCACCGGCGCCGCGCAATGTGACTTCGTCGAAATAGCCGACGGATTCGTTCTTCGGTCGACGGAACGTGACGCTGTGCACCATCTCGCCGGGATGCAGCGCGGTGTGAAACGGCGCCCGGAAAAAGTCCTCGGCTGCAATAGACCGAAACCCGTTCGACGACACGGCGGTGATCTCACCGCCGAGGGCGACGAGGCAGACACCGAGTTCGGCGGCCGGGTTGGCGTGGGCGATGCTGCCGCAAATGGTGCCGCGATTGCGGGTGGTCACCTTACCCACCCGCGGAAGCGCTTGCGCGAGAACGTGGAAACCGGCGAGCGCGGGCGAGAACTCGGCGGCGCGTTGGGTGGTGGCGGCGCCGACTCGCAATCCATCGGCGGTGGCGGACAGGTCGTGCAGTTCCGTGATCCGGGTGATGTCGACCAGCCGGCGTGGTCGCTCCAGTCGGCGAACCATCCGTGGCATCAGGCTCTGTCCACCGGCGAGAACCCGTGTGCCGCTGGGATCGTCCGCTAAAGCAACGCAGGCTTCGTCGACCGACATAGCTGCCAGGTAGTCGAACGGCGCCGGATGCATCGCAAACCTCAGCCGGTCGGCACGCTGCCGATGTGCTGCAGCCGTTCGTCGATCAGCTGTGCGACCAGCGCCGGATCTTCGATGTGGGCCAAGTGTCCGCGTCCGGCCAGCACCCGGCACTCCGCCCCCAGCGCCGCCGCGAGCTCGGCACCCAGCGCCGGCGGGCACGTTTGATCGTGTTCGCCGGTCAGCACCAGCGCCGGTGCCGCGACGTGTGCTGCGGCGGCGGAAATATCAGCGGAAAACGCCGCACGGATGATCTGCTCTATCGTGGTGCTGGCGTTGCGCGCCGCGCGGCGTACCGAGTCGGCCAGCAGCGCGTCGTCGGTACCGGGCGCAAAGCTTGCCACCGCGAATTTCTTGAAGAACAGTGTCGGCCCGAGCCGGTGTAACTCGTCGACCACAGCGGCGCTGTCCACTCCGCTGACCCGCAACGCGCTACCGATCACCGTGATCGACTGGACCCGCGTCGGCTGGGTGGCGGCCAGCACGACACTTGCGCTACCGCCGAACGAGGCACCCACCAGATGGGCTCGCGGAATGCCGAGATTGTCCATGACCGCGGCGATATCGGCGGCGTAGTCGGCCGCGCCATAGGTTCTACCGCGATCCGAAAATCCGTGTCCCCGTAGGTCGACGGCAATCGAGCTGCGGACGGTGAGTAGCTCCATCACCGGCAACCACTGTTCGGCGGCGCCGTTGATGTGATGCACGAACACGACCGGCGCGTCTGGTGAGTCGCAGGTGCGTCGCACTCCGCGGATCACACCGACCGGTCCCGACACCGCGTATCGCTCCATGTCGCTAGCCGGCCTCGTTGGGCGCGTGGGCGGAGAAGTGTGCGTGCACCAGTGCCCATGTGCCGTCGCGGCGCCGCCAGATCTCGGTGCTGCGCATGCCGGCGTTATAGCTACCCAGATCGCCGAAGTCGGCCTGGTAGTGGTTGAGGTAGGTCACCCAGGCGACATCACCGACCACCTCGATGCGCTCGTCGCGAAGCTCGGCGCTGATCGCGTCGCCGCTCATGGCCGACGACAGCATGTCCCAGAGCTCGGCAATCTGATCCTGCCCGACGTAGACCGCGCCGTTGAGGTTGTACCAGACCAGTTCGTCGGGAATCGCGGTCACCCGTCGCCGCAAATAGCTCGAGTCGAGCGGCCCGTTGGCGTCGACGAATTCGCGGTGCAGGCGCCTGATCTCCCGCGTGTCGCCGTCGAGCAGGGTGTCGGTCATGGCGTGTTCCGTTCTTCGGTCAGGGTTGGGCGGCCAGCAGCGGACGGCACTCGGCTATCGAGGCGATCAGTTCGGGTAGCTGGTCGGGCGGCGCGAACGGCACGATCGCGATCTCGTCGATACCGGTCTCGGCGTATGCCGCCAACGAATCGCCAATGGCCTCCGGCGGGCCCACCATCGCCACGGCGTCGATGACGTCGGGAGTAAGCACCTTGGCGGCCTCGCCCCTGGCGACTGCCTCCACCAGTGCGCCGTCCGGGATCGCCCCGGCGGCAAGGTATTCGGTGGTAGCGGGATCGAACGCGGACAACAGTTCCGCCACCTGGATGCGGGCCGCCTCTATGTCGTCGGTGATGAACGCGGTGACTACAGCCGAAATGCGGAAGCTGTCGCGCGGGCGGCCGGTTTCGGCGAGCGTCGCCTCCGCCCGTTGCACGGTGTCGGCCAGGTATTTGCGCGATGCGCCGGCGCTGAGACAGACCCCGTCGGCGTAGCGGGCGGCGGTTTCCACCATCTTCGGGCGCACGGCCATGATGTCGAGCGCGGGCGGTGCGGCCAACGGGTTCAACTTGTATTGCTCGAACCGGAACCCGGGGTAGTCGGCGGTCACCTCGTCGCCGGCCAGCGCGGACGTGAGGGCACAGTGCAGCGCGACCGTGGACCCGATCGGCTTGTCCACCGAGCGGCCAAGTTTGGCGATCATGTCCGGCACCCCGGTCCCGATTGCCGCCCGGACCCGGCCGGGTGCGATTTCGGCCAGCGAGGCCAGTTCCATCGCGGCCACGCCGGGATGACGTCCGGCCGCGCTGATGCCCATCAGCACCACTTCGAGCCGCTCGGTCTCCCGCAGGTACACGGTCGCGGGCACCACCGCGTCGTGGGCGCAGATGTGCTCGGCGTACCAGAGGCCGTCGAACCCGCACTCGTCGGCAGCGCGGACGGCCGGCAGGTCGGCCAGGATCGAGCCGAATCCGGTAAACGACAGGCTGACTCGCACGGTCCGACCCCATCTCTGTATGCCAGATTCGCCGGCGAAGGCCGGCGGTGCGGTCAACGTAACTCCATCTGTGACACGATGTCAACGTTTATGTTGTACATAGCGTCCAAACATGCCAGACTCAGCGGTGTGACGACGCGACAAAGCGATCTGCAGGCGCGGCGGCGCGAGCATCGGCGAAATGCCCGACGGCGGCTACTGGACGCCGCCCATCGGCTGCTGGAGAACCAACCCTGGGCCGAGATCTCGCTTGACGACATCACTTCCGCGGCCGAGGTTGCCCGGACCGCGTTCTACCGCCATTTCGAGGATCGTCAGCATCTGCTGATGGCGATGCTCGACGACGTCGGTCTGGAGTTGGGTCATGTCGCCGACGAGTGGATGGCCGATAGCGACGATCCGGCCGCCGAGCTTCGGCACAGCCTGGCCGACCTGACGGCGATCTTCGTCGAACATGGTCGGCTCATTCAGGCGATCTCGGATACCGCGCGGTACGACTCGGAGATCAGCGAGCTGTATGCCGCTCTGGCCGAGGGTCTGGTCACGGCGACCGCGCGCCGCATAGAGGCGGACATCGCGGGCGGCCGCAGCCAAATTGCGCAGCCGCGCGAGGTGGCGCGGGCGCTGACATGGATGAACGAGCGCTACCTGCTGGCGTCGTTCGGGCAGCGGCCGTTCGCCGATCCCGCCGCCGCCACCGAGGCGCTGACCACCATCTGGATCAACACGCTTTACCGGCCATCGGCGGAGGGGCCGTGAGCCCACGGCTGCTGGTCCACGGCGGCTGTGTCTTTGATCCGGTCTCCGGAACGGCGGCCCCCGCCGATGTGGTCATCGACGGTGAGCATGTCGTCGAGGTAGGGCCGGGTCTGGACGGCGACACCGCCCTGGACGCCACCGGGCACCTGGTGGTGCCGGGCTTCATCGACTGCCACGTTCATGTCACGCTCGACGATGTCGACGTGCTGCGGCTGATCCAAACCCCGTTCTCGCTCAGGTTCTTTCACGCCGTCCGCAACCTGCGGCTGACGCTGCACGCCGGCGTGACCACGATCCGCGACGCGGCCGGCGCGGACCTCGGTGTCAAACAGGCGGTGGCCACCGGCGTGATCGACGGCCCCGACATGCAGATCGCGATCGGAATGCTCAGCCAGACCGGCGGCCACGCCGACGAATGGATGCCATCGGGGGAGTGCGTGCACGCCCTGTGGCCGCCCTATCCGGGCAGCCCGTCGACGATCGTCGACGGCGCCGACGAGATGCGCCGCAAGGTCCGCGAATTGATCCGGGCCGGAGCCGATGTCATCAAAGTCGCGACGACCGGCGGGGTCATCAGCGCACGCAGCGACCCACGGCGCGCGCATCTGGCCGCCGACGAACTGGCAGTGATGATGGCCGAGGCCCGAGCCGCGAGAGTTCATGTGATGGCGCACGCGCAGGGCACCGACGGCGTCAAGAATGCAGTGCGCTGCGGTGTCCGCTCCATCGAACACGGGGTGCATCTCGACGAGGAAGCGGTTGCGATGATGGTGGAGCGCGGAACCTGGTTGGTGCCAACACTATCGGCGCCGCGCGCGCTGCTGCAGATGGTGCAGACGGGAGCCGGCGTCACGGAGGCCACCCGGGCGAAGGTGGCCGATGTGGTGGAGGCACACGACGCATCGCTGCGGCTTGCCCACGCGGCCGGGGTGCGCATCGCGATGGGAACCGACGCCGGGATCGCACGCCATGGCGACAACCTCGCCGAGCTCGAACTGATGCACCATCAGGGTCTCTCGGCAGTCGAGGCGCTGCGCGCCGCGACGACGTCGGCCGCCGAATTGCTGGACGTCGGTGATGATATCGGCGAGCTGGCGCCCGGCAAGCGGGCAGATCTGGTGCTCTTGGACGGCACCGACATCGGCGTGCGCGGTCTCTCCGAGCGAGTACGGGCCGTCATCCACCGCGGCGCTATCCATCTGGACAAGATCCGCGCGCGGGTGGCCGAGTACGCGTGAACGAGGAAATTCGCCGGCGGTGGCTGCGTGGCGAAGGGGTCGTGGCAGCGACCGTGGTCCGGACATGGGATTCGGCGCCCCGGCCGCCGGGGGCGATGATGTTTGTGGCCGAGGATGGCTCGGTCGTCGGCAGCGTGTCCGGCGGATGCGTCGAATCGGCGGTGTACGAACTGGCACTGCAGGTGCTCACGGACAGAGTACCGATTATGCAGCGTTTCGGATTGGCCGACAACGTCTTTGAGGCCGGTCTCACCTGCGGTGGCTCCCTCGAGGTATTCATTGAGCGGATCGACCGCGACAGCTATCCGGAGTTCGGCGAGGTGGTCGGCCCGACGCGGGGGCCGGTTGTCGTCGCGACCACCATCCGGGCGATGGATCCGGCGTGGGTAGGCCGGCGACTGGTCGTCCGGCCCGGGTCGATCGGCGGATCGCTGGGCTCGGCTCGCGCCGACGCGGATGTGGTGCGGATACTGGGCGATACGCTACCTCCGGCGGTGCTGCGCTACCGCCCGCCGGGCGGCGGTGTCGATGACGAACTCGAGATCTTCGTATCCGCGCATCGCGCGCCGGCCCGGATGATCGTCTTCGGGGCGATCGACTTCGCCGCAGCCACCGCGGGAATTGGCTCGTTTCTGGGTTATCACGTCACCGTTTGCGATGCCAGGGCGGTATTCGCCACACCGGCACGGCTTCCCGACGCCGACAACGTCGTGGTGCAGTGGCCGCATTGCTACCTGCGGGTGGAGCGCGATGCCGGTCGCGTTGATGGTCGTACGGTCTTGGTAGTGCTGACCCACGACCCGAAATTCGATGTGCCCCTGCTCGAACTCGCCCTGCGTGACGAGGGTTGGGCGGAGCGACCGGCGTATGTGGGTGCGATCGGTTCCCGGCGGGCGCATGCTGATCGGGTGGCTCGGTTGCGTGAAATCGGGCTGACGAACCGGGAACTCGACCGACTACGCGCGCCCATCGGTCTTCAACTCGGTGCCATCACCCCGGAGGAGACGGCTGTTTCGATCGCCGCGGAGATCATCGCGGACCGCCGTGGTGGGAGCGGTGGTCGCCTGACCGGGACGGCCGCGCCCATTCATCCGTCGGCATCGTCGCAAAATGCCCTACGCGGCGGAGTCGCGGACCGAACCGGTGAACATGATGCTCTCCCCGGCCGCGAATCTACACAATGTGTACCTGCTTATGCGCATGCAAATGCAAACACACTTCTCAAAGCCTAACGTCTGTGGACATGACCTTGGACGATGTGTTGCGCTGGGACGGCGAATTGACTGTGACCCGGCACGACCCCGAGACCGGGGCGTCGTTTGTCATCCGGGTGGACTCGACACGGTTGGGGCAGGCCGCCGGTGGCACCCGCGCCGCGCAGTATCCGTCGCTTGCCGGTGCCCTCGATGATGCCGGGAAACTCGCCGGGGCAATGACGTTGAAGATGGCGGTGAGCGAACTTCCGATGGGCGGCGGCAAATCCGTGATCGCGCTTCCGGCGCCGCGCAAAGACATCGCCCCGGAGACGTGGCAGCGGATCCTGCAGCTGCATGCTGAGAACATCGACCGGCTCAACGGCACCTACTGGACGGGGCCCGACGTCAACACCGACTCCGCGGATATGGACGTCCTCAACGAGACAACGGAATTCGTCTTCGGCCGTTCGGCAGATCGCGGTGGTGCCGGGTCCAGTGCCGTCAATACCGCGCTCGGGGTGTTCGAAGCGATGAAGGCCACTGCCGCCCATGCCGGCCTCGGAGCTCTCAGCGGACTGACCATTCTGATCCAGGGACTCGGCGCAGTCGGCGGCCACCTGGCCACGTTGGCCGCAGAATCCGGCGCACGATTGTTGGTTTCGGATACCAACTTTCAACGGATATATTGGGCTCGTGAATTCGGTTTCGCGGTGGTAAAGCCCGAAGCGGTGTCGACGACGCCCTGCGATATTTTCGCTCCGTGCGCGATGGGCGGAGTCATCGACAGCGCCACTGCCGCCCGGCTGACCACCTCGGCGGTCGTCGGCGCGGCGAACAACATCCTCGCGGACGAGCGTGCCGGGGCCGTCCTGCGTGAGCGCGGCATTCTGTATGCGCCCGACTTCGTCACCAATGCCGGCGGCGCCTTCCACCTCGTCGGCCGTGAAGTGCTCGGCTGGGACGACGACACTGTCGCCCAGCACACCGGTCGAATCGGCGACACCCTGATCAAGGTCTACGCGATCAGCGAGGCCGAAGACATCACCACCGACGCCGCCGCGCAGATACTGGCCCACCGACGGGCTGATCGTTCAAAACCATTCGGTCGGCAGGCCATTCCACTCCTCGAACACTAGCCAGGTGCGGGTTGATCGGATGCCGGCCATGCCGTGCAACCGTTCCAGCACGACGGTACGCAGCGTCGCGTTATCCGGGGCGCGGACCACGACCAGCACGTCGAAGTCGCCGCCGACCAAGGTGAACCGCTCGACGAACTGCAACGTCTTCAACTGCTCCGACAGGCCACGCCAGGCATCCTGCTGAATGGACAGCGCGATCAGCGCCGACGTCGCAAAGCCCGTTCGCTCCAGATTGATTCGCGCGGTGAACCCCTCGATGATCCCGCGCTGCTCGAGCCGTTCGATCCGCGAATACACATGGGTCCGAGAGATGTGGGCGCGTTTGGCCAACTCCAGCATCGACACCCGGCCGTCCTTGACCAATTCCCGGATCAGCCGCCGGTCGATATCGTCCAACTCCATGTGTTCGCCCCCTCGCCTACTTCAGTCGGTTATGTGAACAGTATGCACGCGTTCGGCGTCTGTATAAACCAATACATCTCCAGAACCGCGCCTGGTAGTGCATCGGTGACTATAAATCTCGATCATTGGGAGGCAAGTAGACAACGTGGAGGCAGCGGTGACGGTGGTCGAGCAGATCGGCGTGACATACACGAATTTTCTCCCCGCCGACACGCCCGTGCAGTACCTCGACCCGACAGGACAGCTGACCGACAGCCCCGCGAGATACCCCCGACCGTCCGGTCAACGTTTGATCGACATGTATCGAAACATGGTTTTCGGACAACGTTTTGACGAACAAGCGACCGCGCTGACCAAGCAGGGCCGGCTGGCCGTCTATCCGTCCGCACGCGGACAGGAAGCCTGCCAGGTCTCCGCCGCGATGTCGCTGCGGGCCGAGGATTGGCTGTTCCCGACCTACCGCGATTCGATGGCGTTGGTCACCCGCGGGGTGGATCCGCTCGAGATCCTCAGCATGCTGGCTGGTGATTGGCATTGCGGCTACGACCCGGTACGCCACCGCTGTGCGCCGCAGTGCACACCGTTGGCCACCCAACTCCTGCATGCGGCTGGGCTGGCGCATGCCCAGACGCGCAAGGGCGCCGACGCGGTGGTGCTGGCGCTGTGCGGTGACGGGGCGACCAGCGAAGGCGACTTTCACGAAGCGCTGAACTTCGCAGCGGTCTTCGGTGCACCGGTGATCTTCCTGGTGCAAAACAACGGGTTTGCGATCAGCGTGCCGTTGGCGGGGCAGACGGCGGCGCCGTCGTTGGCGCACAAGGGAGTCGGATACGGCATCGGCAGTGAGCAGGTCGACGGCAACGATCCGATAGCGATGCTCGCCGTGATGGACGAAGCGCGCAACTACGTACTGCAGGGCAATGGCCCCGTCATCGTCGAAGCCCACACCTACCGGGTCGAGGGGCATACCAACGCCGACGACCCCACCCGGTACCGCACCAACGACGAAGTGGCGCACTGGCGTACCAAGGACCCGATCGCCCGGCTGGAAAGCTACCTGCGCGCCGAGAGCCTGATCGACGACGCGCATGTCAGCGCCATCGCGGCCGAGGCCGAAGACCGCGCCGCGGCGCTACGGGCCGGGATGAACACCGAACGCCAAACCGACGCCGACGACCTATTCCGCTACGTCTTCGCCGAACCGAGCAGTCAACTGCGTGAACAACAACGCCAGCTACGCGCGGAATTGGCCGCCGAGGCCCGGGAGGGCTGACGGACATGACCATGATGACCATGGCGCAGGCCCTCAACACCGCCCTGCGTGATGCGCTCGACGAGGACGAGTCGGTACTGGTATTCGGCGAGGATGTCGGCGAACTCGGCGGAGTCTTTCGGGTCACCGACGGACTGACCAAAACATTTGGCAGAGAACGATGCTTCGATACCCCGCTGGCCGAATCGGGGATCATCGGGTTTGCCATCGGCATGGCGATGGCCGGCTTTCGGCCGGTGGTCGAGATGCAGTTCGACGCTTTCGCCTACCCGGCTTTCGAGCAGATCGTCTCCCACGTCGCGAAGCTCAGGAACCGGACCAGAGGAGCGCTTTCGGCTCCGATCGTGATCCGCATCCCGTTCGCCGGCGGTATCGGCGGCGTCGAGCACCACTGCGACTCCAGCGAGGCTTACTACGCGCACACCCCCGGGCTCAAAGTCGTTGCCCCGGCGTCGGTCGCGGACGCCTACAGCCTGTTGCGGCAGTCCATCGACGATCCCGATCCGGTGGTGTTCCTCGAGCCCAAACGGCTGTACTTTTCCCGCGCCGACGTCGAGCTCGAGCGCGGAGTCCCGATCGGACGCGCGCGAATCCTCCGGCCGGGACGCGACGCCACGCTGATCGCCTACGGCCCGGCGGTCGATCGGGCGTTGCAGGCCGCAGAGGCGGCCGCCGACGACGGCCGCGACATCGAAGTCGTCGACTTGCGATCGATCGTTCCGTTCGACGACGAGACCGTCGCGGCATCGGTACGCAAGACCGGGCGATGCATCGTGGTGCACGAGTCCCAAGGATTCGCCGGCGTGGGAGCCGAGATTGCGGCCCGCGTTCAGGAACGCTGCTTCCATCATTTGGAGGCGCCGGTGCTGCGCATCTGCGGATTCGACATCCCCTACCCACCACCGAAACTCGAGCGATTCCACCTGCCCGGATGCGATCGGATCCTCGACGCGGTCGATCGGCTGCAGTGGGATGACCGCATCCACATCGTCGCCTGAAGGGAAAGGGAGTGAATCCGTGCTCACTGCAATCGGATCGTTAGGGTTGATGCTAGTGCTGGTGCTGTTCCCGCTACTCATCCCAGCGCTCGTCACCATCGGGCACGCTGTCGGCTCGGCGCGGCTTCGCCGCACAGAGGGGACGCCCTAGTGGCCGACCAGACGTTTCTGCTTCCCGACCTCGGTGAGGGCTTGACGGACGCCGTCATCGCGGAGTGGCGGGTGCAGGTCGGCGACACCGTGGCGGTCGACCAGGTGATCGTCGAGGTGGAAACCGCCAAGGCAGCCGTCGAGGTCCCGGTCCCGTTCGCGGGCACCGTGATTGAACTTCACGGCGAGATCGGTTCGACTCTAGCCGTGGGTACGCCGTTGATCACTGTCCGCGCCGAGGAGCAGGCCGGCTCGGGCAACGTACTGATCGGGTACGGCACAAGCGAACCAGAGCGTCCTCGTCGACGGCGCACGCCGGTGGGCCCGACGAAGGTGATCTCACCAGTGGTCCGTAAATTGGCCCGTGACAACGGGGTTGACGTCACAAGCCTGCCGGGTACCGGCTTCGGCGGCGTCATCACCCGAGCAGACATCGAGCGCTCGCTCACCCAGCCCGAAACCAGCAGTCACGACGAACACCGCACCCCAATCACCGGAGTGCGCAAAGCAATTGCGGACAAACTCTCGACCAGTCGCCGGGAGATTCCGGATGCCACCACGTGGGTCGACGTCGACGCCACCGGGTTGCTGGACGCCAGACAGTGCATCCAGGACGCGGTGACGCGCAAAGTCAGTCTGCTGGCGCTACTGGCCCGGTTCGCCGTCGCGTCGCTGCGGCAGTTCCCCGAGCTGAACTCGTCGGTCGACACCGCGCGCTCGGAAATTGTTCGCTACCGGCACGTCAACCTCGGAATCGCGGCGCAAACCCCGCGTGGACTGATGGTGCCCGCTATCGAAAACGCCGACCAGCTTGACCTACTGCGGCTCTCGGATGCGTTGACCGAAGCAACGGCGATGGCCCGAGACGGCAAACTGCCACCCGCTCGGCTGACCGGGGGGACTTTCACCCTGAACAATTACGGCGTCTTCGGGGTCGACGGATCTACCCCGATCATCAACCATCCGGAAGCAGCAATCTTGGGTGTCGGCCGCATCATCGACCGGCCGTGGGTGGTCGAAGGCGAAGTGACCGTGCGCAAGGTGACGCAAGTGTCGCTGAGCTTCGATCACCGGGTTTGCGACGGCGGCACGGCCGGCGGGTTCTTGCGGCTGTTCGCCGATTTCATCGAGAACCCGATCGCGGCGCTGGCACGGTTGTGATGGCTGATTCCGACGTGCTGATCCTCGGAGGCGGCTCGGCGGGCTACGCCTGCGCGTTACGGGCCAGCCAACTGGGGCTCTCCGTGACCCTGATCGAGGCCGACCAGGTTGGTGGTACCTGTTTGCACCGCGGCTGCATTCCCACCAAAGCCCTGCTGCATGCCGCCGAGATCGCCGACGTGACCCGCGCGGCCGAATGCGTCGGTGTGCAGGCAACGTTGACCGGCATCGACATGACGGCTGTACACGCCTACAAACAGTCGGTGGTCGACCGGCTACACACCGGACTGCATGGGTTGATCGATCGTCGTGGTATCACCGTCGTGCCCGGTAACGGCCGCTACGTCGGAAATCGCACGGTCGTCGTGGACGGCAACCGTTACACCGGCGGTGCGGTGGTGCTTGCCACCGGTTCGGCTCCGCGAGCCATCGCGAACATCCGGATCGGTGATCAGATCATCGACAGCGATCACGCCCTGCAGCTACCCGAGATCCCGCGGACCGCGATTGTGTTGGGTGGCGGCGTGATCGGTGTCGAGTTCGCCAGCATGTGGGCGTCGTTCGGCGCCGCGGTGACCGTCCTGGAAGCCATGCCGAGGCTGTTGCCGGGGGAGGATGAGTGGACCTCGAAGATGCTCGGCCGGGCCTTGCACCGGCGGGGTATCACCGCCAAGACCGGCGCCGCCGTCACCGGGGCAAAGCAGCACCGTGCCGGCGTAGCAGTGGAATTGGCCGACGGCGAGGTCATCGAGGCCGAGGTGCTGTTGGTCGCTGTCGGCCGGGAGCCCAGATCGGCCGGGTTCGTCGAGGCGGGAATCGAGATGGATCGGGGGTGTGTGAGGGTCGATCACCGGCTGGCGACCAACCACGCCGACGTCTACGCGGTCGGCGACCTGGTGGCCGGGCTACAGCTGGCCCACCGCGGATTCGCGCACGGCATCTACGTCGCCGAACAGATCGCGGGCCAAAGCCCGGTGCTGACACCGGATTATCTGATTCCGCGGGTGACCTACTCACACCCGCAGGTCGCGTCGGTGGGACTCACCGAGGCCGCGGCGCGCGAGCAGTACGGTGACGTCACCACGGTCGTCTATGACCTCGGCGGCAACGGCAAGAGCCAGATCCTGCGAACGTCCGGCGGAGTCAAGGTGATTCGACGCGGCTCAGCTTCGGGCTGCGGACCCGTGGTCGGGGTGCACATGGTGGGTGATCGGGTTGGCGAGCTGATCGGAGAGGCTCAGCTGATGGTTGCTTGGGAAGCATTGCCGACGGACGTCGCACCGCTTGTGCATGCGCACCCCACCCAGAACGAGGCGCTGGGCGAAGCGATGCTGGCATTGGCCGGCTCGCCGCTGCATGCCTAGCGTGTGCGGCTCATTCGGCGAACAGCGCCATCGACGCGGTCAAGGTACGCAACGAGCTATCCCGGGCCCGTACGCATGCCCGCCGTCTTTGCAGCACGAAGCAGTTCGTCGTCGTACGCGACAAGGACATCCGCGCCGACGCGCATGGCGACCGTGAGGTGGATGGCATCGAGTGTGCGTAATCTGCCTGGCGCATTCGGAGCATCGTCGACGTCGGTCGAGTCCACTGCCACCAGGTTCACCAACGACAAGAAATCCTCTGCCGCGTCGATACCGATCTCTGGTTGGCGGTTGGCCTGGCAGAGGATTTCGGTCCGCAACAGAGCCGACGACACGATCGTGTGCCCCTGCTTCGCCAACCGATCGAGGTATTGCTGGGTATGCCGGGTCAGGGTCGCGATTTCGGGATCTGGTCCAATTGTCAAGACCCGCAGCGCGGCCGAGGTATCCAGGTAGGCGATCACTCGCCCCGCATCTCAGACAGCACATCGAGCGCGTCGCGTTCTGACCGAGACGCGCGGATGTCGGAGAACCGCCTGGCCCTGCCCGGCCGCGCCACGCGCACCCTGCCGGCCGCGACCAGGCGTTCATAGGGAGTCGCGGCGGGCGGGATCAGCACGGCCACAACTTCGCCATGGTTGGTCACCTCGATGACCTGGCCGTTCTTGACGTCATCGAGGATCTGTGACGAGTTGTTGCGGAGCTCGCGGTGCGCAATCCTTCGCACGACACACCTTCCTTCATCACGCGTAGCAATCGTAGCAGTCATCACCTTGGCTCGCACTCAGTCAGGTAGCCCGCACCGCCGAGTGCCGCCGAACTCTGCTCGACCCGACCCGAACACGGTTGTCTGGGATGCTGAGCGAAGAGCGGAGCCACCGTTCGTCCCGCAATGCAGGGAGGCGCATGTACAGGTTTATCGCGATCGTCGCCCTCGGTGTCGTCGCCGTGTTCGCGGGCGTGGCCATGGAAGTCAACTCGTGGGCATGGTTGTGGTTGGCGCTACCGGCCGCGCTGTTGTTCGCCGTCGGCCTTTACGACCTGGTCCAGCCCTGGCATTCGGTGTTGCGCAACTACCCCGTCCTGGGGCACATGCGGTATCTGTTGGAGGCGCTTCGGCCCGAGTTGCAGCAGTACTTCATCGAACGCAACTTCGACGGGCGCCCCTATGACCGCGAGCGGCGATCGATCATCTACGAACGCGCCAAGGGCATCCACGGCGAGCAGGCCTACGGCACCGAGCGCGACATCGAGGAGGTGGGCTATGAGCACCTCGCGCACTCCGTGGCGCCGGTACCCGTGCCCGATGAGCCTCCTCGTGTGCTGGTGGGCGGGCCCGACTGCGGCCGCCCCTACTCGATGGCGTTGCTCAACGTCTCGGCGATGAGCTTCGGTGCGTTGTCGGCCAACGCCATTCGCGCGCTGAACAAGGGTGCGGCGCTGGGAGGGTTCGCGCACGACACCGGGGAGGGCGGCCTGACCCCCTACCATCTGGAAAACGGTGGAGACCTGGTGTGGGAGATCGGATCGGGCTACTTCGGCGCCCGCACCCCCGATGGTCATTTCGATCCGCGGCAATTCGCCGACAAGGCCTCGCACCCGAACGTCAAGTGCGTGTCACTCAAACTCAGTCAGGGCGCCAAGCCCGGGGTGGGCGGTGTCTTGCCGGCCGCGAAAGTCAGCGACGAGATCGCCCGCTACCGCGGTGTTCCGGCCCACGAGAAGTGCGTCAGCCCCGCCTTCCACTCCGCCTTTTCCACGCCCCGCGAGCTGATCCGGTTCATCGCCCGCATGCGCGAGCTCGCCGATGGCAAACCGACGGGTTTCAAACTGTGTGTCGGCACCCGCATCGACATTCTGGCGATCTGCAAGGCGATGCTCGACGAGGGCACGGCCCCGGATTTCATCATCGTCGACGGCGCCGAAGGTGGCACCGCGGCTGCGCCCCTGGAGTACGAAGACCACGTCGGCATGCCGCTCACCGATGGGCTGATGACTGTGCACAACGTGCTGGTCGGCACCGGTTTGCGAGACAGGATCAAGCTCGCCGCCAGCGGAAAGGTCGCCGGCGCCACCGACATCGTCAAACGACTCATTCAGGGTGCCGACTACACCAACGCTGCGCGCGCCATGATGATGGCCGCCGGCTGCATCCAGGCCCAGCGTTGTCATACCAACACCTGCCCGGTTGGCGTGGCGACCCAAGACCCCAAGCGGGCGCGGGCGCTGAACGTTGCGGACAAGAGCCTGCGCGTGCAGCGCTACCAGGAGGCGACGGTCAAGCAGGCGATGCAGATGATGGCCTCGCTGGGCGCCCACCAACCCGACCAACTCGCACCGCACATGCTGCGCAAGCGCATCGCTCCGTCCATCGTTCGGTCCTATGCCGAGTTGTACGAATGGCTCGAACCCGGCCAGCTTCTCTCCGAGCCTCCCGAGTCGTGGGCCGCAGCCTGGTCGGCATCGAGTGCCGACACGTTCGTGCCCGCGGTGTCCACGTGACGCATAGGTCAACATGTTCGCACCGGTCGGTCTGACCAATCCAAGGTCCACCTGCGCGGGCGACTAAGAAGGTCAAACGCGTTCCCATTCGGCGAACAGCGCCATCGACGCGGTAAATGTGTGTAAGGCGTTGCGCCCGGCGATCGGGCCGATCTCCCCGCCGGCGAAGAACCCGGCGAGCGGAATCCCGCCCAGGAGGTCGGTGATCGTCGACGCATCGTGATCGGGGGCCCCGAACATGCGCCGCCCGCGTCCGGTGCAGGTGAACAACAATCCGCCCACCGGGCGCCCGGGAAGCTGCGCCAGAGCTCGCTCGACGGTCTGGTGCAGATCGTTATTGGCCCCTGCTGCGTCTCGGACCTGGAACTGCACCGTGGCGCCGACCTCGACCAGCTCGCCGACTTCGATCGCCCCGCTGGCCGGGTCGGCGCCAAGCAGTCCGCGGATCAGGAAGTCGCCCTGACCGGGCGTGGCCAGATGCTCGTCGCCGACGATGCCGATCTGCAGGCCGGTGCTCACCAACTCTTGCTCGTCACGCGGCATCCCCTCGACGATTTCCCGCAGCCGCTGCATGGGCGTTTGGCCGCCCAGCTCGGTGATCACGTCGTCTTGGGCGCCGGTGACGATATACGGGTGGCCGATCGGCCGGCAGCCCTGCGACACGACCGGGACCGCCTGCGCGCCGGGCAGCCGCACGCCGACGAGCCCGGAGCTCAGCACGTCGTGGTCGCGGAACAGGCGGGTGTCGCCCGGGCCGCGCCCACCGCTGACCACGCCGCCCACCACGCTCGTTCCCGGCAGGTCGGCATTGAGGTGCTCGATGAGCAGGTGCGCCGGGAAGGTGTACGGGTCGGGCAGCAGCAGATGCAAATCCATTGCGGACCGGTCGAATTGGTAACCGGCGAGCAGCGCGCCGGAGCCGGTGCGCACGAAGTCCAGTTCAAACGTCTCGGCGGGCAGGCCCGAAGCCAGCCACACCGCCACCGCGGGCTGGTCCTCCATCTCATGGCGGCCGGCGACCACCGTCTGGGCCACGCAGCCAATCAGCGCGGGCGGCGCCAGTGTCTCCTGCACCGCGCCCAAGACATCAGCAGCCTTGTCGGTATGGGATTGCGACGCGAGCAGCACGGCCAGCGACGGCGCCTCGCCCGCCAGCTCGTCGCGCGCCTGCACCGCGGCTTGCACCGCGGCCCGCCGCCCGTCGGGCACGCTGGACACCCCGACTCCGATTCGCACCCTCCCATGATGCGCCGCCCGCGGCTAAGCGGTGGTCATGGCCGGTTCGGGGACGACAATGATGAGAGTGTTCTCCGTACAACGGGAGTTCACGGCGTACGGCCCGTCGTATTGGGCCGTCATCGCTGTGTTCGTGATCGGCTCAGCGCTTCTTGTCTGGGTTGGGCGCTCGCAGACCGAAGCGCAATCCCGGCGCCTGGGCCGCATCCTGGGGGCGGTGACTGCCGCGATATATGCCACGGTGCTGGTCTATTCACTGGCGCCGCCGACCATCAGCGCGTCGGTGCCACTTCGTCTTACCGATCTCGCGACCATCGCGGCGGCCTACGCGTTGTGGTCCCAGCGACACTGGGCTTTCGCGCTTACCTACTACTGGGGTCTCACGTTGAGCATCCAGGCGTTGATCTCACCGGTTCTGAAGAGTCCGGATTTCCCCAACTACGAGTTCCTCGGTTTTTGGGCGATTCACCTGCTTGTCGTCTGGGCGGCAATCTATCTCACGTGGGGCCGGAGGAAACGGCCCACGTGGCGCAGCTACCGCTTTGTAGTAATGGTCACGGTTGTTTGGGCAGCAGCTACCTTCACGTTCAACAGCATCGCGCGCACCAATTACGGCTTCCTGAACGGAAAACCGCACACCGCGTCCCTATTGGACGTATTGGGTCCATGGCCGGTGTATCTGCTGACTGCGGCGCTGCTCATCGTCGTCGTGTGGGCTCTGATGACTTGGCCGTGGGAGCGACCGTCCAGGTAGCACTTCTGCTACCATCGGGCTATGGAGACCATCCCCCAGAAGGAACTCCGCAACAACGTCGGGGAGGTATTGCGCCGGGCAGAAGCGGGCGAAGAGATCACGATCACCGTCGCAGGCCGGCCGGTGGCACGGCTTGGGCCGGCCATGCAGAAGCGATGGGTCAGTGGTCCGGCGTTACGCGCGGTCTGGCGCACCCCGGCGCCGAGAACACTGAGCGAAGACCTCGAGCGGTTTCCCGCGTCGATTGCTGATCCGTTCGAGTAGCCGATGCGCGCAGTCGTTGATACTTCGGTCCTTATCGGTCAAGATCCGCCATCGCAGGTCGAGGCCGCCATCAGCGTTGCGTCGATTGCCGAACTGCACTTTGGCGTTCTTGTCGCCCGCGACGACGACGAACGTGCGGTGCGTACCGCGCGGCTGGGCGCAATCGAGTCCGCATTTGATCCCCTTCCGGTCACGGTTGAGATCGCGCGAGAATGGGGTCGGCTGTCAGCGGCCGTGAGTAACCGGGGCGGTCAGCCGCGGCGCCGCGCAGTGGATCTGGTAATCGCTGCTACGGCAAACGTTTACGGCATACCCCTGCTCACCCACAACAGCGGTGACTTTCGGATCATCGCTGATCTCGTTGACGTTCGCCAGCCATCGGAGGTTCGGCCACCTGAGCCGGAAGCCGACGAGTAACCACAAAACCGTGCTCGCCCGGGCGTGCCGCTGAAAAGTCGCTCAGAGGCGGGCATTTCGCATAGTGGTCCGGCAACGTGACTGGTGTGACAGAGGTGACCAAATCAACCCGTAAGTGCGTCTATGCGGTAGCGGCTGACGGTCCAGGGCGGAGTGCCGCGGATAGGCGTGATCGTGACCGTTATGCGGTCTTTGCCGGCCGTGAGCGACTCAGGTACGAGGAAGGTGTCATCGAGCCAACGGTGAAAGGTGTTGCCGCGCGGCTGTAACCAGATCCCGGCAGGCATTCCGTCTATGGCAACGTCTGCTGACTGATAGCCCGTTGCTTGGTCCGACATGCGGCGCAGCAGGACACCGTGGCTGTCCGCGCGGAGCGCGACGTCGAACGTCATTGCAGCGCTGGTGGCGCGTACCGATCCGGCGACCGGGCGGGCGTCCTCGCTTCCCTCGTATGTGCTGATCAGCAATTGGTCAGTGGCGCCATCGTCGGTGTAGATATGCAGGATTCGGCTCACCGGATCACTGGGGTAGATCTCGTCGCTGAGCGTGGTGGTGTCGTTTGGTTGCGTGTAGAGGAATGCGGTTGAGCTGTAGGCGGGTTGAACCATGTTGCGTTTGCCGTGCTCAATGCCGAATCGCAGTGCGGAGTGGTAGCCGATCGCGTCGGCGAACATGAGCCGATAGGCGGAGACACAGTAGCCGGCGCATCCGCCGGTGGCCGTGCGTTGATCGGGCTGGCCGGTGAGCGGGGCGCTGAACTGCGTGCCGCCCTTGAAATACCAACCGCCCTCGTAGAAGTCCTCGGTGCCGGTGCCATACCACTGCGGGGATGCCGACCCGTCGGTGTAGACGCGTTCGGCTCCCTCGAGAAAGTAAGGGGCATCGGCGCTGAACGCCGTTTTGATTCCCGAACCACTCATGGTCTGGCTGACGCCGACGAATTTGCCGTGACCGTGTTCGTCGGCGAACAACCAGTCCTGATCGGGCATCGTCGGACCGGCATGCGAGCGCGCGGTGAAGTAGCCGACGCGTCCGCGCTCGAGCGCAGACCCCCACTGCGGGTCGGGTGTGGTCACGACGTCGCTGTCGATCCCGGGCACGGGGTTGCCGGTCGTGTTGACCAGAGTGATGTGGGCTGTGCGGGCGAACGGCATTGGCCACCACTCCGACAACGACAACGAACCCGTGGGTTGTGGGATCGCTGCGAACATCAGCGATTGCACGGTGGTGACGCCCAGCCCGGCGCCGAAGAATTCCCCAACTGGCGAGTCGACCATGGTTTGGCCGTCGAACTCGATCCGGAGCCGCAATCCGGCCAGGAGTTGATCAGTCGGTTCCGGCAGCTGTAGCTGCAGCGCCGAAATCATGGCCGACCCAGTGGATTCCGCGAGTATCGACTCAGCATTGGCGGGAAGCGCGATGAGCCGGTGGGTATGTGTTGCGATAGCTGGTGCCGGTTTGGGATCGACGGTGCCTGCGGTCCGGAGGGATGCAAGCACATCGAGCGCGGGATCGGCAGTCGAGAACGTGGTGACCCCGTCGGCGGTGGAAAACCGGCGATAGTCGACGTGGTAGTACTCCAAATTCGATGCGACGCTGATCCGCATCGACTTCCGGTACGGCATCGGCACTTTGATGTACACGCCGCCCGGCGACTGTGCAGCGTTTGCCACCAGCGGCCAGACGAATGGCGCACCCAGCGCGCCATCGACCACCGATTGCAGTGGCGCGTCGACTACCGTCTGCCCATCCAGCTCGATGCGCAGCGTTCCGATCGCGCGCACATCGCCGCCGTCGCGGGTGAACCAGATCGAATCCACCTCTCCGGCACCGCGATCCTCTGCGATGACGCAGCCGGCACCACCGGACGCCAAACAGCCGCCGGTGCCGTTCCGATTACCGGTGGAGACATCGAAATCACCGCCGCTTCGATCGAAGCTCGACACCTGCAGCGTCTGAGTATCGGCGCTGAGATACGGCAACCGATCCAGTCTGCGGTAGGTGTCCCAACCCACCAGCCTTTCGCTGGGTGCCGTGATGACCGGCTCGGCAGGTGCTGCGGCCGCGGCAGCAACACCGGTAATCCAGAGCAGCAGTAATGCGCAAATCGCAGAACCCGCCCGACCAGCCACCGGCACAGCACCAAAGGCTACGGTTCCGGGGGATTATCCGCCCCCAATTTCCGCCGCGGAGGGCCTCACCGTCGAGGTGAGTTATTGACCACATCATTACAGCACCGGTCGCGACAATTGCCGTCCCGCCGTTACTTCGGGCCGTGTCGGGTATCTTGCGTTGCGCCGGTCAGCGCTTTGATGCGTCCGGCGCGCACGCCGTTGGCGATGACGACGACCTCGGCGAGCTCGTGCACGAGCACGACCGCGGTCAGGCCGAGGGTTCCGAACACCGCCAGCGGCATCAACACGGTGATGATGCCCAGGGAGAGCCCCACGTTTTGCAGCATGATCTGCCGGGAGCGGCGGGCATGCCGCAGTGCCTGAGTCAGGTGACGCAGGTCTTGACCCATCAGGGCGACGTCGGCGGTTTCGATGGCGACGTCGGTTCCCATGGCGCCCATTGCGATGCCCAGGTCGGCCGCGGCCAGGGCCGGAGCGTCGTTGACGCCGTCGCCGACCATCGCGGTGGGACGCTGGGCGCGCAACTGTCCGACCAAGTGAGCTTTGTTCTCGGGGCGCAGCTCGGCGTAGACATGCTCAATTCCGGCCCGGGCGGCCAACGCGGCGGCGGTGGCGTGGTTGTCGCCGGTGAGCATGCACACCTGGTAGCGCTCGGCGTGTAATTCGGCGATGACTTCGGCGGCCTCCGGGCGCAATTCGTCCCGCACGGCAATGGCGCCGAGCAGCTGCTGGTCCCGTTCGACGAGAACTACTGTGGCACCCGCGTATTGCATGCGCGTCACGTGATCGGTGAGGTCGCCGGCGTCGAGCCAGCCCGGCCGGCCCAGCCGGACGGCATGCCCGTCGAGGTGGCCGGTCAGCCCGGAACCGGGGACGGCCTGCACGTCACCGGCGGCGGCAGTCGGCGCTCGGGTTGCGGCGAGGACGGCCGCGGCCAAGGGGTGTTCACTGCGGGCCTCCAGCGCGGCCGCCACCGCCAGCACCTGTTCGCGGGTGGCGCCGTTGGTGGTCGCGACGTCGATGACGATGGGCCGGTTGGCCGTCAACGTTCCCGTCTTGTCCAGAGCGATTTCGCCGATGGTGCCCAGGGCTTCGAGCGCGGCGCCGCCTTTGATCAGCACACCGAATTTGGCGGCGGCGCCGATGGCCGCCACCACCGACACCGGCACGGCGATGGCCAGCGCGCACGGCGAGGCCGCGACCAGCACCACCAGCGCGCGTTCGATCCACACCACCGGGTTGCCGAAGACGCTGCCGGTCCCGGCGATCGCCGTCGCGGCGATCATGATGCCCGGCACCAGCGGTGCCGCGATGCGATCAGCCAACCGCTGGCTGCCCCCTTTGCGGGCCTGCTCGGCTTCCACGATGTGCACGATGCGCGCCAGCGAGTTGTCCGCGGCGGTCGCGGTGACCTCGACCTGCAGCACTCCGGGGCCGTTGATCGAGCCGGCGAACACGTCGTCACCCGGTCCAGCCTCGACCGGCACCGATTCGCCGGTGATCGCGGAGACGTCCAAGGCGGTGTGCCCGACGCGGATGATGCCGTCGGTGGCCAGGCGTTCGCCGGGCTTGACGATCATCTGATCGCCGACTTGCAGGTCGGCCGCGGCCACCACAGTTTCGGTACTCTCGCGCAGTACTGTGGCCTGCTCCGGAACCAGTGACAGCAGCGCGCGCAACCCGCGGCGGGTACGCGCCACCGCGTATTCCTCCAAACCCTCGCTGATCGAGAACAGAAACGCCAACGCGGCGGCCTCGCCGACCTGACCCAGCGCGACACTGCCGGCCGCCGCGATGGTCATCAGGGTGCCGACGCCGATGCGGCCCTGGGTCAGTTGCCTAACGGCGGAGGGCACGAACGTCGACGCCCCCACCGCGAGCGCGAGGGCTTTGAGTCCCAGTGCGACCGGCCCGAGCGGGCCGATCCATCCGGCGGCCACCGAGGCGGATAACAGTGCCCCGGACAACGCAGCCCGTCGAAGTTTGCCGACGTGCCAGAGCCGCTCCGGCTCGGGCCCGTTGTCGTCGTGCTCGCAGCCGCAGGCATCGACCATCACGCCCGGCCGGCGGCCATGCACGTCGCGGTGCGAACCCGACCGCACCCGCACGGCCCAGTCAACGATTTTCTGCACGACGTCGATCGTGAAAGTATCAGCCGAGTGCGGGCCACGCGGGGGCGCCGACGCCGCGAGCTGGTGCTGGGCATCGGCGATCGCCGACAGGACGGCAGCGGTGTCGCAGCGTTCAGGCGAATACCAGATCACCACCGATGCCGTGCGCGGATAGGCCTGCACGGCTTGCACACCGGTGACGTGGGCGACCGTGTCCTCGATCGCGACAGCCCGACCCGCGTCGAACTGAAAACCCTTGGCGCGCACACGCATCCGCCCCGCCGCGACAGATACGACGGTCAGCTCGGCCTTGGCATCAACAGCAGTCGTCATCGTCTGCCTCAGCAGCGGCAGCGGCCACCGGGAAGGCGTCGTCACCGATGCGTTCACGCGCCTCGGCGACCACGTCGGCGACTTTCAGCCGGGCCGACTCCGCTGCCACCTCGGCCCGTCGAGTTCCCCGCAGGCCCCACTCCGTCGCCGTGACCGCAGCCCGGTGAACCGGAGCCCTACCCACCGCCCTGCGGACCACCTCATAGGCACTCACCCCAACCAGACCGGTGAACACCGTTCCGGCCGCTTTAGCCAAAAGCCTCTCAGCAACCACTGCTGATTCCTCCCTTTTGTTCTGCGCCTCAACGCGATTCAGCCAACGAGCCTTCGACGGCAGGGGATCGTTGCCGACTGGCGTCTCCACCGACCCCGTGGGCGCCGTGCTCGGCGGCGCAGGGCTCATCGGTATCGACCGCCAGAACGACCTGGACCAACTCTCCCAACGCGCGGGCAAGGTGACTGTCGGCAAGCCCATAGCGAACCTGCCGGCCCTCATAGGTGGCGACGACCAATCCGCAGCCTCGTAAACACGACAGATGGTTGGACACGTTCGATCGCGTTAACCCGAGATGTGAAGCCAGCTGGCCGGGATAGCAAACGCCATCCAGCAGCGCCACCAGAATCCGGCACCGCGTCGGATCAGCCAGCGCCCGGCCCAGTCGGGCCAGCGCCGATTCCCGGACCCCACACGTCAGCATCGGTTAAACAGTACAGTAAGCGCTGATATAACGCTATGGCCTCTCTGGGTACTCGTCGTCGACATCCCTTACACCGTCACCGCACGGGCTGGCAGCCGGCAGGGCGGACACTCTGACTGCGGTCCGCACCCTCCCACGATGCGCCGCCGGGGCGGCGACGAGACTGATCCTTATGGAGATCCCGTTCGCGGACGCGGTGCTGGGCCGGCTCGGCCGCCGTGAGGCCGGGCTCGACGTCATCGAGGAGATCGAGGACGAGGCCGTCGACACCCCCGATACCGCTGACCTGCTATCGGCCGAGCCGGCGCTGCTGCTGCAACGGATGGAAAACCGGCTCATCCGCCACCACTTGGCGAACCCGGAGGTGTTGAGCACCGAGGAGCTGCGCCGGCTGCGCTACATCCTCAACTTCGCCCGGCTCGCCGATTTCGAACCGGGAGCCGCAGGCCCGGGCGGCAGCCGCGGGCGCGGCGACGTCTCGGTGGGCGCCGAAGTCGGGCCGTGGCTGTCCCGGGTCGCCGACACCCTGTACGGACCGCTGCGCGAAGAGCCGGATCCGATCACGGCGCTGCGGACAGCACGCGAGGCGCTGGCGGCGCTGGCCTCCGACCAGGACGATCAGCGCTGCGTGCTGATCGAGCGGCACGGCAATGACTTCTCCGCCGCGGAATTGGACGCCGAGGTCGGCTACAAGAAACTCGTCATGGTTCTCGGCGGCGGCGGAGGTGCGGGTTTCGTCTACATCGGCGGCATGCAGCGGCTGCTGGAGGCCGGCCAAGTGCCCGACTACCTGATCGGCGCGTCGTTCGGGTCGATCTTGGGCAGTCTGGTGAGCCGCGAGCTGCCGGTGCCCATCGAGGAGTACATCGCGTGGGGGAAAACGGTGTCCTACCGCGCCATCCTCGGGCCCGAACGGGTGCGTCGCCGCCACGGCCTGGCCGGGATGTTCGCGCTGCGCTTCGACCAGTTCGCGCACGCCATGCTCACCCGCGAGGACGGTGAACGGATGCGGATGTCGGACTTGGCAATTCCGTTCGACGTCGTGATCGCCGGTGTGCGCCGCCAGCCGTATTCGGCGTTGCCGGCGCGGTTTCGCCGTCCCGAATTGGCCGCACTGCAGTTGCGGTCGCTGCCGTTTCGCCCGATCGGGATCGGCGCGCAGGTCGGTGCCCGGATGTGGCAGGTGGCCGCCTTCATCGACTTACGCGTCGTCAAGCCGATCATCATCGGCGCCGACGAGCCGGAGCGAGACTTCGACGTCCTCGACGCGGCGTCGTTCTCGTCGGCCATTCCCGGTGTGCTGCACCACGAAACGAGCAACCCGCGGATGATCCCGATCCTCGACGCCCTCTGCGAGGAAAAGGACGTCGCGGCTCTGGTCGACGGTGGCACGGCCAGCAATGTCCCGATCGAACTGGCGTGGAAGCGGGTGCGCGACGGGAGGCTGGGCACTCGCAATGCGTGCTACTTGGCGTTCGATTGCTTTCACCCGCAATGGGATCCGCGACACCTGTGGCTGGTGCCGATCACCCAGGCGATCCAATTGCAGATGGTGCGCACTGTGCCCTACGCCGATCACCTCGTCCGATTCTCGCCGACACTGTCGCCGGCGAACCTGGCGCCTTCGGCCGCGGCCATCGACCGCGCGTGCCGGTGGGGACGCAAGAGCGTTGAGGCAGCGATCCCGGTGACGACGGCGTTGTTGGAGCCGACGTGGTGGGACGGCGATGGCCCGCCGGCCGCGGGAACCGCGACGCGAGCGAAGTCGGTGGCATCGCCGATGAGCGCGGTCATGGCTGCGATTCAGGCTCCGACGAGTCGCTTTGCTCGTTGGCGAGACCGGCTGACGTGACGTCGTGGCGCTACAGGCCGAGCGCGGCGCGCAGCCGATCGGTGTCCATCCCGCCGCGGGCGGCCGCACCGGCCGGAAAACTGTCGAGCAGCTTGATCAGGTCGCCGCGCCGGGTGGGGTCCTCGGCGGCCTGCCGTGGGGTGTGGCCCTTGAGCGCGGGGATGGGCTGATCGAGCCACTTGGTCTCGTAGTCGCGGATGAATTCGTCGAGGGCGGCTGCTACCTGGGGATCGTCGGGGTCAAGTCCGTTCTCATCGGCATCGGGCAACAGCTTGGCCAGATCAAGCTCCCGGGTGTCGTCGAGCACTTGCATCGCGGGGTCCAGGCGTGCGAGCGTGGCCAGCACGCGGTCCATCCGCTTTTCGCTGTTGGTCTCCACCCGCAGCGTGTCGCCGCCAAGCGTCAGGCTAGCCCGAATGCGTTGCATGCCATGGGTGGTGACGCGTTCGAACCACCGCGCCGGCTGGTCGTCGTTGACCCGGTCGTAGGTGTCGTCGAGCGCCGCTTCGATCCCGGCTGGGTCGCCGATCTGCACGGTGGCCTCGCAGATCGCCAGCGGATCGCCCTCGGTGTTGGTCAGCGTCGGTGGCGCGAACCGCCGGCTCAACTGCGCCACCAGCTCTACCGGGTCGCGCTCGCTGTCGAGTAGCTCGATCAGTGCGTCGCGCTCATGCAGCGCAACGGGTTCCAGCCCGCCGAAGATTTGCATGATGTCCCCGGCCGGCACCACCCGCATGCAGACTAGCTGCCCTGGCTTCAGTTGGCGGCTGGCCGTCCGCTCCCGCACCTCGTGGGTGTCGCCGGTGCGTACGTCGCGCACGGTGAGGCCGTGCCCCGGGTGCACTTGCTCGATCTCGAAGACAGACCGTGCCTCCAGCAGCCATTGCTCGGCCAGCGCCCGCTCGTCATCGGGCAGCAGTGACCCGCGCAACTCCAGGAACTCCGCGAACGCGCCGCCTTCGAAGAGCACGGCGTCCAGCACCAGCGGATCGCCCAGTATGTCCGGGTCGTCGTCGTATCGGAAGCGTTCATAGCCCACCTCGACTAGCAGGTCATCCCAGCCGCATAGCAGCGCGTGCTGGATGGCTTTGGCGTATAACCAGCTGGCGCGCTCGGCCAGTGGCAGCTCTTCGTGTCCGAGATGGCATTTCTTATACTTGCGGCCAGAACCGCACCAGCACAGTTCGTTTCGCCCAAGATCGCGGCGAGAGTCAGCGCGGTAGTGCTGTAGCAGCTCCAGCAATGGGTGGTCCGGTTCGGCGCCGGCTCGGCGCAGTAGCGCCAACCCGCGCTCGGCGTCGCCGCGATCGGAGGCAATGCGTGCCAAATCGAGCAACGGCAACGGCCAGTCGACATCCATCGACTCTGCTGCCAGCAGCTCGCGTTCGGCTGCGCCGATATCGCCGATCCGTTCCAGCGCCACCGCACGCAGCCAGCGACACGCCACCCGCGCCGCGGGTGGCACCTTCGGCTCCAGCACCTCGGCGAGCATCCCCAACGCGGCCGCACCGTCGCGGCCATTGCCGACCGTCTCGTCCACCAGCGCTTCGGCCAGCTCCGGGTCGGCGAGGACGACCCCGAGCCCGCCGGCCAGGTCGATGGCTCGATCGAGCGAAAGCCCCGCCTCACTGTCGCGAACCTTGGCCAGCGCGTCCTCCAGCGGCACGTCCGCGCCAACAGCGATCAGCAACAACAGCGACACCTCGCTGTACAGCGTGACGAGCGTGTACAACGCGAACGCGTCGTCGGGGTCGAGGTCGTGCCGCTCGGCCAGCCGGGCACTCCCGCGCTCGAAATCCCAACGCCTGAAATCGAATCCACCGGGCGCGAGCCACTCGCCGCGACGTGCCAGGCCGTGGTCGTCGATGATCTCGCCCAGCGGCGGCGACGGCTCGGTGAACAGCGTCGGGTCCGCAACGCACGCCGTCCACACCGCCATGTCGATGAACTCCGGCTTGTCAGCATCCAGCGTCGCGGCCAACGACGGCCCCGCCGCGGTAGGCGCCACCGCGGTGACCCGCTCGAGCGCAAGACCGTCCGCGATCAGCCGTACCCCGATCAGGTCTCCTTCGGCCACGCCCAACGCTGTCAGCGTGCCCGCCTCCAGAAGCAGCACCGGCGACGTGTCGGCCACCTCGACCGGAATGTCGCGCTCCTCAAGCAGCTCATCGTCGTAGTCGGCCACCACGATTTGTGCTGCCGACCCGTCGGCGAACCGCTGGTAGGGCGCGTAGTCGCACAACTCGGCGATCGGGCCCAGGTCGGGTGTGATCGTGAGTATGTCGTTGGCGGCCTCGCCGACGCCGAGCCGGTGGGTGAAGATTCGCCCGGCGAGTACCGTCGGCAGCCATACCCAGCGATCGTCGACCAACTGCTTTGTCGGCCACTGCATTTCCATCTTAGCCAGGCTCGGTATGTCGGGATCGGTCACGCCGGCTTCCCGCAGCCGTTGCGCAATCTCGTCGGCGTGCAGGGGACCCTTCTCGACCAGAATTCGTTCCAGGGCCGGGAGCGCGTCGGTCTCCGTCACGGCGACCACCCTATGCTCTGTCTACCGGAATGCGCACTCCATCGCCGGGCACGCACAGTGGGTGACTGGATCGTGTCGGCCCCTAGGCGCAGACTCTGCCTAGTCGACGCGAAATCTCCCGACCGCGTCGCAAGGGTTCAGGGGAACGGCGTGGGTAATAGGGCGAACTTCATCATCGTCAACGATCAGGATTGGCAGCTTTATTACTCGCACTGGGCGGGCTGCCGCATGTTGGACGCGTTGATCGCCGGGCCGGCGTTCGCGGTGCGGTATGCGCAGTCGCTACGGCGCTGCCCCAAGAATGAGTGGGTAAATCCGCTGTGGGCCGACGGCGGAGCGGTGGTGGACCTCGATCGTCGCCGGTTGTTGTTCTTCGGCGACGAGTTGATGGTGGAGATGCCTGAACGCCGAGCCATGATGAGTGTGCTCGCCGCGGTATGGCGCGACTATGCGATCGGTTGGGCCTACGACGGAAGCGCTGAACTGGCTGGATATGTCGGAGCCGATCTGCCGCGGCAGGCGTGGGACGGGCTACCCGAGCTGCGACTCGCCCGCGACCGAAATGCACTGTGCCATCTGGTTTCCCTAGTGGATGCGGATGGCAGACTTCGGCTTTGGCCGCTGTGGTGGCATCTCAGTCAGGCATGGCATGGGCCCGCTCTGATAGACAGGCTGCCCGGCTGCGGCGTCAGTAGCCTGACGCTCGGCAAGATCCCCGAGGGCGGCGTCCACATCGACGTGCCGCGAAAAGCAGTGGGAGCGTGGCAAACAGCCGACACCATGGGTATCTTCCAAGCCCTTCCAGGCGTATGGGGCGGGTGGCACACGGAGTGCTGGCAGGATCGCTTCGAGGAGCAACTGACCCGATGCGAGGGAGGTCTGCGGGTTCCGGAATTGGACTTGGCCGCCGGCATCGACAGCGCTGCGGCGTGGATCCGCGACCGGGTGTTTCAGAGCATCTCGGACAGTCCGGCAGGGCAGGTTCTCAAACTCGCCGAACTGTTGGCCCCTGTCAAACCCGGTCTGGTGGTCAGCGACGACGCTGTGTCGGACTGCGCGGTTCGTCCGCGGACGGCCGAGTGGGCGCGCTTCGTCGAGGCGTGCAGTTCGTTGCGAAGCGGTCGCGCCGAGTCGGCCTGAACCGGTGCAACGGGATCGAGCATCTCTGCATCATGATGCAGAGATGCTAGGATTTGGTGTGCGCACCACCATTGACCTTCCGGAAGACCTGCACAAACAGGCGCTTGCGATTGCGCGGGACACCCGCCGTAGCCTGAGTGAAACGGTCGCCGACCTCATCCGACGCGGCCTTAAAGCCGGCAGCACCACCGCGACCGCCACAGACCCCAGGACCGGGTTGCCTCTGGTGAGCGTCGGGACCGTGGTGACTTCCGAGGACGTGCGCTCCTTGGAGGATGAAGAGTGACTGCGCTGCTCGACGCGAATGTGCTCATCGCACTGGTCGTCAACGAGCACGTGCATCACGACTCGGCCACGGAATGGTTATCGGCATCCGGCACAGGATTTGCGACGTGCCCGATCACACAAGGAAGCCTTGTCCGATTTCTGTTGCGCAATGGGCAATCCGCGGCAACCGCGCGAGGTGTCGTCAGCGCAGTCGAGAGTGCGGACCGTCACGAATTTTGGTTTGACAGTGTCTCTTTCGGCGATGTAGAGCTCGGTGGCGTGGTCGGCCACCGGCAAGTCACCGATGCTTACCTGGCTCAGCTCGCACGAAGTTGGGAAGGGCAACTGGCCACTCTCGATAGCGGGCTGGCACACCTGCACAGCGATGTCGCGGTTCTTATTCCCACCGCGTTTTGATGCGCAGTTTGTCGCTGAAAGTCGCTCTTAGGCGGGCATTTCGCATAGTGGTCCGGCGGCGTGGCTAGTGGGACACACGTGACAAAGTCGCGCGGTCGCCGATGCGTCAGTGCGCGCCACCGTCGGCGCCGCGCCCGGCGTGCTCACGCCACTTGCGCCAGCCACGCCGCGCCGCGAATGCGCCGACGATGGCGGTCACGCACCACACCGCTATCGCCGCATAGGCCAACGGCGCCGACCGATCGGCAATCGAGGCCCCCAGCGCGGTGTAGACGAACGCCCGCGGCACCGAGCCGATAAACGCCCCGACCGCCATCTGCCACAACGGAACTCCGAACGCCCCGAACGCATAGGAGGCGAGTGCGTCCGAGATCCCGGGTACGAAGCGCTGGCCGACGACGGCCCACAGTCCGCCGCGTTCGATCAGTGCGTCGACGCGGTCGGCGCGTGTCGTTCCCAGCAGAGTCCGCGCACTTTCCCGGCCGGCCCGGCGACCAACCAGGCTCGCGACGATTGCGGTACCGACCGTCGCGCCCAGCGTCACGAACACACCCATTACAGGTCCGAACAGCACCCCGCTGCCCCCGGCCAGCACCGGGCCAGGCACGAACAACGCGCCGAGGATCGCCGAGGCCAGGACGTAAGTCAACGGCGCCGCCGGCCCCGTCGCCGAGACCGCGCGCCGCATCTCGTCGACATCGATGACGCGCTTGACGGCGACGAGGTAGAACAGCACAAGGAGGAAGACCGCGAACACGGCGAGACGCACGATGTGGGGTCGTCGCGATGTCAGGGCGGAGGTGTCGTCCATGGTGCCCGTGATTCTTCCGCATCGACGTTGGCGAGCGCGCAAAGCGGTCGCAACGGTCCTGCTTACCCTCGCCACGGCGTCCTCAGGCTGTACCGCGCACCCAACGGTAAGCAGCACGCCCACTCGCGACTTCCCGGCAGTCGTCAAGCTGATCAACGACGCGATCGCGGCTGAGCGGCTGCCCGGTGCGGTGGTGGTGATCGGGCACGGCGGCAACGTCGTCTTCCATCGGGCTTTTGGCTCACGCAAGCTTGCCGGCGAACCGGGGTTGGACGGATTGCCCTCACCTGCCGAGCCGATGACCGAGGACACGATCTTCGACATCGCATCGCTGACCAAGCCGCTGGCAACGGCGACCGCAGTCATGCAACTGCACGAGCAGGGCAAGGTTCAGTTCGACGATCCCGTGCAGAAGTACTTGTCCGAGTTCAACACTGCGAACGATCCGCGGCGCGCGCAGGTGACGCTTCGCATGTTGCTGACCCACACATCGGGCGAACCGATCGACGTCAACCTCGCAGATCCGTGGGGGCTGGACCGAGCGGATAAACCAGAAGGCATTCATCGTGCGCTCACGACACCGCTGCAGTCGGATCCCGGTGAGGCCTTCCGCTACTCCGACATCAACTTCATTGTGCTGGGCGCGCTGCTCGAAAAACTCACCGCCGAGGCGGAAGATATTTACGTTCAGCGCAACGTGTTTGGGCCGTTGAGCATGACAGACACCCACTATCGTCCGCCCGCCGACCTGTTACCGCAAATCGCGCCCACCGCAATAGACGACGGCCATCTGCTTCGGGGCACCGTGCACGACCCGACGGCGCGCCGCATGGGCGGAGTGGCCGGCAACGCCGGGGTGTTCTCGACGGCCCGCGACGTCAGTATCTACGCGCAGGCGTTGCTGGATCGGCTTGCGAACCGGCCCAGCGCTTTTCCGCTGACGCAGGCGACTCTGGAGTTGATGACGACTCCGCAGCAGCCCGGACACACCGCCCGGCAAGTCGAAGCCGCCAACGCTGCTTTCCGGCAAGCCCGGAACTATCCAGCGATCAAGGGGCAGAACCTGTTCGGTTTTGGTTGGGATATCGACACGGGCTACTCCATGCCGCGCGGCACGCTCTTTCCCATCGGTAGCTTTGGCAATACCGGCTTTACCGGAACCTCGCTGTGGATCGATCCGGGCTCAGACACCTACGTGGTTTTGCTCTCCAATGCAATCCATCTGCGCGGCAGTACACCGATCTCGGATCTACGCGGCGAGGTGGCGACGGCGGCAGCCCAGGCTCTGGGCCTGACGTAGGGTCGGGGCGTGGCGAGAACCGATAACGACACCTGGGAGATCACTGAGAGCGTGGGCGCGACGGCGCTGGGCGTGGCGGCGGCGCGCGCGGCGGAAACCGAGAGCGACGACCCGCTGATCAGTGATCCGTTTGCGCGGGTTTTCCTCGACACCGTCGGCGACGGCGTATGGAATTGGTATTCCGCGCCTGAGTTGCCCGCCGAGGTCGTGGAAGCCGAACCTGAGTTGCCGCTGCGGCAGCAGGGGTTGGTCAACTATTTCGCTTCGCGGACCAAGTTTTTCGACACGTTCTTTCTCGATGCCACCAGTGCGGGCATCGGCCAAGTGGTGATCCTGGCCGCCGGCCTGGACTCGCGGGCCTGGCGGTTGCCGTGGCCGGACGGCACGACCGTCTACGAGCTCGACCAGCCCAGGGTGCTGGACTTCAAATCGTCGACGCTGGCCCGGCACGGCGCACAGCCGACATCCAATCGGATCGGTGTCCCTGTAGACCTGCGCCATGATTGGCCAACCGCGCTGCAGCAGGCCGGTTTCGATGCATCGGCGCCGAGCGCTTGGTCGGTTGAGGGGCTCTTGATGTACCTGCCGGCCGCGGCGCAAGACCTGCTATTTGCCCGCGTTCAAGAGCTCACGGCCGTAGGCAGCCGGATCGGCGTCGAAGCGCTCGCACCCAACTTCGCCGACCCCGACGCGATTGCGCAACGACGTGAGCGGATGGAGCGCGTCCAGGCATTGATGGCCAAGGCGGATCCGCAGCGTGAGGTTCCGCGCAGCGACAAGCTTTGGTACTTCGAGGAACGCGAAGACGTTGGCAACTGGTTGCGCCGCCACGGCTGGGACGTGTCAGTGACACCGACCGAAGAGTTGCTGGCCGGCTATGGTCGGGCGCCTGCGAAGGATCTCGAGCAGGCCGCCCCGTGGAACTTGTTCGTGTCCGGGCAGCGGGCCTCGTGAACGACGGCGCGGCCACAGACCTCGGAACGACGACCGCCGAGGCGATGGCCCTGCTCATCGAGGCGGTAGAGCAAATCCCTTCGGAGAGTTGGGATCAGCCGTCGAATCTCGACGGCTGGAGTATCCGGGAGTTGGTGGGTCACGTCACTGGCAGTGCAGCCAAGATCGTGACGCTGGTGGAGGGCGGAGAGGTTTGGCAGACGCCCTCCCAACCGGATGATTGGACCTCTGAGGGCCCAGCAGTGCGGCTTCGCGAGCTGGCTGGCCGGTTGCACGACACTTTGCCAGACGCGGTCATGGAGGCGATGCGGCCGTCGCCGCAGGGCGAGGTGCCGCTACACCGGGCGCTGGCTTTTCCCGTCGCGGACCTGGCGATGCACAGCTGGGATGTGCACCGCTCACAGGGACGGCTGATCGAGCTGCCGGCGGAACTGCTGAGGTTCTGCCGCCAGTTGGTGGAATCGGTGCCCGACGAGATGATGCGACTTCCGGGCAGGTTCGGGCCGGCCCAACCCGCGCCCGAGGATGCGACGCCGACTACCCGGCTGATGGCTTTTCTCGGGCGCTCGGTCGATCTCGGCTGATAAGCCCGAAGTTCTGCTACCGCTTCAGCATTCGCCCGAGGACCGGCAGCACCAACGGCGTCGGCATGAACCGAGTGGAGCCCAGCGTCAAGCGCACCTGCGGTCCGCCCGGGACCACCGATCCGCGGCCCCGGTCGGCGGCCTTCAACGCGTCGCTGATCACCCGTTCGGCGGTAACGTGAGTGAACCCCGGTAGCCGGTCGACAAGGTCTTGGGCGTCGTTGGTCGCCTGAAACTCCGTCGGGACCGGGCCGGGGCAGACCGCAGTGACGCTGACACCGCTGTCGGCAACCTCGGCGTTGACCGCCTCCGAGAGCCACAGCACGTAGGCTTTCGCGGCCGCATACCCCGCGTTGTAGGGCGCCGGCTGAAATCCCGACACCGACGAGAGGTTGATGATCGCGCCGCGGCCACGCTCGACCATGCCCGGCAGGTAGCGCAGCATCAGGTCGGCCACCGCCTCGACGTCGACGCGCAGCATCTGCAGTTCCTTCTCGCGCCCATCGGCGCCGAACTTGGTGTAGATGCCGAGGCCGGCATTGTTCACCAGGACATCGACCTGCGCACCCAGCTCGTCGATCCGTGCGGCGAGCCGGTCTCGGTGCTCCGGCACCGCGAGATCGGTACCCACGGCGACGGCGTGCTCGTCGCCGCCGAGCTCGGTGCACAACGCTTGTAGCCGGTCTTCCCGGCGGGCGGTGACGACGACGCGGTAGCCGCGGGCCACGAGCTGCCGGGCGAATTGTTCGCCGATACCGGACGATGCGCCGGTGACCACGGCGACCGACCCTGGCGATGGTGGAGGAAGCGTCATGAAGGGAGCCTAGAGCGTGGCGTTACACGATCAGCACGCGCAGATCGCGAGGCGCGGTGCCAGAATCTTGTCCGAGAATGTGGAACGCTGTCCGCATGGCGGCATCGCCCTGACTGATATAAGTCGCCGCTCGCGCCAAGCCTGGGCCATCGTGGGTTTGGGCTGCCGAGATGCAGTATGGAAGCCCAAGATCGTAGTCAACAGCTGCCCGTTGCAGCGCGTTGGTCAGTACCAGTTCCGGACTCGGCAGCTGCTGATGCAGACTCGCAACTGCGCCCACGGCATTTTGGCAGGCCGCGCCAGTCCCGTCGATGTCGTGTTCAGCCGCCGCTGCGGCGATGTTGTTTCGAGCGGCGACCAGATCGTTGATCGACCGCTCGGATTCGGCGAGCCATGCGCCCATCGTCACGCGAACCGGCGGAGCCGATGTGCTCGACAGCGGGGTCGCAGCGCTTTCCGTTGAAACCGGTTGCCCAGTCGACCATCTGTACAACATCCACGCCGACACCGCGACGGTGACGATCAACAACACGACGCTGCCCGTCGTCGCGATCTGTTGATCGCGTTGGTACCTACTCGTGGCGTGAAGACTGGCTGTGGCCATGGCTGGCTTCCCTAGCTTTTTCGGCACGGTTGATCGCGGGGCGAAGACCTGCCCTCCTGCCGGAGTTCGACCGGCCAGGATCTACGACCTCGTGCTGTGCGTACCCACTCCTTCGGCGGGTAATCCTCGTATGTTCAATAAGCAGTGGGTCACATCAATCACAGGCGTACCTAGAAGTTGAGGTGTCCGTTATGCCCGCCTTTGAGCGACAAAGCGTTGCCGGCCTTCGTTTGTCGCTGATAGCCGGGCACTGTCAAACAGCGTCATTTGCCGTAACCGGTGTGGCTGGTAAGACGCCAGTGTCAAGAGTGTCAGAAGTGTCGGCTTCGCCGCTCGCCTGACCAGGTGCGACGCTGGTTTGTCGCTGCGAGGCGGGCACTTCGCCGATACCAACCCACGCGGTGACCTGTGTGACAGATGTTACGTCCGCAAGCGTTGTCGCAAACCCGTTGCTCGGATCGCTCGCCGCTCGATAGCAGCGCGCACCGAAGCCTCGGTCCCGACCACGCGCACCTTTCGTTTCGCGCGAGTCATCGCGGTGTAGAACAGCTCCCGAGTCAACAACCGCGACTCCTCCGAGGGCATCAGCACGGTCACCTCGTCGGCCTGACTGCCCTGGGATTTGTGGATGGTCATCGCGTGCATGGTCTCGACGTCGGAGAGCCGACTGGTCGAAAAGTCCAGTGGCCCTGCGGCACTGGCGATGACGGCGCGCAAGCCATCAGGGTCCGCGACCACCACGCCGATTTCCCCGTTGTAGACACGCAGCCCGTAGTCGTTGGCGGTCACCAGCAGCGGGCGCCCCGCATACCACTCCGACCACGGCGGCAGGCCAGTCTCTTCCGACAGCCACTTTTCCACCTGACGGTTCCAATGCGACACGCCATACGGTCCGTGGCGATGCGCGCACAGCAATCGATGTTCATCGAGCGTGGCCAGCGCAATTTCCGAGGCGCCCAACAGGGCGGCCTCTCGCGTTCGCAGCGCATACGGAACCAGCACCCCGCGCAACAGCGCGGTCGGATCCTCGGACTCGATCCACTCGACGTGCTCACCGCCCGCCCGAAGCAGCTCGATTACCCGATCTGTGTCGCCGACTCGGGTCGCGGCGGCCAACGCGCCGATCGACTCACCGAATCGGTGTGACGTCTGCAACGAGGCCACCTGCACGTCGGCGCGCGCCGACAGACCGTCCACCAGGTCGGCCAGCACAGCCCCGGCCTCCACCGACGCCAACTGGTCGGCGTCGCCGACCAGAACCAGCCGGGTGCCGGGCCGCACCGCCTCCAGTAGTCGCGCCATCATGGTCAGCGACGCCATCGACGTCTCGTCGACCACAATCACATCGTGCGGCAACCGATTTCCGCGATCATGCTTGAACCTCGATGACGTGTCGGGTCGGCTGCCCAACAGACGATGCAGAGTCATCGCCTGCAGTTCGCCCAGCCGTACCCGGTCCGCCTCGTCCAGCTTGGCCACCTCATGTGCGACGGCTTCCTGGAGTCGCGCAGCAGCCTTGCCCGTCGGCGCTGCCAATGCGATCCGCGGCCGCGATCCGCCGGCGATCTCAGACTGCTCGGCCACCAGTGCAAGCAATCGGGCGACGGTGGTCGTCTTCCCGGTGCCCGGACCGCCGGTCAGCACCGTGATTGCTTGCGTCAGTGCGATGTGCGCTGCCGCACGTTGCTCCTCGAAACCCGCGGGGAAAAGTCGCTCGAAGGAGGGAATCGTGACCGTCGGCGTGAACTGCAGCAAGGCGAGCAGGTCATCGCATACCTGCTTTTCCTCGAGCCAGTACCGGTCCAGGTAGAGCAGGTCGCCGAGCAGCCGCAGCACTGGCGGCTCACCACAGAGCGGCGACGCGCGCACCGCCGTCATCCAGTCTTCGGCGTCGGGCCACGGTAGGTCAGCGATACCGACCTGCGCTTCCACATCTCGCAGATCCACGCACACCGAACCGCCCCGCACCGCGCGCACCACCACCGCGACCGCCAGCGTCACCCGCTCGTCAGTCTCGCCGCCCAGCGTGGTGAGGCGTTGCGCCACATGAATATCCGCAGCTTCGAAGACGCCGGACTCGTTGAAGATCCGCAGCGATCCGGCCGCCGCCACTGCCTCCACTGTCACGCGGCGGCCCTCCCTGCATCGAGCAGATCTGACAGTGCCACCACCAGCTCGGTGGGCGGTCGCCAACTGAACACCCCGCCGCCCGGAGTGTCGGCACCGCACATTCCGCGCACGAACAAATACAGCACGCCGCCGAGATGCACAGCCGGGTCGTAGCCCGGCTGCCGCCACCGCAGAAATCGGTGCAGCGCAGCCACGTACAACAATGCCTGCAGTGGATAGTCCGCGTGCAGCATGGCATCGGCCAAGCGGAGAGCCGTGTAGTCGGAGGCGGCGTCGCCCAGATAATTGGTCTTGTAGTCGACCACCAGATACCGGTCGGCAACACGTAACACCGCATCAACCGAGCCGGACAGGTAGCCCCGCAGCAACTGGTCACCCAGCGCGTGCCCGGCCAACCGGTCGGCATAGGACGCCAGCGGATCATCGGCCGGCAGGTGCTCGCGCAGCAACGTTCCGATATCCGCCAAACGAATATCGGGCGCAGCCGAACGCAGGTCCCCACCCGCCAGGGGGAACTCGAAGTCCAATTCCCGCAAGCGATCCCGCAGTCCGATCTGTCGCAGCGTCAAGCCGTCGGCCAGCGACCCCAACGGCGTGTCGTGCATCGACACCATCGCCGTGGCCAGCACGTTCGGAGCCGCATCGACCGGCCACCATACCGAATGACGCCGGATCTGCGACTCCAACTCAGCGGCAAGGTCCGTCGCGAACGGGTCAGCCGTCTCCAACACCGCATGTACCAGCGTGCCGAACTTTGCGCCCCTTGGCAGATCCGCCATCGGCGACGGTATTTCTGGCCCGGATGCGTTCTCGCTCAACGGAATATCGCCCGTCTCGTCGTCGAGCTCAGTGACCTCCGGTTCGCTGCTGACCCCGCTGGTTTCGGCCACCCGGATCAGACCCGAGTACGAGGTGCGCCGCCATGTGGTGTCGATACTGCGGTGGAAGTGGCGGTTGTCGAGGTCCGACGGCACCGACTCGGGCGGCACCGACGGCGCCGGGGCCACTACCGATTGCTCGATCACCAGACCGCCGGCGGTCTCCCACTCGCGCAGCCGGGCCATGGCATCGTCGTCGGAGATCTTCGCGGGCTCGCACCGGTCGGGTACTAACGACTCACCCGGCCGGCGACCACGCAGCAGCCGCGACAGGCCACCGTTGGGTTCGTGCCAGGCCGGTGACCACCACGCCACCACCTGCGACTGTGCACGGGTCATCGCAACGTAGGTCAGTCGGCTGTCGTCGCTGGCGTCTTCCCGGCGGCCGAGTTTCTCGACGGTGGCGAAATCCGGGCTGTCCTTGCCGCCGATATGCAGGCAACGCACACCCTCGTCATGGAACAACACCACATCGCGGTCCTGAGTGCTGCGATTGAAGGCGAAGGGCAGATACACGATCGGGTACTGCAGGCCCTTGGCCGCGAACACCGTCATGATCTGCACGGCGGCGGCGTCGCTGTCGAGTCGCCGGTTGCGTTCGGTTGCGCCGCTGCGTTCTTCGCGTTGAGTGCGCAGCCAGTCGCGCAGGCCCGGCAAGCCCAACCGCTCGCGGTGCGCGACGTCCTGCAGCAGCTGCGTCATATGGGACAGGTCGGTCATGTGGCGCTCGCCGCCTTGCCAGGACAGGATGCGATCACCCATGCCCTGCAACTGCGCGGCCTCGAAGATGGCCGCGACGCCGCGCTCCCGGGCATGCCCGGCCCATTCCCGCAACGTATCTGCGACCCGATCGGTCAGCGCATCACCCCCGGCGGTCAACGTTTCCGCGGTTTCGCCGAAGAACATCGTCGCGGCGGCGGCCCGTACCATTCCGGGGCGGTGTGGTTGGTCGAATGCCTCCAGTAGGCAGAGCCAATCCTCGGCGGCATCGGACTTGAACACGTCGGAGTCCCCGGTGTAGACCGCCGGGACGCCGGCATCGCATAACGCCGCGAAACACGCACCCGCGTCTTTGTGCGTCTCGACGATCACGGCGATGTCGCCGGCACGCAGCGGTCTGCCGGCGAACGTCGCCCCGCTGGCCAGCAGCGCGCCGATGTCGGCGGCCAGGTCGGCGCCGATATGCCGACGCAAGTCGTCGATCGCCAGATTCTGGATGCCGCTGCGGCCCAACGCCGCTCGTTGCACGACCCGCAATCGGAACGGGTCGCCCAGCGGCGCGCCCGCTAACCGGTGACCCTGATGGTGGGCCTCGACATCCTCCACCACGATCGACGGGTGACCGAGCTGGGCGCCGCGCAGCACCACCTGCAGCCGCTCGACGAGCGCCGCGTCGCTGCGCCAGTTGGTGCCCAGCGTCTTTTGCTCGCCTGCCGTCTCGGCCGCCCGAAGATACGTCACGATGTCGCCGCCGCGGAACGCATAGATGGCCTGCTTGGGGTCACCGATGAGAATCACGGTGGAGCGCCCGCTGAACGCGCGATCGATCACCTGCCATTGCACCAGATCGGTGTCCTGAAACTCGTCGACCATGACGATCGGCCACCGTCGGTGCATGCGCAGCCGGGCGGGCGAGTCGTCGGTGGCCAGCGCCGAGGCCAACCGGATCAGCAGGTCGTCGTAGCCCAGGACAGCCCGACGCCGCTTGCGGGTTTCCAGCTCGGCCAGAACGTCGTTCGCGAAGTCGACGCAGACGGCGGCCCGCGAGCCGGGCTGCGGATCGCGTGGGCGCAACTCCGTCGACGGGTTGTTGACCACCTCGCGCGCCAGCCGCAGCGCATCGCGGTGCAGCAGCACCGGATTGTCGCGCTCTTGCCCGAAGTGAGCCAGGTACAGATCGTCGACGATCTCGGTGACCAGCTCGTCGAGGCTCTCCAACAAAGTGGCATTTGCCGCGGTGTCACCGGCCACGCCGAGCGACTTCAGTACCAGCTGGCAGAACTGGTGCGTGGTGGCGATCGTCGCGGCGTCGAAGCCGGCCAGCGCATCGCGAAGCCGCTGCTGGCGGACCGCGCGCTGATCGTCGGTGCCGTCCAGCAGGTACGCCACCAACTGGTTGTCGCCGACGGTCGACGGATCGTCGAAAGCGGTAACGGCATCGATGATTTGGCCGCGAACCCGCTCACGCAGCTCTTGGCTGGCAGCCCGGCTGAACGTGATGAGCAACATCTGGTCCAGCGTCGCCACGCCCTCGGCGAGATAACGGGTCACCAGACCGGCCAGCGCGAACGTCTTGCCGGTTCCCGCGCTGGCTTGCAGCACTGTGGTGGACCGTTCAGTGGGCAGCGGCCCGAGCAGGTTGAAGCGCTCCATCACGACGGCTTCCTCTCGGCGCGCAGCATCGGCAACCACAGCCGGGCAGCGTACGCGCCGAGCCGGTTGTCTTCGCCGTCGTACTCCTCGCCCGGCCGCAGCGGTAGCATCAGATCGGCCAGCCGTGCGCTTTTGCCCCACGCCCGCACGTGGGCGGGCGCTTGGTCCTCGGCGGGGTATCGGTTGGATTTCCACCGGAATTGCGCCTGGTCGACCGGGTCGTCACCACAGTGCCGGGCGACCGCCCACGCATAGGACGTCTTGATCGGCAACGGAATCGGCTCCCGTCGTCCCGCGTCATAGATCGCCACAAGTTCACGCAGTACCTCGATGGCGTCATCGGCCGGCCGGCCCAAGCCGTCCACCCGCGGAGTGGTTCCTCGTTTGGGGCGCCCGATGCACACCGCCGACCAGTCACCGGTCGGGTCATGAGCGATCAACGCCAGCAACGGAATCCACGACTCGAGCAGGTGCTTGCCGTCCAGCTTGGAATAGGTCACCGACACCAGACGTTCGCCGTACACCGGTGACACCGTGCCGGTGAGTCGTCGCCCCGCGCCAAGTTCGATGTCGACGTCGTAGGCCTGCGGGTTGATCTGACGGTGCTGCTGCGCCGCGGTCGCCAGCAGGCCCGCCTGATCGCGAATCTCTTTGGCTTTGCGCCAACCCAACTGACCGGGCGGCAGCGTGCCGCGGCGCCACTCGGCCGCCCGTGCCTCATCCGGAGTCATCCCACACAAAATGTCGCCCAGCATCCGGTCGCCGACCGTCCACTCCTCGAGGCTGTCGATATCGACCGGCATGGCGTCTTGTACGCCGTCGACGTCGCGCGGCAGGGTGAACTCCAGCGCGTGGAAGAAGCCCTTCACCGGGTCTTTGAAGAAGCTGACGAGATCGGCGAGGATGACGTCAGCGGCAGGCGGTGGCGGTAGCGGTCCGGAAATGAACTTCGGCTGTTCGCTGCGCTCGCCGGTGGCCACGCGCGCCGCCCGCAGCACGGTCGGGTCGAAGGTGAATGGCACGTTCGGCACCAGCTCTCCGGGCATCACGTTGCGGACATCGAAGGGCTGCAACGGATGCTCGACGACGATGCGGTCACGAACCTTGGTCGCCGTGGTCCTGTCGAGGGTGTCGAGCAGTTCGGCCAGCGGCACCGCCGGCGGGCGCGGCTGACCCGAGTATTCGTTGGCCCCGGTGTAGGTGATCACGAGTTTCTCGGTGGCCGCACCGATCGCATCGAGCAGCAATTGGCGGTCCTCGGAACGGATGTCGCGTTCACCGGTCATCGGGTTGCGCGCCAGTACGTCGTCACCGTCGACGATGCCGAGACGTGGAAACGCCCCGTCGTCGAGGCCGACCAGGCAGACCACCCGGTGCGGCACCGAGCGCATCGGCATCATGGTGCAGACGGTCAGCGTGCCGGTGCGGAAGTTGGCCCGCGTCGGCCGGCCGGCCAGGTGCCGATCGAGCAGCGCCCGGATATCGGGCAGTCGCAAGGCAGTGTCAGCACGAGAATCGGCCTGCTCCAACACCTCCGCGAACTCACGCTGCATCTGGCTGGTCTGCCAGACGTCCGCATCGTCGATATTCGTCAGCAGCGTGATGCCGTGGGTCAGGGCGGCCAGCCATTCGCGTAATGGCCGCGCCCCGGTCAGCGAGTCGACGGTGGACTGCAGCCGGGCGATGAATTCGGCGAACTGGCCGGCCAATTGGACGCGGTTGCTGCTGACGTCGTCGAGCGGCAGCGTGTTGTCGATCCAGGCACGCGAGTCCTCGGACATCGCCACCCCGGTCAACACCCGGTCGATGCCGAATTGCCATGTGTTGTGCACGAAGTCGACGTGGTAGGGCCGCCGATGCTCCTGGTCGAAGCCCCATCGAATGTTGGCCTGGCGAACCCAGCGGGTGATGTTCTCCAGATCGTCATCGGTGAACCCGAAGCGGGTTCTGACCGGCGAGGCTTGCGCGAGGTTAAGCACCTCACTGGCGGTGACCCGGCTGCCGGCCAGCGCCAGCAACTGCGCAGCCACGCCGAGCAGTGGGTTGGTCTGGAACAGCGAGCGGTCGGCGAGTTTGACCCGCAGGCGGTGTGCAGGATGCGCGCCGTGTACCACGTCGCCGAGCCCGAAGCCGGCGACGATCAGCGGCGCGTACGTCTCGATGTCCGGGCACATCACCAGGATGTCGCGCGGCTCCAGCGTGCGGTCGTCTTGCAGCAGGCCGAGCAGCACCTCCCGCAGCACGTCGACCTGGCGGGCCGGGCCGTGGCAGTTGTGCACCTGCACCGAGCGGTCCTCGGGTTCGAATGCGCGGCCTTCAGGCCGGACCGAGTTGGCGGCGATATCGGACTGTAGCCAACCGAGTAGGGTATCGAGTTTGGTTGCGCCGCTGAGGTATTCGTCGGACTGCAGATCCATCGGCAGGCTGCGTTGGAGTTCGCGCAGATCGCGCCCGAGCGTCGCCAGCAGCGGATGGTGGGCGCGACGGTGGCTGGTGTCCTCACGACGAGGTACCGGGCCGTGGCTGTCCTTGAGCGCCTGCCACAACACGTCGCTGGGGTGCGGCAGCCACAGGTGCAGGTCATGGTGGAGGGCCAGCGCTTGCAGCAGTTCGATGTCAGTGCGGGCCAGCCGGGTGTGTCCGAACAGCGACAGCCGTGGCGGCAGCTCGCTCGGCCCTTCATGCAGCCGGGCCACCGTCTTCTGATGCCGGAGATGTGGGGGATCGGCTTCGATCGTGGCGACCAGCGCCCGCCACAACTCCGGCTGCCACGCCAGGTCGGCGTCGAGGCCTGTCGTGTTGCCGTCCAGCCAGTCGATCAGCAGTTGTGGGCGCTGTCGGGCATAAGACGCGAACAAACCGGCGAGCCGGCGCGCGACCGCATAGCGCCGGCCGCGGCGCAGCTCGGCTTCGGCGTCGTCGACATCGAAGTGACCCAAATGTGTTGCCAATGTGCGACACCACGGCTCATCCAGCGAGCAGTCGATGACCTCCAGCAGCGGCCACGTCATCGCCTCCGTCGACCACGGGTCGTCGTCGACGGTGCCGGTGATCTCGGCGATCAACGAGCCCGGGCTGCGAAACGCCACCCCCGCACACACCCCGTCGCCGCCACGCCTAGCGCCCAGCACGTGCGAGAGCCGTTGACTGAGCCAGCGCTCCACACCGCGCGCCGGAACCAACACCAGTTCCTCGGCGAAGGGGTCGGGCAGCGGATCTGCCAAGAGCGCACCGAGCCCGTCGGCAAGCAGGTCGGTGCGTTCGGCACGATGGAGATGTAGCGCCATTGCGGTGCCACCATAGACGGCCCCGCCGACATCTGGCGGGGGGTTTTCGCATCCGGACGGTTGATGATGCTGTGGGATGCTGGTCGTGTGCCCGCCGCCCCAAAGAAAGCACCTTTGGCTGGTTGGACCATCGCCGGCTATCTGCTCTACTTGGCGCTATTTGTGGTCGGCCTCTTCGAGGCATTCTTTGCAGCCTTTTTCGGCATGGCCACCGATGCCTGTTATGACTCGGCGTGCGACGCCAGCTATCACGTGTGGCCGGCCATGCTCACGATGTGGATCGGGGTGGCGGTGGTGTTGGGGCTGACCGCCGTCGCCATGGCCGTCTGCACTGCCCGCGGCAAGGTTGGCTGGCCATTGGTTGGCGCCCTCGGGCTGGGGATGGTGTACGTCGTCGCGCTGAAGGTTTTGCATCAGTCGTAACCGACCAGAAAGGCTCAACATGGAAGCCTGGGACGCGATCTGCGCTCGGCGCAATGTGCGGCAGTACACACAGCAGCCGGTGTCCGACGACGACCTGAACCGGATCGCCGAGGCCGGTTGGCGGGCGCCGTCGGCGAAGAACCGCCAGCCGTGGGACTTCGTCGTCGTCACCGATCGGGCTCAGCTGCAGGACCTTTCCACGGTGTGGCAGGGCGCCGGTCATATCGCCTCGGCCGCGGCGGCCATTGCGTTGGTGATACCGGTTCCGCCGAACGACCGCCGCACGGTGACCGATCAGTACGACGTGGGTCAGGCCACGATGGCGATGATGATCGCGGCCACCGACCTGGGCATTGGCACCGGCCATTCGTCGGTCGGGGAGCAGGACAGGGCACGCGCCATCCTCGGGGTGCCCGACGATCACCTGGTGGCCTACTTGCTGGGCATCGGCTATCCCGCCGATCGCACGCTTCGGCCGATCCGCAAACCGAACCGGCGGCCGATTTCTGAGGTTGTCCACCACGGACGCTGGTGAATCTTGAACGGTGTATGAGGGACTTCTAAATCCTGGCTAACTGGCGGCGCGGAGCCGCTACCCTCGCACGATGACTTTCGGGGGACCGCAACCTGGCTACGGAATGCCGGCTATCGGCCCGCGCCCGCCGGCGCCACGCCGATGGCGATGGCTGGTCGTTGCGGGGCTCGGGGTGCTCGTCGGCGTTGCTGTCGGGGCGATGATCCCGATAGTCAGCAGCCATCAAGCGCACGGCTACCGCGTCGGTGACTGCGTGGTGGTGGAGCCGACGTCCGGCGGCGAGTTGCACACCACCCGCACCGGCTGCGATACCGACCCCAGTTTCACCGTGGCCAAGTTGGCCGACCGGGCAGGCGACTGCGCTGCCAACGGATACGACCGGTTCCGCCCACCCATCGCCGACACAGCTACCGCCAAATTGTGCCTGGTGCCCAACCTGGTCGCGGGCCACTGCTACCGCCTCGGGACAGCGGTCGGCGTCTGGGACTTGAGCAATTGCGCTGACCGCGGACCGACGACGATCAAGGTAAGCAGCCGACTCGAAACCGACAACGCTCAAGCCTGTTCGTCGGACGGTTACCTGCCCGCGCGGACCTATCCATCTCCACCACGGACCTACTGCCTGGCCGGCATCACGTAACTCGGCCTATAGGCTGAGTGCGATGCACCAGCACAAGGGCGACTACGGCATCGACGGATCGTTCAAGACGGTATCGGCGCGCGGACAGGCGATCGGCGTCGGCGTGCAGGCCGCAGCGCTACTGGGATGGGCTGCGATCAACTGGCGGCGCGGTAAGCGGCTGACGGCAGCGTTGGCCGCGACGGGCGGTGCCGGAATCATCGCCAACGCAGCGCTTTATCTCTACGTCACCCGGGCCGGCAAATTCGAAGCCTGGGACCGGATCCTGGACGGCTTGCGGCTGCGCGGCGACGAGACGGTGCTGGACATGGGCTGTGGCCGCGGCGCGGTGTTACTGGCCACCGCCAAGCGGCTGCCCCGCGGCCGGGCGATCGGTATCGACCTGTGGCGCGCCGACCAGACCGACAACTCGCCGTCGGCCACGCTGAAAAACGCCGACCTGGAGAACGTCAGCGACCGCATCGAAGTGCGCACCGCCGACATGACCGCATTGCCGTTCGACGACAACAGTTTCGACGTGATCGTAAGCAGCCTGGCGATTCACAACATCCCCACCCGCGATGGCCGGCGACAGGCGCTGCGTGAGGCGACACGGGTGCTGCGGCCCGGCGGCCGTCTCGCGATCGCCGACCTCTGGGAAACCCGCCACCACGCCGCGCAGCTCCGCGACCTGGGCTGGCAGGAGGTGCAGCACCGCAACGTGGGATGGCGGATGTGGTACGGCGGACCGTGGGTGTCCACGCGCTTGGTGACGGCGACCAAGCCAGTCTCGATACCATAGGCACCATGCGCGTTCGGCGATTCGGTGAGCTCGAGGCCGCGGTCATGGACCGGGTGTGGAATCGCGGCCAGCAGAGCACGGTCCGCGAGATCTTCGATGACCTGGCGCGCGACCGCGAGATCGCCTACACCACCGTGATGTCGACCATGGACAACCTGCACCGCAAAGGCTGGCTGCAGCGGGAACGCGCGGGCAAGGCTTTCCGCTACTGGCCGACGATGACCCGCGAGGAACACTCGGCGGCACTGATGCGCGACGCGTTCGACACCGGCGGCGATTCCGACCTGGTGCTGGCGGCTTTCATCAACCAGATGGATGAGAAGGAGTCGACGCGGGTGCGCGCCGCGCTGCGTCGCCTCATCGACGAAGGCCGGCAATGAACGCGACCGCGGTGATCTTGCTGTATGCGGCCGCGTTGACCTGGCTGGGGCCGCCGCTGCTGCGACGGGTGACCGCTGGCGGTATTCACCCCCGTCTCGGCGTGGCGGCGTGGCTGACGGCGGTGGTCGGCGCGGTCGCGGCGTGGTTCGCCGCATTGGGCGTCCTGCTCGTCGACGCGGTCGCCAGCATGTGGCACAACTCGGCATTGATGTTGTGTCTCAAAGTACTTGGCTTCGCCGGTCATATCGGGGTGCCGCAGCCGATCGGCTCGGCGTTGGCGTTGGGTCTGCTCATCGCAGGCCTGGTCGTCACGCCGGTCGTCGCCCGCAACGTGGTGCGCCGGCTGCGACGGATGCGGTCGCGCAGCCGTCGACACGCGCTGACCGCGCGGATGATCGGCCGGAGCACCGACCTGCCGGGCGTGGTCGTCGTCCCGGGCGAGGAAGCCGCGGCCTACTGTGTGGCCGGCCGCCCGCCCGCCGTCGTCGTCACCACCGCTGCCCGCGACCGGCTCGACGAGCCGCAACTCGCGGCCGTCCTTGCCCACGAAGCCGCCCACCTGACCGGCAGGCACCACGACGTGCTGATGCTGTTGCGGGCGCTGGCCGCCGCCCTGCCGCGGCTTCCGCTGTTTCCCGCCGCCGCAGACGGTGTGGCGGGGCTGCTGGAGATGTGCGCCGACGACATCGCGGTTCGCCGGCATGGCGCACTGCCGCTGCTGGGCGGACTGCTGGCACTGGTGGGCCAGCCGCCGGTGGCGTCAGCTGCGCTCGGCGCCGCCGCTTCGGCGGTGGTGGCCCGCGCGGAACGCCTGGCGCTCCCGGCGCCTGGCCGCATCCGTTGCCGCGACCGGCTGGTCCTGACGTCGGTCATCGGCCTGTGGGCCGCTGCGCCGATGACGGTGCTGCTCACCTGCCATCTGTGACGGGTTCACGCCGCCGTTTGCGCCAGACGGTCACCGCGATCCCGGCGGCAACCAGCGCGGCGCCCACACCCAACAACGGCCACACGCCCAGCGCTTCGACCTGGTGGGCCAGCCAGGACTGCACACCGGCGGCGGTGTTGATGATCGGGTCGTCCGGGCCGGCGTCGGTGAAGTACAACCGGATTTCGTAATAGCCGTAGTAGGCGACATACAGACCCGTCAGCAACACGATCACGCCGACAATGCGATTCACGTACGGCAGCACGCGGCGGAACGCCGCGGTGGCCGACGAGCCGGCCAGCGCCACCGTCAGCGCGGCAACCCCGACCGTGATGGTCATCCCGGCCGCGTATGCGACGAAGGCCAGCACCCCGGAGAGTATCGAGCCCTGTTTGAATGTGGTGCTGATGACCGCGAGAAACGGTGCGACAGTGCAGGATAGCGAGGCGACGGCGTAGCCGAGGCCGTAGCCGTACATCGAGCCCAACCGGGCCGTCGGCGCACCGCCCGCCAGCTTGGGCAACACCACGCTGATGTCTTTGCCGGCCAGCAACCAAACCGCAATGCCGATCAGCAACACGCCGATCACCACAGTGCCAAACGGCAGATACTTTTCCGCCGAGGCGATCACCGGCGAGATCGCCAGGCCGAACACCCCGAATACCGTCAGAAATCCGGCAGACATCGCCACGGTGGCCAGCCCGGCTCGGGCCAGCGCCGCCGAGCGTGAGGTCTCCTGGCTGCCGGCGATGACCAAGCCCAAATAGCCGGGCAGAAAGGCGAATCCGCACGGGTTGAGGGCCGCCACCAGTCCGGCGGCCAACGCGAAACCCAGCGCCGCGGTATCGATCATCGCTTGCTCAGCGCGCTGACTCGCTCGGACAGCTGAGATTCGGGCATCGTGCCCTTGACGACGTCGACGCTGCCGTCCGGCTGGACGAACGCGTACGCGGGTTGTTGCGTCACACCGAATTTGGTCCACACCGCCGAATTGGTATCGGCCAGTTGGGTGAACCCGTCGACGTGGTATTTCTCGACGAACTCCCGCATGGCGGATTCTTCGGCGCGCGCGGCCACTCCGACGAACGTCACCGTCGGATTCGCCGCGGCGACCTTGGCTACCGTCGGCGCCTCGCGCTGACAGTTGGGACACCAGGGCGCCCAGAACCACAGCACCGCGGACTTACCCAGCAGGGTTTCGCCGGAGAACTGCCGACCGTCGAGGGTGGTCGCGCTGAACTGCAGCTGATCCGGCACGCCATGGGTTTCGCCGGAAGCGGGCTTGGAACCGCACGCGCCCACGACGAGCATGGCGGCGCCCAACATGACGATCAGGCGACGTGACATCGCGATTCCCTCCGGTCGAATGCTACCCGTACTACCTACGTACGTAGATAGTAGATGATGAGCCGGGTCGGTGGCGATCGCGCCCAAAAGGTCGGAGCCGGCGGTCTGGGGGCATGCTGGGGGACATGACCAGAAACGAGATCACTGAGCAGATCGTCGTCGCCCGCCTGGAGAAGGGGTTGACCTGGCAGGAGTTGGCCGACGCCATCGACCGGCCAGTGGCATGGACCACCTCGGCGTTACTGGGCCAGCAGCCGATTCCCATCGAGTTGGGCAAGGTTCTCGTTGAGATGCTGGGCCTGGACGAATCGGCGGTCGCGGTGCTGGCTGCGCCGCCGATGCGCGGCGGGTTGCCGACGGCGGTGCCCACCGACCCGACCATCTACCGGTTCTACGAAGCCCTGCAGGTCTACGGGCCGGCGATCAAAGAACTGATCCACGAGCAGTTCGGCGACGGGATCATGAGTGCGATCAACTTCAGCGTCGACGTGCAGAAGAAGCCGCACGCGTCGGGTGATCGTGTGGTGGTGATTTTCGACGGGAAATTCCTTCCCTACGACTGGGTTTCGGGCGAGGGTCGATGACCGACAAGCACAAGGCGGACCTGGTCCTGTCCGGTGGCGGTGTCAAGGGTATCGGGCTGGCCGGGGCCATCGTCGCGCTGATGGATGCCGGTTACCAGGTGCCGCGGGTGTCGGGCACGTCGGCAGGCTCGGTCGTCGGTGCGATCCTGGCCGCCGGCGCCGATCAACTGACTCCCGCTGACGTCAAGAACCTGGCGATGACGTTGCCCTACCCCAAGTTCCTGGATCCGGGACCTATCGAAAAGATCCCGGTGCTCGGCCCGGCCTGGGGTCTGATCAGCGAAGAAGGGATCTACAAGGGCGATTTCGCCCACGACTGGATCCGCGGACAGCTGAAGAGCTTGGGCGTTAACACTTTCGGTGATCTTGCTCTCGACGACGACACCTTGCCGCCAGAGCGCCGCTACCGGTTGGTGGTCACCGTCGCCGACGTCACCACCGGCCAGTTGGTGCGGCTGCCCTGGGATTATCGCCGGCTCTACGGGCTTGATCCCGACGAACAATCGGTCGCCGATGCGGTCCGCGCCTCGATGTCGATCCCGTTCTTCTTCCACACCGTCAAACTCACCAGCGCCGAGGGCGTGACATCGACGCTCGTCGACGGGGGAGTGCTGTCGAACTTCCCGATCGACTCGTTCGACCGGCCGGACGGCAAGCCGCCACGTTGGCCCACCTTCGGCATCACCCTGCTGCCCAACCTGCCCCAGGACAACGCCAAGGTGATTCCCGCGTTGGCGCCGCTGCATTGGCTCGGCGGCGGACCGACCTTACTGGAAAGCCTGATCACCACGATGATCGTCGGCCGCGATCAGGCCTACCTCAACCAACCGTGGGTCAGCGCACGCGCCATCCGCGTGGACTCGACCGACGTCGGCTTCCTCGACTTCGACATTTCCGACACCCAGAAAGAAGAGCTTTACCAACGCGGCTACGACGCGGCAGCGGCATTCCTGTCCACCTGGAACTGGGCCGAATACCGCGAACGCTTCCGGCGATAAAGGAATTTCATGGCTGACGACGCGAAAATGGCAGATCTCATCCTCTCCGGCGGGGGTGTGAAATTCATCGGCCTGGTGGGCGCGATCGTCGCGCTGATGGACGCCGGATATTCGTTCCCCCGAGCGTCCGGCGTATCCGGCGGTTCGGTGGTCGCCGCGATCATCGCGGCCGCGTCCAAAGATGATCAGCTGACCAGCGCGGAAGTCAAAGAGCTGGGATTATCTGTGCCGCTGCGCAAATGGCGTGACGCGGCGCCGATCCCGTTTCTCGGGCCGGCGTGGGGCCTGGTGCGGGACACCGGCCTGTACCGCGGCGACTTCGCCCACGACTGGATCCGCGGCGAGCTGAAGAACCTGGGTGTCAGCACGTTTGGCGATCTTGCCATCGACGATGACAATCTGCTCGAGGAGCGGCGCTATCGGGCCGTGGTTACGGTCGCCGATCTGACGACCGGCCAGCTGGTGCGATTGCCCTGGGACTACAAGCGGGTCTACGGGCTGGATCCGGACGAACAACCAGTCGCCGACGCGGTCCGCGCCTCGATGGCAATCCCGTTCTTCTTCCGTCCGGTCGCCTTGACCAGCGCTACCGGCCTGACGTCCACGCTGGTCGACGGCGGCCTGCTGTCGACCTTCCCGATCGATTCGTTGGACCGGCCCGACGCCAAACGGCCGCGCTGGCCGACCTTCGGAATCACGGTGATTCCCAAGCTGTTCGAGGGCATCGAGAGTGCGATCCCCGCACTCAGACCGCTGCGGCGCCTGATGGGACCGCCGTCGCTGCTGGAACATCTGATCACCACCATGCTGATCGGTCACGACCAAACCCATCTGAACGAGCCGTGGGTCAGTGCCCGCGCCATCCGGGTGGTCTCAACCGAGGTGAGCGCTCTGGACTTCGGTATCTCGCGAGGCCGCCTCGAACAGCAGCACGACCGGGGCTACGCGGCCGCGCACGAGTTCCTGTCGACCTGGGACTTTCCGGCGTACCTCGAGCGCTTCCGGCGATACCAAGGGGTCTAGAGCTATAGCCCGAACTCGGCTGCCATTCCATCGATTCCACCGCGGATGCGGTCCAAAGCCTCGGCACGGGTCCGCAACTTCGTCGCGGCATGCGCTTTCTGATGCAACGTGGCGAACTCCCGGGCGGCCTCGACGGCACGCTCCCGCACCACCTCGGGCAGGACGATCTCGTCGATAAAGCCCGCCGCGACAGCGGTTTCGCCGAAGAACGTCTTGGCCAGCCCGGCGGCCTGCTGGTAGGCCGATGGCGTCAGGCGCAGCTTCATGATCTCCAACGCCGCATACGGAATCGTCATCCCGATCGCGACTTCGTTGGCCTGAATGTTGTACGCGGGGGCGGCTACTCGATGATCACCACTGGACAACAGGAACGCGCCCATCGCGATGGCGTGGCCGGTGCAAGCCATCACCACCGGCTTGGGATAGGACAACAGCCGATGCGACAACTCGAAGCCGCCTTTGAGCATGTCGATCGCGGGCTGCGCCTCGCCCGACGTCAGGACTTTCAGATCGAAGCCGCCGCTGAACACCCGGTCGTTGCCGGTGATGACCACCGCGCCGACGTCGTCGCGGTCGGCGTTGTCGAGCGCCTCCTGCAGGGCCTGCTGCATGCCAGGCCCCAGCGCGTTGACCTTGCCGTCGTCCATCGTGATGATCGCGATGGACTCGTCGTGGCGATAGCTGACTGGGCCGCTCATGGGAGTCGATTCAATCACGTCGCCCGTTAGCTCCGGTGCTTACCGGCCTCCGCTTTGGCCCGGTCCCACCGCAGATGCACGTCGGTCGGATCGTCGAGTTGGCGGGCCCGCCACCGGTCCCGGGTTTCCTCCGCGGCGCGGTTGATGCGTTCGATCTCGCTGCGGAACACGTCGGAGCGAGGTTCGGTGCTGGCGTAGTGGAAGTACGTCAACAGTCCGCGCAGCAGTTCCAGCTTCTCCTTTTCCCGGCTGGCCAGGTCGTGCGTCGTCATCAGCTCGACCCGCCGCACCGGTGGCAAAGCATCCCAGTCGAGTACCACCTTGGTCTCGAACGGACGCCGCTTGCGCTGCCAGAACTTCCAGGCCGGCCGCTCCTCGGGGCGGCCGTAGTAGGTCACCGTGCCGGCGAACCGCGGCTCGATGTCGTCGCCGAGCTTGGTCCGGTTGAGCACCGAGTCCCACACCACCCGCCATTCCTGGTTCGGCGCCAGCGTCGCCAACTCCTCGGGCAGCTTCATCTCGACGACGTCGGTATAACCGTCTGCGGTGTTCTCGTAGGCGGCGACGGTGGGCGGGCGCGGAAACGAGAAGCGGATGTTGTAGGCCGCGGTCTTGCCGAAGTTGCGGACGACGAGTTCGATCACGTGCCAGTCGGCGCCGTGCGGCTCCATCGACATGCCGATGTGGGGGCGGGTCTGCTCGATCGTCACCTCATGATTGCGCCGCACCTGCCGGTTGGCCCACAGCAGCGCGAACACACCGACCGCCAGCACCGCCCAGCTGCCCAATGCCACCCAGGTGTGGGAGCCTGCCTCGGTCACCTCATGCCAGCGGGCATGGAACCAGCCCATCGAAGACCTCCGCGTATGCCACCGTTGATCGGGGACCGAAAAATCGCTGATGCGATCTTAGAGTGCGCTCAGCCGCCCATCATCATTCGCCACTGGTCGAGATTGGCCGGGCGGTACACGTAGTTGGAACGCTTGACCTCCGAGAGCGACGCACTCGGGTCGGCCGAATACCAGTGCCCGGGAAACACCGTCGGGTCACCGGCGAGCCCGGCGAGCTGCCGCAGGCTGCGATACATCTCGTCGGAGTCGCCGCCGGGGAAGTCGGTGCGCCCGCAGCCCTCCAGAAACAGCGTGTCCCCGGCGACCAGCCGGCCGTCGAGCAGGAAGCACTGGCTGCCCGGCGTGTGGCCGGGCGTGTGCAGCAACTCGATGTCGATATCGCCCACGCTGACCACATCACCATGCTCATGCGCGGTTAGATCCGCCATGCTGATCCCGGTGACGCGCGAAACCCACTGCGCCTCATGAGTATTCACGTGTACGGGGACGCTGGTGCGCTCCAGCAACCCGGCGAGGCCCTTGAGTTCGAAACCCATCATCGAGCCGCCGACATGGTCGGGGTGGTGGTGGGTGACCAGCACCCCCGACAGCCGCATGCCGTCGGCATCGAGCGCGTCGAGCAGATCCCCGGCGGCGTAGGCCGGGTCGACGACGACCGCATCGCCGCTTTGACGATCGCCGATCAGATAGGCGAAGTTGCGCATCTGCGTTGCGAACATGTCGCCGGCGGCGAAGTCGCGCCCGGAGAGCAGTTGGCGGAAATACAGCCGGTCCGTGTCAGCCACCCGTCCAGCCTACGGCGCGGCCCGCCGCGCCTCGGCGGGCCTGCCTGAATGTTTGCCAGGATTTTCATGGCTCATGGTTTCGCCATCTGGTCGCAGGTGCCAACGCCTCCGAATCTTCGCTAGCCAACGACGAGGTCGACGAATTCGGCAACCTGAATGCGCTGCGGCTGCACCGCGCCGGCGAGTCGCTCTGACTTGACCGGGCTTGGTGGTCGGGGTCCTTTCGGGGCTTGTGCGCGCCCCGTATCGCCGCCGGGCGGGTTTGGTCGGCCTGCGGCCCAGGCTGTACCCTCTTTTAGGCCGGAGGCCGACCCGAATGGTCGCTTCGGGCAAGGCCCCCTTAGCTCAGTCGGCAGAGCGTTTCCATGGTAAGGAAAAGGTCAACGGTTCGATTCCGTTAGGGGGCTCGGCGGACGCCGAGCAGGCAGGCGGCGCGTACCGAGGCGATGTAGCTCAGTCGGTTAGAGCGAACGACTCATAATCGTTAGGTCGCCGGTTCGAGTCCGGCCATCGCTACAAAACAACAACAAGACATGAGAAAGAGAAGCGGACGTGGCCTCCAGTACCGACGTACGGCCGAAGATCACTTTGGCGTGCGAGGTGTGCAAGCACCGCAACTACATCACCAAGAAGAATCGTCGCAACGACCCCGATCGGCTCGAACTGAAGAAGTTCTGCCCCAATTGCGGCAAGCATCAGGCACACCGCGAGACGCGCTAGGTAGACAGCCGTGTCGTTGGGCAAAGATGTCGTTGGTAGGCATTATCGGTACCCCGACCATTACATGGTCGAGCGGGAGAAGATTCGCGAGTACGCCGTCGCCGTCAAGAACGACGACCCGGCCTACTTCGAGGAGAACGCCGCCGCCGAGCTGGGCTACGACGGGCTGCTGTCACCGCTGACATTTATGTCGGTGTTCGGCTATAAGGCCCAAACGGCGTTTTTCGCTGACGCCAACATTTCGATCAACGATGAGCAGATCGTCCAGGTCGACCAGGTACTGAAGTATCTGAAGCCGATCCAAGCGGGCGACAAGCTCTATTGCGACGTCTACGTGGACTCGGTGCGGCAGGCGCACGGTACCGACATCATCGTCACGAAAAACATCGTGACCAACGAAGCGGGCGAGGTAGTACAGGAGACCTACACGACCTTGGCGGGTCGTGCCGGTGAAGAGGGAGAAGAGGGTTTCAGCGATGGCGCGGCGTGAGTTCAGCTCGGTGACGGTGGGTGACCAGCTACCGGAGAAGGTTTACCCCCTGACCCGGCAGGATCTGGTGAACTATGCGGGTGTCTCGGGCGACTTGAACCCGATCCACTGGGACGACGAGACTGCCAAGATGGTCGGTCTGGACACCGCGATTGCGCACGGCATGCTGACCATGGGCCTCGGCGGCGGCTATGTCACCTCCTGGGTCGGCGACCCGGGAGCGGTGACCGAGTACAACGTGCGGTTCACCGCGGTGGTGCCGGTGCCCAACGACGGCAAAGGCGCCGAGATCGTATTCACCGGCCGGGTCAAGTCCGTTGACGAGGACAGCAAGTCGGTGACGGTCGCGATTACTGCTACGACCGGCGGCAAGAAGATTTTCGGCCGGGCCGTCGCGTCGGCGACGTTGGCGTAAGCATGGCAATCAAAACCGACATCCGCGGGATGGTCTGGCGCTATCCCGACACATACGAAGTAAGCAGAGAAAAGATCCGGGAGTTCACCAAGGCGATCAAGGCCGACGACCCGGCCTGCCTGGACGAGAAAGCCGCCGCTGAACTCGGGTATGACGCCCTCGTCGCCCCCCTGACGTTCGTCACGATCTTCGCGCAGCTGGTCCAGGCCGATTTCATGCGGAGCGTCGATACCGGCTACGAGACGATGAACATGCTGCACGTCGACCAGAAGTTCATCTTCCACAAGCCAATCCTGGCCGGCGACGTGCTGCACGCTGAGATGGAGGTTCAGTCGGTCAACGAGCGGTTCGGCGCCGACATCGTCGTCACCAGGAACATCTGCACCAACGCCGTCGGCGAGGTCGTGCTGGAGGCCTACACCACGATGATGGGTAACGAGGGCAACGACTCGGTCCAGCTCAAGTGGGACATGGAGTCCGGCCAGATCGTCCGAACCGCTTGATTAGTACCTGAGACCGGCGTCGATGTACACTCGGACCTCGGGGTTTTCCCATCACAAGCGCGCTTTCCGGTAGTCGACCAAGCGGAGGGCGCGCGTTCATGTGAAGCCCCGTGCGCGCAGGTTGGCCTGCCAACCGGCATAGGGGCGTAGCTCAACTGGCAGAGCAGCGGTCTCCAAAACCGCAGGTTGCAGGTTCAAGTCCTGTCGCCCCTGCTGATTGAATACGTGCGGCGACGATACGGACCGGAACGGTCCGGGGAGGAGCCGGACCATCGGATTCAGCGATGGTGGACACTGGAAGGTGACCACCCGAAGAGGCAAACAGAGGAGCATGCGGTGAGCGACGAGCGCGACGGTGCCGACGCAGCCGACGGCCGCACGGCGGTAGCGACCCGACCGCAGCGCCCCAGCGGTAAGCGGTCCCGCCAGCGGGCGGGCGACGTCGAGTCGTCAGCGGTCGAGCTCGGCGCCGAAGTCAAGAAGAAGAAGAAGGCCACGAAGGCCAAGAAATCGCAAGCCCCCAACCCCTTCGCGTACGTCTACAACTACCTGAAGCAGGTTGTCGCCGAACTGCGCAAGGTGATCTGGCCCAACCGCAAGCAGATGATCACCTACACCTCGGTGGTGCTGGCCTTCCTGGTGTTCATGGTGGCGCTGATCGGCCTGGCCGATCTGGGTCTGGCCAAGCTCGTGCTGCTGGTGTTCGGCTGACGGACGCACAGCGGGTTATAGAGAGGAACTGAGAGAACCGTGACTACCTCCGACGGCGACCAGTCCGTGGGTGAGACGGTCGACATCGAAGAGGCCGTGCAGGAGGCCACCGCCGAGTCCGGTCCGGACGCGGCGCCCGACGCCGTCGCCCCCGAAGAGCCGGCCGAAGAGGTCGACCCGGCCGTCGCACTGAAGTCCGAGCTGCGCACCAAACCCGGCGACTGGTATGTCATCCACTCCTACGCCGGCTACGAGAACAAGGTCAAAGCCAACCTCGAGACCCGCGTGCAGAACCTCGACGTCGGCGACTACATCTTCCAGGTGGAAGTGCCCACCGAAGAGGTCACCGAAATCAAGAACGGCCAGCGCAAGCAGGTCAACCGCAAGGTGCTGCCGGGCTACATCCTGGTGCGCATGGACTTGACCGACGACTCGTGGTCCGCGGTGCGCAACACCCCGGGCGTCACCGGGTTCGTCGGCGCGACGTCACGTCCGTCCGCGCTTTCGCTGGACGACGTGGTGAAGTTCTTGCTGCCGCAGGGGCCGGCGAAGAAGCCGGCCAAGGGTGCGGCCGCCACCGCCGCCGCGGCCAGCGAGGGCGGGCTGGAACGACCGGTGATCGAGGTCGACTACGAGGTCGGCGAATCGGTCACGGTGATGGACGGGCCATTCGCCACGCTGCCCGCCTCCATCAGCGAGGTCAACGCCGAACAACAGAAGCTCAAGGTGCTGGTGTCCATCTTCGGTCGCGAAACACCTGTGGAACTCGGCTTCGGCCAGGTTTCGAAGATCTAGCGCCTAGCGCGCCCGGCGACGATGCGGGCCGTGCAACGGCCCGAGGAGAAGCCGGGCAATTGAACTGGAAAGGAAGACCAACACCTCATGGCCCCGAAGAAGAAGGTCGCCGGGCTGATCAAGCTGCAGATCGAAGCCGGCCAGGCCAACCCCGCGCCGCCGGTCGGCCCCGCGCTCGGCCAGCACGGCGTCAACATCATGGAGTTCTGCAAGGCGTATAACGCCGCGACGGAAAACCAGCGCGGCAATGTCATTCCGGTGGAGATCACTGTTTATGAGGACCGCAGCTTCACGTTCGCTTTGAAGACGCCGCCCGCCGCCAAGCTGCTGCTCAAGGCCGCCGGCGTGGGCAAGGGTTCGGCCGAGCCGCACACCAACAAGGTCGCCAAGGTGACCTGGGACCAGGTCCGCGAGATCGCCGAAACCAAGAAGGCCGACCTCAACGCCAACGACATCGAGGCCGGCGCCAAGATCATCGCCGGCACTGCCCGATCGATGGGCATCACGGTCGAATAATTCGGCCGGTGGGAGGGCCAGCTCCGGCCCGCTTTTCAACCACAACAAGGAATGGATAACCAATGAGCAAGAACAGCAAGGCATATCGCGCCGCCGCCGAGAAGGTAGACCGTTCGCGGCTGCACACACCGCTGGAGGCGGCCAAGCTCGCCAAGGAAACGTCGTCGACCAAGCAGGACGCGACCGTCGAGGTGGCCATCCGGCTCGGCGTCGACCCGCGCAAGGCCGACCAGATGGTCCGCGGCACCGTCAACCTGCCACACGGCACCGGCAAGACCGCTCGGGTCGCGGTGTTCGCGGTCGGCGACAAGGCCGATGAGGCGACCGCCGCAGGCGCCGACGTGGTCGGCAGCGACGACCTGATCGAGAAGATCCAGGGCGGGTTCCTGGATTTCGACGCCGCGATCGCCACGCCAGACCAGATGGCCAAGGTCGGTCGGATCGCGCGGATCCTCGGGCCGCGTGGTCTGATGCCCAACCCCAAAACCGGCACCGTCACTCCCGACATCACCAAAGCCGTGAACGACATCAAGGGCGGCAAGATCAACTTCCGGGTGGACAAGCAGGCCAACCTGCACTTCGTGATCGGCAAGGCCTCGTTCGACGAGAAGAACCTGGCGGAGAACTACGGCGCGGCGCTCGACGAGGTGCTGCGGCACAAGCCGTCGTCATCGAAGGGCCGTTACCTGAAGAAGATCACGGTCTCGACGACCACCGGCCCCGGCATCCCGGTCGACCCGTCGATCACCCGTAACTTCGCCGCCGAGTCCTGAAAGCGCGAGCAGACGCAGAATCGCACGAAAACCGCTCGGGTAATGCGATTCTCTGTCTGCTCGCGGTCAGAGGCATTCGGCGATCCGCCGGCGCAAAAACGCCCGTGCCGGCTCGGAGCCGGTGAGCTCCAGCGCTTGACGGTAATACCGCAGCGCCTCGGCGGGCCGCCCGTCGCGGCGAAGCAGGTCGGCGCGGATCGGGGCCACCACGCGGGTCAGTCGCGGATCGTCCTGGACAGCATCCAGCGCGGCTAAGCCGGCGGCGTAGCCGTCCCGAAAGCCCACGGCTAGCGCGCGATTGGCCCGCGCTACCGGCGAATCGGCGATGGCGAGCAACCGGTCATAGGCCGCGCAGATCGTCGCCCAATCGGTGTCCTGCCAACGGGGCGCCGTCGCGTGCACGGCGGCGATCACCGCCTGCGGCAAATACGGCCCGCTCGATCCCTGCCCCAGCCGCAGCCGATCCAGGCCGCGGGCGATACGACCGCGGTCCCACCGGCGACGGTCCTGTTCGTCCAGCGGCACCAGCGCCCCGGCGGTGTCCACCCGAGTCGACCGCCGCGAATCATGCAGCAGCACAAGGGCTGCCAACGCGTGCGCTTCCCGCTCATCGGGCATCAGGCTGCACAGCTCGCCGGCGAGCCGGACACCCTCGTCGCACAGCTCGTCACGGATCGCCGACGGTCCTGCTGTCGACCAGTAACCTTCGGTGAACACCGAGTAGACGCAGCCCAGCACGTGCGGGGTGCGTTCGGGCAGCAGCTCGGCGGGCGGCACCCGCAGCGGGATGTTGGCGTTCCGGATCTTGTTCTTGGCTCGGGTGATTCGCTGACCGACTGCGGCCTCGGTCTGCAGCAGCGCGCGGCCGATCTCCGCCACGGTCAGCCCGGAGACCAGCCGCAGTGTCAGCGCCAACTGCGAGGTTCGGTCGAGGGCGGGATGGGCGCAGGTGAACATCATCCGTAACTCGTCGTCGTGCACCGGGTGGACATCCACCCGGTCGGTGCGCGCCCTGATCTCCTCCACCACCGCTGCCAATTCTTTTCCGGGGCGCGAGGATTCGCGCCGCAGCCGATCGCGGGCGCGGTTGCGCGCCACCGTCAGCACCCATGCACCGGGGTTATCTGGCACGCCGTCGCGTCCCCACACCCGTAGCGCCTCGGCGAACGCTTCCTGGACGGCGTCTTCGGCCACGGTCAGGTCACCCGACCAGCGGGCCAGCGCGGCCACGGCCGGACCCCATTCCTGCCGGAAGACGCCGTCCAGGTCGGCCACGCGCTACAGGTGGGAGAGGCCGGCCAACTGACGCAATTGCACGGCCGATGCGGGGATCATCTCGGCCAGTTTGACGGCCTCGTCACGGTCTGCGGCCGACAGCAGGTAGAACCCGGTGGCGATCTCCGCGCCCTCGACATACGGGCCGTCCGTCAGTAGCACCTGCCCGTCGCGCACCCGCACCGTCGTCGCCGTCGCAGGCTCATGCAGCGCGGCGCCGCCGACAATGTGATCCCCCGCAGTCGCGGCGAATTCGCCGTGTCGCGCCGCCTCCTGCTGCCACTCCGGTGTGCCCGGCACCGACACAGACGCCGCCGGTTCCAGCAGTAGCGCCAGCCACTGGGCGTCAGTGCGCGACCACTCGGGGTCGAACGCGTGATAGAGGGGCCGGACCTCTATTGCCCCCACCTTGGCGACCGGAATGGCGCGAGCCAATGTCAATGCCTCGTCGAGGTTCTCCGCTTCGAAAACGTAGTAGCCGCAGGCTACTTCGGCGGATTCGGCGAACGGGCCGTCGGTAACGACCGGGGCGTCCGGGCCGCCGGTGATCCGCACCGCGGTCGCGGCCGGCGTCAGCGCATCGCCACCGCGAAGTGCCGTGGCGGCGCCGGCTTGGAAGCTTTCGAATTCCGCCATCAACGCGGCACGCTCGTCGGGCGTGCGGTCCCGCTCCTGGCTGGTCAACAGAGCCAAGTACTGCATCGTGATCACCTCCGGTAGTGAGCGAAACCCCGTGTTTCACTCTCTACCTATTCGACGAACGAGGCGACGCGAATCCGACAAGTCGCGATCGCCGCTATGCAGCCGCCGGCTTGAGGTAGGTGACCAGACTGACGTCCAAAGTCTCGTCGGCGAAGTAAGCCTCGCAGCCGCGCAGGTACTTCATGTACCGCTGGTAGACCTCTTCGGACTGGATCTCGACGGCCTTGTCGTGGTTGGCCTCCAGTGCATCCCCCCAGATCCGCAACGTCTTGATGTAAGACGGTCGCAGCGAAAGCGGTTCGGGCACAACGAAGCCGGCCTTCTCGCCGTGTTCCACCATCATGTCGGTGGTCGGCAGCCGGCCGCCCGGGAAGATCTCGGTGAGGATGAACTTGATGAACCGCGCGGTCTCGAACGTCAGCTTCTTGCCGCGGGCGTTGAGGTCGTAGGGGTGATAACTGACGCTGCTCTGCACGGTCATTCGCCCGTCGTCGGGCATGATATTGAAACAGTTCTTGAAGAACCGGTCGTAATTCTCGTGGCCGAAGTGCTCGAACGCCTCGATGGACACGATCCGGTCGACGGAATCGCTGAAGTCCTCCCAACCGCGCAGCACCACCTGGCGTGAGCGATTGGTGTCGATGTTGTCCAGCTCCTGCTGAGCGCGGGCACGCTGGTTCTTGGAGAGCGTCAGGCCGATGACGTTGACGTCGTACTTTTCCACGGCGCGCTTCATCGTGGTGCCCCACCCACAGCCGATGTCCAGCAGCGTCATGCCCGGCTTGAGATCCAGCTGGTCGAGGTTCAGGTCGACTTTCGCGATCTGGGCTTCTTCGAGCGTCATGTCGTCACGCTCGAAGTAGGCGCTGCTGTAGGTCCGAGTCGGGTCCTGGAACAAGCCGAAGAAGTCGTCGGACAGGTCGTAATGCGCCTGGATGTCTTCGGGACGGGTCCGGATGTCTGTCGGAGCGGCTGGCTTGTCAGGCATTGATGCTTGTCGCCTTTCTGGTGAACGATTCCGCACAAGGCATCGACTGGTGAGAGCACCATACCTGTCCTTCACCAGTGCGGGGCGCCGACTGGCCTACTTCTCCAGCGTGAACTGATTGACGTCGATGTAGCCGGTGCGGAATCCCTTCGCGCAGCCGGTCAAGTAGTGCATGTAGCGGTCGTAGACCTCTTCGGACTGGATCTCGATGGCCTTGTCCCTGTTGCCCTCCAGCGCCGCGGCCCAATGGTCGAGCGTCTTGGCGTAATGCGGCTGCAGCGACTGCCGACGGGTGAGCGTGAAGCCACCCTTCGACGAACGGTCCTCGACCATCTCGATCGACGGCAGCCGACCGCCCGGGAAGATCTCGGTCATGATGAATTTCAGAAAGCGGGCCAGCTCGAAGGTCAGCGGGATCCCGCGCTCGACCATCTGCGGCCCGGTCAGGCCGGTGATCGTGTGCAGCAGCATCACTCCGTCGTCGGGCAGCGCGCCGTAGGCCATCTTGAAGAAGTCGTCGTAGCGGTCATGGCCGAAGTGCTCGAACGCACCGATCGACACGATCCGGTCGACCGGCTCCTCCCACTGCTCCCAGCCCTCCAACAGAATCCGCTTGGTCCGCGGGCTGTCCATCTCGTCGAGCGTCTTCTGCACGTGGGCGGCCTGGTTTTTCGACAACGTCAAGCCGACGACGTTCACGTCGTATTTCTCTATCGCGCGCCGCATGGTCGCGCCCCAGCCGCAACCGACGTCGAGCAGCGTCATTCCCGGCTGCAGACCCAGCTTGCCCAGCGCCAAGTCGATCTTGGCGATCTGGGCCTCTTCGAGCGTCATGTCGTCACGCTCGAAGTAGGCGCAGCTGTAGGTCTGGGTCGGGTCGAGAAAGAGCCGGAAAAAGTCGTCAGACAGATCGTAATGAGCTTGTACATCCTCAAAATGAGGCTTCAGCTTTTGCGCCATAGTTGCGCCTTCCCAGAAATTATGATGTCGGCGCTGCGACGAGCCGCGCGACCACCCCCTACCCGGAGCCAATGCTAGTGGATCGGCGCCCGCGCACCGAATCGACAGATCAGCCTTCGGCGAATGTGGCCGTCAGCTCGCCGATCACCCGATCCCACAGCTGCTCGGGCAACTCGTGGCCCATGCCGTCGAACGTCACCCAGCGCGCGCCGCGGATTGCCCGCGCCACCGCGCGCCCACCGGAGGGCCGCATCAGCTTGTCGGCCCGACCGTGCAGCACCACGGTTGGCGCGGTGATCTGCCGGTCATAGCCGACCAAGCTGCCGCTGGCCAGCACTGCGCTGAAATGACGGGGAATGCCCCACGGGTAAAAGCTGCGCTCGTAGCTTTCGATGGCCTCTTCGCGGATCCGCTGCTCGGGTGCCGGGTAGGCGGGGCTGCCGATGATTCGGGTGACCCGCACCGCGTTGTCGATGATGACGTCGCGCGGCGATCCCGGTGGCGGTCCGTTGAGCAGTGCCAGCAGCTGCCGCGGTCCGGGCGGCGGCAGGAATCGGCGGTTGTTGCTGGAAAAGATCACCGCCAGCGACCGCGTCCGCTCAGCAAATCGCGCCGCCACGATCTGGGCGATCATGCCGCCCATCGAGGCGCCGACGACATGCGCCTGCCGGATCCCCAGATGGTCGAGCACCGCCGCCGCGTCGTCGGCCATCTGTTCCAGCGCGTAGGCCGATCTGCCGGGTAGCCCCAGCCAGAACCAAAGCATCCGCAAAACCAGCGGCCCACCGGAACTTTGCCCGCGTTCGGTCTTGCTGGACAGGCCGACGTCGCGATTGTCGTAGCGGATGACCCGCAGACCTTCGGCAACCAACTTTTCGCAGAACGCGGTGCGCCAGAGCAGCAGCTGCGCGCCGAGGCCCATGATCAGCAGCACCGGCGGGTCGTTGGGGTCGCCCATGTCCTCGTAGTAAAGGTCGACATCACCCGATCGGGCAGTCCCGGTGCGGACCTGCACTACACCTCCACGTCGCTTTGGTGCTCGCGGCTGACCTCCACCATGAAATTGGCGAAGTAGCCGGTGAGCTGCGGATCGGACATCATCTGCCAGCGCGGCGCCAGCAACTTCATATACCGCTCCACGTAGAGGAACTGCTTGCCGATCAGCACCAGCTCGCGGGGCAGCTTGACGTCATAGGCATCGGCCAGCGTGGAGAGTTGCCGGCCGATGTCCGCGTAGGACATGTCGCCCAGCGACTGCATTGTCAGCGGGGTGGCGAACTTCTCCAGGTCCTTGGCCGCCTGAGCCTCGGGCTTCATGGTGCCGACCGCGCCCATCAACACCACGATCTTGCCTGCGGCGGCGTGGTCCTTTTTGACCAGCAGCGCATAGACCAGCTCGCGCAGCAGCCAGCGGGTGCGCGGGTCGATGCGGCCCATGATTCCGAAGTCGAAGAACACGATGCGGCCCTGGTCATCGACGTAGAGGTTGCCGGCGTGCAGGTCGCCGTGGAACAGGCCGTGCCGCAATCCGCCCTCGAAGAGGCTGAACAGCAGCGCCTTGACCAGTTCGGTGCCGTCGAAGCCGGCTTTACGGATCTCGGCGGCGTTGTCGATGCGGATGCCGTGCACCCGTTCCATCGTCAACACCCGATCGCTGGTGTAGTCCCAGTACACCTGCGGCACCCGGATGTTGCGGCCCAGCGGCGAGGCGTGCAGGTGAGAGACCCACGCCTCCATCGACTGGGCCTCGAGGCGGAAGTTGAGCTCCTCGGCCAGGTTGTCGCTGAAATCGGCGACGACGTCCTGCGCGGAGAGCCGGCGGCCCAGCTTGGCCAGTTCGACGGCCTGGGCGAAGCGCTTGAGGATCTGCAGGTCGGCGGCGACGCGGCGACGGATCCCCGGCCGCTGGATCTTAACGACGACCTCCTCGCCGCTTTTCAGCGTCGCGTAATGCACCTGGGCGATGGAGGCCGACGCGAACGGCTTCTCGTCGAAGCTGGCGAACAGCTCGGATGGTTCGGCGCCGAGCTCGTCGACGACGAGTTTGTGCACGTCGCCCTGGTCGGCGGGCGGCACCTTGTCGAGCAGACCCCGAAATTCCCGGGAAAGCTGTTCGCCGAAGGCGCCCGGACTCGACGCGATGATCTGCCCGAACTTGACGTAGGTGGGACCCAGATCGGCGAAGGTCTTGGGTAGCTGCTTGATCACCTTCTGTTGCCAGGGGCCGCGGCCGGGCAGCTTGGTGACGATGCGGGCAGCGGTACGGGTGAGCTGCCAACCGGTCACGCTGATGCGGGCCGCTTCGACCGGCAACGGCACCCGGTCAAGCTTCGCTAGCTCGCGATGATTGTCGGAACTCATCCGTGCAGTCTGCCAAATCACGCAGGTCGTTACCGAATCGCGCAGGTCACCCTGTTGCCGCGAGCGAGCGCAAACCCGGGAATTATGTCGGCGTGTCGGCCGGGGACTCGCACGCTCGCGGCGAAAGGGCGCGCGGCGAAAGGGCGCGCGCCTGCGCGAAGTTTTCCGTCAGCGTCTCGACGATCGGGCGCCACACCGGTTCGGGCAGATCGTGGCCCATGCCGTCGACCACGACAAACCGCGCACCGGGGACGGCCGCGGCAACCGCCTGCCCATTGCGCGGCCGCAGCATCGGATCCACCGACCCGTGCAGCACCACCGTCGGCGCGGTGATCGCCTTGCTGTAGGCCAGCAGACTGCCGGTGCCCAGCACCGCGTCGACATGGCGCCGCATGCCGGCCGGATAGCTGCCCCGCTCGGCCAGCTGCTGGACCCGCTTGCGCAGGTCTGCATTCGACGGCAGGAAGTTCGGACCGTTGAGCGCCGCGATGTTGCGCACCTCGAATGCCAGCCGCTGCTCGTCGGATGCGTTCTTACCCGGGGCGTCGAAGGCCAGCTTGATCACCCCCCAGGCCGGCGGCGCCGAGAAGAACCGCTTGCCGGTGGTCGACATGATGATGCCCAGCGACGCCACCCGGTCCGGCTCGGTGGCGGCCAGAATCTGGGCGATCATGCCGCCCATCGACGCGCCGACGACGTGGGTGCGGCTGATTCCGAGGTGGTCGAGCAGCGCGACGGCGTCCTCGGACATGTCGCGCAGCGTGTAGGGCACCGTGCTGGTCTTGCCGATCAGGTAGCGCCAAGCACGCCGGTAGGCCGCGCCGTCGGCCCGACGCCCGTCCATCTTGGCCGACAGGCCGGTATCGCGGTTGTCGAACCGCACGACGCGGTAGCCGGCGTCGAGCAACTGCGCGCAAAAACCGTCGGGCCACATCGGCAGCTGCGCACCCAGACCCATGATCAGCAGCACCGGCGGATCGGCCGAATCGCCGAGGTCCTCGTAGTAGAGCTCGACGACCCCGTCCGGGGTTTCGCGGCGCGCGACGCCGCTACGGGTCAGCACGCTTGCGCCACGGTGTCACCCACGGACGTGGTTCCCACTTCTCCAGGCCGGCGATCAGCTCGTACATGGTGGCGCCGTCGATGCTTTCCCGGATGATGTCGGCGTGCCCGGCGTGCCGGGCCAGCTCGTTGATCACGTGCAGGATCACCCAGCGCACCGACCAGGCCTCGAGATCGTTGGGGAACCACGGAATATCCTCCGGAACCGGCACGGGGGCGTCGAGGTCGGCGGTGTCGACGAGCCGCAGTGATTCCGCGTTCTGCGCCTGGAAACCGACCAGCAGCCCGGCCAGTGTCTCGTCGGGCCGCATCACGTGCTGATCGCCGAACTCCTTGGCGATCTCCTCGAACGGCCGAGGGTCTTTGGGCGGGGCGGCCGGCGCGGCCGCGACCCGTGCCATCCAGGTCCGCTGCAGACCGGTGGCGTGCTTGACCAGCCCGCCGATCGACAGCGCGCTCACCGACGGGGTGGCGCGGGCCTGCTCGTCGGTGAGTCCGTAGGACACCGCGAAGTAGGCGCTTTGGTGATAGGCCAGATACTCGCGCAGCGCGCTGCGCTCGTCAGCGACCGGTGCGGCCAGGGCGGGCATGGGTAGTCCCTATCACGTCGTGATGCCCAGGCGATCCGCGAGGACCAGAAATGCGGCCGCGAAGTCGTTGCCGACGGTGTCTGCGCGCAACCGGTCCCAGTCCAGCTGCTCGCGAACGGCGCGCACGGCCGGCAGCAGCGACGCGAAATCGCAATGGTGTTCGGTCAATGCGCGCAACTTCTGGGTCATGACCTGCGTCGGTGACAACACCGGCATCCGCACCGCCAACACGTCGCGGCGGGCGGCCGACTCGAGCAGGCCCGCGTCGACCGGGACGCCGTTGATCCGGTGCAGCACATCGACCACCGCGCCGTCGACGCTGGCTTTGAACAGCCAGTCCTCGGGCGTGCGGTCGATAGTGAACCCCGCGTTGGCCAGTGTCTGCGCGGCGGCGTCGGCGTCGGACTCGGCGACGGCGAAGTCGACGTCGTGCACGGGTTCCGGTGCGCCGTACACCCAGAGCGCGTAGCTGCCGGCGAGCGCGAACCGCGGTCCGTGCGCCTTGAGCGCCGACGCCGCGCGGCGCAGTGCCTCGCGCAACTGTTCATTGGATGCGAACGCGGTCATGGTGGGTAGGTACTACCCATGCGGATGGCCACCTTCAACATCCTCCACGGTCGCAGCGTCCACGACGGCGAAGTCGACGTGGGCCGCCTCGCCGACTGCGTGCGACGACTCGACCCCGACATCCTGGCCTTGCAGGAAGTCGATTGCGACCAGCCCCGCTCGGCGATGGCCGATCTGACCGCGGTGGCCGCGGAGGCCATGGGGGCGGTCAGTCATCGGTTCGTCGCGGCGATCTCCGGCACGCCCGGCGCGACGTGGATGGCCGCCACCGGCGACGAGCAGCCGGGTACCGCGGCCTACGGCATTGCGCTGCTGTCCCGGTTTCCGGCGCTGAGCTGGCAGGTGCTGCGGCTGCCGCGGATCCCGGTGAAGTTTCCGATGTATCTGCCGGCGCCGCGGCGGGTCCAGGTGGTCGACGAAGAACCGCGGGCCGCGGTGATCGCCCGGCTCGACACCGACCTGGGCGAGCTGACCGTGGCCAATACCCACTTGTCGTTCGTGCCGGGCTGGAACCGGCTGCAGTTGCGGCGACTGATCCGCGATCTACGCGGTTTCGAGGGTCCGCGGGTGCTGATGGGTGACCTGAACATGAGCCCGGCCACGCCGCAGCGTCGCACCCGATTGCGTCCGCTCGCGTCGGTGCTGACGTTTCCCGTCGATGCCCCCGATCGCCAGCTCGACCACATCCTGACCGACGACAGCCAACTGGTTGCCGAGGCGTGCTCGACGCCCGCATTGCCGATTTCGGATCACCGGCCGCTTGTCGTCGACGTCTCGCGCCGCAACCGGCAATGATCGCGTCATGCTCACACTGTCCCTCGACATCGGTGGTACGAAGATCGCTGCCGGGCTGGTCGACCCCGATGGCGCGCTGATCCACGCCGACAGCCGACCTACGAATAACCAACGCGCCGAAGACGTTTGGGCTCTTGTCGAAACGCTGATCCGCGAGGCGGTCGACGTCGCCGGCGGCACCGTCGGGGCGGTCGGCATCGGGTCGGCCGGTCCGATCGACCTGGCCGACGGCACGGTGAGCCCGGTCAACATCGGCGGCTGGCGTGATTTTCCGCTGCGCGACCGGGTCGCCGCCGCAGTGCCGGGCGTCCCGGTGCGCCTGGCCGGCGACGGGCTGTGCATGGCACTCGGCGAGCACTGGCGAGGCGCCGGGCGGGGCGCACGCTTCCTGCTCGGCATCGTGGTCTCCACCGGTGTGGGTGGGGGCCTGATACTCGGCGGCGTCCCGTATCAGGGCCGCAGCGGCAACGCCGGGCACGTCGGGCATGTGGTCGTCGACATCGGCGGCATGCCCTGCTCGTGCGGGGGCCGCGGCTGCGCAGAGACCGTCGCGGCCGGTCCGTCCATGACGCGCTGGGCCCAGGCCAATGGCTGGACCGGAAGCGACGCGATGGCGCTGGCCGAGGCGGCCGCCGCCGGTGAATCGGTGGCGCTGCGGGCGTTCGGCCGCGCCGGGGGCGCGTTGGCCGCGATGGTCGCCTCGGTGGCGGCGGTGTGCGACCTCGACCTCGTCGTGATCGGTGGGGGAGTCGCGCAGGCCGGCGAGGTGCTGTTCGCCCCGTTGGGCGCGGCGCTGGCTGACTACGCCGGCTTGGGCTTCCTCGCTGGGCTGCGTGTGGTTCCCGCGGCGCTCGGTGGCGAGGCCGGGCTGGTCGGGGCGGCCCGCCTCGTCACAGCTGTCACTTGAGTCACGCGCGTCTGCATGTGGTTTCGTCCCCAATCGCACAGCTGTTGCAGCACCGGAGCCAGCGTCATCCCGTACTCGGAAATCGAGTAGTGCACGCGCGGCGGCACCGTGCGCGCGTCGTGGCGGTCGATGATGCCGTCGTCGACGAGCTCGTGCAGATGGCGGATGAGCATCCGCTCGGTGATGCCCGGAATGCTGCGTCGCAGTTCGGCCGTGCGCATCGGTCCGTCGCACAGCCGCCACAGGATGGTGCCCTTCCAGCGCCCGTCGATCACCGACAAAGCGGCATCGATCGGGCAGTCGCTTTCAACTTTTTTCGACACCGCCATCGCAGCTCCTAGCCTCGCCGATATGCTGACTAATTTGTCAGTACCTTGATTATTGGCAGCGTAGCGATCAGGATCGATTCTGTGAAGCAGCCAATCGAGATACTTTCGGTGTTGATCACCGGTCCCCTGGTCGGCGTCGAGTTCGCGGTGGCCGCGTTTGCGAACCGGATCTTCGCCGACCTGCCCGACGACGCATTCCGCGCGGCCCGCAGTGACGGCAGCCGGCGACTGGGGAAGGTGATGCCGTTCTGGTACATCGCGTCGTTTGCGTTGTTGGCCGTGGCGACGGTCGTCGCGCGCAGTTGGCTTATCGGTGTCGGCGCAGCACTGATGGCCGCCGTTGTGCTGCTGTCGGTGACGGTGCTGGTACCGATCAATAACCGGATCGGCGCCGGGGAGGCGGCCGGCCGGTTCGACCGTGACCTGGCGGTCCGCTGGGACCGGCTGCACTGGCTGCGGGTGACGATTTTGGGTGCGCTCTTCGTCGTGCTGACCATCGGCTGTTTTGGCTGATAGCAGATTGCCACGCTATTGTGGTGGCCGATCCACCCAAGACCGTTGGTCACCGAGCAATCGGTTGAAGGTCCGGGAACTCCCGGCGGCCCACGCAGGAGGACGAGGCAACCGTGCGTCGGCGCGCGCCGACGCCATGTTCACGCCCCGACCGCATCCTGCGGCGGGGCGTTCGTGATTTCCGGGTCGCGACGATCGCAAGCGCGGCGAAGCCGGGCGCAGCAAGTCGTCGCGCGACAGGTAAGACCACCCCAAGGAGGCATGCATGGCCCGGGCTGACAAGGCCGCCGCCGTCACGGATATCGCTGAGCGTTTCAAGGCATCTACGGCCACCGTGATCACCGAGTATCGCGGTTTGACAGTGGCCCACCTGGCCGAGCTGCGGCGATCGCTGGGCGACTCCGCCAGTTACCGGGTGGCCAAGAACACGCTGGTCAAGCAGGCCGCGTCGGAGGCCGGTGTCGAAGGACTCGACGAGCTGTTTGTCGGGCCGACGGCGATCGCGTTCGTCACCGGCGAGGCCGTCGACGCCGCCAAAGCCATCAAGACCTTCGCCAAAGTCCACAAGGCGCTGGTCATCAAGGGCGGCTACATGGACGGTCACCCGCTGACCGTCGCCGAAGTCGAGCGGATTGCCGACCTCGAGTCCCGCGAGGTATTGCTGGCCAAACTGGCCGGCGCGATGAAGGCGAACATGGCCAAGGCCGCCGGGCTGTTCAACGCGCCGGCATCGCAGATGGCCCGGCTCGCTGCCGCCCTGCAGGAAAAGAAAGCCGCCGAGGCTCCCGCCGCCGAAACCACCGAAACCACCGAATAAGCCCCGTACCCACACCAAGGAAGGACACCACTATGGCCAAGCTCTCCACCGACGAACTGCTCGACGCGTTCAAAGACCTGACGCTGCTGGAGCTCTCGGAGTTCGTGAAGAAGTTCGAGGAGACCTTCGAGGTCACCGCCGCTGCTCCGGTCGCCGTCGCGGCCGCGGGCGGCGGCGCAGCCCCGGCTGCCGGCGCCGAAGCCGCCGAGGAGCAGTCGGAGTTCGACGTCATCCTCGAGGCCGCCGGCGACAAGAAGATCGGCGTCATCAAGGTTGTGCGCGAGATCGTCTCGGGTCTGGGCCTCAAGGAGGCCAAGGACCTGGTCGACGGCGCGCCCAAGCCGCTGCTGGAGAAGGTCGCCAAGGAAGCCGCCGACGAGGCCAAGACCAAGCTCGAGGCTGCCGGCGCCACCGTCACCGTCAAGTAATTCGATTCGCAAAAGCCCCCGGAGCGCCTACGCTCCGGGGGCTTCGCGCACTGCCGAGAGCTGCGACTGCTCGACCCGTTCGGGTAAATCACCCAGCGCGACGAGAAGATTCTTCGTCATCGTGGCCAGCACCGGCCCGACGGCCGCGCCGTCGCTGCCGTAGTAGCCGGCCAGTTCAAGCATCACGAACCCGTGGATGGCCGCCCAGAACTGGGCGGCCACCGACACCACGGCGGCGTCGTCGTCGGCCGACCCGGCTGCAGCCTCCGTGATCCGGCCCGCCTGCATCGACCGGTGTACCGGTCCCACCACCCGCGCGAAGCTGGGATAGCGGTCGCTGATTTCGGCCACCGATAAGGCGACCACATTGTGTGCCGGCGCGTTGATCCCGTGCGCGCTGGTGCTTCCGAACATCAGCCGATACATATGCGGGTGTTGGATCGCGTAGCGCCGGTAGGCGATGCCGGTCGCCATCAAGTCAGCGACCGGATCGTCGGTGGACGGCACCGCCAGCGCATCGGCGAACTGCCGCAGACCCTCCTCGGCCACCGCGGCGATCAACGCCTGCATCCCGCCGAAATGGGTGTACACCGCCATGGTCGAGGTGCCGGCCCCGCCGGCGACCTTGCGCGTCTGCAACGCGTCGGGCCCGTGCTCGTCGAGCAGGCTCACCGCCGCATGTACCAACCCGGCCCGCGCCGTCGGCTCGGTCTGAGAAGTCATCATTGCCATCTTGGCACAGCAGGCGTACTGTCTATAACATCGAAATAACATTGTTATAGGAGTTGAGATGACCACGACCGCCAGCACCCCGACTCGCAACCCGTATCTCGAGGGCTTTCTTGCGCCGGTGGCCAGCGAGGTCACCGCCACCGACCTGCCGGTGACTGGTCATATCCCCCAGCACCTTGACGGGCGCTATCTGCGCAACGGGCCCAACCCGGTCGCCGAGGTCGACCCGGCTATCTATCACTGGTTCAGCGGCGACGCCATGGTCCACGGGGTTGCGCTGCGCGATGGACAGGCCTGCTGGTATCGCAACCGCTGGGTCCGCAACTCGCCGGTGTGCGCGGCTTTGGGCGAGCCCGCACCCACCGGGCTCAACCCGCGCGCCGGCATGCTGTCGGTCGGGCCCAACACCAACGTGTTGAGCCATGCCGGACAAACCCTGGCGCTGGTCGAGGGCGGCGGCGCCAATTACCGACTCACCGACGACCTCGACACCGTGGGAACCTGCGACTTCGACGGCACCCTTTCCGGCGGCTACACCGCCCACCCGCACCGCGACCCGCAGACTGGCGAATTGCACGCGGTGTCCTACTCCTTTACCCGCGGACACCGCGTGCAGTACTCGGTGATCGACACCCAGGGGCGAGCCCGCCGGACCGTCGACATCGCAGTGACCGGATCGCCGATGATGCACGACTTCTCGCTGACCGAGAAATATGTGGTGCTCTACGACCTGCCGGTGACCTTCGATCCGGTGCAGGTGCTGCCGAGGACAGTCCCGCGCTGGCTGAGTGTGCCGGCCCGGCTGGTGGCGCAATCGGTGCTCGGACGCGTCCGGGTGCCCAGCCCGATCGCCGCGATGATCGACCGTAATCCCCAGCCCATCCACCAGATGCCCTACAAGTGGAATGACCGCTACCCTGCGCGCATCGGCGTCATGCCCCGCGACGGCGACAACAGTGACGTCCGGTGGTTCGACATCGAACCCTGCTACGTCTATCACCCGCTCAACGCCTACTCGGAAAATCGCCGCGGTGATGAGGTGCTGGTGCTCGACGTGGTGCGCTACGAGCGGATGTTCGACCGCGACCTGCGCGGCCCCGGCGACAGCCGGCCCACTCTGGACCGCTGGACCATCAACTTGACGACCGGCTCGGTGACCACCGAATGCCGTGACGACCGACCGCAGGAATTTCCCCGCATCAACGAGAGCCTGTTGGGCGGCAAGCACCGATTCGGCTACACCGTCGGCGTCGACGGCGGCTACCTGGACGACGGCAACACCGACATGTCCAGCGCGCTGTACAAGCACGACTACAAGACCGGGTCGGCCACCGTGGCCGCGCTCGACCCCGACCTGCTGCTCGGCGAGATGTCGTTCGTGCCCAATCCGGTGGCCGCTGCCGCCGAGGACGACGGCATCCTGCTCGGGTACGGCTACCACCGCGGCCGCGATGAAGGCCAACTGCTCTTGGTCGATGCGCAAACCCTCGAGTCGGTGGCAACGGTTCATCTGCCGCAACGGGTGCCGATGGGTTTTCACGGCAACTGGGCCCCACGGTATTAGACGTACGTGTCATTGCTGGCAGGCCGCCGTGGCCGCGGACGATAGTCGTGCCGCTCGTCGCTTGCATGCGCTAAAGTGACTGAAACCACAGGCCACACCAGCAACGTCTTCGAGAGGATCTCGCATGGGTATCGGCATCCAGGTCGAAGGGCTGACCAAGTCCTTCGGATCCCAGCGAATCTGGGAAGACGTCACCATGGACATCCCGGAGGGCGAGGTCAGTGTGCTGCTGGGCCCTTCGGGTACCGGCAAATCAGTGTTCTTGAAGTCGCTGATCGGCCTGCTGCGCCCGGAGCGCGGCTCGATCGTCGTCGACGGCACCGACGTCACTGAGTGTTCGGCCAAGGAGCTTTACGACATCCGCACCCTGTTCGGCGTGATGTTCCAGGACGGCGCACTGTTCGGCTCGATGAACCTCTACGACAACACCGCGTTCCCGCTGCGCGAGCACACCAAGAAGAAGGAAGGCGAGATCCGTGACATCGTCATGGAGAAGCTGACCCTGGTCGGTCTGGGCGGCGACGAGAAGAAGTTCCCCGGCGAGATTTCCGGCGGTATGCGCAAGCGCGCCGGCCTGGCCCGCTCGCTGGTACTCGACCCGAAGATCATCCTCTGCGACGAGCCCGACTCGGGTCTGGACCCGGTCCGCACCGCCTACCTGAGCCAGCTGCTCATAGACATCAACGCCCAGATCGACGCCACGATTCTGATCGTCACGCACAACATCAACATCGCCCGCACGGTGCCCGACAACATGGGCATGCTGTTCCGTCGCAAGCTGGTGATGTTCGGCCCCCGCGAGGTGTTGCTGACCAGCGACGAGCCGGTGGTCCGGCAGTTCCTCAACGGCCGCCGGATCGGCCCGATCGGGATGTCCGAGGAAAAGGACGAGGCCACCATGGCCGAAGAGCAGGCGCACCTGGACGCCGGCCACCACGACGGCGGCGTCGAAGAAATCGAAGGAGTGCCTCCGCAGATCACCGTCACCCCGGGCATGCCCGAACGCAAAGCGGTCGGCCGGCGCCAGGCCCGGGTCCGGGAGAACCTGCACACTCTGCCCAAGGGCGCCCAGCAGGCGATCCTCGACTCCCTCGAGGGCACCAACGAGTACTCAGCCAACGAGTTCGGCGACGAGGGTGACCGCGCCCGCCATCGCGACTACGACGCACCCACCGAGACGATCCGTACTCAGTAAGCGACGACGACGCGCAATATGGGGAAGGAGTTCTGCTGACAAGTTGGCGCGTCAACTCTTGACGGAAGGGCCTGAAGGGGCCAATCTGTTGGGCAGCATGTGTGCACGGGAAGGCGAAGACGGCGGCCAGCGCCAGATCGCCGGTACCCCCGGAGCGCGGTAGTTGAGGAATGCGCCGTCCTGCGCTATTGTTGGACGTTGCGCTGGCTGCCTCCTGCCCACCTCACCCGCCACTTGACACCGTGGTCCTAGCCTGAGCCCGTTCCGGCTCAGCGATCTAGCTGCGTGCGTGAGTTTCGGACAGTTCGTTCGCCAGCCGAACCGACACAGTTATCGCGGCGAACAGGTCCGGTGCCCGCCGGCTTTCGTTAGTCGCACGAGGTGCTGGAAGGATGCATCTTGGCAGTCTCGCGCCAGAGCAAGAAGAACCCCTCAGGTACTCAGATTTCGTCAAATGGCTCCGTTCCCGGAGCGCCTAACCGAATTTCTTTCGCCAAACTGCGTGAACCGCTCGAGGTTCCCGGTCTTCTCGATGTGCAGACCGATTCCTTCGAGTGGCTGATCGGCGCGCCCCACTGGCGCGAAGCGGCCGCTGCTCGCCCTGATGGCAGGACAACGGGTGGTCTGGAAGAGGTGCTCGAGGAGCTGTCGCCGATCGAGGACTTCTCCGGCTCGATGTCGCTGTCCTTCTCCGACCCGCGCTTCGACGAGGTCAAGGCACCCGTCGATGAGTGCAAAGACAAGGACATGACGTACGCGGCCCCGCTGTTCGTCACGGCCGAGTTCATCAACAACAACACCGGTGAAATCAAGAGCCAAACGGTGTTCATGGGCGACTTCCCGATGATGACCGAGAAGGGCACGTTCATCATCAACGGCACCGAGCGGGTGGTGGTCAGCCAGTTGGTCCGCTCTCCGGGCGTGTACTTCGACGAGACCATCGACAAGTCCACCGAGAAGACGCTGCATTCGGTCAAGGTGATCCCGAGCCGCGGCGCGTGGCTGGAGTTCGACGTCGACAAGCGCGACACCGTCGGGGTGCGCATCGACCGCAAACGTCGCCAGCCGGTGACCGTGCTGCTCAAGGCGCTGGGCTGGACCAGCGAGCAGATCACCGAGCGGTTCGGCTTCTCCGAGATCATGATGTCGACGCTGGAGAAGGACAACACCGCCGGCACCGACGAGGCGCTGCTGGACATCTACCGCAAGCTGCGCCCGGGCGAGCCGCCCACCAAGGAATCCGCGCAGACCCTGCTGGAGAACCTTTTCTTCAAGGAGAAGCGCTACGACCTGGCCCGCGTCGGCCGCTACAAGGTCAACAAGAAACTGGGTCTCGGCGGATCGCCCGATCCGGGTTCCGCGACCACTCTGACCGAAGAGGACGTCGTCGCCACCATCGAGTACCTGGTGCGCCTGCATGAGGGCCAGCCCACGATGACCGTCCCGGGCGGCGTCGAGGTGCCGGTGGAAACCGACGACATCGACCACTTCGGCAACCGGCGGCTGCGCACGGTCGGCGAGCTGATCCAGAACCAGATCCGGGTCGGCATGTCCCGGATGGAGCGGGTGGTCCGCGAGCGGATGACCACTCAGGACGTCGAGGCGATCACGCCGCAGACCCTGATCAACATCCGCCCGGTGGTCGCCGCCATCAAGGAGTTCTTCGGCACCAGCCAGCTCTCCCAGTTCATGGACCAGAACAACCCGCTGTCGGGTCTGACCCACAAGCGTCGCCTCTCGGCGTTGGGCCCCGGCGGTCTGTCCCGTGAGCGCGCCGGCCTGGAGGTCCGCGACGTGCACTCCAGCCACTACGGCCGGATGTGCCCGATCGAGACGCCGGAAGGCCCGAACATCGGTCTGATCGGCTCGCTGTCGGTGTACGCCCGGGTCAACCCGTTCGGTTTCATCGAAACGCCGTACCGCAAGGTTCGCGACGCGGTAGTCACCGACGAGATCGAGTACCTGACCGCCGACGAGGAGGACCGCCACGTGGTGGCGCAGGCCAACTCGCCGATCGACGACGACGGCCGGTTCACCGAGGCCCGCGTGCTGGTGCGCCGCAAGGGCGGCGAGGTCGAGTACGTGTCGTCGGCCGAGGTGGACTACATGGACGTCTCGCCGCGCCAGATGGTGTCGGTCGCGACCGCGATGATCCCGTTCCTCGAGCACGACGACGCCAACCGGGCCCTGATGGGCGCCAACATGCAGCGCCAGGCCGTTCCGCTGGTGCGCAGCGAGGCGCCGCTGGTGGGCACCGGGATGGAGCTGCGCGCCGCGATCGACGCCGGCGACGTCGTCGTCGCCGACAAGAGCGGCGTCATCGAGGAAGTGTCGGCCGACTACCTCACCGTGATGGCCGACGACGGCACCCGGCAGACCTACCGGATGCGCAAGTTCGCCCGGTCCAACCACGGCACCTGTGCCAACCAGCGGCCGATGGTCGACGCCGGGCAGCGGGTCGAGGCCGGCCAGGTGGTCGCCGACGGTCCGTGTACCGACAACGGCGAGATGGCGCTCGGTAAGAACCTGCTGGTGGCGATCATGCCGTGGGAGGGCCACAACTACGAGGACGCGATCATCCTGTCCAACCGCCTCGTCGAGGAGGACGTGCTGACCTCGATCCACATCGAGGAGCACGAAATCGACGCCCGCGACACCAAGCTGGGCGCCGAGGAGATCACCCGGGACATCCCGAACGTCTCCGATGAGGTGCTGGCCGACCTCGACGAGCGCGGCATCGTGCGCATCGGCGCCGAGGTCCGCGACGGCGACATCCTGGTCGGCAAGGTCACCCCGAAGGGGGAGACCGAGCTGACCCCCGAGGAGCGGCTGCTGCGGGCGATCTTCGGTGAGAAGGCCCGCGAGGTCCGCGACACCTCACTGAAGGTGCCGCACGGCGAGTCCGGCAAGGTGATCGGCATCCGGGTGTTCTCCCGCGAGGACGACGACGAGTTGCCGGCCGGGGTCAACGAACTGGTCCGCGTCTACGTCGCCCAGAAGCGCAAGATCTCCGACGGTGACAAGCTGGCCGGCCGGCACGGCAACAAGGGCGTGATCGGCAAGATCCTGCCCGTCGAGGACATGCCGTTCCTCCCGGACGGCACCCCGGTGGACATCATCCTGAACACCCACGGGGTGCCGCGACGGATGAACATCGGCCAGATCCTGGAAACCCATTTGGGCTGGTGCGCGCACAGCGGCTGGAAGGTCGACGGCGCACCGGACTGGGCGGCGCAGTTGCCCGAGGAACTGCTGCAGGCCGAGCCGAACAAGATCGTGTCCACGCCGGTGTTCGACGGCGCCCAGGAAGCCGAGCTGCAGGGCCTGCTGTCCTCGACGCTGCCCAACCGCGACGGCGAGGTGCTGGTCAATGGCGACGGCAAGGCGGTGCTGTTCGACGGCCGCTCCGGTGAGCCGTTCCCGTACCCGGTGACCGTTGGCTTCATGTACATCATGAAGCTGCACCACCTGGTGGACGACAAGATCCACGCCCGCTCCACCGGCCCGTACTCGATGATCACCCAGCAGCCGTTGGGCGGTAAGGCGCAGTTCGGTGGCCAGCGGTTCGGCGAGATGGAGTGCTGGGCCATGCAGGCCTACGGCGCGGCGTACACGCTGCAGGAGCTGTTGACCATCAAGTCCGACGACACCGTGGGCCGGGTCAAGGTGTACGAGGCGATCGTCAAGGGCGAGAACATTCCCGAGCCGGGTATCCCCGAGTCGTTCAAGGTGCTGCTCAAAGAGCTGCAGTCGTTGTGCCTCAACGTCGAGGTGCTGTCGTCCGACGGTGCCGCGATCGAGATGCGCGACGGTGACGACGAGGACCTGGAACGCGCTGCGGCGAACCTGGGAATCAACTTGTCCCGCAACGAATCTGCGTCCGTTGAGGATTTGGCCTAATTATTTTTCTAGTCCCGCAAGGGGAAAGGGAGTTACGTGTTAGACGTCAACTTCTTCGATGAACTCCGCATCGGCCTGGCCACCGCGGAGGATATTCGCAACTGGTCCTTCGGCGAGGTCAAAAAGCCGGAGACCATCAACTACCGCACCTTGAAGCCGGAGAAGGACGGCCTGTTCTGCGAGAAGATCTTCGGACCGACTCGCGACTGGGAGTGCTACTGCGGCAAGTACAAGCGGGTGCGCTTCAAGGGCATCATCTGTGAGCGCTGTGGCGTCGAGGTGACCCGGGCCAAGGTGCGCCGCGAGCGGATGGGCCACATCGAGTTGGCCGCCCCGGTGACCCACATCTGGTACTTCAAGGGCGTGCCGTCGCGGTTGGGCTACCTGCTGGACCTGGCGCCCAAGGACCTCGAGAAGATCATCTACTTCGCCGCCTACGTCATCACCGGCGTCGACGACGAGTTGCGGCACAACGAGTTGTCCACTCTCGAGGCCGAGATGGTTGTCGAGAAGAAGGCCATCGAGGACCAGCGTGACGCCGACCTGGAGGCCCGCGCCCAGAAGCTGGAAGCCGACCTGGCCGAGTTGGAAGCCGAAGGCGCGAAAGCCGATGCGCGGCGCAAGGTTCGCGACGGCGGTGAGCGCGAGATGCGTCAGTTGCGCGACCGCACGCAGCGCGAGTTGGACCGGCTGGACGAGATCTGGACGACCTTCACCAAGCTGGCCACCAAGCAGCTGATCGTCGACGAGAACCTCTACCGCGAGCTCGTCGACCGCTACGGCGAGTACTTCACCGGCGCGATGGGTGCGGAGTCGATCCAGAAGCTGATCGAGAACTTCGACATCGACGCCGAAGCCGAAACGCTGCGCGACGTCATCAAGAACGGCAAGGGGCAGAAGAAGCTTCGCGCCCTCAAGCGGCTCAAGGTGGTCGCGGCGTTCCAGCAGTCGGGCAACTCGCCGATGGGCATGGTGCTCGACGCAGTGCCGGTGATCCCGCCGGAGCTGCGCCCGATGGTGCAGCTCGACGGTGGCCGGTTCGCCACGTCCGACCTCAACGACCTGTACCGACGGGTGATCAACCGCAACAACCGACTCAAGAGGCTGATCGATCTGGGTGCACCCGAGATCATCGTCAACAACGAGAAGCGGATGCTGCAGGAGTCCGTCGACGCGCTGTTCGACAACGGTCGCCGCGGCCGGCCGGTCACTGGACCGGGTAACCGCCCGCTGAAGTCGCTGTCGGATCTGCTCAAGGGCAAGCAGGGCCGGTTCCGCCAGAACCTGCTCGGTAAGCGTGTGGACTACTCGGGCCGTTCGGTCATCGTGGTCGGTCCGCAGCTCAAGCTGCACCAGTGCGGTCTGCCCAAGCTGATGGCGCTCGAGCTGTTCAAGCCGTTCGTGATGAAGCGGCTGGTCGACCTCAACCACGCGCAGAACATCAAGAGCGCCAAGCGGATGGTGGAGCGTCAGCGTCCGCAGGTGTGGGACGTGCTCGAAGAGGTCATCGCCGAGCACCCGGTGCTGCTGAACCGCGCACCGACTCTGCACCGGTTGGGCATTCAGGCCTTCGAGCCGATGCTGGTGGAGGGCAAGGCCATTCAGCTGCACCCGCTGGTATGTGAGGCGTTCAACGCCGACTTCGACGGTGACCAGATGGCGGTGCACCTGCCGTTGAGCGCGGAGGCGCAGGCCGAGGCCCGCATCTTGATGCTGTCGTCGAACAACATCCTGTCGCCGGCGTCGGGCCGCCCGCTGGCCATGCCGCGACTGGACATGGTGACCGGGCTGTACTACCTGACCACCGAAGTCGACGGCGACACCGGCGAATACGTGGCCGCTGCTAAAGACCGCGCCGAGACGGGCGTGTACGCATCGCCGGCTGAGGCGATCATGGCCGCCGACCGCGGCGTGTTGAGCGTGCGGGCCAAGATCAAGGTGCGGCTGGAGCAACTGCGTCCGCCCGCCGAGGTCGAGGCCGAGTTGTTCGGCGCAAACGGTTGGCAGCCGGGGGATTCCTGGATCGCCGAGACCACGCTGGGCCGGGTGATGTTCAACGAGCTGCTGCCCACGGGCTACCCGTTCGTGAACAAGCAGATGCACAAGAAGGTGCAGGCCGCGATCATCAACGATCTGGCCGAGCGTTACCCGATGATCGTCGTCGCCCAAACCGTCGACAAGCTCAAGGACGCCGGTTTCTACTGGGCCACCCGTTCGGGTGTCACTGTCTCCATGGCCGACGTGTTGGTTCCGCCGCGTAAGCAGGAGATCCTTGACTCCTACGAGGAGCGCGCCGACAAGGTCGAAAAGCAGTTCCAGCGTGGCGCTTTGAACCACGACGAGCGCAACGAAGCGCTGGTGGAGATCTGGAAGGAAGCCACCGACGAGGTCGGTCAGGCACTGCGCGAGCACTACCCCGACGACAACCCGATCATCACGATCGTCGACTCCGGTGCGACGGGTAACTTCACCCAGACACGGACGCTGGCCGGCATGAAGGGTCTGGTGACCAACCCGAAGGGTGAGTTCATCCCGCGGCCGATCAAGTCGTCGTTCCGTGAGGGCCTGACGGTGTTGGAGTACTTCATCAACACCCACGGCGCGCGAAAGGGCTTGGCCGACACCGCGTTGCGTACCGCCGACTCGGGATATCTGACCCGTCGTCTGGTCGACGTGTCGCAGGACGTCATCGTGCGCGAGGCGGACTGCGGCACCGAGCGCGGCATCACCGTCGAGATCGCCGAGCGTCAGCCCGACGGCGCGTTGATCCGCGACCCGTTCATCGAAACGTCGGCCTATGCCCGCACTTTGGGCACCGACGCGGTTGATGAGAAGGGCAAGGTCGCGGTTGCTCGCGGTCACGATCTGGGCGACCCGGAGATCGACGCGCTGCTGGCGGCCGGCATCACGCAGGTGAAGGTGCGGTCGGTGTTGACCTGTGCGACCGGCACCGGCGTGTGCGCGACCTGTTACGGGCGCTCGATGGCGACCGGCAAACTGGTCGACATCGGTGAGGCCGTGGGTATTGTCGCGGCCCAGTCCATCGGCGAGCCCGGTACCCAGCTGACCATGCGCACCTTCCACCAGGGTGGTGTCGGTGAGGACATCACCGGTGGTCTGCCCCGGGTCCAGGAGCTCTTCGAGGCCCGCATCCCGCGCGGTAAGGCGCCGATCGCCGACGTCACCGGGCGGGTCCGCCTCGAGGAGGGTGAGCGCTTCTACAAGATCACCATCGTCCCGGACGACGGTGGCGAGGAAGTGGTCTACGACAAGCTCTCCAAGCGTCAGCGGCTGCGGGTGTTCAAGCACGAGGACGGCACCGAGCGACTGCTCGCCGACGGCGACCACGTCGAGGTCGGCCAGCAGTTGATGGAAGGCTCCGCCGACCCGCACGAGGTGCTGCGCGTGCAGGGCCCGCGCGAGGTGCAGATCCACCTGACCAAGGAGGTCCAGGAGGTCTACCGGGCGCAGGGTGTGTCGATCCACGACAAGCACATCGAGGTGATCGTCCGGCAGATGCTGCGCCGGGTAACCATCATCGACTCGGGCGCAACGGAATTCCTGCCCGGATCGCTGATCGACCGCGCGGAGTTCGAGGCCGAGAACCGTCGAGTGGTGGCCGAGGGCGGCGAGCCTGCCGCCGGTCGCCCGGTGCTGATGGGTATCACCAAGGCGTCGCTGGCCACCGATTCGTGGCTGTCCGCGGCGTCGTTCCAGGAGACCACTCGAGTGCTGACCGATGCGGCGATCAACTGCCGCAGCGACCGGCTCAACGGTCTGAAGGAGAACGTGATCATCGGCAAGCTGATCCCGGCCGGTACCGGGATCAACCGCTACCGCAACATCCAGGTGCAGCCGACCGAGGAAGCTCGGGCCGCTGCGTACACGATCCCGTCCTACGAGGATCAGTACTACAGCCCGGATTTCGGTGCCGCCACCGGGGCCGCGGTCCCGCTGGACGACTACGGCTACAGCGACTACCGGTAACAAGCACGAGAAAGCCCCGGGTCCCATGCCCCGGGGCTTTCTCTTTGCCCCTCGCGACGGCCTTTGGCGCCCGTTCCCTCGCGAGCAGACGCAGAATCGCACGGCGCGGGCACCGTGCGTACGATTCTGCGTCTTGTCGGCGCCGTTATCGCCAGGGTGGCTAGCCAATCCTGGCTAACGCCCACATGCTTCGGGTGTGCATTCCGGTGCCTTAGCCCTTCTCGACGCGGCAGGTGGGTTCGCGACGACAGCGCAGTTGCTCACCGTGATGACCCGTCAGGAACTCGACGTCCAAGTGAAGAACGGTGGCCTCACTAGGGTGTGGTACGGCATTTACGCGGGCGTTGAACCAGACCTATTAGGCCGCCTGCGGGCACTCGATCTGTTCATGGGGCGTCACGCGGTGGCATGTATGGGAACCGCCGCAAATTTGTACGGCTTCGATGTCCAAAACACCACCGCTATACACGTCTTGGATCCTGGAGTGCGGATGCGGCCTACGACTGACCTAATGGTCCATCAACGCACGGGTGCCGAATTGCGGCATGTCGCCGGTCGTCTCGCCACGGCGCCGGCATGGACGGCTGTGGAGCTTGCGCGAGAACTCCAACGGCCGCGAGCACTCGCAACCCTCGACGCTGCCCTCCACTCCACGTGGTGCACGCGTAATGAACTTGAAAGAGCAGTGCTGCAGCAGCGAAGCCGGCGCGGCATCGTCGCCGTGCGTCAGCTACTTCCTCATGCCGACGCGAGGGCCGAGTCGGCAATGGAAAGCGAAGCGCGACTCGTGATGATCGACTACGGGCTACCTCCTCCGGAGCTTCAGTACGAGATCCGCGGCCGTCGTGGCCAGGTATACCGCGTCGACTTCGCATGGCCGCACGCTCGTGTGGCGGCAGAGTACGAGAGCGTTGAGTGGCACGCAGGCCGGCTTGAGATGCTCAGGGATAAGGCGCGCTTCGCAAGTGTGCAAGAGCTTGGCTGGACGGTTATTCCAATCGTGGTCGACGACGTCAGACGCTACCCGGGTCGCCTGGCGGAACGCATCGATGGTCACTTGGCCCGTTCCCAAGCTGTGAGTTGAGAGTTGACGCGAGCAGACGCAGAATCGCACGGCGCGGGTCCCGCGCGTGCGATTCTGCGTCTGCTCGCGCAAGAGAGGTGACCCATTAGACTTGCCGCGTGTTGATCGGTTCGCATGTCAGCCCGCAGGATCCCCTCGCCGCCGCGGCAGCCGAAAACGCCGACGCGGTACAGATCTTCCTCGGCAATCCGCAAAGCTGGAAGGCGCCCAAACCGCGCGACGACGCGGCCCAACTGAAGGCGTCGGCGGTCCCGATCTACGTGCATGCGCCATACCTGATCAACGTCGCCTCGGCGAACAACCGAGTGCGGATCCCGTCGCGCAAGATTCTGCAGGACACCTGCAATGCCGCAGCGGACATCGGGGCTGCGGCAGTGATCGTGCACGGCGGCCATGTCGCCGACGACAACGACCTGGACGCCGGTTTCGAACGGTGGCGCAAAGCGATGGACCGACTGGAAACCGAAGTCCCGCTCTATCTGGAGAACACCGCCGGCGGTAATCACGCGATGGCCCGCCACTTCGACACCATTGCGCGGCTCTGGGATCAGATCGGTGACACCGGTATCGGCTTTTGCCTGGACACCTGTCACGCGTGGTCGGCGGGCGAGGCGCTGGTCGGCGCCGTCGATCGGATCAAGGCGATCACTGGACGCATCGACTTGGTGCATTGCAACGACTCGCGGGATGCGGCGGGCTCGGGCGCGGACCGGCACGCCAACATCGGTACCGGGCAGATCGATCCGCAGCTATTGGTGGCCGTCGTCAAGGCCGCTGACGCCCCGGTCATCTGCGAAACCGCCGACCAAGGCCGCAAGGACGACATCGCTTTTCTGCGCGACCACCTCAACTAGCACCGGCCATCCCGGTCGAGGCTCATTACACCTCTTGAACAGTTGTCGAAGAAATGTAACACTGGGACTCATGCCCGATACCCATGTCGTCACCAACCAGGTCCCGCAGCTGGGGGACTACAACCCCGCGTCGTCACCCGTTCTGACCGAGGCGCTGATCCGCGAGGGCGGGCAGTGGGGCCTCGACGAGGTCACCGAAGTCGGCGCGATTTCCGGCAGCGCCGAAACTCAACGGTGGGGCGAGTTGGCCGACCGCAACCGGCCGATCTTGCACACCCACGACCGCTACGGCCACCGCGTCGACGAGGTGGAGTACGACCCGGCCTACCACCAGCTGATGCGCACCGCTATCGCCCACGGCCTGCACGCGGCGCCGTGGTCGGATTCCCGGCCTGGTGCCCACGTTGTACGCGCCGCCAAGACCGGTGTGTGGACCGCCGAGCCCGGTCACATGTGCCCGATCTCGATGACCTACGCCGTCGTGCCGGCGCTGCGGTGCAACCCTGAGCTCGCCGACATTTACGAACCGCTGCTGACGAGCCGCGAGTACGACCCGGACTTGACAGTGCCGACGGCCAAAGCCGGTATCACCGCGGGCATGTCGATGACCGAAAAGCAAGGCGGTTCGGACGTGCGCGCCGGTAACACCCAGGCGGTCCGCAACGCGGACGGCAGCTACCGCCTCACGGGTCACAAGTGGTTCACCTCCGCGCCGATGTGCGACATCTTCCTGGTGCTCGCACAGGCACCCGATGGCTTGTCGTGCTTCCTGCTGCCACGGGTGCTGCCCGACGGGGCCCGCAACCGCATGTTCTTGCAGCGGCTTAAGGACAAACTCGGCAACCATGCCAACGCCTCCAGCGAGGTCGAGTACGACGGCGCCACCGCCTGGTTGGTCGGCGAGGAAGGCCGCGGGGTGTCGACCATCATCGAGATGGTCAACCTGACTCGGCTGGACTGCGCGCTGGGCAGCGCCACCAGTATGCGCACCGGACTGACCCGCGCCGTCCATCATGCCCAGCACCGCAAGGCTTTCGGTGCTTACCTGATCGATCAGCCGCTGATGCGTAATGTGTTGGCGGACTTGGCTGTCGAGGCTGAGGCAGCCACCATGGTGGCGATGCGGATGGCCGGCGCCACCGACAACGCAGTACGCGGTGACGAGACCGAGACGCTGCTGCGCCGGATCGGACTGGCCGCGACCAAGTACTGGGTGTGCAAGCGCGCCACCCCGCACGCCGCCGAAGCGATGGAGTGCCTGGGCGGCAACGGCTACATCGAGGACTTCGGTATGCCGCGGCTGTACCGCGAAGCGCCGCTGATGGGCATCTGGGAGGGCTCCGGCAACGTCAGCGCCTTGGATACCTTGCGCGCCATGGGAACCCGCTCGGAATGCGTCGACGTGCTCTTCGCCGAGTTGGCCAACACCGCCGGACACGACCCACGGCTGGACAGCCACGTCGACCGGCTCAAGCCACAGTTGGCCGACCTCGAGACCATCCAATACCGGGCCCGTAAGGTCGCCGAGGACATCTGCCTGGCGCTGCAGGGCTCGCTGCTGGTGCGGCACGGTCATCCCGCCGTCGCCGAGGCATTTCTAGCCACCCGGCTCGGAGGGCAGTGGGGCGGCGCCTACGGAACTATGCCCACTGGGCTGGATCTTGCGCCGATTCTCGAGCGTGCAATGGTCAAGGGCTGAGTCAAGGGATGACGCACGCGATCAGACCGGTTGACTTCGACAATCTCAAAACGATGACCTATGAGGTCACTGACCGGGTTGCCCGAATCACCTTCAACCGGCCCGACAAGGGCAACGCGATCATCGCCGACACCCCGTTAGAGCTGTCAGCGCTGGTCGAGCGCGCGGACCTCGATCCCAACGTGCACGTGATCCTGATCTCTGGCAGGGGTGAAGGATTTTGCGCCGGTTTCGATCTCAGCGCCTACGCCGAAGGCTCGTCCTCAGCCGGTGGCGGCAGCACCTACAAGGGCACCGTGCTCGACGGCAAAACCCAGGCCGTCAACCATCTGCCGAACCAGCCGTGGGACCCGATGATCGACTACCAGATGATGAGCCGATTCGTGCGCGGGTTCTCCAGCCTGATGCACGCCGACAAGCCCACGGTGGTCAAGATCCACGGTTACTGCGTGGCCGGCGGCACCGACATCGCGCTGCATGCCGACCAGGTGATCGCCGCCTCGGACGCCAAGATCGGCTACCCGCCGACCCGGGTCTGGGGCGTGCCGGCCGCCGGACTGTGGGCACACCGGCTCGGTGACCAGCGCGCCAAACGTCTTCTGCTGACCGGCGATTGCATCACCGGTGCGCAAGCCGCCGAATGGGGGCTGGCGGTTGAGGCGCCCGACCCGAAAGATCTCGACGAGCGCACCGAGCGACTCGTCGAGCGCATCGCCGCAGTGCCGGTCAACCAGCTCATCATGGTCAAGCTCGCACTCAACACCGCGCTCCTGCAACAAGGTGTGGCGACCAGCCGGATGGTCAGCACGGTGTTCGACGGCGTCGCCCGGCACACACCCGAAGGCCACGCCTTCGTCGCCGATGCGGTCGAGCACGGCTTCCGCGACGCGGTCCGCCACCGCGACGAGCCCTTCGGGGACTACGGCCGCAAAGCATCCGAGGTGTAGCGGTGGCCAGGACGCTGGCGCGCATGACAGCCCGATCGGTGGTACTGTCCGTGCTGCTCGGCGCTCACCCGGCCTGGGCCAGCGCAGCCGAATTAATCCGGCTCACCAGCGATTTCGGCATCAAGGAAACCACATTACGGGTAGCGTTGACCCGGATGGTTGGCGCCGGAGACCTGGTCCGGTCGGCCGACGGCTACCGACTCTCCGACCGGCTGCTGGCCCGCCAGCGTCGTCAGGACGAGGCGATCAGCCTGCGCGTGCGGCGCTGGCACGGCGATTGGATCATGGTGGTCGTCACCAGCGTCGGCACCGACGCCCGCAGCCGCGCCGCTTTACGAAACACGCTGCACGACAAAAGGTTCAGCGAGCTACGCGAAGGGGTATGGATGCGCCCCAATAACCTCGACCTCGAACTGGAACCAGGTATCCGGGCCCGCGTGCGGATCGTAAAGGCCCGCGACGACGCGCCCGCCGAGCTGGCCGGCCAGCTGTGGGACTTGCCGGCATGGGCACGAACCGGTCATCGCATGCTTGACGAGATGTCCTCTGCCACCGACATTCCCGCCAGGTTCACAGTGGCCGCCGCTATGGTGCGTCATCTGCTGAGCGACCCGATGCTGCCGGCCGAATTGCTACCCGCGGATTGGCCGGGCGAGCGGCTGCGGGCAGCCTACAACGACTTCGCCGCCGAACTGACCGCGCGGCGCGACGGTACCCGATTAGTGGAGGCGACATGAGTGATCCGGTGCGTGTCGAGCGCAGTGGGCCGGTTACCACGGTGATTTTGAATCGGCCGGAGGCTCGCAACGCCGTCAATGGCCCAACAGCCTCCGCGCTGTTTTCCGCATTCGAGGAGTTCGACCGGGATGACACCGCATCGGTGGCGGTGCTGTGGGGGGATCACGGGACATTCTGTGCGGGAGCGGATTTGAAGGCGTTTGGCACTACTGACGCCAACGCCGTGCACCGGACCGGGCCCGGCCCGATGGGGCCGACGCGGATGGTGTTGTCCAAACCGGTGATCGCCGCGGTCAGCGGCTATGCGGTGGCAGGTGGGCTGGAGTTGGCGTTGTGGTGCGATCTGCGGGTCGCCGAGGAGGACGCCGTGTTCGGGGTGTTCTGCCGACGCTGGGGGGTGCCGCTGATCGACGGCGGCACCATCCGCCTGCCGCGACTGATCGGGCACAGCCGGGCGATGGACATGATCCTCACCGGTCGCGGTGTCGACGCCGCCGAAGCCCATGCGATCGGCCTGGCCAACCGCGTCGTGCCCAAAGGGCAGGCCCGTACAGCCGCCGAGGAGCTGGCAGCGCAGCTGGCGGCACTGCCGCAGCAGTGCATGCGATCGGATCGGTTGTCGGTGCTGCACCAGTGGGGGATGGTCGAATCAGACGCGCTGGACTATGAATTCGCAAGCATTTCCCGCGTCAAGACCGAGGCGATGGCTGGAGCGGGCCGCTTTGCGGCCGGCGCCGGCCGGCACGGCGCCAGCAGCTAACCCTCGTTGACCTTGTTGCCCGAGCCGAGGTTCTCGACCGTCGGCTTGCCATTTTTGTAGCTGATGGTGTTGTTGAATCCGACGATGTTGAGTTGCTTGTCGATCGTGTCGAAGGTGATTTTGTTGTCGGCACCGCCGATACTGACCGTCGAGCACGTGCCTTTGACAGTCAACTTGTTGTTGGAGCCGCCCACGTTGAGCGATTTCCCGTCGCCGCAATCGAGATCCGTTGTGGTGCCGAATGACCCGTAGTTGATGACGTTCCCGACCTCGAACTCTGCACCTGTGCTGGCGGTCGTGCTCGTCGTCGACGGCGTCGCGTTCTTGTCATTCGACCCGCAGCCGGCCAGCCCGAACGCCGCCAGTGCGGTGACGGCGAGCGCCGCGGCTACCGATGCCCGGGAGCGGCCGCCGGTGTACGCGTGCATTTCTCCTCGATTCATCGGGGTAGTGGGTGAACGTCGATCAACGTTCGCAGGCTTTCACACTGCGGCGCGATTGATGCGGTTGGTCATGCCCAGTTCACGGCCGCGGTCCCAGATGACCGGGTCACCGTTGTGGAAGTACACCGTTTCGTCAGTGCCGTAGACGGTGATGTCGTTGAGGACCGTGTCGGCGACGACGGTGTTGCTCGTACCCATCACCGTCACTGCCCAGCAGGTGCCCAGCGCGTTGATCGTGTTGAACGTGCCGTTGACGATCAGCGTGGCATTGTTGCAGTCCACCGTGGTCTCGAGGCCTTCTCCGGTGATGTGGGTGTCGCCGTTCTTGGCGTATGCGGCCGGCGCTCCGGGCGCCAGTACGAGTGGGATGGTGATCGCGCAGGAGACCAATGCTCGGCCCAGGCTTGTCGATTTCACCGCGGGGTCCTCTCGCCATGGCGCGTGATTGCTCGACTGAGCCTACGTGCATTGTCTTGGGTGGTGGCCGGCTTCCTCCATTTGCCGACGGGTTTGACGGTCCGGCTTTGTTCTCGGGGCCGCCTCCGGCAGCCCGCATCGTCGCCGGACTAGAGTTCTTCGCTGACCCTGGTGCATGACAAAGACGGGTCGACGTGAACCGAAGGGCGATCGCCGTGGCAGCTGAACCGGAACCACAGGTTCGTCGGTCGCGTGCCGGCGGCAAGTCTGCAGCCCGACCGACCAAACTCAGCCGCGAGATCATCATCAACGCCGCGCTGACCTTCCTCGACCGCGAAGGCTGGGACGCGCTGACCATCAACGCCCTGGCCACCCAGCTCGGCACCAAGGGCCCGTCGCTGTACAACCACGTGCACAGCCTGGAAGACCTGCGCCGCACGGTGCGGACGCGGGTGATCGACGACATCATCACCATGCTGAATCGAGTCGGTGAGGGCCGCGCCCCCGACGACGCCGTGCTGGTCATGGCGGGCGCTTACCGCAGCTATGCCCATCACCACCCCGGTCGGTATTCGGCGTTCACCCGGATGCCGCTCGGTGGCGATGACCCCGAGTACGCCGCCGCCACCAGAAGCGCCGCCGCCCCGGTGATCGCGGTGCTGTCCTCTTATGGCCTCGACGGTGAGCAGGCCTTCTACGCGGCATTGGAGTTCTGGTCGGCGTTGCACGGTTTCGTGTTGCTGGAAATGACCGGCGTCATGGACGATATCGACACCGACGTGGTGTTTTCCGACATGGTGCTGCGGCTGGCGTCCGGAATGGAGCGCCGCAGCAGATAAGCCGCCGCAGTAGGTAGGCCACGGCTAGGCGGGCCCCTAGACTCGTGGGGAATTTGCACCCGATCCACGGAGCCGTTGTCACAATGCCCGAGGAGTTCCAGCTTGAATCCGCCACCCATCTCGCCGTCGTCTTGGCCTGGCTGGCCGGCGCCACCGTCGGCGCCTACCTGCTGGGCTGGGGGATGTCTTGGCTGTTGCGCCGCATCGGCCGGCGCAGCGACTTGATCCAGGACGTCGACACCTTGACCCGACGATCGTTTCGCGCCCTGCTCATGGTGATCGCCGCACACATCGCGGTGGACGCGACCATCGATGCGTCGGTGTCCTGGCGGGACAACGTCGATCACCTGCTGCGCATCGTGACGATCGCGGCCACCACTTGGCTGTTCGCCAGCCTGGTCCAGGTCGCGGAGCGGCGCACCATCGCCCGCTTCGCCGGCGGTGACGCCGGTATCGCCGACGCGGACCGGCAGCGCCGACGGATCCGGACCCAGGCCATGACGCTGCGGCGGCTGGCGATCGCCATCCTGATCGTGCTCGGGGCCGCCGCTGCGCTGATGACCTTCCCGTCGTTCACCCAGGTCGGCAAGACGCTGTTCGCCTCGGCCGGGGTGTTGTCGGTGGTGGCCGGTCTTGCCGCGCAGACCTCGCTGGGCGCGGTGTTCGCCGGGATGCAGATCTCGTTCTCGGACGCGATCCGGGTCGGCGACGTGGTGGTGCTGGAAGGCGAGTGGGGTCGCATCGAGGAGATCACCTTGACCTACGTGGTGGTCCAGATCTGGGATCAGCGCCGACTGGTGCTGCCCACCACGTACTTCACCACCAAACCTTTCGAGAACTGGACGCGTTACTCCACCGACCTGCTCGGCACGGTGGTTTTCGATGTGGACTTCACCGTTCCGGTGGACGAGATGCGTGCCGAGCTGCAACGCCTGCTCGCCGAGAACGAGCTGTGGGACGGCCGGTCGGGTTCGCTGGTGGTGCTCGACGCGGTCGGCGGCTTTCTGCGGGTGCGGGTCACGCTCAGCGCATCGAACTCCGGTGACCTGTTCACCCTGCGATGCGCGGTGCGCGAAGGCCTGGTCGACTGGCTGCAACGCACCCACCCGGGCGCGCTGCCGCGCTGGCGGTTCGAAGGGCCGCACTCGCGCAGCGACGCCGAACTGGTGGGCGCCGGCAACGGCCGCGGCGGGGCGCAATAGCGCGCAATAGCGTAGGCCCGGGCGTGCCGCAGCCGAGGCTGCTCGTCCTGCTTTGACCTGCTCGACTAGCGGCGGGTATTGTCGATACTCGCGCCTGGCGGCGTAGGGCGCCTTGGGAACGTAAGGTGCGCACGCCGGGCCAATTCGCATGTCCATGACGCTACGGATTGAATCCCGGGGCAGGCGCGTGCGACACACCCGGCCGCGGGGTACTGCGGCAGGGCATAACAGCAGGACAAAGACGGAAACACAGAAAGCCGGTAGATGCCAACCATTCAGCAGCTGGTCCGCAAAGGGCGCCGCGACAAGATCGGCAAGGTCAAGACCGCGGCCCTCAAGGGCAGCCCGCAGCGCCGTGGCGTGTGCACGCGCGTGTACACCACGACCCCGAAGAAGCCGAACTCGGCGCTTCGGAAAGTGGCGCGCGTCAAGCTGACCAGTCAGGTTGAGGTCACGGCCTACATCCCCGGCGAAGGCCACAATCTGCAGGAGCACTCGATGGTCCTGGTGCGCGGCGGCCGGGTGAAGGACTTGCCGGGTGTGCGCTACAAGATCATCCGCGGCTCGCTGGACACCCAGGGCGTCAAGAACCGCAAGCAGGCTCGCAGCCGTTACGGCGCCAAGAAGGAGAAGGGCTGATGCCGCGCAAGGGTCCCGCGCCGAAGCGTCCGCTGGTCAATGACCCGGTCTACGGGTCGCAGCTGGTTACCCAGCTGGTGAACAAAATTCTCCTGAAAGGGAAGAAATCGCTGGCCGAACGCATTGTTTACGGTGCGCTCGAACAAGCCCGGGACAAGACCGGCACCGATCCGGTGATCACCCTCAAGCGGGCTCTGGACAACGTCAAACCGGCGCTGGAGGTCCGCAGCCGCCGAGTCGGTGGAGCTACCTATCAGGTGCCCGTCGAGGTGCGGCCGGAGCGGTCGACCACGCTGGCGCTGCGCTGGCTGGTCAGCTTCTCCCGGCAACGCCGGGAAAAGACCATGGTCGAGCGGCTGGCAAACGAGATCCTGGATGCCAGCAATGGTCTTGGGGCCTCCGTCAAGCGGCGTGAGGACACCCACAAGATGGCCGAGGCCAACCGCGCCTTCGCGCATTATCGCTGGTAGGGAGCCGCATCGGCGACCATCTGGCAGCGTCGCCGGAGGCGAGAACGACAGCTAACCAAGCAACCGAAAGAGTGGGAAGACTTCTGTGGCACAGAAGGACGTGCTGACTGACCTGAGCAGGGTCCGCAACATCGGCATCATGGCGCACATCGACGCCGGCAAGACGACGACCACCGAGCGGATCCTGTACTACACCGGCGTCAACTACAAGATCGGTGAAACGCACGACGGCGCCTCCACCACCGACTGGATGGAGCAGGAGCAGGAACGCGGCATCACCATCACCTCGGCGGCGGTGACCTGCTTCTGGAACGACAACCAGATCAACATCATCGACACCCCGGGCCACGTCGACTTCACCGTCGAGGTGGAGCGCAGCCTGCGGGTGCTCGACGGCGCTGTCGCGGTGTTCGACGGCAAAGAGGGCGTGGAGCCGCAGTCCGAGCAAGTGTGGCGCCAGGCCGACAAGTACGACGTGCCGCGGATCTGCTTCGTCAACAAGATGGACAAGATCGGCGCCGACTTCTACTTCACGGTGCGCACCATCGAGGAGCGCCTGGGCGCCAAGCCGCTGGTCATCCAGCTGCCGATCGGCGCCGAGCACGAGTTCGAAGGCATCGTCGACTTGGTCGAGATGAACGCCAAGGTGTGGCGCGGCGAGACCAAGCTCGGCGAGACCTACGAGACCGTCGAGATCCCCGCCGACCTGGCCGACAAGGTCGAGGAGTACCGCACCGCGCTGCTGGAGATCGTCGCCGAGACCGACGAAGAGCTGCTGGAGAAGTACCTGGGCGGCGAGGAACTGTCCGTGGCCGAGATCAAAGCAGCGATCCGCAAGCTCACGGTGGCCTCCGAGCTCTATCCCGTGCTGTGCGGCAGTGCGTTCAAGAACAAGGGCGTGCAGCCGATGCTAGACGCGGTCATCGACTACCTGCCGTCGCCGCTGGACGTCGAGTCGGTGCAAGGCCACGTGCCCGGTGATGAGAGCGAGATCATCACCCGCAAGCCCAGCACTGACGAGCCGTTCTCCGCGCTGGCATTCAAGATCGCGGTGCACCCGTTCTTCGGCAAGCTGACCTACGTGCGGGTGTACTCCGGGAAGGTGGAGTCGGGCTCACAGGTCATCAACGCCACCAAAGGCAAGAAGGAGCGGCTGGGCAAGCTGTTCCAGATGCACGCCAACAAGGAGAATCCGGTCGACACCGCGGCGGCAGGCCACATCTACGCGGTGATCGGGCTCAAAGACACCACCACCGGTGACACGCTGAGTGATGCGAACCAGCAGATCGTGCTGGAGTCGATGACGTTCCCAGACCCGGTCATCGAGGTGGCCATCGAGCCCAAGACCAAGAGCGACCAGGAAAAGCTGAGCCTGTCGATCCAGAAGCTGGCCGAAGAGGACCCGACCTTCAAGGTCCACCAGGACACGGAAACCGGCCAGACGGTGATCGGTGGGATGGGCGAACTGCACCTGGACATCCTGGTGGACCGGATGCGCCGCGAGTTCAAGGTCGAGGCCAACGTCGGTAAGCCTCAGGTCGCCTACAAGGAGACCATCAAGCGGATGGTGGAAAAGGTCGAGTTCACCCACAAGAAGCAGACCGGCGGCTCGGGTCAGTTCGCGAAGGTCATCATCACGCTGGAGCCGCTCGTCGACGGCGAGGACGGCGCGACCTACGAGTTCGAGAACAAGGTCACCGGCGGCCGTATCCCGCGCGAGTACATCCCGTCGGTGGACGCCGGCGCGCAAGACGCCATGCAATACGGTGTGCTGGCCGGCTACCCGCTGGTCAACCTCAAGGTGACGCTGCTCGACGGCGCTTACCACGACGTGGACTCGTCGGAGATGGCCTTCAAGATTGCCGGCTCGCAGGCGCTGAAGAAGGCGGCCGGACAGGCGCAGCCGGTGATCCTGGAACCGATCATGGCCGTCGAGGTCACCACCCCTGAGGACTACATGGGCGACGTGATCGGCGACCTGAACTCCCGCCGTGGTCAGATCCAGGCCATGGACGAACGCAGCGGTGCGCGCGTGGTCAAGGCGCATGTGCCGCTGTCGGAGATGTTCGGCTACGTCGGCGACCTGCGGTCGAAGACACAGGGTCGGGCCAACTACTCCATGGTGTTCGACTCGTACGCCGAAGTACCGGCGAACGTGTCGAAGGAGATCATCGCGAAGGCGACGGGCGAGTAGGCGCAAGCCTACGAGCACGGAGTCGAGCAATGGGCAGCGCGAAGGCGACGGGCGAGTAAACAACCAGCATTGGCGCGGAGTAACCTTTCCCGGTCACTACCGCGGCACAAGTGAAGAAACCAACACTGCTTTAACGAGCACCAACAAGTCCAGGAGGACACAGAAGTGGCGAAGGCGAAGTTCGAGCGGACGAAGCCGCACGTCAACATCGGGACCATTGGTCACGTTGACCACGGCAAGACCACGCTGACCGCGGCTATCACCAAGGTCCTGCACGACAAGTACCCGCAGTTGAACGAGTCGCGGGCGTTCGACCAGATCGACAACGCGCCCGAGGAGCGTCAGCGCGGTATCACGATCAACATCTCCCACGTGGAGTACCAGACCGAGAAGCGTCACTACGCGCACGTCGACGCCCCGGGTCACGCTGACTACATCAAGAACATGATCACCGGTGCCGCCCAGATGGACGGCGCGATCCTGGTGGTCGCCGCCACCGACGGTCCGATGCCGCAGACCCGCGAGCACGTGCTGCTCGCGCGTCAGGTCGGGGTGCCCTACATCCTGGTCGCGCTGAACAAGGCCGACATGGTCGACGACGAGGAGCTCCTCGAGCTCGTCGAGCTGGAGGTCCGCGAGCTGCTGGCCGCTCAGGAGTTCGACGAGGACGCGCCGGTGGTCAAGGTATCGGCGCTGAAGGCGCTCGAGGGCGACCCGCAGTGGGTGGAAGGCATCGTCGAGTTGATGAACGCGGTCGACGAGTCGATTCCGGACCCGGTCCGCGACACCGACAAGCCGTTCCTGATGCCCGTCGAGGACGTCTTCACGATCACCGGCCGTGGCACCGTCGTCACCGGCCGTGTCGAGCGCGGCGTGATCAACGTCAACGAGGAAGTCGAGATCGTCGGCATCAAGCCGACCAGCACCAAGACCACGGTCACCGGTGTGGAGATGTTCCGCAAGCTGCTCGACCAGGGCCAGGCCGGTGACAACGTCGGTCTGCTGCTGCGCGGTATCAAGCGTGAAGACGTCGAGCGTGGCCAGGTCGTCACCAAGCCCGGCACCACTACGCCGCACACCGACTTCGAGGGCCAGGTCTACATCCTGTCCAAGGACGAGGGCGGCCGGCACACGCCGTTCTTCAACAACTACCGTCCGCAGTTCTACTTCCGCACCACCGACGTGACCGGTGTGGTGACGCTGCCGGAGGGCACCGAGATGGTGATGCCCGGTGACAACACCGACATCTCGGTGAAGCTGATCCAGCCCGTCGCGATGGACGAGGGCCTGCGGTTCGCGATCCGCGAGGGCGGCCGCACCGTCGGCGCCGGCCGGGTCACCAAGATCGTCAAGTAGTTCGACCGCCAGAGCCGATCGCAAGCGCGGCGCAGCCGGGCGCAGCGGGTCGGCGACCAAAAGCACAAGCGGCGCTCATCCGAAAGGGTGGGCGCCGCTTGCGTTGAGGTGCAGACCTGAACCTCGGCTGGGCCGTCTAGAACACGTTTCAGTTTCGCTGCTAACCTCATCGGCAGCCGGTGAAAGGGGTGTCCGTGACTACAGCAGCGGGGTCTTTGCAGGGACGCGTCGCGTTCATCACTGGCGCTGCCCGGGGACAGGGCCGCGCTCATGCCGTCCGCTTGGCGCGCGAGGGCGCCGACGTCATCGCCCTGGACATCTGTGCACCGGTATCCGAGAGCATCACCTACCCAGCAGCCACCCCCGAGGATCTCGCCGAGACAGTCCGTGCGGTGGAGGCCGAGGGCCGGAAGATACTGGCGCGCGAGGTGGACATCCGTGACAGCGCGGCGCTGCAGCAGTTGGTGGCCGACGGTGTCGAGCAGTTCGGGCGGCTCGACATTCTGGTGGCCAACGCGGGTGTGCTGAGCTGGGGCCGGGTTTGGGAAATCACCGAGGAGGAATGGGACACCATCATCGGTGTCAACCTCTCGGGTACCTGGCGTACGGTCCGCGCGGTGGTGCCGGCAATGATCGAGGCCGGTAACGGCGGGTCCGTCGTGGTGGTCAGCTCGTCAGCCGGGCTGAAGGCCACCCCCGGCAACGCCCACTATTCGGCGTCCAAACATGGCCTCGTCGGGCTGGCCAATTCGCTGGCCATCGAACTGGGCGAGTTCGGCATCCGTGTCAACACCATCCATCCGTATTCGGTCGACACTCCGATGATCGAGCCGGAAATGATGATGAAGGTCTTCGCCGAGCACGGGCACTATGTGCACAGCTTCCCCCCAATGCCGGTGCAGCCCAAGGGATTTATGACCGCGGACGAGGTTGCCGGCGTGGTGGCCTGGCTGGCCGGCGACGGCTCAGGGACATTGTCGGGAGCGCAAATTCCGGTCGACAAGGGAGCCTTGAAGTACTAACGCGGGGTACTTCCCCATTCGGTGCCGCGATCGTGTATGAACTCCACGTGACTAGTAGCGAGGGGGGCAAGGGCCCCGGAAACGGAATCGTGGTTGTCGGCGGGGGACTCGCTGCGGCTCGGCTGGCTGAACAGCTTCGCCGGGCGGAGTACACCGGCCCGATCACCATCGTCAGTGACGAAGCGCATTTGCCTTATGATCGGCCCCCGCTGTCCAAGGAGGTATTGCGCAGCGAGGTCGACGACGTGACGCTCAAACCGCGTGAGTTCTACGACGAACGCGATATCACCCTGCGTCTCGGTTCGGGAGCCACCAGTCTGGACACCGCGGCACAAACCGTGACGCTGGACGACGGAACGGTGCTGGGCTACGACGAGCTCGTCATCGCGACCGGTCTGGTGCCGCGTCGCATTCCGGCGTTTCCCGATCTGGAAGGCATCCGGGTGTTGCGCTCATTCGACGAGTGCTTGGCGTTGCGCAGCCACGCATCTGCCGCACACCGTGCCGTCGTCGTCGGTGCCGGATTCATCGGCTGTGAGGTCGCGGCAAGCCTGCGCGGCCTGGGGGTCGAGGTGGTACTGGTGGAGCCGCAGCCGGCGCCGCTGGCGTCGGTGTTAGGCGAGCAGATCGGCGAGTTGGTGGCACGGCTGCACCGTGCGGAGGGTGTCGACGTGCGTACTGGCGTCGGGGTCGCCGAGGTTCGCGGTAGTGGCCACGTCGAAACGGTCGAGCTGACCGACGGCGCTGAGGTGGCGGCTGACCTGGTGGTGGTCGGGATCGGCTCCCGGCCGGCGACCGAGTGGCTGGAGGGCAGTGGCATCGAGGTCGACAACGGCGTGCTCTGCGACGTGGCCGGGCGCACCAGCGTGCCCAATGTGTGGGCGCTCGGCGACGTCGCCTCCTGGCGTAGCCCGGTGGGACATCAAGTGCGAGTGGAACATTGGAGCAATGTCGCCGAGCAGGCGAGGGTCGTGGTGCCCTCGATGCTTGGCCGAGATGTCCCGTCGAACGTCGTGGTCCCGTACTTCTGGAGCGATCAATACGACGTCAAGATCCAGTGCCTGGGCGAGCCGCACGCCACCGACACCGTGCACCTCGTCGAAGACGACGGCCGCAAGTTCCTGGCCTATTACGAGCGCGACGGTGCGGTGGTCGGTGTCGTCGGTGGTGGTATGCCCGGCAAGGTGATGAAGACCAGGGCCAAAGTCGCCGCGGGTGCGCCGATCTCGGAGGTCTTGGGCTGACCGCCCCTGCGCGAGCGTGCGTGTCCCCGGCCGACACGCCAAGCGTGTCGCCGGGTCTACGCACGCTCGCGGCAAGGGGCTGAAACGTCTAGTGCCATATGGCCGGCGGGCCGTGCGGCGAGCAGTCGGCCAGGATCCGATCCTCACCACTGGGCCAACTGCGGACCTGCAACAGAAACTCCACCGGGGCGCCCGGTGTTCGCCGCTGCGGCTCCAGCGTGAGGTGGACAAACGGCGAATCGGCTCCGGCTTGGGCTGCCACTGCGTCGATCCCCGTGTCGACGGCTGCTTGCTCGTTGCGAGAGAGGTACTGCCTCGTGATGGAGTGCCACAGCACCGTCGTCGTGCCCGGCGCCACGGCAAGGCCGGCGACGGCCGCACCGGCCCGACGGCTCTCCAGCGGAGCGGCGACGTGCCGAGCGACGCTGATCGCCCCGCGCAGCCGCTGCAGCCGGATGGGCATATCGGGCCACACGTAGCTCAACAACGTCAACTCGCCGTCGCGGCCGGTGGCGTCGACCGGTGCCAGGTCATAGCCGCGGCGTTCAATGATCCGCACCCCGATCGCCGGCGGCAGTTGACCCCGCCAGGCATCGTCGATGGTCACCGGTGAGTCGCCCGGTCCCCATTGCCCACTGGGGTGGCGATACCGGTAGTAGTCGGCCCGCAGGTTCAGCCCGGCACTGCAGCCGATCTCGAAAAGCCGCACCGGTAAGCCGAATTGGCGAGTCAGGATCAGCAGCGCCCCGATCAGCGCGGCTGAGCGGCCCACTTCGTTGGTCTGCGGCGGCTGGTCGAGCGCGGGGCGCAGCGAGTCGGCGTGGTCGGCGGCGACCCGCACGATATCGGGCCAGGCCGCGTCGGCATCCCAGTGGCCGCCGGTGCTGGGATACCAGCGCCGCAGCGCCGGCGCGCGACCGTCGAGCACCAGTCGGTGCAGGCCGCCGAGCAGTCGTAGCGGCAGGGCCAGCCGTTCGGGATCGTGTTCGTGGTCGGAAAGGATGCCGGCAAAAATCCCGCCGGCGTTGACGTCGCCGGCCACCCGATTGAGCAGTTCGCCGTACATCGGCGAGCCCAGTTCGGCGCAGGCCTGGCTCTGTAACCGGAGCGACCGCAATAGCGGAGTATCGCTGTTCACGGCTTCAGCCGGTCCAATCCGGCGCGGACGACGTCGAATGCGCCGGCGAGCGCCTGGGGTAACGACACCGACTCGTCGTCGAGCCAGTGCTCATAGGCGCTCAGCGCCACCCCGAGCATCATCCACGCAATGGTCTGTGGCAACAGGCCGGTCGGCTTGGCGCCGGACCGCCGTGCCACGAACTCTGCAATGACTTCTCGCCAGCCGGCATACATCGTCATCGAATACGCCTGCAGCTCAGCGGTTTGCAGGATCACCCGCATACGCTGACGATGCCGGACGGTCTCCGAGTCGTCGAAGGTGTTGAACGCCAACAGGGCTGTGCGCAGCGCTTCGCCCAGCGGCACGTCCGCCTCGACGTGGTCGAGCAGTTCGCGCAGGTGCTGCAGGTGGGCATCGAAGTCGCCCCAGGGAATCGCGTTCTTGGAGGCGTAGTAGCGGAACAGCGTGCGCCGGGCGATGCCCGCCGCCTGCGCGACATCGTCGACGCTTACCTCGTCGAACCCGCGGGCCGCGAACAACCCGAGGGCCACGTCGGTGATGTGGTGCGGGGTCGTCGAGCGGCGCCGGCCCACCCGCGATTGAGGCACCATGACATCACCTTCCTAGGGGGCCCTCTTCCGTTCTGGCACTCAATGCCATATTCTGACCAAGATTGTGACCGGGCTGACACCGACTTGTCGAGCCCCTGACAACGAAAGGCCACACCATGGAGCCGAACCAGACCGACGTCGACACCGAGCTCGTCACCGAGACCCTGGTGGAAGAGGTGTCCATCGACGGGATGTGCGGGGTCTACTGAGCGTGCCCGCGGGCGAATTCAGCCCGGACGCCGGCTGGCGGTTGCACCCACAAGTCGCCGTGCGGCCCGAGCCGTTCGGTGCGCTGTTGTATCACTTCGGCACTCGCAAGCTGTCGTTTTTGAAGAACCGCACGATCCTGGACGTCGTGCAGTCGCTGGACGACCACGCCGACGTGCGAACCGCCTGCCGTGCCGCGGGGATCGACGACGCGCAGCAGCGTCCCTATGTGCACGCACTGAGTGTGTTGGCGGCCTCGAACATGCTGGTGCGCAAGGAGAAGCAATGACAGCGGTCGTACCCCGGCTCGTAGAGCAATTCGAGCGCGGCCTGGACGCCCCGATCTGCCTGACCTGGGAGCTGACCTACGCCTGCAATCTGGCGTGCGTGCACTGCCTGTCCTCGTCGGGTAAGCGCGATCCGCGTGAATTGTCCACGCGGGATTGCCAAAACATCATCGACGAGCTGGAACGCATGCAGGTGTTCTATGTCAATATCGGCGGCGGTGAGCCGACGGTGCGACCGGACTTCTGGGACCTGGTCGACTACGCCACCGCACACCACGTAGGCGTGAAGTTCTCGACCAATGGGGTGCGCATCACCCCCGAGGTCTCGGCGCGACTGGCGGCCAGCGACTACGTCGATGTGCAGATCTCCCTGGACGGCGCGACCGCGGAGGTCAATGACGCCGTCCGCGGTGCCGGGTCGTACGCCATGGCGGTACGGGCTCTGGAGAATCTGGCCGCTGCGGGGTTTTCCGACGCCAAGATCTCAGTGGTCGTGACCCGCCACAACGTCGACCAGCTGGACGAATTCGCAGCGCTGGCAAGCCGTTACGGCGCCACCCTGCGGATCACCCGGTTGCGGCCGTCTGGCCGCGGCGCGGACGTCTGGGACGACCTCCACCCGACGGCCGACCAACAGGTCCAGCTCTACGACTGGCTGGTCGCCAACGGCGAGCGGGTGCTCACCGGCGACTCGTTCTTCCACCTGTCGGCGCTCGGCGAACCCGGGGCGCTGGCGGGCCTGAACATGTGCGGGGCTGGCCGGGTGGTCTGCCTGATCGATCCGGTCGGCGACGTGTACGCCTGCCCATTCGCCATCCACGATCGCTTCCTAGCCGGAAATGTGCTGTCCGACGGTGGTTTTGACAACGTCTGGAAGAACGCTCCCTTGTTTCGCGAGTTGCGTGAACCCCAGTCGGCCGGGGCGTGCGGCAGCTGTGACCATTACGACAGCTGCCGGGGCGGTTGCATGGCGGCCAAGTTCTTCACCGGTCTGCCGCTGGACGGGCCGGACCCAGAATGTGTGCAGGGCTACGGCGCGCCGGCGCTGGCCCGCGAGCGCGACAAGCCGCGGCCGGCCGGTGACCACTCCCGCCGCAGCCGGCCGGTGCCGTTGACGCTGTCGACGCGCCCACCGCAGCGACTCTGCAACGAAAGCCCGGTCTAGCCGTGGCGCGCGATGTCTGGTTCGAGACCGTTGCGATCGCTCAGCAGCGGGCCAAGCGGCGGCTGCCCAAGTCGGTGTACGCCGCGCTGATCGCTGCCAGCGAGAAAGGCATCACGGTATCGGACAATGTCGAGGCGTTCGGCGAACTGGGCTTCGCGCCCCACGTCGTCGGTGCGATCGCCAAACGAGACTTGTCGACTACCGTTATGGGACAAGATATCTCGCTGCCGGTGATCATCTCGCCCACGGGTGTGCAGGCGGTGCACCCCGACGGTGAGGTGGCCGTCGCGCGAGCGGCGGCGGCGCGGGGCACTGCGATTGGGCTCTCCTCGTTCGCCAGTAAGCCCATCGAGGAAGTCATCGCGGCCAACGACAAGCTGTTCTTCCAGCTCTATTGGCTGGGCGACCGCAATGCGATCGCCCAACGGGTCGAACGGGCCCGCGAGGCGGGCGCCGCCGGGCTGATCGTCACCACCGACTGGACGTTCTCGCACGGCCGGGACTGGGGCAGCCCCAAGATCCCCGAACAGATGAACTTTCGCACCACGGCCCGCATGATGCCCGAAGGCCTGGCGCGGCCGGGCTGGCTGCTGCAATGGGCGAAGACGATGCGGCCGCCGAGCTTGCAGGTACCCAACCAGGCCCGGCGGGGCGAACCGGGACCACCGTTCTTCGCCGCCTACGGCGAATGGATGGCCACCCCGCCGCCGACTTGGGAAGACATCGCCTGGCTGCGCGAGCTGTGGGGCGGGCCGTTCATGCTCAAGGGTGTGATCCGGGTGGACGACGCCAAAAGAGCTGTGGATGCTGGAGTTTCGGCGATATCGGTGTCCAACCATGGTGGCAACAACTTGGACGGGACACCGGCGGCAATCCGCGCGCTACCCGCCGTCGTCGACGCGGTCGGTGACCAGATCGAGGTATTGCTGGACGGTGGTATCCGCCGCGGCAGCGACGTCGTGAAGGCGTTGTCGTTGGGGGCGCGTGCGGTGATGATCGGCCGCGCATATCTGTGGGGCCTGGCCGCCGCCGGACAAGGCGGGGTCGAGAATGTGCTCGACATCCTCCGTAGTGGCATCGACTGTGCACTGACGGGGCTGGGCCAGGCTTCGGTGCATGACCTCAGCCCCGACGACGTCGTGGTGCCTCCCGGGTTTGCTCGCGCGCTCGGCGTGCCCACCGCCGAGCGGGGCTAGCCGGTCCGCGGCGAAACCAGCGGGAGTTCTGATACTCGCGTGGCAGGCGTGGCAGAGGTGGACGAGGGTGACAAAACCACCAGGACGGTGGAAAAAATTTCATCTGGACAACCAACAACCAATGCACGGCAGGTGAATTCGTCCTACCATCGGCGGGTGGCCGTCCTCGGCGAACTCAGCAGCTCGACGTCGGGCCAGCTACGCGGCATGTCGTCGGCGGTGCTGATCCCGGTGGGATCCACCGAACAGCATGGCCCGCACCTCCCGCTGGACACCGACACGCGGATCGCGACTGCGGTCGCCATCGCGGTCGCCGGCCGCCTGGCCGAACTGCCGGGGCACGACGTGCAGGACCAGCAGTGGCTGGTCGCGCCGGCCATCGGCTACGGCGACAGCGGCGAGCACCAGAGCTTTCCGGGAACTATTTCCATCGGCACCGACGCCCTGGCGATGCTGCTGGTCGAGTTCGGCAGGTCGGTGACCTGCTGGGCCCAGCGCCTGCTGTTCGTCAACGGTCACGGCGGCAACATCGCCGCCCTGGACCGCGCGGTCCGCCTGCTGCGATCCGAAGGACGCGACGCCGCGTGGTCTACGTGCACGGCGCGGGGTGCTGATGCCCACGCCGGGCACACCGAAACTTCCGTGTTGCTGCACATTTCACCCGCTGATGTGTTGACCGAGCAGTGCTGTTCGGGTAATGGCGCCCCGCTGTCCGACCTGCTGCCGATTATGCGCCGCGGGGGAGTCGCGGCGGTCAGCGAGGTGGGCGTGCTGGGAGACCCCACGACGGCGACCGCCGCCGAAGGGCAGCGGATCTTCACCGAGATGGTCGACGGCTGCGCGCGCGCAGTGCTGCGCTGGGCGCCGCGCGCCGACGGGATGCTGACATGACCCAGACCCGGCTGCCGGATGGGTTTGCTGTCCAGGTCGACCGACGTGTCCGGGTGCTCGGTCGGGGGTCGGCTCTGCTGGGCGGCTCACCCACCCGTTTGCTGCGGCTGGCGCCGGCCGCGCAGGACATGCTGGCCGACGGCCGGCTGAAGGTGCACGACGCACTCAGCGCTGAGTTGGCACGCACCCTGCTGGACGCGACCGTGGCGCATCCCCGGCCGGCTGGCGGACCCTCACACCGGGACGTCACGGTGGTAATCCCGGTGCACGACAACGCATGTGGGTTACGTCGGTTGCTGGCATCGTTGCGCGGCCTTCGGGTGATCATTGTCGACGACGGTTCGTCGGAGCCGATCGAGCGCGACGACTTCGCGGGCACACACTGTGACGTCGAGGTGCTGCACCACCACCGCAACAGGGGACCCGCGGCAGCCCGCAACACCGGGCTGGGCGCGTGCAAAACCGACTACGTCGCGTTTCTGGATTCTGACGTGGTTCCGCGCCGTGGCTGGCTGGAAGCTCTGCTCGGTCATTTCTGCGACCCCACCGTCGCCCTGGTGGCGCCCCGCATCATCGGTCTGACACAAAGCGACCACGTGGTGGCCCGCTACGAGGCGGTGCGTTCGTCGCTGGACCTCGGGCAGCACGAAGCCCCCGTCATTCCCTACACGAACGTGGCCTACGTCCCCAGTGCGGCCATCATCTGCCGCACTGCCATGCTGCGCGACGTCGGCGGGTTCGACGACACGCTGCAGGCCGGTGAAGATGTCGACCTCTGCTGGCGGCTCGTCGAAGCCGGTGCCCGGCTGCGCTACGAGCCGATTGCGTTGGTAGCGCACGACCATCGCATCGAACTGCGAGATTGGATTGCGCGCAAGGCGTTTTACGGCGGTTCGGCGGCGCCGCTGTCGGCGCGCCACCCCGACAAGACGGCGCCGCTGGTGATCTCCGGTGGGGCACTGGCAGCCTGGATTCTGATGGCGGTCGGCTCCGGGTTGGGATATCTGGCGTCGCTACTCCTGGCCGCAGCGACGGGTCGTCGTATCGCCAAGTCCATGGAGGGCCCTGACACCAAGGTCTGGGATGTCGTGGCGGTGGCAACCCGAGGCCTCTGGTCTGCGGCGCTGCAACTGGCGTCGGCGATGTGCCGGCACTATTGGCCGGTGGCGCTGCTGGCGGCGATGCTGTCCCGACAGTGTCGGCGCGCCGTGGTGATCGCCGCTGTCGTCGACGGGGTAGTGGACTGGCTGCGTCGCCGGGGAGCTACCGAAGAGGAAGCCAGACCCATCGGTCTGGTGACATACCTGCTGCTGAAGCGCCTCGACGATCTGGCATACGGACTCGGATTGTGGTGCGGCGTGGTACGGGAACGCAATATCCGACCACTCAAGCCGCAGATCCGGATCTGACCACCAGTTGAGCGCGGCCGCCCTGCACAGTGATGTGCTGATCATCGGCGCGGGAAGCGCTGGATCAGTTGTCGCTGAGCGGCTTTCCGCCGACCCGGAGTGTGCGGTGACGGTGCTGGAGGCCGGCCTCGGTCTCACCGATCCGCAGCTGCTGGCACAGACCGCCAACGGCCTGCAGCTGCCGATCGGCGCGGCCAGCCCGCTGGTGTTGCGTTATCAGACGCAGCTGACCGAGCACCCACCCCGGCGCATGCTCATCATGCGCGGCGCGACCATCGGCGGTTCGGGCGCGGTCAACGGCGGTTATTTCTGCCGCGGACTGCCCCGTGACTTCGACGGCTACCGGCTTCCCGGGTGGGCGTGGTCAGACGTGCTCGACCATTTTCGGGCCATCGAGACGGACTTGGATTTCGGTGGACCTGCACACGGCGACCGAGGTCCGATCCGAGTGCGCCGGACGACCGAAACCATCGGCAGCACTGCAGCTTTCATGTCTGCGGCGCAGCAAGCCGGCGTTGACTGGCTCCCCGACTTGAACGACGCCGGCCACGAGATGCCGACCGGCGTGGGTGCTGTCCCGCTCAACATCGTCGACGGCATTCGCAATGGTTCGGGCACAGCGTATTTGGCGCCTGCACTGCAGCGGCCCAACCTGGCCCTGCTGGCGCAGACACGCGTCATGCGATTGCGTTTCGCAGGTTCCCGCGCACTGGGTGTCGATGCGAGCGGCCCCGGTGGGGCGATGACGTTGACCGCTGATCGAATTGTGCTGTGCGCCGGTGCGATCGAGTCGGCGCATCTACTCATGCTATCCGGTGTCGGCGACGAGGACATGTTGCGCGGTGCCGGGGTTGACATAGTGGTGCCGCTACCGGTCGGAATGGCCTGCAGCGACCATCCGGAATGGGTGATGCCGACGAACTGGCCGATCGCGACCCGCCGGCCAGTGCTGGAAGTTGTGTTGAGCACGTCGGACAACCTCGAAATACGTCCGTACACAGGAGGTTTCGTCGCGATGGTCGGTGATGGTACTGCGGGCCATCCGGACTGGCCGCACATCGGTGTTGCTCTCATGCAGCCGCGCTCCCGCGGGCGGATCACGCTGGTGTCCGGTGATCCGGCAGTGCCGCCGCGAATCGAGCACCGCTACGACACGGAGCCCGATGACATCGCCACCCTACAGCGAGGCGCCGAGCTGGCCCGCGAATTGGCCGGGGCGGCAACGTCGGTCGATCCGCCGGCCTGGTCGACGTCGCAACACCTGTGCGGCAGCGCCCCAATGGGCGCCGACGGTGATCCGCGAGCCGTCGTCGACCCGCAGTGCCGGGTACTCGGTATCGAGGGGCTATGGGTGATCGACGGGTCGGTGCTACCGACGGTCACCAGCCGCGGCCCGCATGCCAGCATCGTCATGGTCGGCCACCGGGCCGCAGAGTTCGTCAGGTGAGTTGCTCTGGCGGGACACCATTCGCCGGACCAAACGCAACTGCTGTCCGTCCCGGCCCGGCGCCCAGGCGGCAATGAGCAGGGCGGCGACAGCGATGATCACCCCGAGCACCAAAAACGAGGACTGCGTGGCCTCCAGGAATGCGGTGCGGCTCAGGGCAGCGAGCTGAGCGCCTTGCGGCCCAAGCCTTTCGGAGATCTCCAACGCCTGCGCCAGCGAATGGGAGGCCGGTGCGCGCAACGGCTCGGGAAACCCTGCCAGGTGCGGTGTGATGACGTGGGCGTATCGAGCCGCCAGGATGGATCCGGCCAGCGCGATCCCGAGCGCCGCACCGACCTCGCGGGTGGTGTCGTTGACCGCCGAGGCAACGCCCTGCTTCTCGTCCGGCACTGCCGCCATGATCGCCGAAGTCGTTGGGGCCGTGCATAGGCCGATCCCCGTACTGACCACCAGCAGCGGCCACATCATGTCCCAGTACGGCGAATTCACCTCGAGTGCGCGCATCCACCAGAAGCCGGCCGAGATCAGCAGCAGACCGACGAAAATCACCAGCCGGAGCCCCAATCGAGGCAGATACCACTGGGACAGGACCGAGAACGTCAGCATGGGCAGCATCAGCGGGCTGAAGGCGATGGCCGTGCCCATCGGGCTGTACCCCATCACCAATTGGACGAACTGCATCATGACGAAGAAGAACCCGAACATCGCCACGAAGAAGACCGTGATGGTGGCCGAACCGGTGGCAAAATCCGGTCGGCGGAACAACCGGACATCCAGCAGCGGATGGCGGCGTCGCAGCTCGACGAATCCGAACAGCGCGGCCAGCAGCACGCCCACCCCCAGGGGCCCGTAGACCAGGGGGTTACTCCACCCTCGCGCGGGCGCCTCAACCACGCCGAAGACGAAAACCGCGACGGCGCCACCGATCAGCACCGCCCCCACCCAGTCCAGCGGGGTCGCCTCATCGTCGCGCGAAGACGACACCGTGCAGGCCAGCACGAAGATCAGCGCGGCGCCACCGGCGAAGGCCCAGAAAATCGACTCCCACGGCCAGAAGTACAGCAGCGCCCCCGACCCGAGCATCCCGATTACCCCGCCACAGCCGGCAACGCCCGCCCAGATGCCGACCGCCTTCATGCGTTCGTCCTGCCGATACGCGGCGGTCAACAGCGACAGCGTGGCAGGCATGATGAATGCGGCACCGGCGCCGGCCACGCCCCTGGCCACAATGATCTGCAAGGGACTGCTGAACACCCCCGCCGCCACCGAGGCGATCGCGAAAATCGCCAGGCCGATCAGCAGCGCGCCGCGCCGGCCATAGCGGTCGCCGATCGCCCCGGCGGGCAGCAGCAGGCAGGCCAGCACGACGGTGTAACCGTCGACCACCCAGGTCAATTGGGACTGTGTGGCCGAGGTTGCCACCGCAATGTCGCCCAGCGCGGTGTTCAACGCGACCATCGAGGCAATCACGAGCGACACGCCCATGCAGGCCACCACGACCGTCCAGATTCGTGCGCGATTGGACCCGAGCGCGGTGCCGGCATCAGTACGCTGGTCAGGCCGGACGAGGGTTTCGGCCACAGCGGGTGCCCCCTTTCGGTGGCAAAGGTATTTTTGAGACTAACAGTCTCGTAGGTAGACCGATAGTCTCGGTTTTAAACGGAGGTGGTACTCATCACCGGCAGCAGTACCGATCCCCGGCCGGCGCGATCCCGGGCCCGGTTGCTCGAGGCCGCTACCGCGCTACTGCGCTCGGGAGGGCCCAGCGCGGTGACCGTCGACGCGGTCACTCGGGGCGCCAACGTAGCCCGAGCCACGCTGTACCGCCACTTCCCCAGCGGAAACGATTTGCTGGCAGCAGCTTTCAATAGTTTGATCCCGCCGGCGCCCATGCCTTCGGAAGACGGCAGCCTGCGTGACCGGCTCATCGCGGTGGTGCTGGGCTTCGGTCAATCGATCGCCGAGGCGCCCGGCATGCTGACCGCGATGTCGTGGCTGGCGCTGGGGCGCGACTTGGAGCAGATGCCAGAAGCCCGGGGCACTCATGCCGCCGACAGTGCTGCAATCAACACGCTGCGCGAACACATCGCTGTGCAGTATGCAGCCCCGTTCGACGCGATTTTCGATAGCCCGGAGGCTGCGGAGTTGGGCGACATCGACCGGTCCCGTGCGATCGCCCTGCTGATCGGCCCGTTGGCATTGGGCCGGCTGTCGACGTTGCCGGATTTCGACTACCGGGAATGCGCCCGAGCCGCCGTCGACGGTTTCCTGTATGTGCAGCGCACGCAGCAAACGCCGATCAGCGCAGCGAGTACCGAATCGGCAGGTGCTTGAGCCCGCCGACGAAAACCGTCGCGATCAGCTCCGGGTTTCCGTTCAGCTCAATGGATTTCAGCCGAGGCAGCAATTCGGTGAAGAAGCTGTTCACCTCCATGCGCGCCAGCGCGGCACCCAGGCAGAAGTGCACGCCATAACCGAATGCCAGGTGCTTGTTCGGGTCGCGGCCGACGTCGAAGCGGAACGGATCGTCAAAAACTTCCTCGTCCCGGTTGGCGGAGACATAGGACAGATACACCGATTCGCCTTCAGCGATCGGGATCCCGCGCACGCTGGTGTCCGCGGTGGCCGTGCGCATGAACTCCTTGACCGGAGTCACCCAGCGGATCATTTCCTCGGTGGCCAACGGCATCAAATCCAGGTTGTCGGTCAGCCGCCGGCGTTGATCGGGATTCTCGATCAGCGCCTGCAAGCCGCCGGCAATCGTCGCGCTGGTGGTGTCGTGGCCGGCAGTAGCGATGATCACGTAGTAGGACGCGGTGTCGAGATCGGAGAGCGGTTGCCCGTCGACGCGGGCGTTGGCGATCGCCGAGGCCAGGTCCTCGGTCGGTTGCGCGCGGCGTGACCCGGTGATGGCGTTGAAGTAACCGAAGAAGTCCAGCAGGATTTGGAGCTGTTCTTCAGGGGTGTTGCCGCGCTTGAACTCCTCGTCGTCGCCGCCGAAGAGTTCCTGGGTGAGCTTGAGCATGCGCGGGAAATCCGATTCCGGCAAGCCCAGCAGCGACATGATGACGTACAGCGGGTAGTTGACGGCAACCTCTTGCACAAAGTCGCATTCGGTTCCCGCGGCCATCATCTTGTCGACGTAGATTTTGGCCAGTTCGTCGACGCGGACCTTGAGCGCGCGCATCGCCTTGGGGCGGAACCAGTCGGCGCCGATCGCCCGCACCACCCGATGTTGCGGGTCGTCCATGTGGATCAGCGTGCGCAGCCCCATCCCGGAGTCCAGTTGCGCGCGCGCAAAGTCGTCCTGCTCGGCGGTCGCCAGCAACGGGCGCGGCTCGTTGACCCAGAGGTTGTTGTCCCGCTCGATGTCCATGATGTCGACGTGTTTGGTGATCGCCCAGAACGGCCGGTACGGCGCGCAGTCGACCAGCGACACCGGCGCATGGGAGCGCAGATGGGTCAGCGCCGCATGCAGCCTCGGCTCGTCGGCGTAGGAGGTCGGGTCGGCGAAGACCTTGGCGGCCTCGTCAATGATCGGTGTGCTCATCGGCTTCCTCACCTGCTGGCGTGATTTCTCGACGGGTGCGCGCGGGCGGCCACGCAGGCCGCAAGCGGCCCGAAAAGCAGCCAGGCAACAAGATCCAGAATTTTTTCAGTGTCCGTCATCCCAAAATTCGCGGGAGCGGTTTCGAGAGATCCGTAGGCTGAACCCTTGTGTCGATCCGATTGCTTCGCCGTGGCCGCGCATGCGTTGCGCTGCTGGCGGCGGTGATCGTTGTGGCCGGCTGCGGCCACGGCGGTAGTGCGGTGCCGCACCGGTCACCGCCCGCTTATGCCGGACCGCTGGATGCTGCCATTGTGCGCACCCCGGTGGGATCGATGCGCGGCCTCGTCGCTGCGGATTACCGCCTATTCCAAGGCATTCCATATGCAGCACCGCCGGTCGGTGCGCTGCGGTGGCAGCCGCCGCGGCCAGCGGCGCGCTGGCCGGGAGCACTGAACGCCACCAAACCCGGGCCGCAATGCACTCAGGAGACCCGCTCGGGAAAGACCAGCGAGAACTGCCTGACCCTCAACGTGTGGACACCCACAGCGGGTCGAGCCGACAAGCGCCCGGTGATGGTGTGGATCCACGGGGGCGGCTTCGTCAACGGTAGCGGCGACATCTACAACGCGCGGTGGTTGGCCGCCAAGGGCCACATTCTCGTCGTCACGCTCAACTACCGGCTGGGGGCACTCGGATTCCTCGCCCACCCGTCGCTGGGCGCCCCCGCCGACGTGGGCACTTACGGTCTGGCCGATCAGCAGGCCGCGTTGCGTTGGGTCCGAGACAACATCGCGGCCTTTGGCGGCGATCCGGCCAAGGTGACCATCGCCGGCGAGTCCGCGGGCGGCATGTCGGTGTGCGACCATCTGGCCGCACCAGGGTCGGCGGGCCTGTTCCGCGCGGCGATCATCCAGAGCGCACCGTGTCAGGCACAGGCCGACCTGGCGACCGCCCAACGCATCAGCCTGGATTACGCGGCGTCGGTGGGCTGCCCCGATCCGGCCGCCGCCGCGCAGTGCCTGGGAGCGCTGCCCGCGACGGCACTGACCCGACCGCCCTGGTACACCCACATCGGCGACGCCAACGCGTTGAGCGGGCCGGTCGTCGGCACCGGGGTGCTGCCGGTCGGTCCGATCGCGGCGGTCGGCGGCGGCCGGGCCGCCCGGGTCCCGGTGTTGATCGGCGTCAATCACGACGAATTCACGATGTTCGCCGCGCTGCGGTACGCGCGCAGGAAGCACGGTGTCACCAGCGCCGAGTACCCCAATGTGTTGACAGACATCTTCGGCGCCGACGGTCGGGGAGTGCTGGCGCACTATCCACCGGAGCGCTATGGCGGGGACGTCTCGCTTGCCTACTCCGCAGCGGTCACCGACGGCGTCTTCTCATGTGTCGCCGACCGGATGGCGGTCGCGTTGAGCCGCAACGCACCGGTCTATGCCTACGAGTTCGACGATCCGCACGCGCCGGCGCCGGATTCGTTGCGGCACGCGCCTTTTCCGGTCGGTGCCAGCCACTCGCTAGAGCTGCGCTACCTGTTCAACGTCGGCGGCGCCCCACCGCTGAATCCCGCTCAACACGCGCTGTCGGACCAGATGATCGCCTACTGGAGCCAATTCGTGAGCGCTGGCGCGCCCGAGGCCACCGGTCAACCCGAGTGGCCCAAGCTAAGTGGCGATCACGCTCCGTGGATGTCGTTGCGTCCCGACGGCAGCAGGGTCACCACCACCTTCGAGGAAGACCACCAATGCGCGTTTTGGGCGACGCTGAAGGGCAGGTCGTGAGCCCGCCCAGTGCAGTAGGCGGCATCAGCGCGCGGGTGTCACCCAGGTGGTGATGTCGGCGTGCACGACCTCGACGCCGGTGCGGTCGGTGATGCTGACTGGCACCGCGACCTCGACACCGTCGGTGATCTGTCCGAAATCCGGCGGGTCCAGCCGGGCCACCGCCCGCAGCGACGTCGTGGCCTTCTCCAGGTACTGCACACTCATCGACTTCGGGATCCAGCGATGGCTGCGCGGCACGGTGGCTTCCATCAGCATCCCCATCGCGACCTCGGCGGCGTTGCAGCACGCAATCGCGTGCACGGTGTGCAGGTGGTTGTAGACGAAGAACCACTTGGGCACCCGCACCTCGGCCAGCCCCGGCTCCATCCGCATTACATGCGGCAGCACCGAGACGAAGTACGGGACCCGCGTCATTGCGGCCGCAGAGAACAACCGGGTTCCGCCCGGACGCCCGGACAGCCGTTTCCACGCGGTATAAGTGCTGGTCGGACCGGTCATGCCGACATATCTTACTCTGGAGTAAGGAACGGGCGCCGCAGCCCATGGCCTCGCTGACTACCCCGTGCGACCACCTGGCCGCCGCAATTTGGCCGCTGCCACGATCTGGGGCATACTGTTCAGGTTGCCTTGGGCCGGGTTCGCGCCTGGCCGGGCATACGACCGGCGCCCAGACGGGCGCGTCCGGTCCCATCCTCGGAACGCGACCAATTTCGGCCGCGGACCAGGCTGCGTGCGGGCGACACACCCGACCGCGGGGGCCGGTGGACCACGACAGGTAAACAGCGGCGCAACATCCGGCGCGACGCCAGATCGATCCAGATCGATCGACGCGCTGCGGGACACCGGGTCCGGACATTGGAGAGTGAGGTAGGAGAAGCGTGGCGGGACAGAAGATCCGCATCAGGCTCAAGGCCTACGACCACGAGGCCATTGACGCCTCGGCGCGCAAAATCGTCGAGACGGTCGTCCGGACCGGCGCCAGCGTGGTGGGTCCGGTGCCGCTGCCGACCGAGAAGAACGTGTATTGCGTCATTCGCTCTCCGCACAAGTACAAGGACTCGCGGGAGCACTTCGAAATGCGCACGCACAAGCGGTTGATCGACATCCTCGATCCGACGCCGAAGACCGTTGACGCCTTGATGCGTATCGATCTGCCGGCCAGTGTCGACGTCAACATCCAGTAGGAGATCCAGAGCAATGGCGAGAAGAGGCATTCTGGGCACCAAGCTGGGCATGACGCAGGTGTTCGACGACAACAACCGGGTTGTTCCGGTGACGGTGGTCAAAGCCGGACCCAACGTGGTGACTCGAATCCGCACACCGGAGCTTGACGGCTACAGCGCAGTGCAGTTGGCCTACGGCGAAATCAGTCCTCGGAAGGTCAACAAGCCGCTGACCGGTCAGTACGCTGCCGCCGGGGTCAACCCGCGTCGGCACCTGGCCGAGTTGCGGCTCGACGACGCCGACGCGACAGCGGAATACCAGGTCGGCCAGGAGTTGACCGCCGAAATCTTTTCCGCAGGCAGCTACGTCGACGTGACCGGCACCTCCAAAGGCAAAGGCTTTGCCGGGACCATGAAGCGGCACGGTTTCAGCGGGCAGGGCGCCAGCCACGGCGCTCAGGCCGTGCACCGCCGGCCGGGTTCCATCGGTGGCTGCGCTACGCCGGCGCGGGTGTTCAAGGGCACCCGGATGGCCGGGCGGATGGGTAACGACCGGGTGACCACGCAGAACCTGTTGGTGCACAAGGTCGATGCCGAGAATGGCGTGCTGCTGATCAAAGGTGCGGTCCCTGGCCGCAACGGTGGACTGGTTGTCGTCCGCAGCGCGATCAAACGAGGTGAGAAGTAATGGCTGGCATCAAGATTGACGTCAAGACCCCGGACGGCAAGAACAGCGGCTCCGTCGAGTTGCCCGCTGAGCTGTTCGATGCGCCGGCAAATATCGCGTTGATGCACCAGGTAGTCACCGCCCAGCGGGCGGCGGCGCGGCAGGGTACGCATTCGACCAAGACGCGCGGTGAAGTACGCGGTGGTGGTCGTAAGCCGTACCGGCAGAAGGGCACCGGGCGGGCCCGCCAGGGCTCGACACGGGCTCCGCAGTTCACCGGCGGTGGCGTCGTGCACGGCCCCAAGCCGCGCGACTACAGCCAGCGCACCCCGAAGAAGATGATCGTGGCCGCGCTGCGCGGCGCGTTGTCCGACCGGGCGCGCAACGACCGCATCCACGCGATCAGTGAGCTGGTGTCGGGGCAGACGCCGTCGACCAAGAGCGCCAAGGCTTTTCTGGCCACGGTGACCGATCGCAAGCAGGTGCTGCTGGTGATCGGACGCACCGACGAGACCGGTGCCAAGAGCGTGCGCAACCTGCCGGGTGTGCACGTGCTGGCACCCGACCAGCTCAACACCTACGACGTGTTGCGCGCCGACGACGTGGTGTTTTCCGTGGAGGCACTCAACGCCTACATCGCGGCCAACACTGCCGAGGAGGTTACGGCCTGATGGCGACTGTCACTGATCCCCGCGACATCATCTTGGCGCCGGTCATCTCGGAGAAGTCCTACGGGCTGATCGACGACAACGTCTACACATTTCTGGTGCACCCCGATTCGAACAAGACGCAAATCAAGATCGCGATCGAGAAGATCTTCTCGGTCAAGGTCGCTGCGGTGAACACCGCGAACCGGCAGGGTAAGCGCAAGCGCACCCGGACCGGATACGGCAAACGTAAGGACACCAAGCGCGCCATCGTCACGCTGGTGCCGGGCAGCAAGCCGATCGACCTATTCGGGGCACCGGCGTAGTCGAGGATAGAGAGACTTAACAGACATGGGAATTCGCAAGTACAAGCCGACGACTCCGGGTCGTCGCGGTGCCAGCGTGTCCGATTTCTCCGAGATCACTCGTTCGACACCGGAGAAGTCGTTGGTGCGTCCGCTGCACGGTCGCGGCGGACGCAACGCGCACGGCCGGATCACCACCCGCCACAAGGGCGGCGGGCACAAACGTGCCTACCGGGTGATCGACTTTCGCCGCAACGACAAGGACGGCGTCAACGCGAAGGTCGCCCACATCGAGTACGACCCGAACCGCACCGCCCGGATTGCCTTGCTGCATTATCTCGACGGTGAGAAGCGTTACATCATTGCACCGCAGGGACTCTCGCAGGGCGATGTGGTGGAGTCGGGCGCCAATGCCGACATCAAGCCGGGCAATAACCTTCCGCTGCGCAACATTCCGGCCGGTACGCTGATCCACGCCGTGGAGCTGCGCCCGGGTGGGGGTGCCAAACTGGCCCGCTCGGCAGGATCGAGCATCCAGTTGCTCGGTAAAGAGGGCACCTACGCGTCGCTGCGGATGCCCAGCGGTGAGATCCGCCGCGTCGACGTGCGCTGCCGCGCCACCGTCGGCGAGGTGGGTAACGCCGAACAGGCAAACATCAACTGGGGTAAGGCCGGCCGGATGCGCTGGAAGGGCAAGCGCCCGTCGGTCCGCGGCGTGGTGATGAACCCCGTCGACCACCCGCACGGCGGCGGTGAGGGTAAGACGTCCGGTGGGCGTCACCCGGTCAGCCCGTGGGGCAAGCCCGAGGGACGTACCCGCAAGCCGCACAAGCCCAGTGACAAGCTCATCGTCCGACGCCGGCGCACCGGCAAGAAGCACCGCTAGGAGTAGCCGATGCCACGCAGCCTGAAGAAGGGTCCGTTCGTCGACGACCACCTGCTCAAGAAAGTCGACGTGCAGAACGAGAAGAACACCAAGCAGGTCATCAAGACCTGGTCGCGGCGGTCGACTATCATCCCGGACTTCATCGGCCACACGTTCGCCGTCCACGACGGACGTAAGCATGTGCCGGTGTTCGTCACCGAGGCGATGGTGGGTCACAAACTCGGCGAGTTCGCACCGACGCGCACCTTCAAGGGACACATCAAAGACGACCGGAAAGCCAAGCGGCGATGACCAGCACCACTACCGAGTTTCCTTCTGCGGTCGCCAAGGCGCGCTTCGTGCGCGTCTCACCGACCAAAGCGCGACGGGTGATCAACCTGGTGCGCGGCAAGTCCGTGTCCGAGGCACTCGACATCCTGAGGTGGGCGCCGCAGGCGGCCAGCGCGCCGGTGGCCAAGGTCATCGCCAGTGCGGCGGCCAACGCCCAGAACAACAATGGGCTGGATCCGTCAACTCTGGTGGTGGCCAGCGTCTTCGCCGACGACGGCCCAACCGCCAAGCGGATCCGTCCGCGCGCTCAGGGCCGTGCCTTCCGGATCCGTCGTCGTACCAGTCACATCACCGTGGTGGTGGAGAGCCGGCCGGTGAAGGGCGAACAATCGCAGTCAGCGCGGGCGCGCCGCGCGCAGGCCAGCAAGGCAGCCGCCAAGAAGGCGCCGGCCAAGCAGGCACCGGCCAAGAAGGCACCCGCCGACAAGGCGCCCGCGAAAAAGGCATCCGCCAAGAAGGCGCCGGCCAAGAAGTCCACGGAAACCTCCAAGAAGACTTCTGAGACTTCCGAAGCGAAGGGAGGCTCGCAGTAGTGGGCCAGAAGATCAATCCGCACGGCTTCCGGCTGGGTATCACCACCGACTGGAAGTCACGCTGGTACGCCGACAAGCAGTACGCCGACTACGTCAAGGAAGACGTGGCGATCCGCCGCCTGCTCTCCACCGGGCTGGAGCGCGCCGGGATCGCCGACGTGGAGATCGAGCGCACCCGTGACCGGGTCCGGGTGGACATCCACACCGCCCGCCCGGGGATCGTCATCGGCCGCCGCGGCACCGAAGCCGACCGCATCCGAGCGGACCTGGAGAAGCTGACCGCCAAGCAAGTCCAGCTCAACATCCTCGAGGTGAAAAACCCTGAGTCCCAAGCACAATTGGTGGCACAGGGCGTCGCCGAACAGCTGAGCAACCGCGTTGCGTTCCGCCGCGCCATGCGCAAGGCCATCCAGTCGGCCATGCGTCAGCCCAACGTCAAAGGCATTCGGGTGCAGTGCTCCGGTCGTCTCGGCGGCGCCGAGATGAGCCGCTCGGAGTTCTACCGCGAAGGTCGAGTTCCGCTGCACACCCTGCGCGCCGACATCGACTACGGCTTGTACGAAGCCAAGACCACCTTCGGCCGCATCGGCGTCAAGGTGTGGATTTACAAGGGCGACATCGTCGGTGGGAAACGGGAGCTGGCCGCTCCCACGGGTGGCGCCGATCGCCCGCGTCGCGAGCGGCCGTCGGGCACCCGTCCGCGCCGCAGCGGTGCCGCCGGCACGACGGCCACCAGCACCGATGCCGGACGCGCCGCCTCGGGTGCCGAAGAAGTCGCTGCGCCGGCTGCCGTCACTGCGGAGCCGACCGCCGAAACGCAGAGCACGGAGAGCTGAATCATGTTGATTCCCCGTAAAGTCAAGCACCGAAAGCAACATCATCCCCGTCAGCGTGGCATTGCCAGCGGCGGCACCACGGTGAGCTTCGGCGACTACGGCATCCAGGCCCTTGAGCACGCCTACGTCACCAACCGGCAGATCGAGTCCGCTCGTATCGCCATCAACCGGCACATCAAGCGTGGCGGCAAGGTGTGGATCAACATCTTCCCGGACCGGCCGTTGACCAAGAAGCCCGCCGAGACCCGAATGGGTTCGGGTAAGGGTTCGCCGGAATGGTGGATCGCCAACGTCAAGCCGGGCCGGGTGCTCTTCGAGCTCAGCTACCCGAACGAGTCGATCGCCCGGGCCGCGCTTACCCGGGCAATTCACAAGTTGCCGATCAAGGCACGCATCGTCACCCGAGAGGAGCAGTTCTGATGGCAGTGGGAGTTTCCGCTGGCGAACTGCGCGAGCTCACCGAGGAAGAGTTGATCGAGCGGCTGCGCGAATCCAAGGAAGAGCTGTTCAACCTGCGCTTCCAGATGGCGACCGGCCAACTCAACAACAACCGTCGACTCCGCACGGTGCGTCAGGAAATCGCGCGCGTCTACACCGTGCTCCGCGAACGTGAACTCGGCCTGGCTTCCGGGCCGGATGGTGAGGAATCGTAATGGCAGAGGCGAAAACCGGCGTCAAGGCTGCGCCGAAGAAGGCTGCTAAGTCCGCTCCGAAAAGTGCCGCATCCACCGATGCGGCCCAGAAGGAGAAGGGCCCCAAGCACACTCCGCGCACTCCGAAGCCTCGGGGCAGGCGGAAGACCCGCATCGGTTACGTGGTGAGCGACAAGATGCAGAAGACTATCGTGGTCGAGCTGGAGGACCGGGTGCGCCACCCGCTCTACGGCAAGATCATCCGCACCACCACGAAGGTCAAGGCGCACGACGAGAACGGTATTGCCGGTATCGGCGACCGGGTCTCGCTGATGGAGACGCGTCCGCTTTCGGCAACCAAGCGCTGGCGGCTGGTGGACATCCTGGAGAAGGCCAAGTAGCTTAGCGCCACCACACGCAGAAGCCCCCAATTCCACTGCGGAATGGGGGCTTTTGCGGCTGCTTGCGAGGGTATAGTCGCAGCGATGGTGACCGAGTTCAACGGCAAAATCGAACTGGATATTCGTGACTCGGAGCCGGATTGGGGGCCGTTCGCCGCTCCGACCGCACCGGAGAACGCCCCGAACATCCTGTATCTGGTGTGGGACGACGTCGGCATCGCCACCTGGGACTGCTTCGGCGGACTGGTCGACATGCCGAACATGACCCGCATCGCCGACCGCGGCGTGCGACTGTCGCAGTTTCACACCACGGCGCTGTGCTCGCCGACCCGAGCGGCGTTGCTGACCGGTCGCAACGCCACCACGGTCGGCATGGCCACCATCGAGGAATTCACCGACGGGTTCCCCAACTGCAACGGGCGCATCCCCGCCGACACCGCGCTGCTGTCCGAAGTGCTCGCCGAACGCGGCTACAACACCTACTGCGTCGGCAAATGGCATCTGACGCCGCTGGAGGAATCCAACCTGGCGTCAACCAAGCGGCATTGGCCGCTGTCTCGCGGCTTCGAACGGTTTTACGGGTTCCTGGGCGGGGAGACCGACCAGTGGTATCCCGACCTCGTTTACGACAACCACCCGGTGGCTCCGCCCGGCGCCCCGGAGGACGGTTACCACCTGTCGAAGGACATCGCCGACAAGACAATCGAATTCATCCGCGACGCCAAAGTGATTGCGCCGGACAAACCGTGGTTCAGTTATGTGTGCCCCGGTGCCGGCCATGCGCCGCACCACGTGTTCAAAGAATGGGCCGACAGATACGCCGGTCGCTTTGACATGGGCTACGAGCAATACCGCGAGATGGTGTTGAAGAACCAGAAGTCGATGGGCATCGTCCCACCCGATACCGAGCTTTCGCCGCTCAATCCGTACTTGGACGTGACGGGGCCGTCCGGTGAGCCGTGGCCGTTGCAGGACACAGTGCGCCCCTGGGAATCGCTGGGCGCCGACGAGAAGAAGCTGTTCGCCCGGATGGCCGAGGTCTTCGCCGGCTTCCTGTCCTACACCGATGACCAGATCGGGCGGATTCTGGATTATCTCGAAGAATCCGGGCAGTTGGAGAACACCATCGTCGTGGTGATCTGTGACAACGGTGCCAGCGGCGAAGGCGGGCCGAACGGATCGGTCAACGAGTCGAAGTTTTTCAACGGCTACATCGACACTGTCGAAGAGAGCTTGAAATTTCTCGATCGTCTCGGCGGGCCGGAGACCTACAACCATTACCCTATCGGGTGGGCGATGGCCTTCAATACGCCCTACAAGCTGTTCAAGCGCTACGCCTCACATGAGGGCGGCATCGCCGACAGCGCAATCATTTCGTGGCCCAGCGGAATTGCCGCCCACGGTGAGGTGCGCGACAACTACATCAACGTCTGCGACATCACCCCGACCGTGTACGAGCTGCTGGGCATCACCCCGCCGGAGGTCGTGAAGGGAATTCCACAACGGTCACTAGACGGTGTGAGTTTCGCAGCGGCCCTGGAGGATCCGGCGGCAGACACCGGCAAGAACACCCAGTTCTACACGATGCTGGGCACTCGAGGAATCTGGCACGACGGCTGGTTCGCCAACACCGTACATGCCGCCACCCCGGCCGGCTGGTCACATTTCGATGCCGACCGGTGGGAGTTGTTCCACATCGCCGATGACCGCAGCCAGTGCCATGACCTCGCCGGCGACCATCCGCAGAAGCTGGAGGAACTCAAAGCGCTGTGGTATTCCGAGGCCGACAAATACAACGGGCTGCCGCTGGCTGATTTGAACATCTTCGAAACGATGTCGCGGTGGCGGCCCCATCTGGCCGCCGACCGTTCCAGCTTCACCTATTACCCGAATGCCGCCGAGGTGGGTATCGGGGCCGCCGTCGAGCTACGTGGGCAGTCGTTCTCGGTAGTGGCCGACGTGACCGTGGACACCACCGGCGCCGAAGGGGTGTTGTTCAAGCAGGGTGGGGCGCATGGCGGCCATGTGCTGTTCATTCAGGACGGGCGACTGCACTACGTCTACAACTTCCTCGGCGAGCGGCACCAGTTGATGTCGTCGGCGGGCGCAGTTCCGTTGGGCCGGCACCTTTTCGGGGTCCGCTACACGCGGTCGGGCACCGTGCCCAACAGCCATACACCGCTGGGCGAAGCCGCGCTCTACATCGACGATCAGGCCGTCGCCACGTTGTCGGAGATGACGACCCAGCCGGGAACGTTCGGGTTGGCCGGCGCCACGGTCAGCGTCGGGCGCAACAGCGGTTCGGCGGTGTCCAGCCGCTACAAGGCGCCATTCACCTTCACCGGAGGCACCATCACACACGTCACCGTGGACATCTCGGGCACGCCCTACGAAGACCTGGAAAAGACCCTGGCACTGGCATTTTCGCGTGATTGACTGGCATGCTGACCGACCTGGTTGACTTACCCGGCGGCTCGTTCCGGATGGGATCGACGAGCTTCTATCCCGAAGAGGCGCCGATTCACACCGCCACGGTGGGCGCCTTGGCGGTGGAGTGCCATCCGGTGACCAATGCCCAGTTCGCCGAATTCGTCGCTGCGACCGGCTATGTGACAGTTGCCGAGCAGCCGATCGATCCAACGCTTTATCCCGGCGTCGATCCAGCGGACCTGCAGCCCGGCGGACTGGTGTTCCGTTCGACGCCGGGTCCGGTCGATCTGCGCGACTGGCGGCAGTGGTGGCACTGGGTGCCGGGCGCGAGTTGGCGGCAGCCGTTCGGCCCGAGTTCTGACGTCGGCGATAAGCCCGACCACCCGGTCGTGCAGATCGCCTATCCCGACGCCGCGGCCTACGCGCGCTGGGCCGGGCGGCGGTTGCCGACCGAAGCCGAGTGGGAGTACGCCGCCCGCGGCGGGTCCACGGGCACTTACTCGTGGGGGGACGAGGAGAGGCCTGGCGGGCAGTTGATGGCCAACACCTGGCAGGGCATCTTCCCGTACCGTAACGACGGCGCTCTCGGCTGGACCGGAACCTCGCCGGTGGGGATTTTTGCGCCCAACGGCGTCGGCCTGCTCGACATGATCGGCAATGTCTGGGAGTGGACGACCACCGAGTTCTCGGCGCATCACCGGCTGGATCAGCCGGCCAAGGCCTGCTGTATGCCGTCGGAAGCTGCTGATCCGACGGTCAGCCAGACGCTCAAAGGCGGCTCGCACCTGTGCGCGCCGCAGTACTGCCATCGGTACCGGCCGGCGGCGCGGTCACCTCAGTCGCAGGACACCGCGACCAGCCATATCGGGTTTCGCTGCGTGGCGGACGTGGGTTAGCGGCGAGCGTGCGTGTTCCCGGCGCTCAGTGCGGCGTGTCGGCCGGGGACACGCGCGTTCGCGGCAAAGGGGTACGAATTTGGCGCTGAGCTGGTCGTCGCCTAGACTCTAGGGGTTGCCGTGGGCAGACCTCGGCCGGCGCGAGTCGGCCCCGCGTGCCCTTCGGTGATGAAGACCACGCACGTCAGGCCTCGACGGCACTGTCTGCCGTGCACACGTTAACCAGGGCCGAGGAGATCTAGTGATTCAGCAGGAATCGCGGTTGAAGGTGGCCGACAACACCGGCGCCAAGGAGATCTTGTGCATCCGCGTGCTCGGCGGCTCGTCACGGCGGTACGCCGGCATCGGTGATGTCATCGTGGCGACCGTCAAAGACGCCATCCCCGGCGGCAACGTCAAGCGCGGCGAGATCGTGAAGGCCGTCGTGGTGCGCACCGTCAAGGAACGGCGCCGCGCCGACGGCAGCTACATCAAGTTCGACGAGAACGCGGCGGTCATCATCAAGCCCGACAACGACCCGCGTGGAACCCGCATCTTCGGCCCGGTGGGGCGGGAACTGCGTGAGAAGCGCTTCATGAAGATCGTGTCGCTGGCCCCGGAGGTGTTGTAAATGAAGGTCCACAAAGGCGACACCGTCCTGGTCGTCTCCGGTAAGGACAAAGGCGCCAAAGGCAAGGTGTTGCAGTCTTACCCGACGCGCAACAAGGTGCTCGTCGAAGGCGTCAACCGAATCAAGAAGCACACCCCGATCTCGACCAATCAACGCGGCGCGCAGTCGGGTGGCATCGTCACGCAGGAAGCTCCGATCCACGTCTCCAACGTGATGGTCGTCGATTCCGACGGTAAGCCCACCCGGGTGGGCTACCGGGTCGACGAGGAAACCGGCAAGAAGGTCCGCATCTCCAAGCGCAACGGCAAGGACATCTAGAGATGACGACTGCAGAAAAGGTTCAGCCGCGGCTGAAGATGCGCTACCGGGAAGAGATCCGGGACGCGCTCAACCAACAGTTCGGCTACGTCAACGTCATGCAGATCCCGACCGTGGTCAAGGTCGTCGTCAACATGGGCGTCGGCGACGCCGCGCGTGACGCCAAGCTGATCAACGGCGCGGTCAACGACTTGGCGCTGATCACCGGGCAGCGGCCCGAGATTCGGCGGGCCCGCAAGTCGATCGCACAGTTCAAGCTGCGTGAGGGCATGCCGATCGGCGCCCGGGTCACGCTGCGCGGCGACCGGATGTGGGAGTTCCTCGACCGGCTCACCTCGATTGCGCTGCCACGTATCCGCGACTTCCGCGGCCTGTCGCCCAAGCAGTTCGACGGTGGGGGCAACTACACGTTCGGGCTGAACGAGCAGTCGGTGTTCCACGAGATCGACGTGGACTCGATTGACCGGACACGTGGCATGGACATCACCGTCGTCACCTCGGCGACGACCGACGACGAAGGACGAGCGCTGTTGCGGGCCCTCGGCTTTCCGTTCAAGGAGAACTGAACAGATGGCGAAGAAGGCACTTGTCAACAAGGCCCAGCGCAAGCCGCGGTTCGCGGTGCGCGCCTACACCCGCTGCAGCAAGTGCGGCCGTCCGCGTGCGGTGTACCGCAAGTTCGGGCTGTGCCGAATCTGCCTACGCGAGATGGCGCATGCCGGCGAGTTGCCCGGCGTGCAGAAGAGCAGTTGGTGAAGCGCGGTAGGCCCGGCATGGGAACCACCGCGAGAAAGGTGACACCTCAGTCATGACGATGACGGATCCGATCGCAGACTTTTTGACACGTCTGCGCAACGCCAATTCGGCGTACCACGACGAGGTGAGTCTGCCGCACTCGAAGATCAAGGCCAACATCGCCGAGATCCTCAAACGCGAAGGCTACATCAGCGACTATCACATCGAAGACGCTCGAGTCGGCAAAGCGCTTGTCGTGCAGCTGAAGTACGGGCCGAGCCGCGAGCGCAGCATCGCCGGTCTACGGCGGGTGTCCAAGCCGGGCCTGCGCGTCTACGCGAAATCAACCAACCTGCCGCGGGTGCTGGGCGGCCTGGGTGTGGCGATCATCTCGACCTCCTCGGGCCTGCTCACCGACCGTCAGGCAGCCAGACAGGGCGTGGGCGGCGAAGTCCTCGCGTACGTGTGGTGAGGGAGACGTAGAGATGTCGCGTATTGGTAAGCAGCCGATTCCGGTTCCCGCCGGTGTCGACGTGGCGATCGACGGTCAGAACGTGTCGGTCAAGGGCCCCAAGGGCGCCCTGGAACTCAAGGTGTCCGACCCGCTGCGCGTCGCGCGAGACGACGACGGCGCGATCGTGGTGACCCGCCCCGATGACGAGCGGCGCAACCGTTCCCTGCACGGTCTGAACCGCACCCTGGTGTCCAACCTGGTCACCGGTGTGACGCAGGGCTACACCACGAAGATGGAGATCTTCGGCGTTGGTTATCGGGTGCAGCTCAAGGGCACCACCCTGGAATTCGCGCTCGGATACAGCCACCCCGTGGTGATCGAGGCGCCGGAAGGCATCACGTTCGCGGTGGAGACGCCGACGAAGTTCTCCATCTCCGGGATCGACAAGCAGAAGGTCGGCCAGATCTCGGCGAATATCCGCCGGTTGCGCCGTCCCGACCCCTACAAGGGCAAGGGCGTGCGTTACGAAGGCGAGCAGATCCGCCGCAAGGTCGGAAAGACAGGTAAGTAGTCATGGCACAAACGCAAGCTGGTACCGCCGCGCGGAAGCCGGTGGGGCAGAGCGTGTCCGCTGCTCGTCGCGCAGCCCGGCTGCGCCGGCATGCGCGGCTGCGCAAGAAGATCTCGGGCACCGCGGAGCGTCCGCGCCTGGTGGTGCATCGGTCGTCGCGGCATATCCATGTGCAACTGGTCAATGACCTCAACGGGACCACGCTGGCGGCCGCTTCATCGATCGAGGCCGATGTGCGCGGAGTCGACGGCGACAAGAAGGCCCACAGTGTGCGGGTCGGCCAGTTGATCGCAGAGCGGGCCAAAGCAGCCGGAATTGACACCGTGGTGTTCGACCGGGGTGGCTACACCTACGGTGGGCGGATCGCTGCGCTGGCCGACGCCGCGCGCGAGAGCGGGTTGAAGTTCTGATGACACACAATGGAGGGACCGCATCATGACGGAGCAGCCGACTGCAGGGGCCGCCGCTCCGGACACCGGCGGCGCGACTCGCGGTGAGGGGCGCGGCGAAGGGCGCGAGAGCCGGGGACGGCGCGACGACCGCGGCGGGGGCCGTGGCCGCGACCGCGATAGCAATTACCTGGAGCGGGTCGTCACCATCAACCGCGTCTCGAAGGTGGTCAAGGGCGGACGCCGCTTCAGCTTCACCGCATTGGTCATCGTCGGCGACGGCAACGGGATGGTCGGTGTCGGCTACGGCAAGGCCAAGGAGGTGCCGGCCGCAATCGCCAAGGGCGTCGAAGAGGCGCGCAAGGGCTTCTTCCGGGTGCCGCTGATCGGTGGCACCATCACCCACCCGGTGCAGGGTGAGGCGGCGGCCGGTGTGGTGATGTTGCGCCCGGCCAGCTCCGGTACCGGAGTGATCGCCGGCGGTGCCGCGCGTGCGGTGCTCGAATGTGCCGGCGTGCGCGACATTCTGGCCAAGTCGCTGGGCAGCGACAACGCGATCAACGTGGTGCACGCGACGGTGGCAGCGCTCAAGCTGCTGCAACGGCCCGAGGAAGTGGCCGCTCGGCGCGGGCTGCCGATCGAGGACGTCGCACCGGCCCGCATGTTGAAGGCGCGACGGGAAAGCGAAGCGCTGGCAACGAATGCAGCGCGTGAGGGAACGGCATAGCCATGGCAGACGTGAAAATCACCCAGGTGCGCAGCACCATCGGTGCTCGCTGGAAGCAGCGGGAAAGCCTGCGTACCCTGGGGCTGCGGCGAATTCGCCATTCGGTCGTCCGCGAAGACAATGCTCAGACTCGCGGGCTGATCGCGGTGGTGCGCCACCTCGTCGAGGTAGAACCTGCGGAGGCGAACAAGTGACGATCAAACTTCACGACCTGCGGCCCGCGCCCGGGTCGAAGACCAAACGTACCCGCGTCGGTCGGGGTGAGGGATCCAAAGGCAAGACTGCCGGCCGCGGCACCAAGGGCACCAAGGCCCGCAAGAACGTGCCGGTGACCTTCGAGGGTGGGCAGATGCCGATCCACATGCGGCTGCCCAAGTTGAAGGGTTTCCGTAACCGGTACCGCACCGAATACGAGGTCGTCAATGTCGGCGACATCAATCGGCTGTTCCCGCAAGGCGGTTCAGTCGGTGTCGACGAGCTGGTTGCCAAGGGCGCGGTGCGCAAGAACTCACTGGTGAAGGTGCTCGGCGACGGCAAGCTGACGGTCAAGGCCGACGTCACCGCCCACAAGTTCAGCGGCAGCGCCCGGGAGAAGATCACCGCCGCGGGCGGTTCGGTCACCGAGCTCTGACGCGCGCCTCTGGCGCGCTCTCTGGCGCGAGCGTGCGTGTCCCCGGTCGACACGCCGCACGCAGCACCGGTTTTGCGCACGCTCGCCGCTGCTAAGTCTGCGGCCGAGCGCCCAGCACGTCACGAAACAGCGTCTGGCGCAGCGTAATTTCCCGCGGATCGCTCCACAGGTGAAAACCCAACCGGTTCATCACATATCCGAACCCGATACCGGTGTCCGGGTCGGCGAACCCGAACGAGCCGCCGAGCCCCGGCGTGCCGAACGCCTTGTCGGAGGAGCCGAAGCAGAAGTGTGACACCGGTTTGCAATAGCCCAACGAGAACACCGAGTCGACATGCAGCACCTTGTCGTGGAGCCCGCCGGTGGGAGTGACCGCCGGCTGGGTGAGCGCATCGAGAGCGGTTGCGGCTAAACCGAGTTCGCCGCCGCCGGTCGCCGCGCAACCGTAGGCTTTCGCAACCGAGCGAGCGGTGCCGATTCCGTTGGCGGCCGGTATCTCGACGGTGCGCACGTCTTCGCGGTTGTAGTCGCGCATCGCGTCGACGTCGTGGGGCAGCATAGCGGCTCGGCTGGTGAGGCCGAAGGGATTCAGTAAGCCCAGCGCGACTCGCGGCGGCAGCGTATTGAGGTGCAACAGTGCCTCGGAGCGTCGCCAGCCGTGCAAGTGGGCGACGAGGCCGCGGTCCACCGAGGCGGGCAATCCGATGTGCAGGTCCAGACCAAGCGGAGTGGCGACTTCGTCGGCGAAGAATCGGCCCAACGATCGGCCCGCCGGATCGGCGTGCCGGATCAATTCCGACTCATACCAGCCCAGGGTGATGGCGTGATAGCCGTGCCGCGTTCCCGGCGGCCAGACCGGAGCCTGTGCTGCCAGCACCGCCGACAGCTTTCCCGGATCGGCCAAGTCGGCTAGCCGCAGCGGTGCATCCAGCACGGGTAGCCCAGCTTGATGAGACAGCAGCTGCCGCACGGTTACCTCGGCCTTGCCCGCCTGCGCAAACTCCGGCCAGTAATTGGTGACCTTAGCGTCGTAGTCGAGGAGCCCTCGGGAGGCAGCGACGGCAACCGCAAGGGAGGCAATGCCTTTCGTCGTCGAGAACATGTTGACCATCGTGTCGTGGCGCCACGGTTCCTTGGTGATGCCGTTGCGGTAGCCGCCCCACAGATCGACCACTTTGACGCCGTTGCGGTAGACGGCGACGGCGGCGCCGACCTCGCGGCCGCGGGAGAAATTGGCCCGGAACGCGTCGGCGACCTTGCCGTACCCCTCGTCGACGTTGCCGTCGATCAGGTCGGGGGACACGCTGACTTTGAGAACCATCGGGTGTTTATATCGCGAACTGCCCCCCGGGGACCGGAGATTCGTCATTTCTTCCCTGCGCGAAGGTGCGCAAACCCGGAGAATTGGTCGGCGTGTCGACCGGGGACACGCACGCTCGCGCGGATTAGGCGCGCTTTAGGCGATCTGTGGGATCACCTCAGCGGCAAGGCGTTCCATTTGCTCACGGTCTTGCGCGACGTCGTCGCCGACGGGGTTGAGCAGGAGCATCTGGGCGCCGGCGTCGATCACCTCCCGCAGTCCGCGCGCGACGTCGTCAGGAGTGCCGCAGACCGGGACCGCATCGATGCCGCGCATCTGACCGTAGATACGCCGTAGCCCGGCAAGCACACGTTCGCGGGCCTTGGCGGCGTCGTCGTCGACCATCAGATAGACGCGCTTGCCGATGGTGAACCGCGCGGGATCCCTGCCCTGGCCTGCGAGCTCGCGGTGCACAGTTTCCACTGCCTGGGCGAAGTCGGCTGTGGTCGAGGAACCGGCGCCCAGAAACGCATCGCCATGGCGCACCGCCCGGGCCAGGGCTTTGGGCGCCTGTCCACCGAACCAGATCGGCGGGTGCGGTCGCTGCACGGGTTTCGGCTGGATCAGCAGATCGTCGACCTGACGGAACCGGCCGTGAAACGTCACCCTCGGCTGATCGGACCATGCCGCCTTCATCAACTGCAGACCCTCGGTGAAACTGCGCACGAAGGTCGCCTTCTCCACCCCGAAGGCCGAGAACTGACGAAAGCCCCCGCCGGGTGCGACCCCGACATCCAGCCGCCCGTGGCTGAGCCGATCGACGGCGGTCACGGCCGCGGCCAGTTGCAGTGGGTCGTGCAGCGAGGCAACGAGTACCGCCACGCCCAGCCGCAGTCGCTCGGTGCAGGCCGCCGCGAACGCCAGCAGCTCCAACGGCGCCAGCAGCGGCGCTTGGCCGACAACCTGCTCCAGCGTCCAACCGCCGTCGAACCCGAGCTCCTCGGCGCGCGCAAGGTAGGACCGCACACCCGCCGCATCGAAGCCGGTCGAGTCCAGCTGGGGGATGGAGATCGAAAACCTCATCCTGCTCACCGTAGGCCGCCGCGGTGACCTGGGCTATCGGTACGCTCGACGACATGCTTGGTTTCCTGCCAGACCCGCCCGGCGCTGACGGGGTGCGCGCTCTGGTGCGTCGCGTCGACGCCGCCCGCCACCACGGCATCCCCAACGGGTGCGTACTCGAACTGGACTTGCACGCCGCACCGCCGGAGACGGGCGGCTTCGATCCGCTGGCGATGATCAGTGCCGGTGGTCGGCCACTCGTACTGCGCGAAGCCGTGTCCGCGATTCACCGGGCCGCTGACGACCCTCGGGTCGCCGGGCTGATCGCACGGGTGCAGCTTCCGGCCGCCTCTCCCGGTCCGGTTCAGGAGTTGCGGGACGCCATCGCCGCGTTCACCGCCCTCAAGCCGTCGTTGGCCTGGGCCGAGACCTACCCGGGCACGTTGTCGTATTACCTGGCCTCGGCGTTCGGTGAGGTATGGATGCAGCCGGCGGGCAGCGTCGGCCTGATCGGGTTCGCCACCAACGCCCTGTTTCTGCGTGAGGCCTTGGACAAGCTCGGTATCGAAGCCCAGTACGTCGCCCGCGGCGAATACAAGTCGGCGGCCAACCGCTACACCCAGGACCGATACACCGACGCGCACCGCGAAGCCGACACCCGGCTGTTGGAGAGCCTGCGTGCGCAGGTGTGGCAGGCGGTTTCCGAATCTCGCAAGATCGACCACGGCGCCGTCGATGCACTGGCCGATCGTGCGCCACTGCTGCGCGACGATGCGGTGAGCGCCAACCTCATCGACTGCATCGGCTATCGCGACGAAGCTTACGCGCGGATCGCGGAACTCGTTGGCGCCGAGGGCATTTCGCCGGAGACCGGCGACGCCGACAGCGACAACGCACCGGCACGGCTCTACCTGGCCCGCTATGCCCGTGCGAGCGCCCCGCGGTCGGCTCCGTTGCCGCCGATTCCCGGCCGCCGGCCCAAGCCCACCGTCGCCCTAATCACCGTCGCCGGCATGATCGACAGCGGGCGTGGCGGTCCCCGGGTGTTCCCGTTCGGGACATCCAGCGCCGGCGCTGACACCATCGCGGCGGCGCTGCGCGAAGCCGCCGCCGACGCGTCGGTGTCTGCGATCGTGTTGCGCGTCAATAGCCCGGGCGGCGTGGTCACCGCGTCGGAAGTCATCTGGCGCGAGGTCGCCAAGGCCCGCGGTCGCGGCAAGCCGGTGGTCGCGTCGCTGGGTGCGGTTGCCGCATCCGGCGGCTACTACATCTCGATGGGCGCCGACGCGATCGTGGCGAATCCGGGAACGATCACCGGTTCGATCGGTGTGGTGACCGGAAAGCTTGTCGCCCGAGACCTCAAGGACCGGCTCGGGGTTGGGTCAGATGCGGTGCGCACCAACGCTAATGCCGACGCATGGTCGGTCAATGCGCCGTTCACCCCAGCACAGCATGCCCAGGTCGAAGCGGAAGCGGACCTGATCTACACCGACTTCGTGCAGCGCGTCGCGGAGGGCCGGCACCTGAGCGCCGCGGCGGTGGAGGAGGTGGCCCGGGGCCGGGTCTGGACCGGCGCGGATGCCCTCGAGCGTGGCTTGGTCGACGAGCTCGGCGGATTGCGTACCGCGCTGCGCCGGGCGAAGGTCCTCGCAGGCCTCGACGAAGATGCCGAGATCCGTATCGTCAGCTACCCCGGGTCCTCGTTGTGGGAGTTTCTTCGGCCGCGCCCGTCGTCACAACCGGCCGCCGTGTCGCTGCCGGACGCGGTGAGCGCGTTGATCGGCCAGTCGGTGGTCGGGCTTTTGGATCAGGCCGAGCGGACGCTGACCGGGGCGAGCGTGCTGTGGCTGGGGGAGTCGCGGCTTTAGCCTTCCAGCGTCCCGCTGACGAAAATGATCTCGCCCAGCGGGTCGTCGTCTTCGATTGCGGGAACTTCGAGTCCGTTGCGCACGAACAATTCCGCGCGCGTGACGTCGTTGACTTTCCATCCTTTGCCATGCAGGTATAGGACGACGTGGTTGCGTTCACCGGCGTACACCAACGACGCCATATCGATATCGATGCCTTGTTCACGCAGCGGCGCGGACATTTCCCGAACCCGCTCTGCGTCGAAATCGCGGATGCCCGGCACATATTCGGTGGCGATCGTGCTGCCCGGGGCACTCAGTGCGGTGATGTTGTCGAACAACCGGTCTTGGGCTTCGGGCGGTAGGTAGATCAGCAGTCCTTCGGCGAGCCAGGCCGTCGGGGCGCTGGTATCGAGCCCGGCCTCCTGCAGCGCCGCCGGCCAATCCGAGCGCAGGTCGATGCGAATGGTGCGCCGCGTCGCGGTCGGATCAGCGTCGATGCCGGCCAGCGTGGTGGTTTTGAAATCGATGACCTGTGGCTGATCAATCTCGTAGACCACGGTCTCGGCCGGCCACTGCAACCGGTAGGCGCGCGAGTCAAGTCCGGAGGCCAGGATCACCGCCTGACGCACGCCGGTTTCCACGGCATCCAGAAGGTAGTCGTCGAAGTACTTGGTGCGCAACGCGATTCCGTCGATCATCGCTTGTACGCGGGCCGGTGATGCGTTCTCGATGGCCGACAGATCAAGCTGGCCGTCGATCATCTTGACGAAGAAGTCCAGCCCTACTGCGCGTACCAACGGCTCAGCGAACGGGTCGTTGATCAGCCCGCGGGCATCCTTCGTCGCCATCGCCCGGCCCGCGGCGACCATGGTCGCGGTCGCGCCCACGCTGGAGGCCAGATCCCAGCTGTCGCCATGTGTGCGTGCCATGCGCGTCCTATCCGAGCGTCGCTGAGATATAGCTCATCTTGCCGAAGACAGCCATCAAATCGCCGTCTGGATATTCAAAGCCGTTGTGGTCATACAGTTCCCGGATCGGGTATGGGCTCACCTGCCAACCGTGGTTGGACAGGTAATCCACGACGATGCTGCGTTCGCCCTGATAGAACAGGTCGGCCATGTCAACGTCGAAACCGAGTCGGCGCCACCGTTCGCTGATTCGCTGCGCATGGTCGCCGGAGAAGGCGTCGGGCTCAGGGAAGTGCTCGGTGGCCAGCCGGCTACCCGGCGCGCTGAGCGCGGTGATGTTGTCGAACAACCGGTCCTGGGCCTCCGGGGGTAGATAGGGCAACAGCCCTTCGGCGCTCCACGCGGTCGGTTGGTCGGGGTCAAAACCGCCTTCTTTCAAGGCTGCCGGCCAGTCGTCGCGCAGGTCGATGCCGATCGTGCGGCGCTGCGCCGACGGTGTGGCGCCGAAGTCGGCAAGGGTGCTGGTTTTGAAGTCGATGACCTGCGGTTGGTCGATCTCGTACACCACGGTGCCCGCCGGCCACCGGAGCCGGTAGGCCCTGGTGTCCAGGTCGGAGGCCAGGATCACCGCCTGCCGTACGCCGGCCTCTGTGGCCCTGGTGAAGAAGTCATCGAAAAACCGTGTGCGTACCGCCATTTGCTCTGTTCGCGTTTTTCGGTTGAGCCACGGATCGTCATCGAGGCTGACCTCGCCGTCGATCAGCCGGATGAACGGAGTGAGGCCGACCGCACGGACCAGTGGATCGGCGAACGGATCGTCGAGCAGCGCGTCGGGCCCCTGCGAGGCCAGCGCACGCGAGGCCGCCACCATCGTCGCAGTGGCGCCCACGCTGGAGGCCAGATCCCAGGTGTCGTCATGAGTTCGTGCCATTGGGTCCTCCTAGATTGGGTTGTGCCGAGTCGCTGCGGTCGCAGCTGGGTTCATTGGTGGCGACCCGCTGCGCCCGTCTTCGTCGCGCTTGCGGTCGCCACTAGTTCAACGTGGCACTGACGTAGCGCAGGTCACCGAACGGCATGTCTTCCTCGTCGATCGGCGGAAGACCGTTGGCGGCAAACAGATCCCGGACGCTGTCGCCGGTGATCTGCCAGCCGTGGCCGGATAGGTAGGGTGCGGCTTCGTTGCGGTCGCCGAAATAGACCAGCTCGGTCATGTCGAGGTCGAAACCGTGCTCGCGCCACCGCTGCGAGGCCTTCTGCATCCGTTCTTTCATCTTCTGCTCGTCGGCGGGGTCGGGGTTGGACACGCTTTCGGTGGCGAACCGGCTACCCGGTGCGCTGAGCGCGGTGATGGTGTCCAGCAGCCGGTCTTGTGCTTCCGGAGGCAAATAGCCCAGCAAGCCCTCAGCGCTCCACGCCGTCGGCTTGCTCGGATCGAACCCGGCCGCGCGCAGCGCGGTGGGCCAGTCGTCGCGCAGATCGATGGCCACCGCGCGCCGCTCTGCGGTGGGTTCGGCATCCAGTTGCGCCAGCGTGCCGGACTTGAACTCGATGACCTGGGGCTGGTCCACCTCGTAGACGACCGTCCCGGCCGGCCACGCCAATCGGTAGGCGCGGGCATCCAGCCCGGATGCCAGAATGACCACCTGGCTGATGCCGGACTGCGTTGCGCCCAGAAAGAATTCGTCAAAGAACTTCGTCCGCACCGCCATGTTGTCGGTCATGCGGTGTGCGCCGGCCCGGTCGTCGTCGTCCTGCAGGTCGGCGAGGTTCAGTTGGCCGCTGGCCATCCGGGTGAACAGATCGATACCGACGGCCCGCACCAGCGGTTCCGCGAACGGATCGTTGATCAATGGGGGTTCGGCTCGAGTCGCCACGGCCCGAGCGGCCGCGACCATCGTGGCGGTCGCCCCCACGCTCGAAGCCAGATCCCAGGTGTCTCCCTCAAACCGTGCTGTGCGTGCCATCAGTTGCCCCCTTCATAAATCGTTACTTAGCCAATATAACTTGCTTGGGGATCAGCGGCCACCCGAGGCGCATATCTTGCCGAAACCGATGTTGTGGGCGGCCAGGCGCGCCAGGCTCTAGGCATGGCCTATTCGGTGGTGGGCAAGCGGGTGCTGATTACCGGTGCATCATCGGGCGTGGGCGCGGCGCTGGCCCGGCAACTCGCTGCCGGCGGCGCGGTTGTCGGGCTGGTCGCCCGTCGGCGCGAACGGCTGGAAGCGGTGCTGGCCGGTTGCCGGCGAAATTCGCCGGCTTCACAAATGTGGGTCGCCGACCTGGCCGACACCGCGGCCATCGACCCACTGGTCGTTGCGGCTTGGGATGGCCTCGGCGGCATCGACGTGTTGGTCAACAACGCGGCGATCCCGAAGCGTCGGGCGGTCAGCGAGTTGGAACCGGCTGCGGTGGAGGCGGTCATGGGAGTCAACTTCTTCGCGCCGGTGCGGCTTGCGCTGGCGGTGCTGCCGCGGATGCTGGCCCGCGGGGACGGCGTCATCGTCAACGTGGCCAGCATGGGTGGTCGGCTGGGAATCGTCCACGAGGCCGCCTATTGCGCCAGCAAGTTCGCGCTGTGCGGCTGGAGCGAGGTGATGGCCATCGACCTGCACGGCGCCGGCGTCTCGGTGAAGCTGATCGAGCCCGGGCCCGTCGATACCGAGATCTGGGACCGGCCCGACAACGATGACCCGCTCTACGACGGGCCCAAGGTGCCGGCCGAGGAGGTGGCGGCCGGCATCATCGCGGCACTGGGCAGCGACCGGTTCGAGCACTACCTGCCCGATATGAAGGTCGTCGTCGACGCCAAGAACGTCGATGTGGACGCCTACATCGCCGGTGCGGCCACGATGGCGCGGCGATGAGGGCGCTGGTGTTCGGGGTGGCACCGGAGCCCGGGTTCGACGACGCCCTCGCGCACAGTCCGGTCGCGCTGCGTGAGGTACCGGAACCCCGCTTGCTGCACGACGATTGGGTGATCACCAAGCCCCGGCTGACCGGCGTCTGCGGATCGGACTCCAAGCAGATCCTATTGGATTTCGGCGAAGGCGACGCCGACAACGCAATGTCCGCGTTTTGCTCGTTCCCGCAGGTGATGGGCCACGAGGTGGTGGCCGATGTGGTGACGGTTGGGCCGAAGGCCCGCGGCCTGGAGGTCGGCCAGCGGGTGGTGCTCAATCCGTGGCTGTCCTGCGGGCCGCGCGGAATCGAACCTCCTTGCCCGGCTTGTGAAAACGGCGACTACAGCCTGTGCTGGAGCTTTTGCGACGGCGACATCAAACCCGGTATCCATACCGGGGTGTCGGCCGATGTGACCGGCGGCTACGCCGAGTCGATGGCCGCCCACGATTCGATGTTATTTGCGGTTCCTGAGTCGGTGCGGGATGAGCTGGCCGTGTTCGCCGACCCGTTTTCGGTGTCGCTGCACGCGATTACCCGCCACCCGCCGCCACAGTCCGGCCGGGTCTTGGTGTACGGCGCAGGCTCGCTGGGGTTGTGTGCGGCGGCGGTGCTGCGAGCGCTCTATCCGGATGTGGCCGTCGCGGTGGTGGCGCGCTTCGACGCCCAGGCCGCGTTGGCCCGTCGGTTCGGCGCTGATCTCGTATTAGCGCACGAGCCACGCGTGGCTGTGATCGAGGATCTGGTGTCATGGGGCGGCGGCCGGCTACGGCAACCGCTGCAAGGTTTACCGATGGCCTACCCCGGTGCTGTCGACGTCGTCTACGACACCGTCGGCAAGCCGGAAACGTTCGAAGTCGGGGTCAGGGTGCTGCGGGCGCGCGGCACCTTGGTGAAGGCCGGTGTCCACGCGCCGGGACGGTGGGAGTGGAGTCCGTTGTACTTCAAGGAGATCAACTGGGTGGGTTCAAATGCCTTCGGCGTCGAGGAGGTGAACGGCGTGCGCAAGCACGCGATCGACCACTACCTCGATCTGGTCGTCGACAGCGCAATCGACCTGCGCCCCATGCTGACCCACACTTTTGGATTAAAACAGTGGCGCGACGCCTTCCTTGCGATTGCCAACCAGGGTGACACCGGCGCGGTCAAGGTGGCGTTTGACCAGCGGTGAAAGCCGTCTGCATGTGCTAACATGCATGCATGCGCACCACAGTAGAGATCACCGATGAACAGCATCGCGCGCTCAGTGCCATTGCCCAGCGCCGCGGTGTTCGCGGCTTCTCCGCACTCGTCCAGGAAGCGCTCGATAGCTATCTCTCGAATATGAACGCCGATGAAGTAGACGTTCTGCTAGGACTCGAGGGCGTGCTCACCGAGTCCGACGCGCACAAGGTGCGGTCCCGCATCAGCGACGTGAGAAATACGTGGCGGGCCTCGTAGTCGTTGACACCGATCTCATTATCGACTTTCTGCGCGGGAAGGGTCCTGGGAAGTCGTTGGTCCGCGAGCTGATCGTCGACCATCGCCTCCGGGTCACCGCCGTAACCGCGTTCGAACTGCGCGTCGGCGCGGACTTCTTGGCTCGCCGCGACGACATTCTCCGGCTCGTGCACTCGCGGACGTTTCCGCTCGACTCCCGAAGTGCGCTTCGCGCAGGCGAACTGGCCGCGACGTTGCGAGGTTCCGGCCAGGACATCGGATTGGCCGACTGCTTGCAGGCGGGTATCTGTCTGCATTTCGACATGCCATTCGCTACGCGAAATACCAAGCATTTCAGTCGTGTGGAGGGCTTGCGGTTGTACGACGTCGCGGCCAAGTAGGTCATCGAAGCGTGCCTCTCGGTTTGACGTGGGAGCCTGCGTGTTCACTCTGCCGCCATTCACCTGCCAAGCGGCTCCTGCAGATGCGTGATCCCAGCCAAATCCGTTCACAGTCGTTGCATCTCGCGCTCCATGCACGAGCGCTCGATGAATCCGTGGCGCTTCGGGTAATGCCGACGCGGTGGACGGCCAGATGGTGTCAAGCTGAGCGAGAGTCGGCGCATCGCGGCGATAGCGGTACCGCCCACCTCGGACCACCAGTGAAGAGTGTTCGGCCGCATCGGAACCGCTGCCGCGGTGCCGAAGACCACCTCGTGCTCGCTAATGAAGACCGGCGCTCGGGATACCGCGCCGGGCTGTTGCTTGGTGATCAGCGCAGCGTTGCCGTTAACAATGTTCATGACAGGTCCTTCCGCCGTCGCACCACAAGTCTCGGCGCTGTAGCCACGCCCCACATGCGTAGCGGACTACCTGCCTTTGGGGCCGGGTACTCGGATACTGCGGCGCGACGGGTGATTCAGCCTTCCCGATGGCTCCAGGCGCGTAGCTGTTCGGCGATCTTGTCGAGATCGGGCAGTGCGCCGGTGGCGACCTGGATGACGAATTCGAAGCGGTCATCCTCAGGGGCACGGATCCACTGGTCGTTGATCGCGAGGAAGGTCCGGCACGCTGTCCACGCCGTTCGCTTGTTTCCATCGACCAGCGCGTGGTTTCGCACCAGGGAATGCAGCAGCGCGGCCGCCTTGAGATCCAGATCGGGGTAGGCGTCCTGACCGAACACCGATGCGCGGGGACGTGCCAGGGCTGATGCGAGTAAGCCGTAATCGCGGACTGCGGCGTCGGCGCCGCCGGCCTCGCGCGCGATGTCGAGCAGGTCGCCGAGATCGAGGTACTCGATCATGCGTTTTTGAGACGCTCCAGGACCCCGGCCTCCTCGCGCAGCACCCGTTCCAGCGCCGTCGCAACTTTCGCTTTGTGTGTCCGCCGGGCGATGTATTCGTCGATGGCCGACAGCGCGACCGCCTGCATCGACCGCCCCTCGGCAGCGGCTTGCTTGCGCAGCGCTTCGGTTTGCTCGGCACTGGTGCGCAGCGTCATACCCATAGCCGCATGATACCAAAGTGATACCAGCCGAAGATCCGGCTCGGCTCAGGGCGCGCCGACCGTGCGGATTGATACGCCCGCCCCGGCGAGTCGCGTATGAAACTGCACAGTCGGCGCCGGGAGAGTGGGCGGCTGTTACATCGGATTTGCGCGCAGATAGCTGTAAATCCCGGCGAATCCAGCGTTGACGTCCTCCGGGATGGGCACCGGCCCGCCGAGAGCTCGTGCACCCCAGACGATTTGGGCGGTGCGCTCAACCAGCGCGGTGACGTGCAGTGCCTTGTCCGGACGCGGTGCGACGGCCACCATGCCGTGGTTGGCGATCAGCGCCGCCGCACGCCCCTCCAACGCCTTGACCGCGTTGGCGCCGACGTCGGGTGTTCCGGACGCGGCGTACTCGGTGCAGCGGATATCCCCGCCGCAGTACACCGCGAACTCGTCGATGCAGGCCGGAATCGATTGGTGCGCAACGGCGAACATGGTCGCCCACACCGGATGGCTGTGGATCACGCTGCCGATGTCGTCAAAAGCCTTGAAACAGGCCAAGTGCAGCTTCATTTCCGTCGACGGCGATCGGCCGTCGGCGGCCTGCAACACGCTGCCCTCCGGGTCTACCAGCACCAGATCGTCGAGCGTCATCTCGGCGTAGTCGACCGATGACGGGGTGATGACCAGGTTGCCGTCCTCCCGTCGCGCTGAGATGTTGCCCGCAGTTCCTTCGACCAGGCCGCGCCGCAGCATGTCCTTGGCGGCCGCCAGCACCGCGGCTTCGGGGTTCTCAACGGACCTCATGGCCCTAGCACCTCCGGGTTGACGATATGCACCGGCCTCCGACCGGACAGCAGCGCGTCCAGGTCGTCGGCGACCATCTGCGCCTGTCGCGCTTCAGTGTTCCACGTCGCGCCGCCAATATGGGGCGTGAGCACCACATTCGGCAAGCTCACCAGCGGGTGATCGGTCGGCAGCCATTCGCCGACGAAGTGGTCCAGTCCGGCAGCCCCGACCTTGCCGCCGCGCAGCGCCTCGACGAGAGCATCGGTGTCATGTAGCTGGGCTCGCGCGGTGTTGAGGAACACCACGCCGTCCCGCATCGCGGCGAACTGCTCGGCGCCGATTAGCCGGGTGGTGTCGTCGGTGACGGGCGCGTGCAGCGAGACGATGTCGGCCTCAGCGAGCAGCTCGTCGAGGCTGTGGCCCGCCTCGTCGTTGTACGGGTCATACGCGATCACCCGCATGCCCAATCCGGTCAGCCGCCACTGCACTGCGCGGCCGACCGCCCCGAGGCCGATCAGCCCGGCCGTCAAACCCGCGACTTCGGCCGCCCTGAATCGCTGATACGGAATCGTGCCGTCGCGGAACACTTCTCCAGCGCGTACGTCGGCATCGGCGGCCAGCACATGCCGGGTGGCCGCGAACAGCAGCGTCAGCGTCATCTCGGCGACCGCGTCGGCGTTGCGGCCCGGCGTGTTGAGCACCGGAATCCCTGCCGCGGTGGCGCCGGCGACGTCGACGTTGTTCGGATCGCCGCGGGTGGAGGCGATCGCCTGCAAACCAAGCTCGAACACTGGTCCACTGACCGAATCGCTTTCCACCACAACGATGTCGGCGCTCTCAGCAGAAATTCGGTCGGCCAGCTGCTCGGCGGTGTAAATCCGCAGTGGCCGCTGGTCGATCCATGGGTCGTAGACCACGTCGACCAACCGCCGCAATGTGTCGAACCCATCGCCACGCAGTGGAGCCGTCACCAAAGCACGCTTCACGACTGCCAATGCTGGCGTACGGTGACGCCCGTGTCACGCACAGAGGTCACAATCGGCATCGATATCGGCAGCACCGCCGTCAAAGCCGTGGCCGCCGATGAAAACGGCCGGGTGACTGCGCGGGCACGCATTCCGCACCAGCTTCGCGTGCCCGCCCCCGACCGCCTGGAGCACGACGCCGACGCGGCGTGGCGAGTAGGACCGCTGGCCGCCGTGGACGAACTGGCCCGCCATGACGCCCGCGCGATTGCCGTCTCGGCGATGGTGCCGTCGCTGACCGCGGTCGATGCGGACGGCCGGCCGATCACGCCCGGCCTGCTCTACGGCGACGGCCGCGGCCGCGTGCCGGTCACCGACACCTCGTTCCCGCCGGCGGGGGAGACGGCCGAGTTCCTGCGGTGGACCGCGGCCCAGGCGCCCGAGGCTGCCGGATACTGGCCCGCGCCGGCAGTCGCCAACCACGCTCTGGCCGGCGACGCAGTCGTCGATTTCGCCACGGCCTACACGACCCTTCCGCTGTTCGACGGCACCGGCTGGAACGAGCAGGTATGCGCGGAATGTGGTGCCGGCACCAACCGCATGCCGCGGGTGGACGCCCCGGGCGCGGCGGCGGCGCAGGTGCCCGACACCGACGCGGTACTGGCGGTTGGGGCCATCGACGCACTGTGCGAGCAGCTGGTGGCCGGCGCCGACTCCGACGGCGACGTGCTGGTGCTGTGCGGCACGACGCTGATCGTGTGGACGACGATTCCCGAGTGGCGGCAGGTGCCGGGCCTGTGGACGATCCCGCACACCGCGGCCGGCAAATGCCAGATCGGCGGCCCCAGCAACGCCGGTGGCCTGTTCCTGAACTGGGTGGACCGCATACTCGGCCCGAATGATCCGAAAAACGCTGCGCCGCAGCGAGTTCCGGTGTGGTCGCCATATGTCCGTGGCGAGCGCACGCTTTACCATGATCCGGACCGCCGCGCGGTGCTCGACGGGCTGGACCTCACCCACGATGCCGCGGCGCTGCGACGGGCCGCCTACGAGGCGTCCGGCTTCGTCGTCCGCCAACTCGTCGAACGCAGCGGCGCCCCGACCTCGCGCATCGTGGCGGCCGGCGGCGGCACCCGCGTGCAGCCGTGGATGCAGGCCATCGCCGACGCCACCGGCCTGCCGGTGCAGGTGTCGGCGGTCGCCGAGGGCGCGGCGCTGGGCGCGGCGTTCCTGGCCCGGCTGGCCGTCGGCCTGGAATCGTCGATGACCGACGCCGCGCGATGGGCCAGCGCCGAGTGTGTCGTCGAACCCGATCCAGCGTGGACGAGCGCCACCGACGACCGCTACCACCGTTTTCTGGAGCTGGCCGACCGCCCGTCCAGGGCTATCGAACGGCAGTGACGGCCAGGGTGTTCTGGGTGGGCATCGGCGTGTCGGGCAACTCGAGCCCGGCGTCGGCGAAGAGGTCGGCGCGGCTGCGCGTCGACACCCGCCAGCCGTGCTCGGTCAGATAATCGGTCACCGGGTTGCGTTCGCCGCGGTACACCAGCGAGGACAGGTCGACGTCGAAACCGTGTTTGCCCCAATGCTCGTTCATCGCTTTCGCGCGGTCGTCGAGCATCGGTGGACCGTCGGGGTGATATTCGGTGGCCAGCCGACTGCGCGGCGCGCTGAGCGCGGTCACGGTGTCGAACAGCCGGTCCTGCGCTTCCGGCGGAAGGTACAACAGCAGGCCTTCGGCGCTCCAAGCGGTCGGCTTGCTTTCGTCGAACCCATTGCGGCGCAACGCTGCCGGCCAGTCTTCCCGCAGATCGATGGGCACAGTTCGGCGCTCAGCGGTAGGGCGGGCGCCCAGTTTCGACAACGTCGACGTTTTGAACTCGACTACCTCGGGCTGGTCTATTTCATAGACGACGGTGCCCTCCGACCAGCTCAGCCGGTAGGCACGCGAGTCCAGGCCGGCGGCCAGAATGACGGCCTGCTGAATTCCTGCGGCGCCGGCGTCGGTGAAGAAGTCGTCGAAGAAGCGGGTGCGCACCGCCATCACATGGGTGAGCCGCTGCAGATTGAACTCCGCGTCCTCGTCGGCGCCGGGAACCTCGATCTCACCGTCGAGCAGCCGGGCGAAGAAGTCGACGCCCACTGCCCGCACCAGCGGGTCGGCGAACGGGTCATCGATCAACGGCTCGGGCTCTCTGCTGGCCAATGCGCGCGCGGCGGCGACCATCGTCGCCGTCGCACCCACGCTCGACGCCAGATCCCAGCTGTCACTTTCGCTGCGTGTCATGGGCACATCCTAGATATTTAGCCAATGTAATGAGCCACCGAAACTGTACGCCTGCTTGCGGGCGTTCGCTGCCTGCGCTGTTACTCTCGTAGACTGCTTGACGCGCATATTCTGGCCTGCGGGTCGGCGCGTAATACAGGACAACCCGTTGCTGGCCAGACCAGCCCATCGGCATGCCGCGACCAGAGCCCGGCTGCGCAGGAGGAAGAGTGCTTTCGGCTTTCATCTCATCGCTGCGAACAGTCGACCTGAGACGGAAGATCCTGTTCACGATCGGCGTCATCGTTCTCTACCGGGTCGGCGCATCGCTGCCGTCTCCCGGCGTGAACTACCCGAACGTGCAGAAGTGCATTGCGCAGGTCAGCGGCGGGGAAGCGGCGCAGATCTACTCGCTGATCAACCTGTTCTCCGGCGGCGCACTGTTGCAGCTGACGGTGTTCGCCGTCGGGGTGATGCCCTACATCACCGCGAGCATCATCGTGCAGCTGCTCACTGTGGTCATCCCACGGTTCGAAGAACTGCGCAAGGAAGGCCAGTCCGGCCAGGCCAAGATGACGCAGTACACCCGCTATCTCGCGATCGCGTTGGCCGTCCTGCAGGCCACCAGCATCGTGGCGCTGGCAGCCAACGGCGGACTGCTGCAGGGCTGCAGCCTGGACATCATCGACGACCAGAGCATCTTCACCCTGGTCGTCATCGTGCTGGTGATGACCGGCGGTGCGGCGTTGGTGATGTGGATGGGCGAGGTGATCACCGAACGCGGTATCGGCAACGGCATGTCGCTGCTGATCTTCGTCGGCATCGCCGCCCGGATTCCCGCCGAGGGCAAGTCGATCCTGGACAGCCGCGGCGGGGTGATCTTCACGGCGGTGTGCCTGGCCGCACTGATCATCATCGTCGGCGTGGTGTTCGTCGAGCAGGGCCAGCGCCGCATCCCGGTGCAATACGCCAAGCGCATGGTGGGCCGGCGGATGTACGGCGGCACGTCGACATATCTGCCGCTCAAGGTCAACCAGGCCGGCGTTATCCCGGTCATCTTCGCGTCGTCGCTGATCTACATCCCGCATCTGATCACCCAGCTGGTCCGCAGCGGCGCCGGCGGCGCGGGAAACAGCTGGTGGGACAAGTTCGTCGGCAACTACCTCACCGACCCGGCGAGCCCGGTCTACATCGCCATCTATTTCGGGCTGATCATCTTCTTCACCTATTTCTACGTGTCGATCACGTTCAACCCCGACGAACGTGCCGACGAGATGAAGAAGTTCGGTGGCTTCATCCCCGGTATCCGGCCCGGCCGGCCGACCGCTGACTACCTGCGCTTTGTGCTGAGCCGCATCACATTGCCGGGTTCGATCTACCTCGGTGTGATCTCAGTTCTGCCGAACGTGTTCCTGCAGATCGGCAATACCGGACAGGTACAGAACCTGCCGTTCGGCGGCACCGCGGTGCTGATCATGATCGGCGTCGGTTTGGACACCGTCAAACAGATCGAGAGCCAGCTCATGCAGCGCAATTACGAAGGGTTCCTGAAGTGAGAGTGGTTTTGCTCGGACCGCCCGGCGCGGGCAAGGGCACCCAGGCCGTCAAGCTGGCCGACAAGTTCGGGGTCCCGCAAATCTCGACCGGCGACCTGTTCCGCCGCAATATCAGCGAGGGCACCAAACTCGGGTTGGAAGCCAAGCGCTATCTCGACGCCGGTGACTTGGTGCCCTCTGAGCTGACCAACGCGCTGGTCGAAGACCGGATCGACCAGCCCGACGCGGCCTCCGGGTTCATCTTGGACGGTTACCCCCGCTCGGTGGAGCAGGCCAGGGCACTGCACGAGATGCTCGAACGGCGAGGAAGCCCGCTCGATGCGGTGCTGGAATTCCGGGTGTCCGAAGAGGTGCTGCTCGAGCGGCTCGAGGGACGCGGCCGAGCCGACGACACCGCGGAAATCATCCATAACCGGATGAAGGTTTATCGCGACGAGACGGCGCCATTGCTGGACTACTACCAGCATGAGCACGAACTGAAAACCGTCGACGCCGTCGGCACTGTCGACGAAGTGTTCGCTCGAGCCTTGCAGGCGCTGGGCAAATAACTGTGATCGGCGGACTGCGAAGTCGCAAGGTCGTGCCGCAGCGCAGCTCCGGTGAACTCGACGCGATGGCCGCCGCGGGCGCCGTAGTGGCTGCCGCGCTGGGCGCAGTGCGGGAGGCCGCCGCACCCGGGGTGTCGACTTTGAACCTCGACGAGATCGCCGAATCAGTGATCCGCGACGCCGGCGCCACACCGTCGTTCCTGGGCTATCACGGGTATCCGGCGTCGATCTGCTCGTCGGTCAACGACCGGGTGGTACACGGCATCCCGTCCGCCACCGAGACCCTGGCCGCCGGCGACCTGGTGTCCATCGACTGCGGCGCCATCCTGGACGGTTGGCACGGCGACGCGGCGATCACCTTCGGAGTCGGGCAGCTCATCCCCGCCGACGAATTGCTGTCCCAGGCGACCAGGGAGTCGATGCAAGCCGGAATCGCGTCCATGGTTGCCGGCAATCGGCTCACCGACGTCTCGCACGCCATCGAAAGCGCCACCCGCGCCGCCGAGGCCCGTTATGGCCGCGCGTTCGGCATCGTCGAGGGCTACGGCGGTCACGGCATCGGTCGGCAAATGCACATGGACCCCTTCCTGCCCAACGAAGGCGCCCCGGGACGCGGACCGCTGCTGGCTGTCGGATCGGTACTGGCCATCGAGCCGATGCTCACACTGGGCACCCGCAAAACCAAGGTGCTCGACGACGAGTGGACGGTCACTACCGCCGACGGCTCGCGTGCTGCACACTGGGAGCACACGGTCGCGGTGACCGAGGACGGGCCCCGCATCCTGACCCTCGGCTAACCGGGACCGGTGCACCGGGTGTGAGTTTCGACAGGTATCCGAATCGACGCGGCGCAGGACCGGAGTGCCGGTTCTCCGTCCAAACCTCAAGCGGTGGAACCTATTTGGGCTATGCCGCGTCTGCACTTTACCAGTGCTGCGCGAGTAGGAGGTTTCAGAGGCGTCCTCTGCTGATGGTCTACCTTTCAGCGGGCACGCCGTTCTTCGGGCCGGGGCGATCAGCAATGCCAGGTTCACCCGTCCGGGACACCCACGGCCTGGGCGGTAGCGGCGTCTAACAACGCGCGCACGGTGGTGTAGATCTGCTCAGCGGCATCGTCGATGGCGCTCATCGGTTGCAGCAGATGGCTGAGCGTTAAGCGGACGTCGACTTCGACGATCGAGTTCAGCTGCCGGTCGATCACATCCGGAAGGTCGTAGAACTCCCGGACCGCCGCCGCGATCGCATCCATGGCACCGCGCCAGATCGGTCGCCGTCCGGCCGTCAACAGCGGAGTCAGGCCGGTTTCCCCGTTGCGCGCGCGGGCCAGGGTCGCTTTGGTCAGGGCGTCGTCGGTGCCGGCACGCAGGGTGAAAGCTGCGCCGGCCGCAAGGCCAGCCGCCACGTCATCGGGGTGGGCCCGCATAGCCGAAACGACCCCGGTGATGAATCGATGGGTCTCCCGTTCGACCAAGGCCTCGCCCAGTGCCTGCTTGACGCCGATCTCCTTGTACAGCACTTGCCGGCTGATGCCGACCGTGGCAGCGATGCGCGACATGTTTACTGCCGGCCAGCCCTCCGCGCAGATCAGCGCGTAAGCCGCATCTAAGACTCGGTCGCGCAGCAACTGGCGGACCTCGACCTGAAAGTTCGGTGCGTCCGGCATATTTTGTAGGTTACGACAGTTCGGGCAGAAATGTCACTATTGACACAATAGTCGCTTACATGTATACAATGCGTACAACGTTGGCTAAGTTGTATTCGGAGTCGGTCGTGAGAACTAATCGAGATGATTCATCGGTGAGCTCCACGTGCGCTGCCAGCGAGAACACAGTGGGTGCGATGCGGAGGGGGTTCACCACGACGGTATTCATCGGTGCTGGACCTCTGGATCCGGCGCGCAGCGCCTGGGAATCGTTGGGCCCGGGCGCGATGAAATGTTCACAGGCCGAGTCGGCTTCGCGCACCGCGGTCGACGTCAACCTGGACCGGGGCCAGATCCGGCATGCGGTAGCCCAGTTGCCCGACCGGCACCGCGCGATGCTGTACCGGTCCTACTACCTCAGACGAACCACGACGCAGATCGCCGCCGATCTCAGGACCGATGACAACGTTGTCAAGGACGAACTACACCACGCACTGCACGCGTTGCGAATGAACCTGCCGAGCGTGGGCGACAAGCCCCGGCGGTAGCCCTCGGCTAAGCGGGCTAGTGCCCGGGTGTGAACCACACGAGGGCCGCAGTCGTGTTAGCACCGGAAGGTTGTCGATGGACATTCCGGAAACTGGCCCGGTGCGGGTGCTCTATGCAGAGCATGCCGCGGCTTTGTGGCGCTACGCATTCCGTCTCACCGGTGACCAGATCCGCGCCCAGGACGTCGTGCACGAGGCCCTGTCACGGGCGCAGCGGCATCCCGAGGTTCTCGACGATGCCGAGCGGTCGGCACGTGCCTGGCTGTTCAGCCAGGCCCGAAACGTGGTCGGCGACGACCGCCACTGTGCCGGGCTGGCGTCATCGGACCGTTCCGGTGCGCTGCAGCGGGCGCGCAACCCGACGCTGGACCGGATGCTGGTCGGCGACGCGATGGCAGAACTGCCCATCGAGCATCGGATCATGCTTCGCCGCTCGTACTACCAGGGCTGGACCACCGGAGAAATCGCCGCCGATCTCGGTATTGCCGAGGGTACGGTGAAGTTGCAGCTGCACCATGCTCTGCGAACCCTGCGGCAAGCCCTGCTGGAAATGGGAGTGGCGCAATGACCGCCTTCGACTGCGCCAAATACGCCACGTGGGACGCCGCGTACGTGCTGGGCTCGCTTTCCGGTGCCGACCGCCGCGAATTCGAGACACATATGGACAGTTGCCCATCGTGCCAGCAAGCGGTCGCCGAGTTGTCCGGCATGCCCGATCTGCTGGCACTGCTCGACGGCAACGAGGTAGCTGCGATCGAAACGGGCGACGTCGGATGGGATGTGCCGCGGTTGGTCCCAGTGTCGGCGCTGGCGACACCGGAGCGACGGTTGCAAGCCGTCCCAGATCGCGGGGTGCCGCCGGAAACGGTCTTTCCGGTCTTTCGCGCCGGCAACTACGCGCCCGTACATGACGAGCTGACCGCTTTCGATCTGCCGGTCGAGGGGGCCATTCCCGCCGAGTTGGACGGCTGGTATCTGCGCAACGGTCCAAACCCACGGGTGGACGCCGGCCACTGGTGTGTCGGGGACGGCATGGTCCACGGTGTTCGGCTGAAAAACGGTCGGGCAGCGTGGTACCGCAACCGTTGGCTGCGCACCGAGAGTTTCGAAAGTCCCGTCCCGCTGTACAACCCTGACGGCTCTCGGAACCTGCACTCGAGCGTTGCCAACACCCATGTTGTTCGCCATGCCGGCAAAACGCTTGCGCTGATGGAATTCTCGTTACCCTACGAGATCAGCAACGATCTCAAAACGTTGGGAGCCTACGACTTCGGCGGCAAGTTGGCCGATTCGATGACCGCCCATCCCAAGATCTGCCCCGTCACCGGCGAATTGCACTTCTTCGGATCCGGCAACATCCTGGAGCCGCATGTCACCTACCACCGCGCGAATGCCGACGGTCAGCTGGTTGTCAACCGCCCCATCGACGTTCCCGCGCTGACCCTGATGCACGACTTCGCACTGACCGCTGGGCACGTTGTGTTCATGGACCTGCCGCTCGTGTTCGACCTGCGCCTGGCGCTCGCCCAACAAGACGAATTGGACCTTCCCTACCGGTGGGACGACAACCACCCGGCCCGGCTGGGAGTGCTGCGCCGCGACGATCCCTACGGTCCGATGCGCTGGTTCGAGATTGAGCCGTGCTACGTGTTCCACATCGCCAATGCCTACGACAGCGCCAACACAATTGTGCTGGAGGTTGTCTGCTACCCCGAAATGTGGCGCGACAACAGCGAATTCGGAACCGATGCGGCATTGTGGCGCTGGACTCTCGACCTGGACACCGGGTCCGTCGCGGCGACCCAGCTCGACGACCGCGGAGTCGAGTTCCCGCGCGTCGACGATCGGCTGGTCGGCGCAGCCGCTCGGTACTCGGTCGCCGTCGGCGGCGGCGCCCTGGTGCGCTACGACCTCGAACGTGACAGTGCCTCCGAACACCGATTCGCCGCCAACGGCCAGCTCGGTGCACCCAGCGAGGCGGTGTTCGCACCGGCCACCGACCACACTGACGAATCGGCCGGCTGGTACCTGACCTACGTATACGACCCGATACGCGACAGCAGCGACCTAGTCATCATCGATGCTTCCGACTTCGACGGCGAACCCGCTGCGCGCGTACACCTGCCGCGCCGGGTGCCGCACGGGTTCCACGGCAACTGGCTGCCCGCCTGAGCGGGGCTGTGCGGGACCCGCGCCTTGAAGTGAACCGAAGCGCCGCCTATCACGTGTTGTTATCAGAGGGTTTGGGAGGTGATCGAGTGCCCCATGTTGCTGGCAGGCCGGCACCCGAAACCACCTTGATGAGGGCCCTTTACGACGAGCACGCGGCGGCGTTGTGGCGGTACGCGCTGCGGTTGTGCGGCGACCGGAACCGAGCCGAAGACGTTGTTCAGGAGACGCTGTTGCGGGCCTGGCAGCATCCCGAGGTGTTAGACGACACCGACGGGACTCACCGGTCGGCGCGTGCGTGGCTGTTCACGGTCGCCCGCAACATGATTATCGACGAGAGCCGAAGCGCCCGGTTCCGCAAGGAAGTTGGCTCGTTGGACACGGCTCCCGAGCGGGCAGGCCCGGATGACGTGACTGCGGCACTGGACCGGATGCTGATCGCCGACGCGATGACGCAGTTGTCGCCGGAGCACCGCGCGGTGATTCATCGGTCGTATTACAAGGGTTGGACCACCGCGCAGATCGCCGCAGATCTGGAGATTGCCGAAGGCACCGTGAAGTCGCGGCTGCACTACGCCGTTCGGGCGCTGCGGCTTACACTGCAAGAGTTGGGGGTGACACGATGACGGCGCTACAACCACCGGGAGCGCCCGGCGGACGACCACCCGGCCACGGCAGCCACGAATACGCGATGTGGGACGCGGCTTACGTCCTGGGGGCACTATCGGCCGCCGACCGGCGCGAGTTCGAGGCGCATATCAGCGGCTGCCCTTCATGTCGCGAAGCCGTCGGTGAATTGGGCGGCATACCGGCCTTGTTGTCGCAACTCGATGGCGATCAAATGGCCGCGATCGCCTCGGATGACGATGCACCGGAGACGCCGCAGCTGCGACCCGAAGTCCTGACATCGCTACTGGCCGCGGTTCGCTGGCGGCGGCGCCGTTCGCACGTGATGACCTGGGCCGCTGCGGCTGCCGCCGCGGTGGTACTGGCGATCGGTGTCTTTGTTGGGGTTGCGGGTCATTCCCCGACACCTTCGCCACCGCAGGCCAGTGTGTCGGCGCTGCCGATGGCGCAGGTTGGGACGACCGCGCTGACCTCGACGGTGTCGGTCAGCAGCGAGCGCTGGGGAACCTTCATCGATCTGCAGTGTGTCTGCCTGGCACCGGTGAATGCCCGCCACGACAGGCTGGCGATGGTCGTGGTGGGTCGCGACGGCAGCCGCACCCAGTTGGCCACCTGGGTGGCCGAACCCGGGCATACTGCGACTCCGGCCGGCAGCATCTCGACCGCGGTTGACCAGATCGCCGCAGTGCAGGTGGTGTCTGCCGACAACGGCCAGGTGCTGCTGCAGCGCGCGCTGTGAATTCCGGCGGCTACCCGGCGCCCATCCAGCTGTGGAATCGGCCATCCGGGTCGTAGATCGAGCGCACCTTATCCAGCCGCGTCATGTTCGCGTCGGTGATGAATTTCGCCGGTCGCCGCGCGAGGTTCTCGTCGGCGAGTGCGATGCCGGTGGCCAAGTGCGACATCGCCGCCATGTTGGAACTCGCCCAGTCGCAGTACTGTTCGTCGTCAGCCGGATCCGGCCAGGCAGTGTAGAGCGCGAGGTAGATCTCGTCCTCGAGGCCGTAGACCATGTCGGCACGATCAGGGGACGGCTGCCATCCCGTGAAGACGAATTGTGAGGGGTGCGGTGGCATCGTTTCGATGATCTTGCGGATACCCGGCAGCAGCTCTTCGGCGGTCGCCGAAGTGAACATGCTGTCCGCGATATAGCGGTGGCCCGCAGGGTAATTGGTCATCACCGCGGCGTACCAATTGGCCAAGGTTGTGGGAGCATACGGCAGGCTGACGATCGCCCGATCGGCGACCGGGCAGCTGCCCAGCGGAGCAAGGGCTTTCATCGCCCCTTCGTCCGAATCGGCGAACACCGGTGCGGCGATGGTGACGCCGGGGCGATCGAGTCCGGTCTCCGGAAAACTGCGGCAGGTGACCATTTGCAGTTCGACGCGGTCGTCGAGCTCGGCACACATCGAGCGCGCCCACGTGAACACCTCGTCGGCAACATCGATGGGATACATGTACAGGCAGGTGCCCCAAACCGGCGGCCGTCGGTGAATGCGCAAGCTGAAGGAGGTGACCACGCCGAAAAAGCCTGGCCCCGAGCCGCGGGCGGCCCAATACAGGTCCGGGTGGTTCTCGGGATCGCAATAGATCTGCTCGCCGTCGGCGGTGACCACCTCCAGCCCGAGCACGCTCTCGCAGGCCGGTCCGACCACCTTGCTGTTCCAGCCGTACCCGCCCTGCAGCAGAAAGCCACCGAGGCCGATGCCTTCGCAGTGTCCGGCCGGGAAGAAAAGCCCTACGGCGTCGAGCTCGAGCGCCAAGTCGCTCGCGGCCTTGCCGGGTCCGACGCGCGCGACCATCGCATCCGCGTCGACGACGCAGTGATCCAGGCGACTGACATTCAGCAATAGGCCGCCGTCGCGCAAATGACTGGCCGTCCAGCTGCGCCCGCCCGAACATACGCCGACCCGGTGGCCGTTGGCACGCGCATAGCGGATCGCTTCGACCACGTCGTCGCTGTCATTGGCCAGTACGACCGCATCGGGAAAGCGTTCCGGCACTAGGCCGTTCCATACGGTGTCGCGGCGGACTGGTTCGTATCCGTCCATGCCGCGCAAGAAGATCTGCACGCGTGTTTCCTTTCACCGAGCTGCGGCAGCGCAATGTTCAGCGCGGCTGCCGAGATAGGTCGCGACCTCGCCGGCCACCGGCGTGGCGCCTCGACGGATCGCGCGCAGCGGACCGCTGGGTGGAATGCCGTACCCGATGGCGAACAATCCGTCACCGAGGTGGCAGGCGAACCCGCCACGCGGATCGCCCCGCCCGTCCAGGACACCCAGGTGCCCGACCAACGCTTCGAGGTTGGTGGAAAACCCAGTGGCGGCAATGATTACCTGCGGCGACAGCGACGTGCCGTCGGTGAGGATCACGTCGCCGGTTGCAATTCGCTGCACCGCAGCTACCACCGCAACGCGCCCGGCACGCACGACATCGACCAGCTCGTCGGCGAGGGTGGGTATGCGCCCGGACAGCTCGACCGTCGCCTTCAGCCCAAGCGGGGGTTGGTGGAATCCATAGTCCGCCAGGTCACCAAACAGTAAGCGGTTGAGGCGTGCGATCAGCGGGTCGATTATGCGCGCCGGCACCGGAGCGAACAATTCCAGGAAGATATCCGACGGCAGACCGCCGATCGACCGGCGCACCAGGTGCGGTGGGGTTCGCACGGCGAGCCAGATGTTGCCGGCGCCGCCGCGGGCGAGCTGGACTGCGATGTCGGCGGCCGAGTTGCCGGCGCCGACTACCAGGACATCGCGTCCCCGGAACGGGCACGCGTTGCGGAAGTCCGCTGAGTGAACGAGTTCGCCGGTGAAGTCGGCGACGCCCGGCCACGGCGGGACCGCAGGCGTGCAGTACCGGCCGGTGGCGAGAATAGCGGCGGCTGCGCGGATTTCACCCCGTGATGTGTCGATAAGCCAACCGTTTGGAGCCCGGTCGATGCGGTGGACCGAACACCCGAGTGCAAGCGTGATGTTCTGTGTTCGCACGTATCGGTCGAAGTAGCGGACCATGTCTTCCTTCGTCGGCCAACGACCTGCGCTCAGCGGGAGCCGTTGCCCGGGAAGATGTGACAAGAAGCCGTTCGTGTTGAGGCGGAAGTTGTCGTAGCGCGCATGCCAGGACGCCGCGGGCGTCGCCGCGCGGTCGATGACCAGAGCCTCGATCCGATGCCGACGGCCAAGCTCACGAGCGACGGCGAGGCCTGCTGGCCCCGCACCGATGACAACGACTTCGTGAGTAGTGAACAACTGGCGCATGACCCCCTATCCACGGGTCCCCCTGCGGTAACACGGTCCAGATCCCTGTGCGGTTCACGCAGCCGGCGTTGATTGAACTTCTTGTCGTCGTCAAGCGTGTTGGCAGTAGGAGGTGTGCGTTGACGGACGAACCGCTTTGCGTTGTGGTTGTCGGTGGCGGTGTGGCCGGCGTTGCCATCGCCCGCGGATTGTTGCGCGACGGGCATGATGTCACGCTCTTCGAGCAGCGGCCGCAACTGACGGCCGGTGGTGGGGCGGTGACCATCTGGTCGAATGGCGCGACAGTGTTGCGTCAGCTGGGCGTCGATATGGACGGGACCGGTCAGCTGCTGTCGGCGGTGCGGGTCTTGACATCCACTGGTCGCCCGGTGGCGACTTTGGACTTGACCGCGATTCAGGACCGGCTCGGGGCACCCATCCGGATGGTGGCACGTCGGGTGCTACTGGAACGGTTGCTGAAAGGGGTTCCGGCCGAACGCATCCGGTGTGACTCTCGCGCGGTCGCCGTGGTCAGGACAGCTGGCGGAGCGGTGGTCGAATTCGACGACGGCGGCCACGCCGAAGCAGATGTGGTGATCGGCGCCGACGGTTTGCACTCGATGGTTCGAAGGACGTTGGGCGCGCGGCCCGCAACACCCACCGGGTGGTGCAGCTGGCAGGGGCTGGTCACCCTTAACGACATACCCGATAAGCACACCGCGCTGATGATGATCGGTGAACACGGAAACCTCGGGCTGTGGCCGGCTGGGGGGTGCGATCTGCAGTGGTGGTTCGACCTGCCGTGGTCGCCGGGTTTCGTTCGACCGAGTCGTCCGATCGAGGAAATCCGCTCTCACTTCAGTGGGTGGTCCGGATTCGTCGACCGTGTCCTGGAGACACTGACCGATGCGGACCTCGCTCCGTCCCCGTTTCCGCATTATCGACACCCGATTCCCCGCCGCGGTGACGGCGCGGTGACGTTGCTCGGCGACGCCGCGCATACGATGCCGCCCACCCTGGCGCAGGGAACCAATCAGGCGCTGCTCGACACCATGGTGTTGTGCAAGGCCCTCTCGGACGTCGGGAGCCGTGATCTCTGCGCCGCGTTGCGCTGGTATGAGAACACCAGGCGACCCAAGGTCAAGGCCGTGTCCTGGGTGACCACGCAGCAGGTGTCGCGCAGCGAGCCGATGCTGCGGCCGGCGGCGTTGATCTCCGATCGGTTCATGACCTGGGCACTGACAACGTTTCTGGGGTGGGCAAGTCACCGCCGGATTGCCGCGCAGATCAGCAGAGAACGTGCAGTCGACACGCTGAGCGTCGAACTGTCGAGGTGATGTGATGTCCGCGACGGCACTGCCCGCCGAGTTGGCTCGCGCCGTCGAATGGCTGCGCCACCACCTGTATCGGGTCCATCAACGCCTGACACCCGCGCCCGCAGCGATGATGGAAATGATCATCGCGACCTGGACATCGCAAGCGATCACAGTGGCGGCCCAACTCGGTGTCGCCGATGAGCTGGCCAACGGGCCGCTGCCGGTCGAGGAATTGGCCGCCCGCGTGGGCGCGGACGCGGACGCGCTGCGTCGGCTGCTGCGGGCGTTGATCGGCCGGGGCATCTTCCGGCACCGCCGCGACGGCCGCTATGAGCTGAATGCGCTTGCGGCGACGCTGCGTTCCGACGCAGCGGTGTCGATGATGTGGGCGGCGCGGTTCTACGGCTCACCCGAGCAGCGCGAACGGTGGACGCTGCTAGTGGATTCGATCCGGACCGGCAACGCGGTTGTCCCGGCCCTGCACGGCAAGGAGAGCTTCGACTACTTCGCCGAGCACCACGAGCACGCCGAACTCTTCAACCAGACCATGACGAGTGTTTCGCAGCTTACGGATGTGCCCGTCGTCGCCGCTTACGACTTCGGTGCCTTTCCCACGATCGTCGATGTGGGCGGCGGGCGCGGAACGTTGCTGGCCGCCATCCTGGCGGCGGCGCCGGCGTCGCACGGTGTCCTGTACGACCTGCCCGGCGTCGTCGCGAGCGCCGAGGACCTGTTGCGCGGACGCGATGTCGTCGCACGGGTGCAGATCGTGGCGGGGTCGTTTTTCGACGATGTTCCGGGCGGAGCTGACGCCTACGTGCTCAAAAATATCATCCACGACTGGCCCGACGAGAAGGCGGTGCAGATCCTGCGCAACGTTCGCGAGGCGGCGGGGCAGCGGGCCACGGTACTGCTGATCGAACTGGTGATCCCCGACCACGATCGTGACTTCCCAGGAAAATGGGTGGATCTGGAGATGCTGCTGAATATGGGCGCCCGCGAACGCACCGCGGCCGAGTACCGAGACCTACTCGGCCAGGCCGGGTTGCGGACGACCCGGGTGGTGCAAACCGCGTCACCGCTGTCCGTGGTGGAGGCCAGACCCGGCTGAACCGCGAAGCGATGAACTCAAAGCGCCCGCGAGTCGTCTATCAGATATGCCTAGCACGTACCGGGTGGTCGACCACATCGTCGGGCAGCTCGCGGCCATCGGAGTCGGCCACATCTTCGGTGTGGATGGCGCCAACATCGAAGACCTCTACGACGCCGCATACTTTCGGTCGGACATCACGGCGGTGCTGGCCAAGCACGAGTTCTCGGCGTCGACGATGGCAGACGGGTACAGCCGCAGCGGGGCCGGCTTGGGGGTGGTGGCGGCCACTTCGGGCGGTGGTGCGCTCAACCTCGTTCCCGGACTTGGAGAATCGCTGGCCAGTCGAGTCCCGGTACTGGCATTGGTGGGTCAGCCGGCCACGACGATGGACGGGCAGGGCAGCTTTCAGGACACAAGCGGCCGCAACGCCTCGTTGGATGCCGACCGGTTGTTTTCGTCAGTGTCGCTGTTCTGCCGAAGGGTACTTACATCCGGCGACATCGTTTCTGCGTTGCCGGCGGCGCTGGCGGCAGCCCGCACGGGCGGGCCGGCGGTATTGTTGCTGCCCAAGGACATTCAGCAAGGCACGATCGGCATCAACGGCCACCGCTGTGATCTTGAACGGCCGCGCTCCATTGGCGATCCGCATCCGATCGTGCGGGCAGTGCATCAGGCGATCGGGCCGGTCACGATCATCGCCGGTGAACAGGTGGCCCGCGACGATGCGCGAAGCGAACTGGCGGCTCTCCGGGCCGTGCTGCGCGCGCGGGTGGCGTGTGTGCCCGACGCCAAGGATGTCGCCGGGACACCGGGTTTCGGGTCATCGTCGACGCTCGGAGTGACCGGTGTCATGGGCCACCCCGGGGTGGCCGAGGCGATCGCCCGCAGCGCACTGTGCCTGGTAGTGGGCACCCGGCTGCCGGTGACCGCGCGCGCCGGACTCGACGATGCGCTGGCCGGAGTGCGCACGGTGTCGATCGGGTCCGCACCGCCGTACTTTCCCTGCACCCACGTGCACACCGACGATCTGCGGGCCTCGTTGCGACTCCTGACCAGCGCGTTGACTGGGCGTGCGCGACCGATCGGTATCCGCGTGCCTGATGCGGTGTCGCGCAAGGAACTTTGCCCCCCGTCGTTCGACGGGCCGGGTGTGCGCTACCGCGATGCAATGATCGCGCTCGATCGGGCGCTGCCCGACGGGGTGGACATCGTCGTCGATGCCGGCAACACCGGCGCGGCCGCCATCCACTATCTGCCGACGCGGCGCGAAGGCCGATTCATGGTCGCGCTTGGTATGGGCGGCATGGGCTACAGCTTCGGTGCGGGCATCGGCATGGCATTCGCCCGTGGCCGGCGGGTGGTGGTCGTCGCCGGGGACGGCGCCTTCTTCATGCACGGCACCGAAATACACACGGCGGTGCAATACCGGCTACCGGTGACGTTCGTGTTGTGCAACAACAACGCCCACGCCATGTGCGTAACCCGCGAACAGTTGTTCTATGACGATCGATACAGCTACAACCGATTTGCGCCAAGCAATCTCGGAGCCGGTCTGGCGGCGATGTTTCCCGGACTGGCGTCTGTCGACGTCACCGACGCCGACGCGTTCTCGTCGGCGGTGAGCATGGCACTGGATGTCGACGGGCCCTCGGTGGTCAGCGTCGAGTGCGCAGCCGATGAAATCCCCCCGTTCGCACCATTCCTGGCGCAGCCGACAACCAGTTTTTCGGCGGCTCAGCTGCATTCAACCACGAAGGAGAGCCGCACCCATGTCGCTGTCAGCGCGTGATGATATTGCCGAATCCATCGAGGGAGTGGTGCGCATCGAGAGCGCGCCGTTAGAGCAGACCGCACCGATCTTCATGGCGAAGATGCGGTCGGTGTATCCGCACGACGAGGTCTTCGGTCAGTACTGCACGGTCAACGACTACGTCGACTGCCCACCCGACGAGCTGTTCGCGTGGTTGGCCGACACCCGAAGCCTCGAGGAGTGGACCTATACCCTGCGCGACTTCACCCCGACCGATGAGCCTGGGCTCTGGCTGGCCTACGACCGGTTACTTCCAGACACCAAGATCTACACCCGAACGGTGGCCAACGCCGATGCCCGTACCGTCGATTACCACTGCGCCTGGGACCAAAGTAGGCACCTGTGGATGATCTATCTGATGCGGGTGCTGGACGCGGAGGTGGTGCTCGACAAGCCCGGATCGGTTGTGCTGTGGACCAATTGCCGCCATCCGTTCTATGACCACAACCCACATCCGGAAGCCGTTCCGCCAGGCCGCACGGGCTGGGTGGGCGACTTCTGGGACTTGTTCGGCGCCGGCCATGGCTTGGAGCTGAACAACCTCAAGTCGATCGCCGAATATCGTCACCGCAATGGTCTTCCGGTCATTCCGGCCTGGATGAGATGAGCGCCTCATGAGCCCACCCGCCGTCAGCTTGGCCGATGTTTCCAGCTATCTGCCCGGATCGCCGATCGGCGCGGATTACTACGCTGGATTCGCCGAATCCGACGCCCTGCGCGACAATCTCATGTTTCGTGCCCCCAAGTTTCGCCACCACGTCGCGCCCGACGAGACCGCGATCGACATGGTCGAACGGGCCTGTGCCGGGCTGACAGAACGGCACGGGCGGGAGGCCGTCGAAAGCGTCGACGTGCTGATCACCCATACCCAGCTGCCGGACATGCCGTTTTACGGCGCAGGCGGCGGCATCGCGCACCGATTGGGCATGCGACCGTCATGTGTACTTGACTTGCACAACGGCGGGTGCGCAGCGTTCGTGTTGGCACTGAAGGTGGCTCGTCAACTGTTGGCCACCGGCGAAGGACGAACGGCGCTCATCGCGATCGCGCAGAACGCTGCTGGCCAGGTGTTCGACCAGCCCGGGGTGCGTGGTAAGGCGCAGGCGTCGGTTCCCGGCGACGGCGCCGCGGTCGGCCTGGTCACGGTATCGGACCAGTCGCCCATCCTCGATGCGGAGTGCCGCACCTACGGCGAATACGCCGGCGACATGACTTACACGATTGACCCGCCACGCAAGTACTGGCAGCCCGGATCTGGCGAAGGCTGCATCGGTTTCACCGACAGCAAGATCGCCAAGGTGCTCGCCCGCGGGAACCGCCAGGTTCCGGAAGTGGCATTGGCCGTGTGTGACCGAATCAGCCTGGCGTCCACGGACATCGACCTCCTCGTCACCAACCAACCCAATCGGGTATTCCTGCGGAACTGGCGCGAAGCACTCGAGGTGCCCGAGTCGAGACACCTCGATACCTTCGATGAGTGCGGCAACCTGTTCGGTGCCGCGATCCCGGTGAACCTTGATCGCGCGATCAGTGGCGGCCAGGTCGCGGTCGGCGACGTGGTGCTGATGGCGGCCTTCGCGCATGCGGGTGATTTCGCGGGCGCCGCCGCGGTCCGATGGGGCGGACGCGGCTGATGGCGCTGCTGACGAATCCGGTGGGGGCAGACGTCCTCGCGGCGTTGCCATCGGCGGTAGACCCATTAGCGTTGTCGCTCAACGAGAGTCCGTTTCCGCCGCTGCGTGCGGTGCGGGCCGCTCTGCGGAAGTCGATCGATGCCGCCAACCGCTATCCGGAGTTTCTGCCTGAGCAATTGCGCCGCCAGATCGCCAGTCACATCGGCGCGAACGAGGATCAGGTGGTGCTCGGCTCCGGAGCGACTGGGGTGGCGGTGCAGGTTCTGCAAACGCTGACTAGTCCGGGCGACACGATTGCCATGGCTGCGCCGACGTTCGAAGGTTATCCACTATTCGCGCAGATAGCCCGACTGATACCTGAGATCGTCCCACTCGATGAGTATGGCCATCACGACCTCGATGCGTTGGCAGACGCCGCTGCGACGGCTCGGGTGGTCGTGTTGTGTCGCCCGCACAACCCGACCGGCACTGTGGAGCCCCCGGTCGAGGTCTTGCAGTTTCTTCGCCGGGTACCACGCAAGACAATCGTGTTGCTCGACGAGGCCTACATCGAATTCGTTGCTGCAGAGCATCGGATCAGCGCGTCGGCGTTGGTCGGCCGCTTTCCCAATGTGGTGGTGCTGCGCACGTTCTCCAAGGCCTATGGCCTGGCCGGGCTGCGCATCGGTTACGGCGTCGGGTCGCCGAGCCTGACCCGGATGCTGTGGAGCAAGCAGTTGCCGTTCGGCCTCGCCATTACCTGTCTGCTGGCGGTCGCCGCGTCCTACGGGGCTGAAGATCAATTGCGCAAACGGATCCAGTCGATCACCGCCGAACGTCATTACCTGCAACGGCGGTTAAGGGAGATGGGTGTGGATACCACTGACTCGCACGCGAATTTCATCTACATCCCGGCGGCAGGTCGTCGCTGGCACGAGATGTTGGCGGGCAGCGGGTTGCGGGCCCGCCACTACGCCGACGGCGGCGTGCGGATCACCGTCGGTAACCGCGCGTCGAGCCTGGCGGTGTTGTCGGTGGTGGGAAAGTCGCTCTGCTGACCCGACCGCGCGCCGAAGTGCGGTAAGAAGGGGCGTGGCCGCCTCCGACAACCGTGACCCGATCGCCGCGGCGCGGACCAACTGGGAGCGCGCCGGATGGGGCGACGTGGCCCAGGGCATGGTCGCGGTGACCTCGGTGATGCGGGCCCACCAGATCCTGCTTGCCCGGGTCGAGACCGCCTTACGCCCCTATGACTTGAGCTTTTCCCGATTCGAGTTGCTGCGTCTGTTGGCGTTCACCCGCACCGGGGCGCTGCCGATCACCAAGGCTTCCGACCGGCTGCAGGTCCACGTCACGAGCGTCACCCATGCGATCCGGCGGCTGGAAGCCAACGGGCTGGTGCAGCGGATACCGCATCCCACCGACGGGCGGACAACCTTGGTGCAGATCACCGACTTGGGCCGCTCGACGGTCGAAGACGCCACCGTCACGCTCAACAAGCAGGTGTTTGTCGACATCGGAATGTCGGACGCCGACTCGCAGGCGTTGGTGTCGTCGATCGAGACGTTGCGGCACAACGCCGGCGACTTTTGAGGCGCCACTTTGGCGTTGCACCCTTTGCGCGCGGGCGTGCGCTATTCCGGGTTTTATTGCGGCGTGTCGACCGGGGACGCGCACGCTCGCGCAGGAGAGGGCTTACGGGATTAGTGACGGCAACGGAATTGTCGCGGTAACCGCTGTTCCGGTGCCGGGCCGCGACCGGATGTTCAGCTGCCCGCCGACCAGCTCGGCCCGTTCGGACATCGACAGCACCCCGTAGCCGCCCATCTCGTCGCCGCCCAGCGGATTCTCGAAGGTGTCGAAACCGACTCCGTCGTCCACGATTTCCAGCCGAGCGATGTCGTCGTCCACCGCGAAGCGCACCCGGGCCATTGTGGCGTTGGCGTGTTTGACGATGTTTTGCAAGCCTTCCTGGGCGATGCGGTACAGCGCGAGCTCGATGTGCTCGGGCAGCCGGGTGTCGGAGAGGTCGAGCTCCAGATCCATGTGCGGCATCGACCGGGCCAGGCTGGCCAGGCCGCCGGCCAGGCCGAGATCGTCGAGAACGGGCGGACGCAGTCCGCTGATCGCCGCGCGCGCTTCCTGCAGGGTCAGCCTGACGAGTTCGCGGGCTGCGTCGAGTTGTTCGGAGGCTTCTTTCGGGTCGTCGCCGAGCGCCCGGGCCGCGGCGTCGAGCCGGTAGGACAGCGTGATCACCCGCTGCGAGATCCCGTCGTGGATGTCGCCGGCCAGTCGGCGGCGCTCGATTTCCTGTGCCTCGATCACCTGCTCGACGAACAGCTCGTGGGAGCGTTCGCGGGCCACCAACCGACGATGCAAGCGGGCCTGATGCATCGCGCCGGCGATCAGCCTGCCGATGACCCGCAACAGCTCGACGTCACCGTCGCTGAATTCGCGCCGCGCCACGGTGTGCACGTTGAGCACGCCGACCAGGCCGCCGGGATCGGTTTCCATCGGCACCGACACCATCGAGGTGAAGTCGCGACCCCGCAGCGACTGGATCGGCAGATACCGCGGGTCGGATTCCTTGTCGTGGGTGATCACGACAGGTTCGCGGTGGCTGGCCACCCAGCCGGAAACCCCGGACCCCAACGGCAGCCGGATCTTTCCCACTTGGCCGTCGAACGGCGGTGTTGCGCCGGCCAGGGTCAGTGAGCGCTCGCTGTCGTCGAGGACGTGTACGAAGCACACGTCGGTGCCGGTGGCAGCGGTGATCATCCGCGCCGCCGCCGCGGCCAGTGGTTCCACGCCGGGCCCGCTGGAGGCCGCCTGGATGAGTTCGCGCAGCAGCGCGAGTTCACGGTCGGCGTCGACGAGGTCGCGCACCGCGTTGGATGGCCGGATACCCTCGGTCACTGGTAAATACCCTCGCGCAGCGCGGTGGCCACGGCGCTGGTCCTGTCGGTGACACCGAGCTTGCGATAGATCGAACGCAGATGGCTCTTCACGGTTTCCTCGCCGATGACGAGCTTGTTGGCGATCCCCCGGTTGGACAGCCCGCTGACCATGTACGCCAGGATCTCACTCTCCCGCTGGGTGAGGCCCTGGCGGGCACCCGGCCAGAACTCGTCCCGCTGCAGCCGTGCGGCGGTGTCGGCCGCCCGGGCTGCCAGGCCTGGGTCGATCACCGTCTCGCCCCGGTGGGCCAACTCGAGCTGGTGCACCAGGTCGTCACTGCTGATGCTCTTAAGCAAGTAGCCGCTGGCACCCACCCGCAGCGCCTCGAACAGATACTGCTCGTCGTCGTAGACCGAGAGCATCACCACCCTGCGGTCCGGGTCGCGTTCCCGCAGCGCCAGGCAGAGGTCCAGCCCGCTTTCGCCGCGCATCCGCACGTCACACAGCACGATGTCGGGATCGGTGTCGGCGATCACGGCCAGCGCCTGCTCGGCGTTGATCGCCTGCCCGACCACTTCGATCCGGTCGAAGAACGCGGTGAGCATGGCCCGCAGCCCTTCGATCACCATCTCGTGGTCGTCGACGAGGACCAGGCGCACGGGGGGCATAGCAAGACAATAAGGCCGCCCGTGGCGATTACCCCGTCCAGATTCCCCTGTATCCCCCCGCCCAGATCCCCCCTATGGGGGAGGACACACGGGCCGGTTTCCGACAAAGTGCTTGTCATGCCGATCACAACGGAGCTCGCTCGATGGACCAGTCCCGGCCGTCCGTTCTGGTGGGACCACGTGGTGCAACGCGATGCCGAGGTGTACCCCCTGCAAGCGGTGATCTTCGATACCGATGCTCTGGCCGACTCCGACGGTGAGCCGCGTTCCGGACTGGTCGACCTGGTGCTGAGCCTGTTCGTCACTGGCATCTGGGTCGCGGTGGTCGGCGCCGGGTCACGCGACTGGGTGCAGAACCGAGTGCGGGAACTGATCGGGGACGGCATGACCGAGACGGTGATCAGCGCCGATGACTTAACCGGTCCCGCCGGTGACGCCGAGCTCTACCGGCTGGCGCAGTGGGAGCTGGGCATTGTGGCCGGCGAGGCGCTGGTGATAGCCGGGTCCGAGGCCGGCGCGCGGACGGCCGCGGCGATCGGTTTGCCGGCGATCTTCACCGGTGAGGCCGGCTACGACGGGCTGCTGGCCAGCGGGTGCCGGGAGGTGCAGGCGCAGCGGGTGGTGGCCCGGTTCAGCTGCCGCGAAGCTGGTTGATCACCGCGCTGAAGTCCTCAGCGCCGTGTCTGGCGGCGAAGTCGCGATAAATTTCCGCCGCGTGACTGCCCAACGGCGCGGATGAACCGGTCGAGGCCACCGCATCCATCGCCAGGCCCAGGTCCTTATTCATCAACGCGGTCGCGAAGCCCGGCTTGAAGTCGTGGTTGGCCGGAGAGGTCGGCACCGGGCCGGGCACCGGACAGTTGGTGTGCACGGCCCAGCAGTTGCCGGTCGCGCCGGTGATCACGTCGAACAGCGACTGGGCTGACAGCCCGAGTTTCTCGGCCAAGACGAACGCCTCGCCGATCGCGATCTGCTGTACGGCCAACACCATGTTGTTGCAGACTTTGGCGGCTTGGCCCGCGCCGGCTGCGCCGCAGTGAATGATCTTGCGCGCCATGGGTTCCAAAATGGGATGCGCCTGTTGCAGGGCGTCCTCGTCGCCACCGACCATGAAGGCCAGCGTGCCGGCGACGGCACCCGCCTCGCCGCCGGAGACCGGCGCGTCGAGCTGGGTGACGCCGTGCGAGCCGGCCAGCGCGTGCACCTCGCGCGCGTCGTCGACGGAGATCGTGGAGCTGTCGATGAACAGCGCGCCCGGTTTAGCGGCAGGCAGGATGTCTCCGTAGCAGCGTTTGACCGCATCGCCATGGGGAAGCATGGTGATGACGGCGTCAGCCTCGGCCACCGCGGCCGCGGCGCTGTCGAACACCGCGACGCCCTTGCCGGCGGCGGTCGTGCACGCAGCGGTCACCGGGTCGAAGCCCCGCACGGTATGGCCGGCGGCAACGAGATTCGCCGACATCGGTCCGCCCATGTGGCCCAGCCCCAGAAACGCGATTGTCGACAACTTCCCGCCCTTCTATGCGCCGGCGCGGACCCGTGCGGCTTCTGCCCGGCCGATGACCACCCGCATGATCTCGTTGGTGCCCTCCAGGATGCGGTGCACCCGCAGATCGCGGACGATCTTTTCCAGACCATACTCGCGTAGATAGCCGTAGCCGCCGTGCAACTGCAGCGCCTTGTCCGCCACGTCGAAGCACGCGTCGGTCACATACCGCTTAGCCATCGCGCACAACTCGACTTTGTCTTCGGCATCGTTGTCCAGCGCAGTAGCCGCGCGCCACAACAGCATTCGCGAGGTCTCCAGTGCGGTGGCCATATCGGCCAAGGTAAACCGGATCGTCGGCTCGTCGAGCAGGACATTGCCGAATGCCTCGCGATGCGCAAGGTAAGCGGCCGCCTTGTCGAATGCGGCCTGCGCCCCGCCGAGTGAACAAGCGGCGATGTTGATCCGGCCGCCGTTGAGCCCTTTCATCGCGACGCCGAAACCGGTGCCTTCGCCCTCGGCGCCGCCCAGCATGGCGTCGGCGGGCACCCGCACCCCTTCCAGCACCACCTGTGCCGTCGGCTGCGCGTTCCAGCCCATCTTCTCCTCGTGGGCACCGAAACTCAGCCCGGCGGTGCCCTTCTCGACGATAAAAGCCGAGATGCCGCGGGGGCCATCGCCGCCCGTGCGTGCCATCACCACGTACACGTCGGAGGCGCCCGCCCCCGAGATGAACTGCTTGACGCCGTCAAGCACGTAATCGCCGCCCTGCTTGACAGCACGGGTGCGCAATGCGCTGGCGTCCGAGCCGGCATTGGGTTCGGTCAGGCAGTAGCTGGCGACGACCTCCATCACTGCCAACCGCGGCACCCAGGTCTTGCGCTGTTCGGCGGTGCCGAAGGTGTCGATCATCCAGGCGCACATGTTGTGAATGGACAGGAACGCTGCCGTCGTCGGGTCGGCGATGGCGAGCTGCTCGAAGATCCGCACCCCGTCGAGCCGGCGCAGCGCGCTGCCGCCCACGTCGTCGCGGCAGTAGATCGCCGCCATGCCGAGTTGTGCCGCCTCACGCAACTCGTCGACCGGGAAGTGCTGGCTTGCATCCCATTCCAGGGCGTACGGCGCCAAGCGCTTGCCGGCGAATGCGGCTGCTGTTTCGGTGATCACCCGCTCGTCGTCGTTGAGTTCGAAGAATGGCATTCTGCAGCTACTTCATTGTGGGGATGACGAATTCGGCACCGTCCTTGATGCCGGATGGCCAGCGTGAGGTGACGGTCTTGACCTTGGTGTAGAACTGGATCGACGCCGGCCCGTGCTGGTTGAGGTCGCCGAAGCCGGAGCGTTTCCAACCGCCGAAGCTGTGGTAGGCCACCGGAACCGGGATCGGCACGTTGACGCCAACCATGCCAACTTGCACCCGGGAGGTGAAGTCGCGGGCGGTGTCGCCGTCGCGGGTGAAAATCGCCACTCCGTTGCCGTATTCGTGTTCGGTGGGCAGCCGCAAAGCCTCTTCGTAGTCGTGGGCGCGCACGATGCACAACACCGGCCCGAAGATCTCGTCGGTGTAGATCGACATGTCCGCGGTGACGTGATCGAACAGTGTGGGGCCGATGAAAAACCCGGCCTCGAGGTTGGCGTCACCGAATGCCAGGTCATCGCTGGCGCGCTCACGCCCGTCGACGACGAGGTCGGCGCCGGCGGCCACGCCCTGGCCGATGTAGTCGCGCACCCGGTTGAGAGCGGCGCCCGTGACCAGCGGGCCGTAGTCGGCTTTGGGGTCAAGGCTGTGCCCGACCCGCAGGTTGTTGATGCGCTCAACCAGCCTGGCGCGCAGTCGATCGGCGGTCTGTTCGCCGACCGGCACCGCGACGCTGATGGCCATGCACCGCTCACCGGCGCTGCCGTACCCGGCGCCGATCAGCGCGTCGACTACCTGGTCCAGGTCGGCGTCGGGCATCACGATCATGTGGTTTTTCGCCCCACCGAAGCATTGCGCACGCTTGCCGGTACCCGTCGCCGTGGCATAGATGTACTGGGCGATGTCCGAGCTGCCGACAAACCCGACCGCGGTGATATCGGGGTGGGTCAAGATGGCGTCGACGGCTTCTTTGTCGCCGTGCACCACCTGAAACACCCCGGGCGGCAGGCCGGCCTCGACGAACAACTCGGCCAGGCGTACCGGCACCGAGGGATCGCGCTCAGAAGGCTTGAGAACAAAGGCATTCCCGCACGCCAGCGCTGGACCCGCTTTCCAGAGCGGGATCATCGCCGGGAAGTTGAACGGGGTGATGCCGGCCACCACGCCCAACGGCTGGCGCAATGAGTACACGTCGATGCCCGGACCGGCACCCTCGCTGTATTCACCCTTGAGCAGATGCGGGATGCCGATGGAAAACTCGATCACCTCGATACCCCGCTGAATGTCGCCGCGGGAATCGGCCAGTGTCTTGCCGTGCTCCAACGACAGCAGCTCGGCCAGTTCGTCGACATTCTGGTTCACCAACTCGATGAACCGCATCATCACCCGGGCGCGCCGTTGCGGGTTCCAGGCCGCCCAGTCACGCTGTGCCCGGGCCGCCGATGCGACCGCCGCATCGACGTCGGCTTTGCCCCCCATCGGCACCAGCGACTGCACTTGGCCGGTGTTGGGGTCGAATACCTCAGCGGTACGACCGGACTGCCCGGCGCAGCGTTGGCCATCGATGAAATGCGAAATTTGAGCGGTCATGGCAGCCCTCGGCTATAAGGAGAAGAACGAGTGGATACTAGGACATCCTAGTAATAGTCCGGGGTGCGTCGCAAGCAGGGACAAACACCGACCTCAGTAGATTCGGCTCCGTGACCTCTGATGCCGCCGACCGAGTCGTCGAGTTGTACGAGCGTCATGCGGGCGCCTGGTCGCGGGATCGTGGCGAGTGCGTACCCGAAACGCGGTGGCTTGATCGTTTCCTGGCGCTGCTGCCACCTGATGCCGCTGTGCTTGATGTCGGATGCGGATCCGGCGTGCCGGCTCGATACCTGATCGAGCAGGGCTGTCGGGTGACGGGCGTGGATTCGTCTACCACCATGATCGCGATGTGCAGGAATCGCTTCCCCGAACAGAATTGGCATGTCGCCGACATGCGGACGTTGGCCCTGGAGTGCACATTCCACGGAATGCTTGCCTGGGATAGCTTTTTTCACCTGCCGCCAGCTGATCAACGCCATATGTTTTCGGTCGTCATGCGGCACGCAGCGCCCGGGGGCGCGCTGATGTTCACCAGCGGTCCAGCCCATGGCGAGCGGATTGGCAGCTATGGTGGCGAGCCGCTGTATCACGCAAGCCTCGACGGTGCCGAATATCGCGCCCTGCTCGATTCATATGGGTTCCGGGTAGTAGCTCACACAGTCGAAGACCCGACCTGCGGACTCCATACCATCTGGCTTGCACTGCTTGAATAGGTGCATGGCTGCGATCACTCGGCGGACGGTACTGGCTGGTGCTGGGACGGCAGCGGGCGCTGCCGCGTTGGGATTCGGCGGATACGAGTTGTTGCGGCGCAAGCCAGGACGAGCGAATCGTCGATGGCCGGTGGCAACAAACCCAACATTCTGGTGATCGTCGTCGACCAGATGCGCACGCCACAGTGGTTTCCGCAGCGCCGGCAACTCAACGCCATGCTGCCCAATATCGGTCGATTGCAGAGCAGCAGCATTTCTTTCGAGTCGCACTACACCGCATCGAACATGTGCACTCCGTCGCGCGGAGTGATGACCACCGGCCTGTACTCGCATCAAACCGGATGCTTGTTCACCGGGGAGGGGCCGAGCGAGTCGACGCTTGCCCCCCGGTTTCCGACCTGGGGCACCATGCTGCGTCAGCAAGGCTATGCGACGTGGTGGTGGGGCAAGTGGCATCTGGGACATGCGGGTGATTCGACGCCGGAAGGGCTCGAGGAGCACGGCTTTTCCGGCGGAACCTTCCCCTCGCCGAACGGTTCGCCCAACCAGGGACTGCAGAAAGACCCAGGCATCGTCGACCAGTTCTGCCAATGGTTCGACGCCAACGCCGGCACCGGCCCGTGGTGTACGACGGTCTCGCTGGTCAACCCGCACGACATCTGCTGGTGGCCGAAAAACCCATTGCCCGAGGATGTCTCGCATTGGTTCGACGCCGCGCCGGTGAACTTCGAAACACCCGAGGACTTGCGTCGCCGCGGCAAGCCGCAACTGCAGATCGACTACCTCAACTTCATGTCGCCGCTGCTGACGGGGATGCTGTCGTATTCGGGGCCGGATGCTGCACGCCAGTGGGCCCGCTGCCTGGACATGTACCTGTGGCTGCAACAACAAGTGGACGCTCAGATCGGGCGCGTGCTGGACAAGCTGGCGTCACGCCGCGACATCGACCGCAACACCGTCGTCGTCTTCACGTCCGACCACGGCGAATACGGCGGCTCGCATGGCTTGCGCGGCAAGGGCGCAGCGGCGTACGACGAGTCAATCCGGGTACCGCTCTACATTCGTGACCCGCACGGGCACCTCACACCCAGACCCGGCGACACCCGGACCCAGCTCACCTCCAGCGTCGACTTGACCGCGCTGCTGCTGACCATCGGATATGGCGGCGACGGGTGGCGCGCCGAACCTCGCTACTCCTACCTGGCGGGGCGCGCGGATCTGGCCGCCATCGCACGAAACGCAGCCGCGAAGGGGCGGCCATGGATCGCGCACGTTACTGACGATATGTCGGTCGAGGAGATGACAACCTTGTTGAAGTCGCCGGACATCCGTGCGGTATTCGGCGGGGGCGAGTTGCCGACCGACATTCCGACGTCCGCGCCGAATCACATTGTGGCCGTGCGAACCCATTACGCCAAGCTGAGCATGTACTCGTACTGGAAGTCCGGCGGCATGGAAATCGACACGTCCCGACAGATCGAGCGTGAACTCTACAACTACTCAACGCCGTTGGGCCGTCAGGAGATCGACAACCAGGCCGGCCGCAACGGCAAGCAAGCGGCGTTGCAGGCTTTGATCGACCACGAGGTGCTACCCGAAGTGCGGGCTCCGCTGCCGGACTTCCTCAACGACGCGCAGGAACAGGGTCTTGCCGATATGCGTCAGCTTGTCTCCCGGCGCGGAGGCTGAAAGCCGCGGGCCCGCAGCAAGGCGGGTCCTACGAATTGGCCCGCAACGTGTCGACGAAGGCGCGGGTCGCCTCCCAGGTGGGTAGCAGTCCGGCGGCGCTGACTTCCGCGAGGGTGGGAGCCGCGGCGTCGCGCTCGGACATTAGCAATTCGCTGCCGCCGGGCCAGTCGATTCCCAGCGCTGGATCGGTGGGGCAGACGGTGTGTTCACGCTGCGGGCTGTACTCCGACGAGCACAGGTACATCACTGTCGAGTTGTCCTGCAACGCAAGGAATCCGTGCGCAAGACCCTCCGAGATGTAGATCGTTTTGCGATCGCGGTCATCGAGTAGCACCGAATCCCACCGGCCGAAGGTCGGTGAGCCCACCCGGATGTCGACGACGACGTCGAACACCGATCCGGACACGCACGTCACATACTTGGCCTGGCTCGGGGGCAGCTGGGCGAAATGCAGGCCGCGCAACACGCCTGCTGACGAGACGGAACAGTTGGCCTGCTGAAGGTTGAAGTGGTGGCCGGTGAACGATGTGAAATCCCGGTCGGTCAGCCACTCGAAGAAGAATCCCCGGGAGTCGGAGTGTAGTTGCGGAGTGATCTCCCAAGCACCCGGGATGTCGAGTTCACGAATTTCCATGTCACTGACCGCGCTGGTCGTAGCTGGCCTCGACAGCGTCTTTCAACGGCCCCCACCAGGATTCGTTGGCACGATACCAGTCGATGGTGGCGCGCAGACCATCCTTGAAGTCAGTATGCTTTGGCGCCCAGCATAATTCGTCATGCAGCTGAGAAGGGTCGATGGCGTAGCGCAGATCGTGGCCGACACGGTCTGTCACGTGGTCGAAGTCGTCGGGATCGCGGCCCATCATCTGCAATATCGTTCGCAGCACCGACAGGTTGTCGCGTTCGCCCTCCGCACCGATCAGATAGGTCCGTCCCGGCTGGCCGGCTTCGAGGATCCGCCGGACCGCGGCGTTGTGGTCGTCGACGTGAATCCAGTCCCGCACGTTGGCGCCGCGGCCGTACAGCTTGGGGCGTCGTCCGGTCAACAGGTTGGTGATTTGGCGCGGAATGAATTTCTCCACGTGTTGATACGGCCCGTAATTGTTCGAGCAGTTCGAGATCGTCGCGCGCACACCGTAAGAGCGCACCCAGGCAAGCACCAGCATGTCACCGGCAGCCTTGGTCGACGAGTAGGGGCTCGACGGGTTGTAGGGCGTGGATTCGGTGAACCGTCGTGGGTCGTCGAGTGCGAGGTCGCCGTAGACCTCGTCAGTCGAGACGTGGTGCAGCCGCACCCCATGGCGCCGGACCGCTTCGAGAATGGTGTACGTGCCGATCACGTTGGTGTGCAGGAACGGTTCTGGATCGGCCAGCGCGTTGTCGACATGGGTTTCAGCGGCGAAATGCACGACCGCATCGGACTCGGCCACCAACCGCGAAACCAGCTCGGTGTCGGTGATGTCACCTTCCACCAGCCGGATGTCGTTGTCGACGGGCGCCAGCGATTCTCGGCTGCCGGCGTAGGTGAGGGCGTCGAGCACGGTGACCACGTCCTCGGCGTTTTCCCGTACCGCGGCGTGCACGAAATTGGCGCCGATGAAGCCGGCGCCACCGGTCACCAGTAGCCGCATGTCGCAACCCTAACCGAGCAACAACCGCATGGTGCGCAGCCGGTACGGCCCGATACCTAGGCGTGCGAAGTCAAGCCAAGTGCTGCGGCGAGTTCGGTGAGCGCGTCGAGCAGCTTCTCGGGCCGCGTCAGCACCTGGACCGTGACGTGGTCGGCGCCGGCCTGCAGATGCTCGTCGAGCCTTGCGGCGATGTCGTCGGGGGAACCGTGGGCGACCAACGCATCGATTAGTTTGTCGCTGCCGGGCTCGCGCACGTCTTTCTCGGTAAATCCCAACCGGTGCCAGTTGTTCACGTAGTTGCTCAATCCGAGGTAAAAGCCGACGCTTTTGCGGCCGATCCGGCGGGCCTCCTCGGCGTCAGCGGTCCACACCACCTTGTGTTCGGGCGCCAAAAACACCGCGTTGCCCATCAGTTCGCGGGCCTGTGCCGTGTGCTCCGGCGTGGTCAGATACGGGTGAGCGCCGGCGCTTCGCTGCGCCGCCAGGGCGAGCACCTTCGGACCCAGCGCCGCGATCACCCGCCGACTGGTAGGCACCGTTGCGCCGTCGAGTTCGTCGAGATAACTCACCAGTGCCTCGTAGGGCTTGCGGTACTGCTCGGTGTTTTCCGGGTGCCCCACCCCGATGCCGAGCAAAAACCGTCCCGGGTAAGCCTTTTCGATGCGCTGGTAAGACTCGGCGACGGCCGCTGCCGGCGACGACCAGATATTGATGATCCCGGTGGCCAGTTGCAGCGAGGTGGTCTGCGCGAGCGCGGGTTCCACCCACGACAAGTCGGCATCCGGTGATCCACCGATCCACACCGCGCCATAGCCCAGCGATTCGATCTCCTTGGCCAGGTCGGGGGAGATGCTGCGGGTGCCCAACCACACGCCGTAGCGGCCCAGGTCGGGTTTGAGGGAAACGGCCTCGGTCATCTGCGTCCTTATCAGGTGTCTTTCCGCCGCGCTCAGGTGGGGTTCAGCTCTAGCGCGCCGGCCAGTTCGGTCAACGCCGCCACCAGCTTGTCAGGTCGGGCCAGCACTTGGATAGCGACGTGGTCAGCGCCGGCGGCGACGTGCTCGTTGATTCGTGCCGCGACCGTCTCGGCGGAGCCGTAGGCGACCAGGGCATCGACCAGGCGGTCACTGCCCGGGCGGGTGATGTCGTCGTCGGTGAACCCGATCCGTTTCCAACTGTTCAGGTAGTTGGCCAGGTTGAGGTAGATGTCGAGGGCCTTGCGGCCGACGGCCCGAGCGCTATCGGCATCCGTGGTCAGTACCACTTTGTGCTCGGGTGCCAGCAGCGCCGACGGGCCGAGCAACTCGCGGGCCTGTGCCGTGTGTTCGGGGGTGGTCAGGTAGGGGTGCGCCCCGGCGCTGCGCTCTGCGGAGAGTTTCAAGACCCGCGGGCCCAGCGCGGCCACCACCCGGCGCTCGGCCGGCACGCCGTAGTCGTCGAGGCGGTCCAGGTATTCCACCAGCGCGTCGTAGGGCTTGCGGTATTCGCTGATCGCTTCGGGGTGGCCGACACCGATACCCAGCAGAAACCGGCCCGGGTAGGCCTTGTCGATGCGGTGAAACGACTCGGCCACCGGCTTGGCCGGCGCCGACCAGATATTGACGATGCCGGTGGCCACCTGCAGGGCGGTGGTCTGCTCGAGGATGGGCTCCACCCATTCCAGCTCGGCCGGCGGTGAGCCACCCACCCAGACGGCGCCGTAGCCCAGCGCTTCGATCTCCCTGGCTTGCTGTGGGGTGACGCCGCGGCCGAAGGATCCGAAACGACCGAGGTTGGGCTTGGTTGTTGCTGCTGCGTCCGTCATGGTGGCTCCAACCTGCGGTCCGAGGTCGCTATTCCGGCTGACAGTGCGGCCCAGCCCGGCCCACGGAGGACGGCCGGATTTCTCTCGCGGCGATTTTGGCCAGGCCGAATGAGCGAGTATCGTGGAGCAACGGTGCGTCATCCGCGCCGGCTTTTTTTCGTGCCCAGTCCTAGGAATTTCCCGGAATTTTCCTAACACCGGCTCACGTTTCAAGTCGAGCGAATGCTGCGCTGATTCGGGCGCACACCCGGACGAAACCAATGACGAGGATCTCTGGAAGGTTATGGCCAAGAAGGACGGTGCCATCGAGGTCGAGGGCCGCGTGGTCGAGCCCCTGCCGAATGCGATGTTTCGCATTGAGCTGGAAAACGGCCACAAGGTGCTCGCCCACATCAGCGGCAAGATGCGGCAGCACTACATCCGCATCCTGCCCGAGGACCGGGTGGTAGTGGAGCTGTCTCCCTACGACCTGTCTCGGGGCCGCATCGTGTACCGATACAAGTAATAAGCCCGACCCCCTATCAGCGAGAAGACAGAACAGGATCGAAACAGCCGTGAAGGTGAACCCGAGCGTCAAGCCGATCTGCGACAAGTGCAGGGTGATCCGCCGGCACGGGCGGGTCATGGTGATCTGCTCCGATCCGCGCCACAAGCAGCGCCAGGGCTGAGCAAGCCCAGCCCGATAAACAACTGAATGCAGACCTCCCAGCACCAGTGAGCGGATAGGCCGCTCATCCACGCCCGGAACGGAGGCCGGGCCCCGGAGCAGTCAGCCGGGAACGGGCTGGGACCAGACCTCCGCGAAGAAAAGAGGAACGCCACTTATGGCACGTCTAGTGGGCGTCGACCTCCCGCGCGATAAGCGCATGGAGGTCGCGCTGACCTATATCTATGGCATCGGCCGCACCCGGTCGAATGAGATCCTGGCCGCCACCGGCATCGACAAGGATCTGCGCAGCAAGGACCTGACTGACGATCAGTTGGCCCACCTGCGTGACTACATCGAAGGCAATCTGCGGGTCGAGGGTGATCTGCGCCGCGAGGTGCAGGCCGACATTCGCCGCAAGATCGAGATCGGCTGCTACCAAGGCCTGCGACACCGCCGCGGTCTCCCGGTGCGTGGCCAGCGGACCAAGACCAACGCGCGCACCCGCAAGGGGCCTAAGCGCACCATCGCAGGCAAGAAGAAGGCCAGGTAATCAGCCATGCCACCAGCCAAGAAGGCAGCGTCCGCCCCCAAGAAGGGGCAGAAGACCCGTCGCCGGGAGAAGAAGAACGTCCCGCACGGCGCCGCGCACATCAAGAGCACCTTCAACAACACGATCGTGACGATCACCGATCCGCAGGGCAACGTGATCGCCTGGGCGTCGTCGGGTCACGTCGGCTTCAAGGGGTCGCGCAAGTCGACGCCGTTCGCTGCGCAGCTGGCCGCCGAGAACGCCGCGCGCAAAGCCCAGGAGCACGGCGTGAAGAAGGTCGACGTGTTCGTGAAGGGGCCCGGTTCGGGTCGCGAGACCGCCATCCGGTCGTTGCAAGCAGCGGGTCTGGAGGTCGGTGCGATCTCCGACGTCACCCCGCAGCCGCACAACGGTGTCCGTCCGCCCAAGCGGCGCCGGGTCTAGGAGGAGAAACAACCCATGGCTCGTTACACCGGACCCGCCACCCGCAAGTCGCGCCGGTTAGGCGTCGACCTGGTCGGTGGTGACCAGGCATTCGAGAAGCGTCCCTACCCGCCCGGCCAGCACGGCCGCGCGCGGATCAAAGAAAGCGAATACCGGCTGCAGCTGCAGGAGAAGCAGAAGGCCCGCTTCACCTACGGCGTGATGGAAAGGCAGTTCCGCCGTTACTACGCCGAGGCGGTTCGCCGCGGCGGCAAAACCGGTGAGGAACTGCTGCGCATCCTGGAAAGCCGGCTCGACAACGTGATCTACCGCGCCGGGCTGGCGCGGACCCGTCGGATGGCCCGCCAGCTGGTCAGCCACGGCCACTTCACTGTCAACGGCGTCAAGGTGAACATCCCCAGCTACCAGGTGTCGCAGTACGACATCATCGACGTCAAGGACAAGTCGCTGAACACGTTGCCGTTCCAGATCGCGCGGGAAACCGCCGGCGACCGTCCGATCCCCAGCTGGATGCAGGTGGTCGGGGAACGTCAAAAGATCCTGATCCACCAACTGCCGGAGCGGGCGCAGATCGACGTCCCGCTCACCGAGCAGCTGATCGTCGAGTTCTACTCGAAGTAACGGACTTTCGAGCCGGCCGGCTCGAAAACCCTAACGGCATCAAATAGCGGGTGCCGAGAAGGAGAAGAAAACAGATGCTGATCTCACAGCGTCCCACCCTGTCCGAAGAGACCGTCAGCGACAACCGTTCGCAGTTCGTCATCGAGCCGCTGGAGCCGGGTTTCGGCTACACGCTGGGCAACTCGCTGCGCCGCACGCTGCTGTCGTCGATCCCCGGCGCGGCGGTCACCAGCATCCGCATCGACGGCGTGCTGCACGAGTTCACCACCGTGCCCGGTGTCAAGGAAGACGTCACCGACATCATCTTGAACCTCAAGAGCCTGGTGGTGTCTTCGGAGGAAGACGAGCCGGTGACGATGTATCTGCGCAAGCAGGGTCCGGGTGAGGTCACGGCGGGGGACATCGTGCCGCCGGCCGGCGTCACCGTGCACAACCCGGATATGCAGATCGCGACGCTCAACGACAAAGGCAAACTCGAGGTGGAGCTCGTCGTCGAGCGTGGCCGCGGCTACGTGCCGGCGGTGCAAAATAAGGCGTCCGGTGCTGAAATCGGCCGTATTCCAGTCGATTCCATCTACTCGCCGGTACTCAAGGTCACCTACAAGGTGGATGCCACCCGTGTCGAGCAGCGCACCGACTTCGACAAGCTGATCCTGGACGTGGAGACCAAGAACTCGATCACTCCGCGCGACGCGTTGGCGTCGGCCGGTAAGACCCTGGTGGAGTTGTTCGGCCTGGCACGTGAGCTCAACGTCGAGGCCGAGGGCATCGAGATCGGGCCGTCGCCGGCCGAAGCCGACCACATCGCCTCGTTCGCGCTGCCGATCGACGATCTGGATCTGACCGTGCGGTCCTACAACTGCCTCAAGCGCGAAGGTGTGCACACCGTCGGCGAGCTGGTGTCGCGCACCGAGTCGGATCTGCTCGACATTCGCAACTTCGGTCAAAAGTCCATCGACGAGGTCAAGGTCAAGCTGCACCAGCTAGGCCTTTCGCTCAAGGACAGTCCGGCCAGCTTCGACCCGTCGGAGGTCGCCGGCTACGACGTCGCCACCGGGACCTGGTCCAGCGACGCCACCTACGACGACCAGGACTACGCCGAAACCGAACAGCTCTGATAGCCGGACTCAAGACAGGAGCGTCCAATGCCTAAGCCCACGAAGGGGCCTCGTCTCGGCGGGTCGTCGTCGCACCAGAAGGCGATTCTGGCCAACCTGGCCACGGCGCTGTTCGAGCATGGCCGGATCAAGACCACCGAGCCCAAGGCGCGGGCACTACGGCCATACGCCGAGAAGCTGATCACCCACGCCAAGAAGGGCACGCTGCACAATCGGCGCGAGGTGCTCAAGAAGATCCGCGACAAGGACGTGGTGCACACCTTGTTCGCCGAGATCGGACCGTTCTTTGCCGACCGCAACGGCGGATACACCCGCATCATCAAAGTCGAGGCGCGCAAGGGTGATAACGCTCCGATGGCGGTGATCGAGCTGGTGCAGGAGAAGACGGTGACTTCGGAGGCCAACCGGGCCCGCCGGGCAGCCGGATCCAAAGCGGCGCCCGCGGTTGCCGCGGCCGCGCCGCAGGCCGCCGTCGAACCGGAGGCGGCGGTGGGGCCGGAGGCTGAGGAGGTGGCTGACGCCGAAGCCGGCGAAGCTACCGACACCGGCGCCACCGAGGAGGCCACCGACGCTGTGGCTGACGAGGAAGCCAAGGCTGACGCCGACGAATCCTGACAATGCTGTGAGCGGGCCCGCCATCGATGCCGGTGGCGGGCACGTTCGTCTTCGGCTCGATATCGCCTACGACGGAACGGAATTCGCGGGCTGGGCGGTGCAGGCGGGCCAGCGCACGGTCGCGGGTGTTCTCGACGAGGCGCTGTCGACGGTGTTCCGCACGTCGGTGCGGTTGCGCGCGGCCGGACGCACCGACACCGGCGTGCACGCCACCGGGCAGGTGGCCCATGCCGATGTCCCCGTCGATGCGCTACCCAACGCCTATCCGCGTTCGTCGCGGCCCGCTGAACCGGAATTTCTGCCGCTGCTGCGGCGTCTCGGGCGGCTGATACCCGCGGACGTCCGTATCCGCCGAATCATCCGCGCACCTGTGGCTTTCGATGCCCGCTTCTCGGCGCTACGCCGCCATTACATTTATCGGTTGTCGACTGCGCCCTACGGGGTGGAGCCGCACCAGGCTCGTTACGTGACGGGGTGGCCGCGGGCGCTGGATGTGGAGGCGATGGCGGCGGCGTCGCGGGAGCTGTTGGGATTGAACGACTTCGCCGCGTTCTGTCGTCACCGTGACGGCGCCACCACTATTCGGGATCTGCAGCGGCTGGACTGGTCGCGCGATGGTGAACTGGTCACCGCCCACGTCACCGCTGACGCGTTCTGCTGGTCGATGGTGCGCTCGTTGGTCGGGGCGCTGTTGGCTGTCGGCGAACATCGCCGCAGCGCCGCATGGTGTCGTGATCTGCTCACGGTTACCCAGCGGTCCAGCGACTTCGCGGCCGCGCCGGCGCGGGGATTGACGTTGGCCGGAGTGGATTACCCGCCGGACGACCAGTTGGCGGCGCGGTCATTGGTGACCCGCGAGCTCCGATCGCGTGACTGACGTTTGCGGCTAGCGCAACCGGTCTGCGACGAAATTCGCGGCCTGATCGACCATGCCCGCCTTGATGTAGGCGGGAGCCATGTGCTCAGGCCAGTTGGTTCGCCAGGTGTTTGGGTCGGCCGGATTGCAGATCGGATCGGCGCCGTGACACAACTCGATGGTCCGGTCGTTGTAGATCGGATTGAAGGCGGTGATCGGCCCGACCCATTGGCTTCCGTTGCCGAATAGCGCAATTGCGGCGATGTGTTCGTCGGTGCCCGCCGGCAGCGGACTGCTGAACCCGAAAATAGCGGTGGGAACAGCGAGTACGACATCGGTGACCGCGGCGCCCAGCGAGTAGCCGCCGAGCACGAGCCGAGTGTCGGGGCAGTTGTCAGCCATGTACTGAACGTGCCCGCTCATATCGTTGGCGCCCCGTTGCACATCGGTGTTGGCTGCGTAGTTGACAGCGTAGAGGCCGATGTTCTTGTCCGGCACCTTCGACCGCAGCGCGCTGAGCAATGCGGTGCCGATCTGGCCGGCGCCCGGCGGCTCCAACCGGCCACGGGCGAACACCAGTTGGGCATCCGAGCAGGAGGCTGCCGTGGCCGCCGGTGCGGGTGCAGTTACCAGCGCGGCCGCGGCGAGCAACACCGCAACGGCGAGCGGCCGTGGATCCACCGAGAGAATGCGCACGACACGATATTAGCCGTTCTAATTGATGTGCACGCCGTATTGCATGTGCGGCTGCCCTACCAGGAGTTTGGCGGCGATGAACGTCGCGGCCTGGGTGGTGTAGGTGGGCACGTAGCCGTCCGTGTGGTCGCCCCACTCGTTACCCGGACCGGCGTGACAGATCGGGTCACCGGGGTTGCACAGGTCGATGGTCTTCGATCCGAGCAGCGCGCTCTGGCTGGACAGCGGGCTGCCCGACCGGCCGACGATATTGCCGAAGGTGGCCACCGCCGCAATGTTGTCGGTGTATTGGGCGGGCAACGGACTGCCCCACGAAACACCGCCCACGGGAACTCCGGCGACGATGTCGATCACCGATGCACCCTGCGAGTATCCGCCCAGCACGATCTTGGTGTCGGGGCACTCTTGAGCGACCTTCTTGACCCGCGAAATGGTGTCGTTGGCGCCGTCGCCTCCGCCCAGCTGGAGTTTGCCGGCCGGATAGTTGACGCCGTAGGTGTCGATGTTCATCCCGGTCTGTTGGCGCAGCGAGCCGACCAGGGCGTCACCTACGCGTCCCAGGCCGCGTGGCTCGCCGGTGCCGCGGGCGAAGATCACCTCGGCATCGGGGCAGTCGGTGGCTGCGGCCGAGGGGATATTGGCGGGGAACACGCTTGGTGCGAGCACCATTGCGCCGGCGGCCAGTACCGCGGCGCTCAGGCTCGTGCCGCGACGGTAGCGGGACGCCAGCAGACTCATCCGGTGGTAGTGCACGTGGAGATATTACCGTTAGCTTGCCAAATCTTCATTTCGGCGAATTCCGGCTGTGGATCAACGGGCGCGGCAACACCGCTCGGCGGCCTATCGTGACGCCGACCCCGGGGGGACGCATGGCATCACGAGCAGCTACCCGATTGCATGTCAGCGGGTACCGGTTTCTGCGGCGTCGCCTCGAATGCGCGCTGCTGGGCAGAGATATCCGCATCGCCGACGAACCGTTCCGTACCCCGACGCAGGCCTTGGCGACTGGGGCTGTGCTGGCGGCCGTGGTGGCTACCTTGTGCGTGGGGCTTGCCGTGCTGCGCCCGCAGCCATCGTTGGGCGACGGGCCGATTCTGATGGGCCAACAGTCCGGAGCGCTGTATGTCCGGGTGGGCGACATTGTGCATCCGGTGCTGAACCTGGCATCGGCGCGGTTGATCACGGCAACCGCCGGCAATCCGCAGCCGATACCGGAGTCGGTATTGAGCCACACCAAACGCGGCCCGGTGATGGGTATTCCCGGTGCTCCGCAATTCCTGGCCCCGCCGCTACCGGCCGACCAAACACCCTGGACGGTCTGCGATGACCACGACGGCACCACGATCATCGTCGGCTCCGCGCAGACGTCCGCACAACGCCTTTCGGCGGCCCAGACCGTGCTGGTCACCGCGGACGCCGGGGCATCAACGTATCTGCTCTACGACGGGCGTCGAGCGGTTGTCGACATCGCCGATCCCGCCGTCGTACGCGCTCTGCGGTTGGAGAACGTTGCGCCACAGACCGTTTCGCGTGCATTGCTGAATGCCATACCGGAGGCACCGGCAATTGCCGTGCCACCTATTCTCCGCGCCGGCCAACCCGGTCCGGTAGCCGGATTCGCGGTCGGCAGTGTGCTGCGCATAACGCATGCCGGCGGTGACGAGTTATATGTCGTGCTTAGCAGCGGAATTCAGCGCATCGGGCAGGTTGCCGCGGATCTATTGCGGCTCACCGATGCGCACGGCACCCGCACCGCCATCTCGGTGGCACCCGACCTCATCCGCGGCATCGTGACCGTGCACGAGTTGCCGGTGGCCACCTTTCCCGGGCACGCTTCGACGCCGGTGGATGCCGGCGCGACGCTGTGTGTGAGGTGGGCCAACGCGGCATCGGGTGGCGCCGAAATCTCCTTCGTTAGCGGCGGCCTGCCCGTGCCGGTGGGTGAAGCGCCGGTGATCTTGTCGCAAGCGGACGGAACCGGTCCCGCGGTCGACGCCGTGTACCTTCCGCCTGGTCGCAGCGCCTATGTCCGTTCCACTGCGCTGTCCGGCGGCAACGCCGAATCCGGCACCCGCTATTTGGTAACCGATACCGGGGTGCGGTTCGCTGTCCATGACGTCGATGCCGAACGTGACCTTGGCCTGCCGCCGACGGTGATCGCGGCGCCGTGGCCGGTGTTGGCCACCCTGCCGCCAGGTCCCGAACTGAGTAGGACAAACGCGTCAGTAGCCCGAGACACCGTCGGTGCGGGACGTGGCGGCAGCCGAACGGGCACGCCGTAGCCGGGCCGACAGCGCGCCGGCGGTCAGCGCTGCGGTCAACACTGCCAGACAGACCGCTGTCCCGGCGTACGCGGTGTCTCGGGGGCGACGATCGGGCGGCGGAGGCGGGGCCGGCGGCGGGATGACCACTGGTGAGTCGTGGGGCCGGGGCGCGGGGTATGCCGGTGCATCGGTGCTGACGGCGGCGCCGACGTCGATGAGCCCATTGCCCACGAGTGGATCCCATCCGCCTGGCGGATGATGAGCGGTACCTTCGATGCGTTGCATGACTTGCCTGGCCGTGAGTGTTGGAAACCGGGAGCGGACCAGCGCGGCCAGGCCGCTAACCACCGGCGCGGCGTAGCTGGTGCCGGCCAAGACCGCGGAATCGCCTTGGTCGCCAAGCGAATTCATTGTTGCATCGCCAAACGGGCTGAGCGAGGTCACCGACTCGCCGGGTGCGGCCACATCGACCCACGGTCCGGCGAGCGTAAACGAGGATGGCTCACCGTGTGCATTGACCGAACCCACCGTCAGGACATAGTCGTCGTACCACGCCGGGCTCACTACGACCGTCGCGGTGTCCCAAGTGGTTTCGGCTCGTGGCGCCGGACACTGCCCGGAGCCACCGGTGTTGCCGGCAGCGGTGACCACAACGGCGTTCTTGACGTCGACCGCGTAGGCCAGCGCGGCGCCCAGCGCGCGGTCGTCGAGCGCTGATGAGGCCAGGACGCAGGCGACCGACGAGATGTTGATCACCGACGCGCCGAGGTCGGCTGCGGTGCGGACGGCTTTCGCCATGGTGTCCACGTCACCGAATCCGGTGCTCGACGGATCGCTGACTGCTCCGAATTTGCTGCTGGACTGCCGGATGCTGATCAGTGTGACGTCGGGGGCGACGCCGCTGAAACCATCGGTATGTTTGGGATCGGGTGCGGCAGCGACGATCCCGGCGACGGCGGTGCCGTGCCCGTCGCAATCCTGCAGGCCGTCGCCAGTGAAGACATAGTCACCCCCGGACACCGTTTCCGGCAATCGCGGATGCGGCGAAACACCTGTGTCGATGACTGCGACCCGTTGGCCCGACCCGCGGCTGAGTTGCCAGGCCTGCGTCACACCAAGGCCGGCAAGCTGCCCGGCGGCGCGGCCTGCGGCCGGCTCCATCGACGGTACCGCGCACATCTCACGCTGTACGGTGGGTTGCGGCGGCGCCGGCTGCGCCGGTTCGGGCAGCCGGTTGTTGTCGATCGGCGGCGGCGCTACCGCTTCCGCGACCGGCGTGGCGCACGACCACACCGCGAGCAGCACCAGGGCTGCGACGGCGCGCAGCGCGCTCGCGGGAGCTGTCACAGGCTGAGACCGCGTGCAACGGTGTAGAAGCCGCAGATCCAACAGGCCAGCGGCGCAATGGTTGCCAGCACCAGGCACTCCAGCAGCGCAAAGGTTCGCTGCGCGACCGGAGAGAAGGTGACCGCGGGAACGACGAAACCCAGGCCCAGCGCGACCGCTGCGAGCGCCGGTGTCGCCGCAGCAATCCATACGATGTGAACCGCACACGTGGTTGCCGCGACGACGAATGCGACGCTGAACGCTGCTGATCCAGTCACAACGAGCACCACGGTTCGCGGTATGCCACGTTGTGAACGTGCCCGTGCCAGCAGCGCCACCCCGGTCAGCGCCGCGAACGCCACCCCTAACATCCGTGGTCGTGCGGTAATTGCAGCGCCGGCAGATCCGAACGCCGCTGAGGTCGCGAATGCGGCGACCAGGCTGGTCAGCCAGGCGTCCGCCCGAAACGCTTTGGTACGCAGGTCTCCCGGGTCGGGTACCGGCTCAGTGGCGGGCTCTGCGGGTAGCCGCGGTGATAATCCGGCCAACATGATCGATAGTCGCGGGGATGCCTCGAGGAGAGCCAGCGATATCACCACGACAGCCGCACCGACCACCTGCGGCGGCGCGGCCGTGGCCACGACCAGCAACGCGGTGAAAGCGGCAACGCTCGTCGTGCCGGAGATCGCCGTCAATGTGATGGCGCCGCAGCTGCTTCCGTGCATCGCTATTACGGCTGTGACGGCCGCCGCCGCCGCGGCGAGCAACGCTTTCGCGGCGCTGATTCCGCCGGGGACCGCCAGCGCGCCGGCGAGTGCGACGAACCCGGTGGCCAATAGGCTCAGCGTCAGGCCGGCAACGGCGTCGTCGAATCCGCGATGCGCCAGCACGGCCGCCAGCAGCGCGCCGCAGCCGGCAGCAGCCGCAACGGCGGTCGCGGCGCCGACATGGCGGGCATCGGTGGTAACCAGCACCGCTCGGATCAGCATCAACGCACCGAGACTGGCCAGCCAGATTGCTGTCAGTGCACCGGCGAGCCGGGTCGCCCGCGGGGTCCATGGCCGCGCATGCTCGACCAGTGTGGCCGACACCGCTTCCGCGGTGTCGTCATCAAAGCAGGGCGGCGCCAACACAATTGACGAGCTGAACAGGGCCAGCACGGCTCCATCGCGGATCTGATGCTGCGCCAGAGACTTCGACGCGTCCAGTGCGGCCTGGCCGGGAACAGCGAGTTGGTACCGAAGCGCCCCCGGTTCACGGTAATGAGCACGCCCAACACTCAGGATGTCCACGATCGAGGGGATCAACACTGCGAGAGCCACACCGCCCGGCAGCACCAGGTCGACGCTGACGTCGTCGGCGTATACCGAGACGCGGCGCGGTTGTGAGTCAGCCACCCCGATCTCCCTCGAGTGAATGCGGACCTTGATTGCGGCACGTTAGTCAGCCGCGCGACGGTGCGTGTGCACTGATCCACAGCTGACTTGTCGGTGGCTGCGGCACTGCTTACCGTTGCCCATCGCAATTCGGTAGGGGAGGGCCGAGGTGGAGCAGCACGAGAGTAGTTCTGCGACCCAGGGGTTCGTGCCCGGATCACGTCTGCCGTCGCCTACCGTCGAAACCGGGGACATCGCGGTTGCCGCGCCGCCGCAGGTACCCCCGGCCGGGCAGGCCAAGCCGGTGACTCGACTGCTGCCGGTCGTGATCGCGGGCGCCACGGCGGCGATGATGGCGATGTTCGTCTTCTCCCGGTCGGGCGCGGCGCGCAATCCGATGTTCATGGCGCTTCCGCTGATGATGGTGATCTCGGCGGTCATCACGGCGATCACCGGGGGGGACCGGGGGCGCGCGGACATGGGCCGTGACCGCGCCGACTACCTGGCCTATCTCGGCGAACTGCGCCGCGCGGTCACCAAGACTGCTGTCGCACAACGCGCATCGCTCGACTGGCGACATCCCCACCCCGATTCGCTGTGGTCCCTGGTGGGTGGCTCCCGAATGTGGGAACGGCGGCCGACAAACTGCGATTACTGCGAAGTGCGGATCGGCACCGGCACACAGCGACTTGCCACCGGCTTGTCGCCGCCGCAACTCGAGCCGGCGCACACCTCGGATCCGGTCACCATGACGGCGCTGCTGCGGTTTCTGCGCACCCACGCCACAATTGCCGACGCGCCCGTCACGATCGCGCTCCAGAGCCGGTCCACGGTGACCATCGCCGGCAACCAGGCACACGCACGCGGACTAGTCCGTGCCATGATCTGCCAGCTCGCCGTACTGCACAGTCCGGGCCGACTACTGATCGCCGGCGCAATCGGTGACGGCAACCGACAGCATTGGGACTGGCTGAAGTGGTTGCCGCACAACCATCATCCCAACGCCCGGGATGACAATGGCCCCGTGCGAATGGTGTATCCGACGGTGGCCGCCGTCGAGAATTCGATCGGCGGCCTGCTGTTGCAGGACACGCTAGCTCCGCAGTTAGTGGTGGTCGTCGACGGCACGATACTGGAGGTCCGCAGCGGCTGCGGTGCGGCGGCTGCCCCCAGCAGGCTGCAGGTGGCCGGCGAAACCTTGTCCCTCGACGGCCAGATGCTCGGCCGCCCGGACCGGATGGATCTGGCCGCTGCGACGACATGCGCCCGCAGACTGGCTGCCTATCACGCCGAGCAATCGGACGGGGATTCCACGCCCGCCGGCCGGCCGCGATGGCAGGACCTGTTGGGCGTCGACGATCTGACCGGCTTTTCGCCGCAACCGTTCTGGGATAGCCAGTGTCCGGCTGACCTGCTTCGTATCCCGATCGGCACGACTGACGTCGGTGCGACAGTGGAACTCGACATCAAGGAGGCCGCGCAGAACGGAACGGGGCCACATGGGCTCTGCATCGGGGCCACCGGATCCGGAAAGTCGGAGTTGCTGCGATGCGTCGTGCTGGGCATGATCGCCCGGCACTCGCCAGAGGTGCTCAACTTGGTCCTCGTCGACTTCAAAGGCGGCGCGACCTTCCTCGATCTGGAACGCGCGCCGCATGTCGCAGCGGTGATCACCAACTTGTCGGATGAGGCACCGCTGGTCGTGCGCATGCGAGACGCCCTGACCGGCGAGGTGAACCGCCGCCAGGAATTACTCAGAACCGCAGGCAATGTGGAGAGCATCGTCGCATACCGGCACGCACGGCGGGGCAACGCGCAATTGCCGCCGCTGCCCGCGCTGTTCATCGTCGTCGACGAGTTCTCCGAGCTGCTGAGCCAACAGCCGGACTTCGCCGACGTCTTTGTGTCGATCGGACGGCTCGGCCGCTCGCTGGGCATGCATTTGCTGCTGGCCAGTCAGCGGCTTGACGAGGGCAGACTACGTGGACTGGACTCACACCTGTCTTACCGGATCTGCCTGAAGACGCTGTCGGCCAATGAATCACGGATGGTCTTGGGAACTTCCGAGGCCTACGACCTGGTAGGCGCCCCAGGGGCAGGTTATCTGCGCACTGCGACGGGCGAGCTGACCCGTTTTCAGAGCGCATACGTCTCCGGGCCCTGCCCACTCAAATCCCGGCCCGCTGCGCCCGCCTTTCCCGCCCCGCCCGCGGCGCAGCCGCAGGTTCGACGCTTCACGACCGCGCCGATCGGACCGGTCACGCAATGCCGCACTGCGGACAACGATGTCGCCGAGCGCACCATTCTGCAGACGGTGGTGGACCGAGTATCCGGGCATGGGCCGCCGGCGCATGAGGTGTGGCTGCCGCCGTTGGGCGAGGCTCCAGCGCTGGATACGCTGCTGCACGATGCGGCAGCGCGTGAGCTCCTCGTTCCAATCGGTATCGTGGACCGTCCATTTGAGCAGCGCCGTACACCATTGACCGTCGAGTTATCCGGAGCCGCAGGCAATGTCGCGGTGATCGGGGCGCCGCAATCCGGCAAGTCGACAGTGCTGCGCACCTTGATCACCGCTCTGGCTGTCACCCACGACCCGAGCCTGGTGCAGTTCTATTGTCTGGACTTCGGCGGTGGTGCGCTGACATCGGTGCGGTCGCTGCCGCACGTAGGATCGGTCGCCGGCCGGGCGGAAGCCGACCTGGTGGTTCGCATGGTCGCCGAACTGGAGTCACTCGTCGCCTCCCGGGAGGCGTTGTTCCGTGGCCACGGGATCGAGTCGATCTCGCAGTATCGCCGGCTCAAAGCTCGCCGTGACCCGGTGTGCGATCGGTTCGGCGACGTGTTTCTGGTCATCGACGGCTGGACAGCGCTGCGCCACGATTTCGACCAGCTCGAGCCGTCGATCAGCACCCTTGCAGCTCACGGTCTTTCGCTGGGTGTGCATGTGGTGGTGGCTGCGTCGCGCTGGGCGGAGCTTCGGCCGGCGCTGCGGGATCAGATCGGCACCCGCATCGAGTTGCGGCTCAGCGATCCGGCTGATTCCGAACTGGACCGCCGACGCGCCCAACAGGTGCCCGAGGGGAAACCCGGCCGGGGGCTTTCCCGTGAGGGTCTGCACATGGTGATCGCGATACCCCGCCTCGACGGCGTCGCCTCCAATAACGGGCTGGCGGCGGCGAGCGTACAGGCGGCGGAGACGGTGCGGCGCCGCTACCCGGCAGAATCCGCCCCACCGATACCGCTACTACCGATGCGCGTCGAGCACCACGATGTCGTCGAGTTGATCGGCGATGACCCGTCGACAACTATCGTGATTGGCCTTGAGGAACGGCAATTACGTCCGGCCACAGTTGATTTCGACCAACATCCGCATATGCTGATTTTGGGTGACGGTGGGTGCGGGAAGACGGCCACATTGCGTACCTTGTGTCGCGAAGTTGTGCGGACCGCGACCGCCGCCCACGCGCAGCTGTTCATCGTCGACTTCCGGCGCACGCTGCTCGGCGTGATCGAGTCTGAACATCTTGGTGGCTACGCGGTGTCGCGGGCTGCCCTTGACGTGCTGCTGCCGGAACTTGTCGACCTGCTACACAGTCGGTTGCCCCCACCGCAAGTCACCCAGGCACAGCTGCGTGCCAAGTCCTGGTGGTCCGGACCGAACACCTATGTCGTGGTGGACGATTACGATCTGGTCGCCACAGCGGCCGGCAATCCGTTGGCACCGATCCTTGAATACCTCCCGCACGCCGGGGACGTGGGTCTGCGTTTGGTGGTGGCCCGGCGCAGCGGCGGGGCCACGCGTGCCATGTTCGATCCGTTGCTGGCCGGGTTACGTGACTTCGGTTACACCGGCCTGATGATGAGCGCACACCCCGATGAGGGCCCGCTGATCGGCTCACTCCGGCCGATGCCATTGCCGCCCGGACGCGGGACCCTGATCACCCGGACCGCCAGAGATCTGGTGCAGGTGGCCTGGAGCTCACTGCCGTGAGCACACACATCGTCGAGGCAGGCCCAATAGCGATCCGTCATTTATGTTGTCGTACAACGGCAGATGGCGATACCGAGATCGCGAGGGCCGCGCTGGAGAGTATTGACGAACCGGTGGCTCTGGTCGCAGACCGTCCAGTGTCGGTGGAGTCTTTATGGCGCACAGCGCTGCAGCCACTGGGCCCCGCAGGGCGGGACGTGATCGTCGTTCACCCATCGTGGTGGTCGCCTGCACGCGTCGAGTTGGTCAGCGCCGCCGCCCACAACCTGGCCGACGACGTCGCGATGCGTCCGCGGTCGTGGTTGCTGGCCCAAAAGCCGCCGGCAGCATCACCGCCCGCGACGGTGACTGTCGAGATCGCGGAACACATGGTGGTTATTACCGGACCGGTGGTCGGTGCACAACCTCGCCGCGGCGAGCCGCAGCGGGTGGCCGACGCCGTCGCGCGCCTCGTCGCGGGGATGACCGCGAACCATGGTGCGACACTGGTGATCGACGCACCAGACGCGGTGGGTGGCGCCGGTGTGCTGGCGGGGATGATCGCCGATCGATTGCGCCAGAGCAGCGGTATGACGGTATTGCGCGTCGACGACGTCGAGTTTCGGCGACTCGCCGAGGCTGCCGTCGCCGACCAGGCCACTTCGGCTCAGCCGTCGCCGGGACGTGGCGGCCATCGTCGTCATCGGTGGGTCATGCTGGTCATGCTGGTGATCGCGGCGGCACTTTGCTTCATGGCGGTCGGCCGTCGCGAAACACCGGCTCCCGTCGGGATGGCGACGACGTTCCTGGTGGAAGGCCGGGTGGCGATAGAGGTTCCGGCGGCATGGACGACGCAGCGGATCCTCGCCGGACCTGGATCGGCGCGGGTGCAGATCACCTCCCCGTCGGATCCGAATGTGGCGTTGCACCTCACTCAATCTCCCGTCGCCGCGGAGACACTGGCCGATGCTGCCGAAGTGCTGAAGCGCGCGATCGACGCCGAGGCGCCGGGTGTCTTCGTCGACTTCAACCCGTCGGGGTCCACCGCCGGCCGGGCTGCGGTGACCTACCGCGAGGTGCGCGTCGGGCACGACATCCGCTGGACCGTCCTACTCGATAGGGCTGTGCGGATCAGCATCGGATGTCAAAGCCGACCGGTTGACGACGACGCCGTGCGCGACGCGTGTGAGCTGGCGGTCCGGTCCGCCCGCACGCTGAGTTGAATTCGGCGGAACCCAACACGGCTCGTCGCAGTCCTACTTGTGTGACCAACACCCTGCGCACCGACTTCGATTTGATGCGTTCCATTGCGGCGACCACTGATGCCCGCAACGAGGAGCTCCGGGCGATGCTGCACACGTTCATCTCCCGCATCGGCAGCGTGCCGCCGTCGGTGTGGGGCGGGGCCGCGGCCACCCGTTTCAGAGAAGTGGTGGATCGCTGGAATGCCGAGTCGATCAAACTGCATCATGCGTTGCACGGCATCGCGGAGACCATCCGCTACAACGAGTCCGCGCTGCGCGAAGCGGCCGACCATCACGCACACCACATCGTCGCCGCCGGCGGGAAGCTGTGACCATGGACCCGGTGCTGTCGTACGACTTCGGCGAGATCGAGTGTTCGGTTCGTCAGGAGATCCATGCCGTCTCCGCTCGGTTCAACGCCGCCTTGGAGGAGTTGCGGTCTCAGGTTGCGCCGTTGCAGGAAATGTGGACCCGCCAGGCTGCCGCGGCGTATCGGGCTGAGCAGCTCAAATGGCATCAGGCGGCCACGGCGCTCAACGAAATCCTGGTCGATTTGGGAAATGCGGTGCGTGACGGCGCCGACGACGTCGCCGGTGCCGATCACCGAGCGGCCGCCATTTGGGCGCGGTAGCGCCTTAAGGCTCTGCGGGGGTCCCGGCGGAGGGAGAGGCCGTCGGGGCCCCCGCAGTCATGGACCGAATCGAGAAGGGCAGGGGACCGTGTCTCACGGCTTTCGCTGGCGCCATAGCCATTTCAGTGCCGGTATCGCATGCGGTATGACGAGAACGACATGCTGAAGGTGGCCAACTCTAGTCCGAGCACGGAATTCAACGCCATCAACACGCCACTGATTGCCCAGATCACGGCGAGCAGGACCTGACTAAACCGCGACGTCATGAGCTGATTCCAGTAATGAATCCGTCGAACTTAGGGATAATTTTTCTGGTGACGCGGATGTGCCCGATACTCCATAGATTGATTGCGCCGCAGCGGCCAGCGCTTTGCCGTGTAGTAAGTGATCAGGTAAATGACTGTAAAGGTACCTGCGGTTATTAAACTCACTAAAGTGAATTGTATGTACTGACCGCGTGCAATACGATAACCCCAGCTACCATCACCCAGCCCAGCTCCGACGGCAAGAAAGAAGAGAAATACGGCTACTGCTCCGGAGACCCAGTCCTCACCCCGACTCTCGATAAAGATATAGAGATTTATCGTACATATTACTGAGAGGCCTACCAGCATCCACCATAATTTTGATGCGGTGAGTATGCCGCTGTAGGCGTCTGGTGCTGGATCATATTCTGGATCGGTACTTTCCCCCGCGGACGTGTCTTCGGAATCCGGCTGACTGTCCTGGACAGTGAGCGCGTAGATTTTGCCGCGAATTTTGATGTAAGGCGTGTAGGCATAGGCCGCGACTATCATCGCGCCCAAGATGATTACAACAAGCCACATGCCGTCCTTCCAATTTGGGTACGCCATGATGAAGCCGGATGGCGCCGCCACGGAGGCGCAACTCCAGTAGATGCGCCGATGAGAACCCTGGCTCAATTTGAAGAATAGCTGAACGAACTGTATGGCGAAACATAAAATGACGACAATAAAAAAGAAGTTCTTCATGCTCTAATGTCCTAACATCCAGTCCACCGCCTTTTGCCCACCCCATCCACCTGCTATGGCGCCAAGGAACCCAACAATGAGCGTCCCTTCAGGTCCGACAGTTGATCCCCAGAGCGCACCGGCTCCCCATCCGGCCAGCATCGAACCAGCAGTACTTCCGCCCAATTTCGCGGCCGCCTCGCCCGCGGGTTCCCCATGCCGCCAGTCGTAAATTGCGACTGCGGCATCCATTGCAGTGCCAGCGAAGCCGAGCTTGGTACCTAAGCCTTTCAGAATTTGAGCATCAGCTTCGGAAAATACTGGTGCCCCACCCCAGTGCCTGCCGGTGCGAAGAGCGTCGGCGTCGGCTTTGAGGCCCTCCCCGAACGCGCCGACCGTGGCGGCAAGACCCTTTGTCCCTTCTCTGACGAGTTCGCTAGGAACTGCGCCGTGCTGGATCGCGTCAGCTATCTCGGTGGCCCCAGCATGTGACATCCCTCGGGCCTCGAGTTCGCTCGTGAGTTTCCCGAGCACCATCTGTCGCCCCTGGGCTTCCCACTGATCCATGAGCGTGGTCGCCTCGTCGGGTGTCATAAATTGCGGATGTCCGGCGACCTGACCCTGCTCTAAAGCTTGCTGCAGTTTGAGTCGCGCCTGCGCGCGGGTGCGGGCGTCGCCCCCGAGAACGGTGTCGGTCGGTAGCGGTCCGACGACCTTGGATGTGTTGTAGTCGTCGAGACGTTCCCCGGCCACGCGCCGGGCTTGGGCAACTTGGTGAGGGTCAAAACCGGGCCCAAAGCGGCCAGTCGGGTCGGTGACGGCAGCGTAGTCCTTGAGCCGCTGCGATGCTGCCGCTTCCTGGTCGGTCATGTTGCCGGGCTGGCCCGCGTTGTTTGCGATGTAGTGAGTTCTGCCTTCGGCTTTGGCCTTATCCACCATGGCCTGGTCACGGGCCCGTTGACCGGACTTGTCATATTTCGCCGCGGCGTCGGCGGCGGCGTCGCCGGGCAGCGCGTCCAGGTTGTCCAGTGACTCAGGCACGTAGCCCGCGCCCGACATCGCCGTCTGGGCGGCATGCAAATCTGTGACATAGTCCCTGCGGGCCGAGTTCACTTGGCCCAACGCCGATTTGACCGTGCCAACGGCCTGGTCATGCAGCCCGCCGGTGTCCTGATCGTTGGCCTTCGCAGCCGTCATCTGGTTGTCGATCTCTTCCAGCGCGGAATCGGCTTGCCCAAGCGCGGCGTCGCTTTGGCGCTGCGCGGTGGCCAGCGAGGCGGCGACTTGCTCCAAGCTGGCCGCGATCCGCGGCAGTGCGTCTTTATGACCGGTCAGCGCAACGGTGGCCTGCTGGACTTCGGCCGACTCGTTGATCGGGTGCTCGCCCTGGTTACGGATGTAGCCCGCGGTGAATTTCTCCTTGGCCTTTGTGAAGTCGTCATCGGCTTCTTTGACTCGATTGCCGGCTTGGTGAAATGCATCGGCAAGCTTGTTGATCGCTCCGGCGTCGCCGGATTGCAGCTCGTCATCGAGTTTCCACGGATTACCGCCGGCGGCGGCGCACAACTCGCCAATATCGACATTGGTCAGAAAGGGCGGTGCCCCCACGGCGGGCCTACTCGAATTGGTCGCCGGCTGATCCGATGTCGTCAGCCGCCGACTCGTCAGTTGTCGCGAACGACTGCGCGGCCGTGGTCGCCTTGGCGGATACCCCACTCAACGTCGCGTGATGGCCGTGCAGCTGCGCTTGATGCTGTTGGTGGGTGTTGCTGGTGCTGCTGTGAAACTGCTGCGCCTCAGCGAAATCACCGAAAATTCCCGCCGCCACTTCTGCGCCGGCTAGATGCGCTGCCGCTTCCCGCGCGGAATCGGCCGCGTACTGACAGAAATCACCGCCTGCCGTCAGGTGTTCGGTGTTCACCTCGATTTTCTTCGCGGCCACGATTACCAGGCTAACAGCGTGTTCCCACACCCAGTGACACAAAATGAGCTGAGCCGGCGTTTTGACCTGCGCGGATGCCCACCGGTAAGCTCCACCGTTGGCGTACGGTTACGCCGGGGCTCGGGTCAATGTCGGTCGCCGAGAGATCCCCTTCCGTTAACGCCTGACCGGCGCCCGGGACACCGGGATCCAACCCGAGAGAGGTTAAGCGCTGTGCCTACATACGCGCCTAAGGCGGGTGACACCACGCGAGCGTGGTACGTCATCGACGCCACGGACGTGGTGCTCGGCCGCCTTGCCGTCGCGGCAGCCAACCTGCTGCGTGGCAAGCACAAGCCGACATTCACCCCCAACGTCGACGGTGGCGACTTTGTGATCATCGTCAACGCCGACAAGGTCGCCATCAGCGGCGACAAACTGCAGAACAAGCTGGCCTACCGCCACTCGGGTTACCCCGGCGGTCTGCGCAAGCGCACCACCGGTGAGCTGATGCAGCGCCACCCGGACCGGGTCGTGGAGAAGGCGATCATCGGCATGATCCCCAAGAACAAACTCGGCCGCCAGATCAAGCGCAAGCTGCGCGTCTACGCCGGACCTGAGCACCCGCACACCGCCCAGCAGCCGGTTCCGTTCGAGATCAAGCAGGTGACGCAATGACTGAAGCGGTAGAGACCGAAACGACCGAAGCCCCGGCTGCCGAGGCCGCGGACGCCTCGGCCCCGCGCTCGGATTCCTTCGTGATCGAGCGTCCGATCCAGACCGTCGGCCGCCGCAAGGAGGCCGTGGTGCGGGTGCGCCTGGTGCCCGGCACCGGCAAGTTCGACCTCGACGGCCGCAGCCTGGAGGCCTACTTCCCCAACAAGGTGCATCAGCAGCTCATCAAGGCACCGCTGGTTACTGTCGACCGGCTGGAAAGCTTCGACATCTACGCCCACCTCGACGGTGGCGGCCCGTCCGGGCAGGCCGGCGCGCTGCGGCTGGCGATCGCCCGGGCATTGATCCTGGTCACGCCCGAGGACCGGCCCGCGCTGAAGAAGGCCGGCTTCCTCACCCGTGACCCACGGGCCACCGAGCGCAAGAAGTACGGGTTGAAGAAGGCCCGCAAGGCGCCGCAGTACAGCAAGCGCTGATCGGCGACCACTTTCTGGGCCGCGAGCGTGCGCAAAAACGGCCCCTCGCTGGCGTGTCGGGCCGGGGACACGCACGCTCGCGGCGGATAAAGGATGGCTATGGGTCGACTGTTCGGCACCGACGGTGTGCGCGGGGTCGCCAACCGTGAGTTGACCGCCGAACTCGCGCTGGCACTGAGCGCCGCGGCGGCGCGGCAACTGGCTGGCCCAGGCGGCGACCGCCGCCGGGTCGCCGTCGTGGGCCGCGATCCGCGCGCCAGCGGCGAGATGCTGGAAGCCGCCGTCATCGCCGGCCTGACCAGCGAGGGCGTCGACGCGCTACGGGTCGGCGTGCTGCCGACGCCGGCGGTGGCCTACTTGACCGGCGCGTACGACGCCGATTTCGGCGTGATGATCTCGGCCTCGCACAACCCGATGCCCGACAACGGGATCAAGATCTTCGGGCCGGGCGGGCACAAACTCGACGACGCCGCCGAGGACCGGATCGAGGAGGCGGTGGCGGCCGGACCGGGGCTGCGCGTGGTCGGCGCGGAAATCGGCCGGGTCGTCGACGCCGAGGACGCCCTGGACCGCTACCTACGCCAGGTGAGCAAGGCCAGCACCGTCCGACTCGACGGGCTGACCGTCGTCGTCGACTGCGCCCACGGGGCGGCGTCGGTTGCGGCGCCGCGTGCCTACCGCGCGGCCGGTGCCCAGGTCATCGCGATCAACGCCGAACCCGACGGGCTCAACATCAACGACGGCTGCGGGTCCACCCACCTGGATGTGCTGCGGTCGGCGGTGCTCGCCCATGGCGCCGACCTGGGCCTGGCCCACGACGGCGACGCCGACCGGTGCCTGGCGGTGGACGCCACCGGCCACGTCATCGACGGCGACCACATCATGGTGGTGCTGGCCCTGGCGATGCAGGAGGCCGGCGAACTGACTGGCAACACCCTGGTGGCCACCGTGATGAGCAACCTCGGCCTACACCTGGCGATGCGCTCGGCCGGCGTCACTGTGCGCACCACCGGGGTGGGCGACCGCTACGTGCTGGAAGAGTTGCGCGCTGGCGACTTCCGGCTCGGCGGCGAACAATCCGGCCACATCGTGCTGCCGGCGCTGGCCACCACCGGCGACGGCATCCTGACCGGGCTGCGGCTGATGTCACGGATGGCGCAAACCGGCTCAGCATTAGCTGAGCTCGCCTCGACGATGCGCACCTTGCCGCAGGTGCTGATCAACGTCGAGGTTGTCGACAAGACCACTGCCGCTGCGGCGCCCGCGGTGCAAACCGCGGTCCAACAAGCCGAGGCCGAGCTCGGCGACACCGGGCGAATCCTGTTGCGCCCCTCCGGAACCGAACAACTGATCCGCGTCATGGTGGAAGCCGACGACGAGGACACCGCGCGCCGACTCGCCACCAGCATCGCGGATTTGGTGCGCGCTCAGAACTGACCGGGAACCCGGGCCCGGCGCCAGGCGTCCTAACGGGTATGCGCCAAACCTTCGTCGACGTCAGCGCGGTGTGCGCGGTCGCCAACCGGTTCGATGCCACCGCAGAACTCATCCATGGCGCAGCGCGTTATCGGTTGTCGCGGCTGGCTTTCGACGGCGCCACCGCCGGCCGAGCACATGTCGTCAGCGGTGACGCCCTGCACACGGCGCTCTACCGGCTGACCGATGCGCTGGCGCAATGGGCCAGGGCGTCGGCTGAAATCGCTTCGGCGCTGCGCGCCGGCGCCGGCCGGTACGCCGACGCGGACCGGCACGGCGCGGTCCGGATCGGCTAGATGCGCGCCAGCGACGATGCAGAGCGAAGCGATGAGGAGGAGCGGCGCAGGTGGCGGAGCCGACCGGTGGGACGTCGCGGCGCGATTAGCCGAGGGTGCACCAGCCGTCGAGCACACCCAAACGTATGTGGACGCATGCCGGGCAGTGGGATACCAGCATCCCGATCTCACCGCGCACGGCTCGCAAACCCGCGACTGGTATGAGGCCGAAGCCGGCTTGGAGCTTCGGACGCTCGACAATGATTGCGCCGCGCTGTGGGCCGCGCTCAGCGCGACCGAGGAGGCGCTGGCAACACAGGCGGCGCAGATCGCGGAGCTCGACGCGGCCTGGCGCGGGCCGGGAGCCGACTCGGCGACACAGTTTTTGGATCGGCACTGCGAAGCCGCCGCCGAGGTGGTTGCCGCGGTGCGCAGGGCGTCGCAGGAATGCAGCGCGCTCCGCGACAACTTGTGGCACGTGGTTGACGGCAAAGTCGCGAAGGCCATTGCCGTCGACGACCGCAGCTGTGCGGAGCAGGCCGTCTGGCTGGCCGCTGCGCACACCGTCGCGACCGGCGCAGGGGAGCGATCAGTCGCCGAGGACATTATTCGCCAGCAGGTAGTCCCTTACGTGGACAATGACATTCGTGGCGACTGGCTTACTGCGATGCGCTCGGCCACCGAGTCGGTGACGACATCGTATGACGCCGCCCTCGACGCGCTGGCGGCTGCGCCGGAGGTGCGGTTCGACCTCCCGAGCGACCTCGGGCCGCGACCGCAGCTCGATGAGGCGCTGAGCCCGACCAGCGGGCCGTTGCCCACACCGGAAACGCCTCCGGCGGTCAACACCACGCCCGCAGCCGTATCGACGCCGCTGCCCCCGCCGGCCCCAACGGCTCCGCTTCCGGCGGACATGCTCGACGCTTTGCCGCCCGAATCACCGCTACCCGAGGCTGCATTAGGAGATGCCGCCGGAATGCCAGCCGGCGCAGGCAATTTGGGTGGACTCGCTGGTCTTGCCGCCAGTATCGGCGGGGTGGTCGGCCAGATCATCGACGGTATCGCTGGCCTGGTGGGCTCCCTGGGCGACGGGCTCGGCGATCCGCCGATGTCCGATGAGTTGCCGTTTGGCGATGAGCTGGACGACGACGATACCCTCGACGAAGCGGCCGATGATCGGGCCGACGATGAACAACCGCCGGCACCGGCCGAGGCCGTCGAAGACGACGACGACACCGAGACTCCAGGTGAAAATCCGCGCACGACAGAGCAAGTCGGCGACAAACCGCATGACAGTGCACCACCGCCGGTCAATGCCGCACCGGACGCACCGCCCGTCGCGCCGACGCCACCGGAGGAACCCGCGCCCGACGACCCCACTCCGTGCCAAATCGCCGCCGACGAACTGCCCCAGGCAGGGCAATAGCTAGGGCAGCAGGGCCTTCAGTTCCTCGACATACTGCACCGCTTCGGACCGGTCGGTGGTCACCGGCGTGGCCAACAGCGTCGTCACACCCGCTTCGGCAAACGCCGCCACCCGCTCGGCGACGAACCCACGCGGCCCGATCAACGAAATCTGGCGCACCAATTCGTCGGGCACCGCGGCGATGGCCTCGGTCTTGCGGCCGGACAGATACAACTCCTGGATCCGGTTGGCCACCTCACCGAACCCATACCGGGTTGCCAGGTTGTGGTAGAAATTGCGCCCCTTGGCACCCATGCCGCCGATGTAAAGTCCGAGCTGCGGCTTGACCCACGCCAGCCGGTCCTCGACGTCGTCGCCGATGGCCAGCGACGTTCCCACCATCACGTCCAGCGGGCCCAGCGACGGATCACGTTTGGCCCGACCGGCTTCCAGCGCTTCGCCCCACACCGACTGCGCCTTCTCCGGATAGAAGAACACCGGCTGCCAGCCCTCGGCGATCTCGGCGGTCAGCTCGACGTTCTTGGGCCCCAACGCCGCGATCGTGATCGGAATCCGTTCGCGTACCGGGTGGTTGATGATGTGCAGGGCCTTGCCCAGACCGGTTCCCCGCTCGGCGGGCAGCGGGACCTGATAGTGCTTGCCGGTGTAGGTGACCCGGTCGCGTCGCCACACCTGGCGACAGATGTCGACCACTTCTCGGGTGCGGCCCAGCGGGGCGTCGAACGGCACACCGTGAAAACCCTCGACGACCTGCGGCCCGGACGTGCCGATGCCCAGCCGGAACCGGCCATCGGACACGAAGTCCAAACCGGCGGCGGTCATCGCCAGCAGCGACGGGGTGCGCGTATAGATCGGAAACACCCCCGACGCCAATTCGATGGTCGAGGTCTTGGCGGCCAGATACCCCAACTGACTGACCGCGTCGTACGAATATGCCTCGGCCACCACGGCGACGTCGATGCCGGCTTTTTCGAGTGCTACGACACGGTCGGCCGCTTCGTGAAATCCGCCCGAGTAGTCGAGCATGATGCCGATTTGCATTGACGACACATACCACGCGGGCCGGACGCCGCAGTGAGGTGCTCAGTGCTTGAGCAGCGCGACGAACTTTTCCTCGGGGGTCACCGGCGTCAGGGCATCGTCCACCGCCACGGTCCTGGGCAGCTGCACCTCGGGGTCGGCGAAGTCGCGATAGGCCTTGTCGCCTGCGAGCGCATAACGCAGGTACCCGGTCAGCAGCGCACGGACTGCCTGTTGCGTCTTGCGGTGCCCGCCCGGCAGCCCGACCACCGCCGATAGCCGCCGCCCTTCGGCCAGCCCGCCGGGCTGAGCTTTGCCGACGATTCGCAGGGCCGCTGCATCCCAGGCCTGTGAAATCGCAAGGGCGTTGGAGCGCAACGTTTTCGCGTCCCCCGGCGCGCTGTACACCACACCGGGAACCTGCAACGTCGCGGCGGGTTGCTCGGCAGGTGGTGCGGTGACCGACGGGAAAATCGCCGCAACGGCTTTGGGTTTGGTCGGCATCCCGGCGGCTGCGAACACTGCGGCCGAACCGCCGAAGCCGTGACCGACCAGGCCCAGTTTGGTCGGATGCACGCTGATCTTGCCCGGGCCGAGGCGGACGCCCGCGGCGATGTCGAGTGCGGTACCCAGGTCGAACGCCAGGTTCAGGGCTGAGGGGGCCAGTCCCCGTTCGGTGTCGGGGGCGGCCGCGACGATGCCCCATGACGCCAGATGCTCCAGCAATTTCGAGTAGCGCTCGACGCCGGCAAGCCAGTCGTGACCAAAGGCGATCGCGGGCAGGTTCAGTCCCGCCTCCGGCGTGTACACCACGCCGGGCAGACCGGCAAAGGCCAGGTCGCCGCGCAATACGCGGTGCGGTCCACGCCGGGTCAATGCGGCGAAAAGCTTCCTCATGCTGGCCACGCGTTGACGGTAGCGCACTGCGGCGATACGCAAGTCTGACTATCAGCGTCATGATTCCGGGCCGCAGGCCGCCGCCGCGGAGTGATACTCCCAACATGGCGGCACGAGACCAGAGCGTCGACGACGCGCTGCGCGACAGTCATCGGGAGCTGGAACGGTTTTTCGACCTGTCCACGGACCTGTTGGTGATTGCCGACCGGCACCGGTTGATCCGGGTGAACCCGGCCTTCAGCCGAATCTTCGGCTACGCGCCCGGTACCACGGTGAAGGCGACCGATTTTGCCGCGCCCGAGGACCGCGAGGATGTGGCCGCAGCCATCAAAGAGCTTTTCCGCGCGGGCGTGCCGATGGGCTTCGAAAGCCGGGTGGTCTGCCCCGACGGCAGCCGGCGCTGGTTCGAATGGAATGTGGTGCCGCAGCACGGGCTGATTTGCTGCCTTGGCCGTGACGTCACCGAGCGCCGCCGCGAACAGGAGCAGTTGCGTCATCTCGCAACCCAACAGGCCGCGTTGCGGCGGGTGGCGACACTGGTGGCGAGCGGGGTCAGCCCTCAAGAGGTGTTCGGCGCAGTGGCCGAGGAGATGGGCCGATGCCTGGAGGTGCCTTATGCCGAGGTGCTCCGCTATGAGGACGACGGTAGGGCGATCGTTGTCGTCGCCTGCTACGCCGAAGCCGGCGCGCATGGCCTTGCCATCGGGGAGCGGCTGCCCTTGGAGGGCCAGAACGTGGCCGGAGAGGTGTTCCGCACCGGCCGCGCCTACCGAATGGAAAGTATCGACAACGCCGACGGGCCGCTCGTGGCGCGGATGCGGGAATTGGGCATGCATTCGCGGGTGGGCGCACCGATCATCGTCGACGAACGGGTGTGGGGCCTGGCGTTGGTCGGCTCGTCGCGGCCTGAGTCGCTGCCGGCCAACAGCGAGCAGCGCATCGCCGAATTCGCCGAGTTGATCGCGACCGCCATCGCCGCGGCCACCACCCGCGCCGAGCTGGTGGCGTCGCGGGCCCGGATTGTTGCCGCCGCCGACGATGCACGGCGCCGCATCGAACGCGACCTGCACGACGGTGCCCAACAACGGCTGGTCTCCCTGGGTCTGCGGCTGCGGATGGCAGAGGAATTGGTGCCGGCCGATCTGACCGACGTCAGAAATGAGCTGTCCGATGCGGTCGCCGGTTTGAACGAAGTGTTCACCGACTTGCAGCAGCTCTCCCGCGGCATCCATCCGGGCATTCTCGCCAAAGGGGGACTTGCCGCCGCACTGCGCAACCTTGCACGACGATCCGCCGTTCCGATCACCCTCGACGTGGAGATCGACCGGCGGTTGCCGGAGCCCGCCGAGGTCGCCGCCTATTACGTGGTGGCCGAAGCGCTGACCAACGCCGACAAGCACGCTCAAGCATCCGAAGTCACGGTCGCCGCGCACGTCGACGACACGAATTTGTATTTGTCGATTGGCGACGACGGCGTCGGTGGCGCGGATGCCGGCAACGGATCCGGCCTGATTGGGCTGAAAGACCGCGTCGAGGCGGTCAGCGGACAGTTCAAGGTCGAATCCCGGCCCGGTAAGGGGACGTCGCTGGACGTCACGATTCCCGTCGACGGCGCCTAGCCCTACAGCGGATAGAGCTCAGGCAGATTGACGACGATCGCCTCCTGGGTGCTGCGGGCAATCACCACCACGGCCGGCTCGTCGGGTTTCGGATTCTCTTCGCGGTGCGGCAGATACGGCGGGATGAAGACGTAGTCGCCGGGACTGGTCGAGATGCGGACCTCATGGTTGCCGTCATGAAAGACGAAGTCGGGGTGGCCGCTGCGGACAAAGATCGCCGTTTCGGATTCGCCGTGGTGATGATTGTCCGACGCCATCTGCGGCCGCACGTGTGTCTCGCCCATCCACAGCTTCTCGGCACCGACGGCACGGCCGGTGATTGCGGCGAACCGCTGCATCCCCGCGCTTTGCGCGGTATCGCTGTCGAGTTCCGACGATTTGATGTGGTGCACGCGATTGCGCACCATCTGCTCGTGCGGCTGCAAGTCCGGATGAAACCCGTCGTGCGGCATGGGATTCTCCTTCCGGCAACGGATGTCGATACTACCTACGCCGTGACCTCCAGCAGCCCGATCCGCCACAGCGCCGCGTAGGCCTGGCGCAGCGGAATGGTCAACACCCGGGCCGCGGCGTCCACAAGCGGGTCGCTGCCGGCGGCGATCGGCTGCTTTGGTGCAACCGCTGCGGTCATCATCAGCTCGTCGTACAGAACAGCAGTCATGGGTGCCTCCTGGGAAGTTCGCGCCGAGATTTGCCTTGCCCAGAATCGCGTGGCGGGCATCGGGAATCATCGAAGCTCGCATCCAATGCCGTTACCGGGTAGCCCGACCAGGCGAAGTGGTGCCAGCGCCATGGGCGGCGCGGTATTCCTGCTAGCAGGTAGGCCGATATTGCAGGTCGCCGCAGGCGGTAATGGTTGCCAGCCTAGACGACATCTGCGGGCCTACGCCCGAGTCTTGATGGTGTCACCACGTCGGCATCACGAAGGGACTCAACCGAAATGGACCACGACAATTTCACCCAACTGCGCTTGGTCGCCGGATCGTATCCGGCCGGGTCAGGCAAAGGGTGCGCGATGAACGCCATCTCCTACATCAACGGCGACACCGAGATCACCGACTTTCCGGACTGCTCGGCGCGGCCGCTGGCTGCGTTCGTCCAGTGGTGCAACGACCTGCTCGCCGGTCCCGGCGGCTTCCTGTCCCGCGAAGACGGCGCCGTCGCGCTCGACCTCGGCTGGCAGACGGTGGGGACTGCGGAGGTTGCCGACACCGTGATCCACGCGTGGGTGGCCGAACTGCTGGAAAATCCCGTCTGGGGCGTCATCCGCTACGCGGAAGACGATGCCGCCCAAGCGATTGCGGACATCGCCGCGTTGCACCGCAAAGTCGCATCCGGCGATACGCCACCGGTGGCCGCCTGGGGTGCGGCGCATCGCGCCGCCTATGCAGCGTCCCGTGCGACAAAGCGGATGCTCAACGCGGCCGAACTCTATGCCCTGCGGGCGGCCTACCAATCGACGGCAGCACTCGACACCGAGCACCGGACGACACTGGACGCGGTGACCGGCAATGCTTTGCGCGCCCACTCGGTGGTCGTCGGGAGCACGGATTGCAGTCACGCTGTCGACCTCGCTCGCTGCGCGATCCGGTCCTGGCGCGCGCTGGCCGGGCTGGCCGGCGACGTCCGCTACCGCGTGCGGCTGTCGGCGTAGCGGCGATCGCAAGCGCGGCGTGTCCGGGCGCGGCGGGTCGCCGCCATTGGTCTAGCGGCAGACGGATTCCGGCAGCCCGCCCCCGCCAGCGTCCCGCTTTGGTGCAAGATGTGTCCCAACGCAACGGTCACCGTTTTCCGAAGGGCACACGCTGAGCGCCGACACCACTACTCCCGAGACGCCGTCGCCGCTGCGTGCGGTGGTGGCCGACGACGAAACACTGCTGCGCGAAGGCCTGACCAGCCTGCTGGACCGGTCGGGGTTCACGGTGGTGGGCCAGGCGGGCGACGCCACCGAACTGCTCGCGCAAGCGCGCAGCCATGCCCCCGATGTGGTCGTCGTCGATATCCGGATGCCGCCGACCCATACCACCGAGGGTCTGGACGCAGCCCGAACGATCCGCGAAGAGCTGCCCGGCACCGGGATCATGGTGCTGTCTGCTCACGTCGACGTCGAGCATGCAATGGAGTTGTTGGCCGGCGGCGGCGGGATCGGCTATCTGCTCAAAAGCCGGGTCACCGACGTCGCCGATTTCGTGGACACCCTGCGCCGGATCGCCAACGGCGCCTCGGTGGTCGACCCGGCTCTGGTGCAGGAGCTGGTATCGGGCCGGCGACGCGACGACCCGCTGTCGGTGCTGTCGCCGCGCGAAGTCGAGGTGCTGGAGTTGATGGCCGAGGGCCGCTCGAACGCGGGCATCGCGCGGCGGCTCTGGGTGACCGAAGGCACCGTCGAAAAGCATGTCCGCAGCATCCTGACCAAACTGGATCTGGCCGAAACAGACGACGACCACCGCCGGGTGCGTGCGGTCATCACGTTCCTGGACGCCAGATAACCCCCTCGATTAGCTGGCGATGCCCAGGACTTCTCGGATCGCGGCACCGGACACGACGGATTTCGGCAAGAAAGCCACCGCCGGACTCGTCGAGATCAACTCCGCAAAGTCCTCCTCCGCATGGGTAGAGATCAAAATCACCCGAGGGGCGGCGTCGGCGCCGCCCCGATGCAGTTGTTCAGCCAGGTCGAATCCGCTCTCCCCGTCCAGCTCGATATCGACCAGGGTGACGTCAGGGCGCAAGTTCTGGACGCATTGCACCCCGGCCGACGACGACTGCGCCACCCCCACGACGTCGATGTTCTGCCGCTCGAGCAGTCGAGCCGCCGCATCAAGGAAGTCGCGGTTGTTGTCCACAATCACGCAGCGCAATACCCCACCCGTTGCCACCCGTCCAGTGTCGCGGCGGAGGTGGGTCGAGCGCATACCTGCTAGCTGGAAACTATTGCCCGCCACGAATGTCTCACCGGTGATACAGTGGGCTGGTGGCGTCCGTAACCGTCCGCGAACTACGCAACAAGGGCGGAGAAGTGCTGGACCGCGTCGAGCGAGGTGAACGTGTGGTGGTAACCCGAGACGGGCGCCCGATCGCCGAGCTTCGCCCGCTGCCCCGTCGCAGCGCCCGACCTGAGGAACTGATTGAGCGCTGGAAGCGGTTACCGCCCGTTGACCCCGAAGCGCTGCGACGAGACATCGACTCCCTCATCGATCCGTCGCTGTGAGCGGCAAGCCAGCTGCGAGAGGCTTGCTCGACACCTCGGTGGTGATCCTGCTGGGCCGAATTACCGATCCGTCGGCGCTGCCGGAGGAAGCGGTTATCAGCGCCATAACACTGGCGGAATTATCGCTCGGACCGCACGTGGCCCAGACCGAGGAAGAACGCGCGGCACGACAAGCCCGTCTACAGCAGGCCGAATCCGATTTCGACGTATTACCTTTCGATGGCGCAGCAGCTCGGGCATTCGCCGTAGTGGCGGCGTCACTGCGCGCCTCGGGACGAAAGCCGGCGGCGCGCGCCTACGACGTTTTAATTGCCGCCACTGCGATCGCCCATGGTCTGCCGCTGTACACGTGTAATCCCGTTGATTTCGGCGCAATCCCGCAACTAGACCCACGCGTTGTGCCGCATCCGGAGCATCCCTGACCTGCTGGATTCGACGCTGGTGACCCCCACTGCACTACCCTGATTGGCTATGTGCGGAATCGTCGGCTACGTCGGGCAGCAGCCTGCCTGCGAGGTCGTCGTCGAAGCGCTGCGCCGGATGGAGTATCGCGGTTACGACTCGGCCGGGATTGCCCTAATTGACGGGGTCGGCAAACTCACCGTCCGTCGGCGAGCGGGCCGGCTGGCCAATCTGGAGCAGTCCCTGCACGAGACCGATTCCGCGGCGCTGGCCGGCACCACCGGTCTGGGGCATACCCGCTGGGCCACCCACGGCCGCCCCACCGACCGCAACGCACACCCGCACCGCGACGCGGCCGGCAAAATCGCCGTCGTCCACAACGGCATCATCGAGAACTTCGCGACCTTGCGCCACGAGTTGGAGGCCGCGGGTGTGGAGTTCGCCAGCGACACCGACAGTGAAGTCGCCGTCCACCTGGTGGCACAGGCATACCAAAATGGACCGACTGCCGGTGATTTCACTGCCTCGGTGCTGGCAGTCGTGCGCCGACTGGAAGGGCACTTCACCCTGGTCTTTGCCAACGCCGACGAGCCCGGCACCATCGTCGCCGCCCGTCGCTCCACGCCGCTGGTGGTCGGCATCGGCGACCGCGAGATGTTCCTCGGGTCCGACGTCGCCGCATTCATCCCGCATACCCGCGAGGCGGTCGAGCTGGGTCAGGACCAGGCCGTGGTGATCACCGCCGATGGCTACCGGATCACCGACTTCGACGGCAATGACGACGCCGCGAGCGCTCGGCGTTTCCACATCGACTGGGATCTGGCCGCCGCCGAGAAGGGCGGCTACGAGTACTTCATGCTCAAGGAGATCGCCGAACAGCCCGTCGCGGTGGCCGACACGCTGCTCGGGCATTTCGTCGACGGCCGGATTGTGCTCGACGAGCAGCGGCTCTCCGACCAGGAGCTCCGCGAGGTCGACAAGGTGTTCGTGGTCGCCTGCGGCACCGCCTACCACTCCGGGCTGCTGGCCAAATATGCGATCGAGCACTGGACTCGGCTACCCGTCGAGGTGGAGCTGGCCAGTGAGTTCCGCTATCGCGACCCGGTGCTGGACCGCAGCACGCTGGTGGTGGCGATCTCGCAGTCAGGCGAGACCGCCGACACCCTCGAGGCGGTCCGGCACGCCAAGGAGCAGAAGGCCAAGGTGCTGGCGATCTGCAACACCAACGGCAGCCAGATTCCGCGCGAATGCGATGCGGTGCTCTACACGCGCGCCGGACCGGAGATCGGCGTGGCGTCGACCAAGACGTTCCTGGCGCAGATCGCGGCGAACTACCTCGTCGGCCTGGCGCTGGCGCAGGCCCGCGGCACCAAATATCCCGACGAGGTCGAGCGCGAATACCACGAACTGGAAGCCATGCCGGACCTGGTGGCCCGCGTGCTCACCGGCATCAGGCCGGTCGCCGACTTGGCCTACCGGTTCGCCCAGTCGTCGACGGTGTTGTTCCTCGGTCGCCACGTCGGTTACCCGGTGGCGCTGGAAGGTGCGCTGAAACTCAAGGAATTGGCCTACATGCACGCCGAGGGTTTTGCCGCCGGCGAGCTCAAGCACGGCCCGATCGCGCTGATCGAGGACGACATGCCGGTGATCGTCGTGATGCCGTCGCCTAAGAACTCGGCCATGCTGCACGCCAAACTGCTGTCCAATATCCGCGAGATCCAGACCCGTGGCGCGGTGACCATCGTGATCGCCGAGGAGGGCGACGACACGGTCCGTCCCTACGCCGACCACTTGATCGAAATCCCCGCGGTGTCAAGGCTTTACCAACCGCTGCTGTCGACGATCCCGCTGCAGGTATTCGCCGCGTCGGTGGCCCGCGCCCGCGGCTACGACGTCGACAAGCCCCGTAACCTGGCCAAGTCGGTCACCGTCGAATAGCAAATTTCGCGAAACAGAAGCTACGGTCGCGATTCGGTCCGGATCGCAGCCCTAGTTTCTGACTGGCGTGCGATCGTGGATGCGTGGCGACGGCATCGAGATTGAGAACGTGGCTGGCGGCTGTATATCAGCGAAGGGTTGCTCTACCTGGCGATCGAGCAGCATCTGGAATCCGAGCGGCTGGTGCACGCCCGTGATATCGGGGTCAGCTACTTCCTGGTCGGGGTGATCGCGGTGCTGGCGTATCACATTGCCCGGCCGTGGCGGTGGGGCTACTTGGCGATCTTGCTCATCGTCTTCATCGTGCCGTTGGTCGTCCATGTGAACTTCACGGCGATCGGGCATTTCGCGGCGATCGTCATCGGTCTCTGCTTTTATCCGATGGCGAAAGGCCGTGGCCGCCCCTCGATTGGCCCGGCGAAGCTCACGGATGCCGGGCGGTGACGCCGCCGTCGACGACGACGTGGGTGCCGGTGATGAACGACGCCCGCGGCGACATCAAGAACGCCACTGCTTGCGCCACCTCGGCGGGCTCACCGATCCGGCCCAGCGGCGCAGCCGCAACGAAGCCGGCGCGAACCTCCTCGACGTCGAGGGCGATCTGCAGCATCGGGGTGTGGATGAAGCCGGGGCACACCGCGTTGACCCGGATGCCGGCCAGGCCCAGCTGGGCGGCCATCGACCGGGTCAAGCCCAGCAGGCCGGCCTTGGACGCGCAGTAGGCCGGGATGAACGGGTTGGCGGCCAACCCCTCGATGCTGGAGATTCCCACCACTGCCGGCGAGCGGCCTTCGCGCGCAGACTGTTCCAGCTGCGGCAGCAGTAACTGCACCAGCATCGCCTGGGCGCGCAGATTCACGTCCAGGATGGCGTCCCAGGAGTCGCCGGTGTAGGCGCCGACCGGCTCGGCGAGCACCCGCCCGGCGGCATGCACCAGGCCGTCGACGCCACCGAGCGCTTCGGCGGCGGCGGCGACTGCGTCGGGTAACGCGGTGTCGTCACTGACGTCGACCAGGAAGCCCGGCATGTCCAGCTCCGCGGCGACCTCCTGCACCGCCGGGGCGATGTCCCACAGCGCCACCCGCCGGCCCTCGGCAATCAGCGCCTCGGCGCTCGCCCGTCCGATGCCCGACGCGCCGCCGGTGACGATTACTCCGCTCACTGGGCTCCTTTCCGTACGTCGAATTGTGACCAGTCGGGTTCACGGACCGCGGTCCAGTACTCGTTGAGTCGCCACGGGCTGACGGTGTGAATCTCCCCGTCGGTGTTTTTGAAGTAGGAGTGCTTGACCGCGGGGTGTGACCACACCATTTGTTTGATCTCGGCCTGGGTCCGTTGATGCCACGCGGTAGCAGCCTCGGCGGTCGGCTCAACGGAATGAACGCTGCCCCTGACTAGTTCCTCGAGGCAGCTGTTGATGTAGCGCATCTGCAGTTCGGAGTTGAAGATCAAGCTGCCGCCGTGCGCCAGATGCGCGCCTGGGCCGTAGAGCAGAAAGAAGTTGGGGAACCCCGGGACGGTGATTCCCAGATAGGCGTACGGACGTCGGCCCCACACGGCGTGCAGGTCGGCTCCGTCGCGGCCGGTGATCGTTATCGGCCACAGCACATCTGTGTGCCGAAACCCCGTGGCGTAGACGATGACATCCACCTCGTGGTTGACGCCGTCGTCGGTCAGGACGCCGCCGGGAGTGATCCGCCGGATCGGGGTGCGCACCAGCTCGACGTTGTCGCGGCGCACCGTTGCCAGCCAGGTGCCGTTGTCCTGCAGCGTTCGCTTGCCGGTGGCCGGGTAATCCGGCAACACCTTGGCTAGCAAATCCTCTTCTGCCCCAACCTGATTGGTGATCCAGTCGGTGAACATCAACCGCGCGGCGGCGTTGATCTCGCTGACTGCATAATCCTGATCGGAGTAATCCGGGTCGACACGTGCAGCGTCGAGTCCTTTGTCGGCGCCGGGCCACAACACCAGGAAGCGATACCAGCGACCGTAGAACGGCAGGTGGTCCATCGCCCAGCGCACTCCGTCGCCGACGCACTCGTGATACATCGGGTTGGGGAACATCCACTGGGCGCTGCGTTGAAAGACCGTCAGATGCTCGACGTCCTCGGCGATGGCCGGCGCGATCTGAAATCCGCTGGCGCCCGCGCCGATCAGCGCCACCCGCTTGCCGGTCAGGTCCACCGAGTGGTCCCAGGCCGCCGAGTGAAACGACGGCCCGCAGAAGGTGTCCGCTCCGGCGAAGGCCGGGACATGGGGCCGGTTGAGCTGACCGACCGCAGTGATGACGGCGCGGGCCCGCAAGGTAGTGATTTCGCCGTCGTGAGACCGGGCGGTCAGCGTCCACATCCCGTCGTCGTCGTTCCATTCGGCCGCAGTCACCTCGGTCTGCCACCGAACGTGCTGACCCAGGCTGTATTTGTCGATCAGCTTGGTGAAATATGCCTGCAACTCGGGTTGCTCGGCGAAGAAGTGCGTCCAGTCGTTACTGGGTTCGAAGCTGTAACAGTAGAAGTGGTTGGCCACGTCAACACGAGCCCCGGGATAGGTGTTTTCCCACCAGGTTCCACCCGGACCGGCATTCTTCTCCACGATCGTGAACGGAATGTTGGCCTGGCGCAGCCGGATTCCGGCCAGGACGCCGGATTCGCCGCAGCCAATGACCACGACGGGCAGCTCCCGGGTGCGGTCGGGATCCAGCGGCGCCGGGCGGCGTGGATCGATTCCGCCGAGGTCCATCTCCTCCAGCAGCAGCTCGACGTAGTCGTCGGGCACGGTTTCGCAGGCCGCCCAGTCCATCATCTCTTTGACGAGGTCGCGGGGCAGCGGCGCGGGCTCGGGGCAGCCGCGGTCGCGGTAGTCGATGATCACCGGCAGCGCCGCCGCGCGGGCGCGGGCTTTGTCGTCCTCGGACATGAATCCCTGGACTTCGTTGAGAAAGATCCCGGCGGGCTTGAACTCGCGGATGAAGTGCGGCTCGCCGGTGATGTGCACCAGCGAGAGCAGCAATGTCGGGATGCTCACCTGTTCCAGGGCGGCGGCGATACCAGCTGGGGAGGTGGTAAAGGGCCGGCCGGTATAGCGGCTGCGCATCAAGACAGGTCCTTCCGTCCGCCTATTACGCTACGCATAGTTGCGTAATCGCTGGATACCCTACGCGGACGGTTATGACGGAGCAAGGGTGCAGTCCCGCCTTGCCGGACTAATTCACCGAAATTGATTTCGCGGGCGTTAGTTTCATGCTCAAATCCGAGTCATTGTGTCGGCGAGGGGATCTGATTGTGCAAAACGAGTCGGTCGAGCGGTCGGGGGTCGGCTTAACGGACACCGGGTTTGGGCGTTCGTGAAAGTCGCTATCGCCGGACTCATCGTGGCGGTCCTGGGCGCTTATGTCGCGTCGGTCCTGCTCTACGCCAATGGCGGCATGGGGCATCGCCAGACCAACGGCGCGCTCCCGGGCGACGCGACCGTCGCGAACTTCAATGTGGAAGACATCCAATCGAACAACACGGTTCTCGTCGCCAACCTCACCATTTCGCCGGGGTCGGCGCTGCTGGATCCGCACACCCACCGGCTGGCCGACGAGCTCAGTGTCGCAGTCACCTCAGTGGCCCAACCGACCACGCGCACATGGTCAAAAGACGTACTTCCCGGTGTCTTTCCCGTTCCGTTGACACTCAGCGGCCAGGCGGAAGACTGGCCCTTCGATAGCTACCATTCCGGCCCGATCACCGTCGAGCTGTTTCGCGGTGCTGCGAAAGTTCCGGAGCCCGCGATGGTGACCTTCACCAATCGCCTTCCCGGCTGGCGAGTCGACGCGGGGCTTGCTGCCCAGAGCGAGGTGTTCGCCCCGCATCGGGTGGAGTTGCGGCGATCCACGAGTACGGCAGCGTTCGCCATTGTCATCGTCACCGTTCTCGTGGTGATTGCCGCGCAAGCGCTGTTCGTTGCGGTTCAAACGTTGCGCAACCGCCGTCCGTTTCAGCCGCCCATGACGACGTGGTACGCCGCGATGCTGTTCGCGGTGGTACCGCTGAGAAACGCGCTGCCGGGTTCGCCGCCATTCGGCAGCTGGATCGACGTCACCGTCGTGCTCTGGGTGATCGTGTTGTTGGTCGTCGCGATGCTGCTCTACATCGCGTGTTGGTGGCACCATCTGAGGCCACATGTCGCCGGCGACTTTGGCGACTGAGCCCAGCGCATCCCGGCGCGGCATGCAATCCTGGGATTGATGCGGCACTACTACTCCGTTGACGCGATTCGCGAAGCCGAAGCGCCGCTATTGGCCACCCTGCCCGACGGCGCCTTGATGCGCCGGGCGGCCTACGGGCTGGCCACCGAGATCCTCCGCGAGCTGACCGCCCGCAGCGGCGAAGTGGCGGGTCGGCGGGTGTGCGCGGTCGTCGGCTCCGGCGACAACGGCGGCGACGCGCTGTGGGCGGCGACGTTTCTGCGTCGCCGGGGCGCGGCCGCCGACGCCATCCTCCTCAACCCCGAACGCGCCCACCGCCGGGCGCTCGCGGCGTTCCGGAAGGCCGGCGGGCGCGTCGTCGACTCCATCGCCGGCACGACCGATCTGGTCATCGACGGCGTGGTGGGTATTTCCGGGTCCGGGCCGCTGCGACCGGCGGCAGCCGAGCTTTTCGCCGCCGCCGGCGCGATCCCGGTGGTGGCCGTCGACATCCCCAGCGGCATCGACGTGGCCACCGGAGCGATCACCGGCCCCGCCGTACACGCCGCGTTGACCGTGACCTTCGGCGGCCTCAAACCCGTGCATGCACTGGCGGACTGCGGCCGCGTCCGGTTGGTCGACATCGGTCTGGAGCTCCCCGACACCGATGTGCGCGGGTTCGAGGCCCCCGATGTGGTGACGCGCTGGCCGGTGCCCGGACCCGACGACGACAAGTACACCCAGGGCGTGACCGGCGTCCTGGCGGGTTCGTCGACCTATCCGGGTGCGGCCGTGCTGTGCACGGGCGCGGCGGTGGCCGCCACCTCCGGCATGGTCCGCTACGCGGGCAGCGCGCACGCCGAGGTGCTCGCGCACTGGCCCGAAGTCATCGCCTCGCCCACCCCCGCTACGGCCGGGCGCGTGCAGTCCTGGGTCGTCGGGCCGGGTCTGGGCACCGAGGACACCGGCGCCGCCGCGCTGTGGTTTGCGTTGGACACCGACCTGCCGGTGATCGTCGACGCCGATGCGCTGACCATCCTGGCCGCGCACCCCGAGCTCGTCAGCTCCCGACGGGCGCCCACCGTCCTCACCCCGCACGCCGGTGAATTCGCCCGGCTGGCCGGCGCCCCGCCGGGCGAGGACCGCATCGGCGCCACCCGCAAGCTCGCCGACGCGTTCGGCGCGACGGTGCTGCTCAAGGGCAACGTCACCGTCGTCGCCGAACCCGAGGGCCCGGTCTACCTGAGCCCGGCGGGCCAGTCCTGGGCGGCCACCGCCGGATCCGGTGACGTGCTGTCCGGAATGATCGGCGCGCTGCTGGCGGCCGGTCTGCCGGCGGGCGAGGCGGCCGCGTCGGCAGCCTTCGTGCATGCCCGCGCCGCGGCGCTGTCGGCCGGCGATCCTGGGCCCGGCGACGCACCCACGTCGGCGTCGCGCATCCTCGGCCACATCCGCACCGCCCTGGCCGGTCTGTAGCCCGCACCAACGAAAGGATTCGCCGTGCCCCACCCCTCAGTTCCCGCGCATTCAGTGAGCCCGGCCTACACCGGCCGGCTGTTCACCGCACCAGTGCCCGCGTTGCGGATGCCCGACGAGGCGATGGATCCCGAAGCCGCCTACCGCTTCATCCACGACGAGTTGATGCTCGACGGCAGCTCGCGGCTGAATCTGGCCACGTTCGTCACCACCTGGATGGATCCCGAGGCCGGGAAGCTGATGGCCGAGACGTTCGACAAGAACATGATCGACAAGGACGAATATCCCGCGACCGCGGCCATCGAGCAGCGCTGCGTGTGCATGGTCGCCGATTTGTTCCATGCCGAGGGGCTGCGCGACGACGACCCGTCCACCGCGATCGGCGTATCGACCATCGGCTCGTCGGAGGCCGTGATGCTGGGTGGGCTGGCGCTGAAGTGGCGCTGGCGCCAGAAGGTCGGCGCGGACTGGAAGGGCCGCACCCCCAACCTGGTGATGGGCTCCAACGTGCAGGTGGTCTGGGAGAAGTTCTGCCGCTACTTCGACGTCGAGCCCCGGTACTTGCCGATGGAAGAAGGCCGCTACGTCATCACCCCCGAGCAGGTGGTGGAGGCCGTCGACGAGGACACCATCGGCGTGGTGGCCATCTTGGGCACCACCTACACCGGTGAGCTCGAACCGGTCGCGGAGATTTGTGCGGCCCTGGACAAGCTGGCCGCCGGCGGCGGGGTCGACGTTCCGGTGCACGTCGACGCGGCCAGCGGCGGCTTTGTGGTGCCGTTCCTGCACCCCGGCCTGAAGTGGGACTTTCGGCTGCCGCGGGTGGTGTCGATTAATGTCAGCGGCCACAAATACGGCCTGACCTATCCGGGCATCGGGTTCGTGGTGTGGCGCAGCCGCGAACACCTGCCCGAGGACCTGGTGTTCCGGGTCAACTACCTGGGCGGCGACATGCCGACTTTCACGCTGAATTTCTCCCGGCCGGGCAACCAGGTGGTCGGCCAGTACTACAACTTCCTGCGGCTGGGCCGGGAAGGCTATACCCAAGTGATGCAGTCGCTGTCGCAGACGGCGCGCTGGCTGGGCCAGCAGCTCAAGGCGGGCGAGCATTTCGAGCTGATCTCCGACGGATCGGCCATCCCGGTGGTGGCCGCCCGGCTGCGCGGAGACCGCGGCTACACCGAGTTCGACGTCTCCCACGAACTGCGCACCTTCGGCTGGCAGGTGCCGGCCTACACCATGCCGGACAACGCCACCGACGTCTCGGTGCTGCGCATCGTGGTACGCGAAGGGCTCTCCGCCGATCTGGCGCGAGCATTGTATGACGACACCGCCACCGCACTGAGCCACCTGGACAAGCTCAAGCCGGGCGGGCACTTCGACGAGCAGCACTTCGCCCACTGAGGTTGGCGATCGGCCGCTCCTTCCTCGCCGAGTGTGCGGTTTCATACGCGACACCAACGTAAGAAGTTTTTGTCAATAGGTTGGGGCTCACGGTGGCTCCTCTCTGGAAGGCCATTCCTCGCTGG